>JBGSON010000030.1:0-42090 GCA_041739085.1 Candidatus Altimarinota bacterium | reverse complement strand
TTTCAAAAGGCTGTAGAAGATGGCATCAACGCCTTCATTGCGGCACAGCAGGTGGATCAGAACAAAGCAGCGGAAGAAGAAGCTGCCCGGCAAGCTGAACTCGCGAAAAACGTCACGCCTCTGAAGGAGACAGACCATGTTCGCGGAGACCGGAATGCGAACATCCTCCTCATCGAATATTCCGATTTTGAATGCCCCTTCTGCGGAAAATTCCACGCTACTGCTCAGGAAGTAGTCGACAAATATCCGGGAAAAGTGGCATGGATCCACCGGCACTTCCCCCTCGGATTTCATCCGGGCGCTCAGAAAAAGGCTGAAGGAGCTGAGTGCGCAAGAAAGCTCGGAGGAGAGGATGCCTTCTGGCTCTACGCGGATACTCTCTACGCGGACCAGGCGGCATATACCGTTGAGACTCTCTCCACGATCGCGAACGTCATCAACGTGAGTCAGAGTGAGTTCCAGGCCTGCCTGGATTCCGGTGAGATGGCGAGCGTCATCAAAACGGATGTTGATGAAGCGGCGGCGGCGGGAGTCCAGGGGACCCCCGGAAACATCGTCCTCAATGTCACCACGGGAGAAGTGAAATCCATAGGAGGTGCGATGCCGATCGATGTCGTCGAAGCTGCGATCGCGGAACTTTCCGGAGAATAATCTCATTTTTCTGGTTTCAAAAAAGGCGGGCTTTCCCGCCTTTTTTTGTATGCGTCATTTGCCTCTTTCAGGAAAAATATGCACAATACCCTTGTTTTTATGCGCTACGGAAATGGCCTCAAGAGGAAGGAAAAAACTTCGGCGATCGACCATCTCGTTCGGAAGATCCCGGAGGACATCACTCCTCCCCAATCTTCCCCGTGTGGAGATCGACCTTCCGAAGCCAATTTCCCAGGAAGTCGCCGGGGTCATTTTCGCAACTTTTGCCGTTCTCTTTTTCCTCACCCTTTCGGGTAATCTCGGGATCGTGGGAGAAAAAACCGGGAATGTTCTCACTTCACTTTTTGGCATCGGTTCGTGGCTTCTCCCCTTCCTCTGCGCGGGTCTTTCTCTCGCATCGTTTTTCGGAAGGAAAGTGAATTTTAATTTCACCACGTTCCTCGGAAGTTTTTTTCTTCTCTTCGGCGCTTCCGGGTTTTTACAGACCATGGTCATCCCGCGCGACCGTATGGGGTCTCCGTTCATCGATAATCCCCTGGAAGCCGCGGGGTATTTTGGAGTATCAGCAAGTCTTTTTTTCCGGATATTCCTCGGGGACACGGGGTCAAAAGTCCTTCTCTTCGGGTTCTTTATTGTCGGAGGGCTCATTGCGTTCCAGGTTTCGATCAAGGGTGTCGGAAGACTTTTTCTTGCGATTTGTTCCATATTCATCCCGAAGCATTCTTCTTCAAAAGAAAAAATCAAGACTGCGGAACAGCTCACTATCCTGAAGCCTCACTATATTGAAAAAGAAGTGGAGAAGGGAATGAAAAAAATCATGGAGGAAGAGAAGAAAAAAGAGGGGGAACTGGAGATCAGGCGTCCACAGTTTGAAAAAAAAGAAGTCTCGAAACGGGTGACTCCGGAGAAGAAGAAGCAGCAAACGATCCCGGAAGTGGATGTATCCCACTGGGAAGCCCCGGCGCTCGATCTCCTCAATCCCTCCGTATCAAAAATCCTGATCAAAGACAGCGAGCTCAAGGACATGGCGAGGGAGATCCAGGCAAAACTCTCGCACTACGGAGTGAACGTAACGATGCACACCGCTCATGTCGGACCGACCGTCACTCAGTTCACGCTCGTCCCCGAAGAAAATCTCAAGCTCTCAAAGATCACGAATCTGAAGAGCGAGATCTCACTCGCGCTCTCCGCGGAGAGCGTCCGGATCGAAGCCCCGATCCCGGGGAAAAATCTCGTCGGGATCGAGATCCCGAACAAAAAGAGGACCGTCGTCCATCTCCGGGAGATCATGGAATCGCCGGAATACATTGAATCCACTTTGAGTTTAAAACTTCCTATCGGTCGAGATGTATCCGGAGAGCCCATCATCGCCGATCTCTCCGAAATGCCACACCTCCTCATCGCCGGATCGACCGGTTCAGGAAAATCCGTATGCGTGAACACGTTCCTCATTTCCCTCCTCTTCCAACATTCTCCGGCTCTTCTCCGCCTCATCCTTATCGACCCGAAACGGATCGAGATGATGCCGTATAACGGGATCCCCCATCTCCTCACTCCGGTGATCACGGACGCGGAGAAAGCACTCGCGGCACTCCGGTGGGCAGTTGTGGAGATGATGCGGAGGTATCAGGTATTAAGCGAAAAAAAGTATCGGAATATCGACGAGTGTAATGAAAAAGAGGAAAAGAAAATGGAGAAAATCGTCATCATCATCGATGAACTTGCTGATCTCATGATGCGTCAATACCGGAAAGATACCGAAGTCCTCATCTGCCGGATCGCCCAGATGGCGAGAGCGGTCGGGATGCATCTCATCATCGCAACACAGCGTCCCTCTGTCGATGTCATCACGGGTCTCATCAAGGCAAATATCCCGACCCGGATTTCATTCGCCGTGACCTCACAGATCGATTCCCGCACTGTGCTCGATGCCACCGGGGCGGAAGATCTTCTCGGAAAAGGAGATATGCTCTATTCCAATCCGAAGCTCTCAAAGCCCCAGCGCATCCAGGGGATCTTTGTTTCCGGTAGTGAGATCGAGCGGGTGGTGAACCGGATCAAACTCTCCATGGTCGACTTTGATGAGATCGATCTTATCGGAGAAGCGACTCCGGGATCAGGAGGAGGAATCGAGGGCGGCTCCTTCGACGGAGGAGAAGATACATTCGAAGAAGAAGCGCTCGAAGTGATCCGGAGCACGGGAAAAGCCTCCGCATCCCTTCTTCAGAGGAGGCTTTCTGTCGGCTATGCCCGCGCTGCCCGCATCCTCGATATCCTTGAGGAAAAAGGATATATCGGCCCCGCGAGAGGGGCGAAGCCGAGGGAAATATTTCTCTAGATAAAGTACATAAAGGTTCATAAAAGTTTATAAAAGTTGTCGTGAAAGTCTGGGAGGCGCCTCTGGAGAGGTTTCCCGTAGGAAGGGTCACCCGAGGACGGGTGACTCCCAAAAAACTTGTGAAGGTTTGAACTTTTACAAACCTTTATAAACTTTTTAACTTCCCATCGCTTGTCCTTTCCCTGAAATTCCAGGAAAATACTCTTCGCACCTTACGTAAAGACCTTGCTCCTTTTTCTCGACATCGAAACCACAGGCCTGAATCCCGATACGGAAGACCTCTGGGAATTATCTGCCGTCCGGTGGGACGGGAAGAAAGCAGTCGCCACGTTTTCGAGTCTCATTGCTCCTGACCGTGATGATTTTTCTTTTCCTCCGTTCATCAAAAAACTCTGCGGAGTCACGGAAGAAGACCTGAGAGGACAGCCTCTTCTCCATGAAGTCCGTGATGTATTCATGAAGAAGTTTATAAAACCGGATGATATCATCGTCGGTCATAATATTTCTTTCGACACAGGCTTTTTGAAAAAAAAGGGATTTCCACTCGATCATGAGGAAATCGACACATATCCTCTCGCCACGATCGTCCTTCCTGATGAGGAAAGTCATTCCCTCGAAGTCCTTACAAAAAAATATGATATCGAGCACGAAGGGGCTCATCGCGCGCTTGCAGACGTACTCGCAAACATCGATCTCTGGAAATTTCTTGCCCGGAGATATGAGGAAGATTTTTCCCGTGAGACAAAGAAAGATATCCGGGATGTTCTCTCCCGTTCCACCTGGAGCGGCGCGTATTTTTTCACACAGGCGAGAACAGAGAAAAAGAAAAACCCTTCCCCTCCTTCCCTCTTTGACTTGAAAAAACCTCTCCTCTCAGGAGATGACGAGAAGACGGAAGAAGCCCTTCGTTTCCGTGAAGATGTCTGCTCGCTTCTCTCGGAAGGGAGAAAGGCGCTCTGGGAGATCTGTCCGAAGTTTCCGACTGACCTTCTGATTCTCGCAACAGAAGCTGCGGCCTGTTTTTCTGCGCGCACGGGAAAAAAGATCGGTGTTGCTTTCCACACGCGGGATTTTCAGAAAATCGAATCCCTTCTCGAAGAACTTTCTACAGCATACCATCCCGGATTCGCAACGATTATGCGCTCTCCGAAGATGATGATCTGCGAAACAAAGTGGGAAGTGTTTCAAAAGAAAGAGGTGTTCTCTGATCCCGAGACGAAAGTCGCGATCAAGGTCATCCGCGACTATGGACGCGGAAAACACGAGCTTCCGAATTTGAAGCACGAGGAGTGGAGCGCCGCGGGATCGGTGAGCGACGAGTTTCACAGGGACTGCCCCGATTCCTGTCCCGGAAAATCCTGTCTCCCGGATGTCCTCATGTCGCAGCATTCTCTCTTTTTTATCCCGCACCGGAACATCTCCTCATTCCCCGGAGAACATCTTCTCCTGCTCAACGCGGATAACCTGGAGGATATCATGACAAAAGCGACCGAGTCTTCCTCGGGCACGGGAAAAATCAAATCACTCCTCGCCCTCCTTCCCCAGAAAATCCGGGATGAGATCGTCTTTTCCCTCGACCTCCTCGGCGCATTTCTGAGGAGACAGGTCGAAGGGAACGAGTATCTTATGAATATTCCCGTGACTCCCGAGCTCCGTCGGATGAAAGACTGGAAAGAGTTTGGATCCGCATTCGAAGATCTTCTTTCTCTTCACGAAGGAGGATCCTTTTCTGATGATCTTGTTCATGAGCTCCGATTTATCCGTGATTTTTTTTCAACAGAGAATAAAGAGAACGAAGTCCAGTATTTTCAGCTCACTCCGTCTGATGAAGTCACCTGCGTCCGCGCCATTGTCGATCTCGATGAAGCGCTGGGAACTTTTTTCCGCCCGTATTCCTCCCTCCTTCTCATCGGATCATATTTCCCGAAGACCGCGTCTGGGCAGTGGGCGTTCCCGTTTCATGTCCCCGAAGACTGGGAAGTCCTCACTTCTTTTCTCGGAAAAAGGCCTTCCGAGTCCTTTCTTGGATTTTATGTCCCCGATGGTCTTCATGATGCGGACAACACTCCGAAGAAATCGGGAGAGTGGCTTCTGGAGATCATAAAGGCGGGCCCTGGAAACATCCTCGCTCATTTTCCATCCCAGCGGACGATCGAGGCGGTCGAAGACTTCCTCATTCCGGAATGCCAGAAGCGGAATATCATACTCCTCAGCAACCGGAGCGGAAGCGCGGCGAAGATCGGGAGCCTGCTTCTTTCTCCGGGAAGAAAGGTCCTCCTTGGCACGAGCGCTCTTTTTTCCGGCATATTTCCTCTCCCGGCCTGTCCGTTTCCCATTATGTTCTTTCAAAAATTCCAGTTCGATCCACCCGGGAGTCCGCTTATGGAAGAACGAAAGAAACTCTTTTCGAATGCATTTTCCGATTATATCCTCCCGAAAAGCATCGGCCGGTTTGAGCGCGAACTCTATCGCCTGTTCGAATTTCAGGGAGAAAAGTACTCTTTTTTCTGTTTCGACACCCGGATCCTCGAGGGGCGAGGGTTCGGCGGGGTATACCGAAAAAGCCTTCCCGAAGGGCTTGATATCAGGTCGCTTGTCCCGGAAGAACTCGGAGAGGTGTTTCCCTAAAGAAAAACCTTTGCTTTTTTGATAAATAAGTGTATAATAAGTTGAAGTGTTGAGAAAATCTCATCTCTTCACCGCAGAACACCTGCCATTTCTCTCCATCTAACCAAAATAAACATGAACTCCTTTTCTCTTTTGAGAGCCCCTGCTCGAATGGCGGCCCTTGCCGTCGCATTCGTTCTCCTGGGCTCGTCCATGGCCTCCGCCGCAGAGCACGCTGTGGTCGCGAATGTTACAGGAACTCCTCACAACGGGGCCATTTCCCTCTCATGGGATGCGGTCGCCGATGAAGACGGAAATCCTGTCAAATCGTATGAGGTCTCCTGGGGACTCTATTCCGTCCTCGAGGGCCTTGCCGATGTCTACGACAACACCGCTGACACCGGAAGCAAAGACACCTCGTACGTCCTCCGGAATCTTACGAACGGAGTCCGGTATTATATCTCCGTAAAAGCAGTTTTTGAGAACGGAGAAAAGAGCTACGAATACTCAAACGAGATCGTCGTTACTCCTTCTTCCGTATACAGCAACCCTCCCGGAACAACCAGTGAATGCGGCTCCGACAATGGAGAAGCTCCGGTCGTCCAGGAAGCGAAAGCGCTTACGAAGAATCTGGTAAAAATCACCTTCTCTGAATGTGTCGTTCTTCCTGACGTCCTCCCGGAACTCAGTTTTCAGGTGAACGACGCGAACGACGAGACCGTCTCCCTTTCTGTTGAAAAAGCGGAATACAAAGTCGACTATGCCGGCGAGACCAATGAAAAGGTCCACAAAGACATTGCCTTTGTCACTCTTTCCACGCCGCAGGTCGCCGGGTCTTCCTATAAAGTCACGGTGAGCGCCTCGATCCAGGATGAATTTGAAAATCCGATCGAGAGCGGGGTCACTGATACCGCATTCTTCACCGGAACGGACGCAACTGAGATCCCGGAGGGGGAAAAGCCCCTCTTCTCAGCTCCTGTTGTTGATCCGGAACACGGCGCCGCAGAAGAAGATGATGATTTTGTCCTTCCTCCGGTCGACGAAAACCCTGATGAAGGGACTGATGTTCCTCCGACCGACGAAGGGACCGCCGATGAAACAAATCCTGACGAACCGGTCGTCATCGATGAAGCTGCAGATACCACTGCTCCGGAAAATGTTACGGACTTTACCATCACCTCAACCGCCCGGATCACAGACTATCTCCTGAGCCTCAAGTGGCTGAAGAGCATCTCTGAAGATGTTGATCACCAGACCGTGTATGAAAGTCTTACCAAGGGAACAGACTGGAATAACGGGAAGTCTCTCGATAAAACCGCAGAGTCCTATGAGACCGCAGGAAAACCGGAAACAGAATATACTTACAAGGTCACCGCAACGGATGCTGCAGGAAATGAGAATGCTGGATCCATCCAGTCCGTCCGCCTCCCTGCCCTTGCCCAGACCGGCGCACCGGTCGTACTCCTCGCGCTTGGAGCAGTCTTTGCCTTCATGGGAACAAAGAAGATGAAGAACAAATAATCTTCTCCCTTTTTCTTTTTGGTTAGTGGAGCTTACCCCTTCTCAGTGTACTGAGGAGGGGTTTTTTTGGGCGAGTTCCTCTTCTTTCTGATTCCCGGACTTCTTCTCCTCATTGAGTTTCTTTTCCACGGCATCAAGGATGGCCCCTGCTTCTTCGAGTCTCATGAGTTGTTCGTCCAGTCCTGTTTCAATGACATCAGACTGCATCCGGATTCTTTCCATGCTGGCGGCGAACTCTATTTCATCTCTTCGGAACGCAGATTCGCTCGCTTTTTTTAGTGCCGAGCCGAGGGCCAGGAAAATGAGGCCGGCGATAATCGCGCTGATCCCGATGATCCTGGTCCGTGGCGGAATTTCGATGACCACTGTTTTTTGCGGATTCGCAAGGGTATCGCGGATAAGCGCTCTCTCTTCTTCTGTGCACTCTCCTTCGAAGCTGTCCTGTTGTCGCTGTCTGTCGTCCATACTTCAATGATAAGAAAGTGCCAGAGTATTCGCTTTTTTTCATCATATCTCAAGTCTATTTTTCTTCAAGCCCCGCGTCTTACAATTAAAAATTGTATGCTCGTGCTGTTTTCATTCTTCCTATGAAGGACCTCTCCCGGAAATTTCTCTTCCTCTCTCTTCTCGTTTCTTTTCTTTTTGCCGGGCTCCTCTTCTTGGAGGAGGCTCGTTTTTCCCGAGGATCATTCGATACAGTCTTTTTTCATATCCCCGAGGGAGACGCGATCCTTCTTAAAACACCAAACGGGAAATTTATCGCGATCGACGGAGGGACTGATGAGACCTTCACGCGCGCTCTTTCTGGACTCCTTCCCTTTTTCCATCGGGAGATCGAAGCGATGATCATCACCCATCCCGACCTCGATCACTTCCTTGGTGCTGTATCCCTTATACAAAAATTTCCTGTCCGGCGGGTGCTCGTCTCCGGGAAAAACAGCGGCTCCCCGGAATTTCAGGAACTCATCATGATGATCGAACGTGAGAAAATCCCTCTTATTTTTCTCAATGCTGATACAGATTTTTTAATTGATGGTGTTTCTTTTGACGTCCTCTCTCCCTCCCGGTCTCTGGTCGGAGACGGTGTGCTTTCCTCGAATGACTCTTCCCTTGTGATTATGGCGCGGTACGGGGAAACTTCGGTTCTTTTCGCCGGAGATCTTGAATTTAAAGGCGAAGCCCTCCTTCTCCGCGAGCCCTTCCCGATTCGGAGCAATGCCCTGAAGGTAAGCCATCACGGGAGCAAGGGGGCTTCTTCCCTTCTTTTCCTCAGCGCTGCCGACCCGGAATTCGCAATAATTTCTGCAGGGGAAGAGAATCGGTTCGGCCATCCTCATGCGGAGGCCTTGCTTCGTTTACAAGCGGAGGAGGCGAGTGTTCTTTTAACAAAAGAAACAGGCGATATCCATCTCTCCTCAGACGGAAAGGCATTTTCCTTCACGGATTCCGGGGGAAGCCTTCTTCGTTCTCGGGAGAATGGCTTTTCCCGGTTCCTCAAAAAATGGTTTAATGAGTGTGACCGTAATCTCCCTCCATGATCCCACAGGTGCTCCTTCTCTCCGCGGGAAAGTCGTCCCGGATGTGGCCGCTCTCAGACAAAATATTTTTCCCATACCTCGGGAAAACTGTTCTCGAGCATCAGGTCGAAATGCTTCTTTCCTCAGGTTTCACAAGGCGCATCCATATCGTCGGGAATGAGTCCAACTTCTCTCTTCTTGTCTCTCTTATTCGTGAAAAATTCCCGTCGTCCGCTCCGCGGTTTACATTTTCAAAACAAGTGGATCTTGATGAAGGGATGCTCGGCGGAGTACTCGATTCCGAGAAACACCTCTCTCAAAAAGAACCGCTTCTTGTTATGAGTTCAAATGACTTTGTGGATAAGTCGTTCTTCTCTTCCCTGCTTCGGGACTATAAAAACAAGAAATCTGACGTTTTCCTCTGTGGAAAAAAGGTGGACAAGTATTTTCCCGGTGGATATCTCGTCCTCGACTCTGAACAACATGTGAAAGAAATTCATGAGAAGCCCGGTGCGGGAAAAGAGCCTTCTTCTCTCATCAATCTTGTTCTCCATCTCTATCGGAATCCTTCTTCTCTCTTCCGTGTCCTGAAAACAATAAGAAAGAAGAAAGAAGGAGGGTACGGCTATGAAGCGGGGCTCCAGGCTCTTTTTGATGAAGGGGCCGTGGCCTCTTCTGTCGCCTATGAAGGATACTGGCAGTCCCTCAAGTATCCATGGCATCACCTCTCCCTCATGAACCGGTTTCTCGGTTCTATAAAAAAATCCCGGATCCACAAGGGGGCCTTTGTTTCAGAGAAAGCCTCTCTCTCCGGCCCCGTATGGATTGAAAAAGGCGTACGCGTTTATGATTTTGCAGTTCTTCAGGGTCCTGTTTACATAGGAGAAAACACCGTTATTGGAAACCATACCCTTGTCCGGATGTCTCATGTCGGATCAGACTCTGTCATCGGACACGGGACTGAGGTTGCCCGGTCTTACCTCAAGAGATCCGTCTGGACGCATCAGAACTATATCGGTGATTCAATTATTGATGAAAATGTTTCATTTGGCGCCGGTGCAAAGACCGGGAATCTCCGGCTTGATGAGGGACTGGTATCTGTTTGTATTCACGGGAAAAAAGTGTGCTCAGAAACGAATAAATTGGGGCTTATTTGCGGGAAGAACGTCCGTGTCGGCATAAACACGAGCATCATGCCCGGGGTGAGGATCGGAAATAACTCATTTGTCGGGGCTGGGATTTCTGTTGAAAAAGATGTTGGAGACTCTTCTTATGTGAAACATGTCCACGAAAGAGAGGATCGGGAGAATCTTTCTTCTATTCGGGAGCGGGAATTGATGTAATCCTTGATAAGTATTTGTTTGCTCACACTGATTCAATTTTTTCTCCATAACGTTTTCTCTTTGTACCAAAGAAAAATCCCTCTTTCTCTGTCCACAAAAAAATAAATAATATTCTCGTAAGCGCTCTTTTCCATATATGTTGATGATAAGAAAAAACCATCGTTTTTCTGATCTCATTTTCTATTCATCCGTCATTGGATCAGGCTTTTTCTCCCGTTTCTTTTGATTATTACTTTAAATATAATATTTTATTTAAAAGTCAATATCCCCTTATTAATAATAAATATTTTTTCATCATCTTTTTTATAGGGGGATGTAAATTGGTATTTGATTTTTTAAAGAGGAAACTCTACTCTGGTCTTGCTCCTTTCTTCCTTCATGTATGAAATTGGTTTGCCGGCAGAAACAGCTTCTCGAATCACTCTCTCTTGTCCAAAAAGCGATTAATCCCCAAAACACACTTCCCATCCTTGGGAATGTGCTTCTTCATGCTGAAGGACAAAAACTCTACCTTTCGGCAACAAACCTTGAGATCGCGATCACGACCTATATTCCGTGCGAAGTAAAAAATGAAGGAAAAATAACAGTTCCAGCAAAAATACTTGTCTCCTACATCGGATACCTCAAAGACGAAGACATTGAAATAGTGCTTGAAGACGGAGGGACTCTTTACCTTCATTCAACGAGATCGAAAACAAGGATCAAGGGGATTTCTTCTGAAGAATTCCCTGTTATTCCAACAGTGGAAAAAGAAGAGACATTCGTTCTCCCGAGAGAAGAACTGAAAAATGCGATAGAGGGAGTTGTTTTCTGTTCTTCCAGCAGCACAACAAGGCCTGTTTTGTCAGGAGTGTATATCTGGGGAAAAGAGAAGGAAGTCCGCTTTGTTGCGACAGATTCCTATCGATTAGGAGAAAAAGTGCTGGAACTCAAAGGAAAAACGTTCGCCCAGGAGCTTAAAAACATCGTTCCCAGCAGAACGATGCAGGAGCTCGTAAGGATCCTCTCTTCTGCAAAAGAGGATGTAGTGGAAATCGTGTCATCAAAAAACCAGATCCTTTTCCAGGTCGGGAACACAAAACTCATATCCCGCCTTATTGAAGGAAAATTCCCCGACTACGTACAGATCATCCCAAAGGCCCACAAAACACAGGCGAACATGCTCATATCAGAGTTCATTCTCGGCATCAAGCGGGTGGGTATATTTGCGAAAGAAAACAACAACAACATCCGGTTCACCTTTGCGAAGCAATCGAAAACAGTGGTCATCACCACAGATGCGACAGAGATCGGAAGCGACGAGTCAGAGGTCGAGGCAGAGGTGAGCGGCGAGGACAATACCGTTGCACTCAACGGGCAATATTTCCTCGATGTGCTTCAAAACATCCATGAAGAGAAAGCGCTTGTGGAAATAGAAGGGAAGCTTTCTCCGATCGTCATCAAACCGGAAAAAGAAAAAGGGTTCACCCATGTCATCATGCCCCTTAAGATCTGAGACACGAGAGAACATCTTGATTTCTTTCGCGAGAGAGAGAACAATAACGAAGGTCGCAGGAATAAAAAAGCCCGCGGTTTCTAGGTATTTTGCACTTACGAATTCCGATTTTTTCAAACAAGTCCCGGTTATTAACAGCTGCTTTTTCCACACGCACCTGGAGAGAACTTTTATTTTCAATTCATGAATCTTCTGGGGAAGAATATTGAGACCCCACTCTTCCTGAGCTCCTTTTTCAAGGGGGATTTTTTTGGAGAGCGGGGAAGGAAAATATTCTCTGAATCTCCGACGATCACGATCTCGGGAGTCCCGAACATTTCATCAAAGCTTTTCCTCCTTCAAAAACTTCTCGATCTCTCGCCGAAGACGCAGAATATCCTCTTTGTCATGGAGGAAAAAAATGAACTTCATGAGGGAGTGACACTTGCCCCGCTTTTTATTCAGGACACAAAAAGAAACATCCGCTTCTGGTCCCTTCCCTTTTCGGAAGAGAGGGAGAGAGAAAAAGGGGAATGGGCTCTGGAAACGCTGAAAAAGGACCAGGAAAGGAGAAATGTATTCTTCTGCACGAAGGAAGACGCTCTTGAGTTTTTCCCGGACCCGGAGAGGATAGAAGAAGGGAAATTCGTCATCGGGAAAAAGAGAGGAAAGCTTTCGGCGATGAACATTTTCAACCGGCTCATCGAAATGGGGTACAGCCTCACGTATGATGTTTTCCTTCAGAAAGGGGAATACCGGAGGAGCGGAAACATCATCGATGTTTTTCCGATCGGATTTGAGAGACCGATCAAGATAGAAGTGACTTACGACGAGGTGGAAAACATATTTGAATTTTTCCCCGAGAGCAAAAAGATAGGGAGGGAGTACAAAGAAGTATCCATTTATCCGATCGCTGTGCACGGAAAACGGAAGCTCTTTTCAGAAGCGCTTCTCGAAGGAGACATTCAGGTACTGAACGAGCTCGAAGAACTCTCCGATGCAGATTATGACCTCCTGCTCCGGACAAAAGCGAAGACCGTTGAGATCTCCTCTTTTCCGGAAAATGAAGAGACCGCCGTTCATCTCCGGTTCCTCTCCGTCCTCAAGTTTTATAATCTCCCTGATCTTCTCCTCGATTTCCGGGAGAAGGTAGCGAATGAATGGAATGTCATCATCCTTACCAAAAGGGGGGAGGAACTGAAAAACATCCTCCAGGAGGAGAAGATCCCCTGCTTGGAAAAAAAAGGGGACGCGGGCGGGGTCCGGCTCATTGATGCCGGGGAAATGGAA
Source organism: Candidatus Altimarinota bacterium (assembly GCA_041739085.1). GTDB lineage: Bacteria > Patescibacteriota > Gracilibacteria > CAIRYL01 > CAIRYL01 > JBGSON01. Next base: position 29,349 of record JBGSON010000030.1, on the reverse strand, counting down.
GCAGTGCCGCCTTCTTTTCAAAACCAGTCTGAGAAAATATGCCTCCTCACAGACCGCGAGATCTTTCATCTCCACGGAAAAAAACAGAAGCACCTCAAGATGTCCGCGCCGAACATGGAATTCCTCACGAGCCTCAAGGTGGGGGATCTCGTCGTCCATCTCGATCACGGGATCGGAAGATTCCTTGGGATCTGCGAACAGGAGGTCTCCGGGGTCATCCGTGAATATCTGGAGATCGCCTATCTCCAGAACGACAAGCTTTTTGTTCCGGTAGACCAGGCAGACAAGATCTCCAGGTTTATCTCCGACAAAGACGAAGAACCGAAGCTTACCCGGCTCGGAGGAGTGGAGTGGAAAAACATCCAGAAGAAAGTAAAAAAAGAGACAGAAAAGATAGCAAAAGAACTCCTTCAGATTTATGCCGCGAGGGCGCAGGTAAAGGGTGTGCGGTTCCTCCCTGACACAAAAAGACAGGAGGAGTTCGAGTCTGACTTTCCCTATGAGGAAACCCCCGGACAGATCGCTGCCATCCGGGACATGAAGGATGATCTCGAAAGCGACAAACCCATGGACCGGCTCCTCTGCGGAGACGTCGGCTTCGGAAAAACTGAAGTCGCCATGCGGGCGGCCTTTAAGGTGGTAGAATCCGGGAAGCAGGTCGCCATGATCGCTCCCATTACCATCCTCGTTCATCAGCACTATCATTCCTTTAAGAAACGGATGGACAAATTCGGGATTCGGATCGAGATGCTCTCCCGCTTTAAGACAAAGAAAGAACAACAGGAAATCCTTGTGGATTTCCAGAAAGGGAAAGTCGATATCGTCATCGGCACGCACCGGCTTCTCGGTGAAGACGTACGGCCGCACGACCTCGGCCTCGTCATCATCGACGAGGAACAGCGGTTTGGAGTGAAGCAAAAAGAGAAGTTTAAGAAACTTCGGAAAGAAGTATACATCCTGACGCTTACCGCGACACCGATCCCAAGAACGCTCAATCTCGCGCTCCACAAACTCCGGGACATCTCCACGATCACCACTCCTCCTCCGGGAAGACTCCCGATCATCACCGAAGTCCGGAAATATTCCGACGGCCTCATCCGCGAAGCGATCCTCAAGGAGGTAAAGAGAGGAGGGCAGGTCTATTTCCTCCACAACCGGGTCGAGACGATCGAGGCCATGGCCTACAAACTCACGAAGCTTGTCCCGGAAGCTAGCTTTGTCGTTGCCCATGGTCAGATGAGATCAGACCTCCTCGAAGACCGCGTGCTCGAATTCAAGGAAAAAAGATTTGATGTCCTTGTCTCTTCCACGATCATTGAGAATGGAATCGATCTTCCGAACGCAAATACGCTCATCGTCAACAATGCCGAAGACTTCGGCCTCTCTCAGCTCTATCAGTTGAGAGGCCGGATCGGGAGATCAAAGACCCAGGCCTTTGCGTATCTCCTCCATTCTTCACAGAAACTGAGCTTCAGCGCAAAAAAGAGACTCAAGGCACTGATCGAAGCATCCGAACTCGGAAGCGGGTTCCAGATCTCCATGCGGGATCTCGAGATCCGCGGAGCAGGAGATATCCTGGGGGTAAACCAGCATGGGACCGTGAACGTTGTGGGAGTGAGTCATTTCCTGAGACTCCTGAACCAGACGATCAAAGAAATAGAGACCGGAGAAAAAATAGCCGACAAGGAAGAGGAAGCATCAGACGTCCTCATCGAGATCGCGATCGATGCGTATATCCCCGGAACATATATTGCGGACACAAAGGAGAAGATCCTCAATTACCAGAAGCTCGCTTCTGTCCAGACGCTCGAGGAGCTCCGGGAGGTAGAGATCGAGATCGCAGAGGAATACGGGAAGGTCCCGAGGGAAGTCCAGAATCTTTTCAAAGTCCTGGAGCTGAAAACACTGGCGCGAAAAGCAAATATCCGCGCGATCAAAGTCGTCTCCACGACGCACAAAGAAAGAGAAGTCCAGCTTTCGCTTTCAAAAAAAGTGACCGCCATCGAGATCATGAACCTCCTCAGGGAACAGCCGGGATGGAAGATATCCGGAGAAATGCTTAAGATGAACATCAAAGATCTGGGATTCAACTGGATAAACGGAATCAGTGATTCTCTTGTCCGGCTTGCGCCTGAGAAAAAGGAAACAGGGAAGAAGAAAAATACAGTAGATATTTCAAAGGAGGAAGAGAAAAAGCAAGAAAACATCTCGAAATTTTCCCGTAACTGAGGTTTAATACAATCGATTTATATATTGAGAGTGCTCCGTTTTATCAAACTCACCAAAAATTACGGGATACAGACCGTCCTCGACGAAGTCGATTTTGAGATCGCGTCAGGAGAATTTGTCTCCATCCTCGGCGTCTCCGGATCTGGAAAGTCAACGCTCATCAGTCTCCTTATCGGAGCGGAAAAGCCGACATCCGGGAGGATCGAGATCGACCGGCTCGTCATCGAAAATCTCTCGTCGTCCGAGATGCAGTCATACCGTCAGAAGATCGGTGTCGTATTCCAGGACTTTAAACTCCTGGAGAAGAAGACTGTCTTTGAAAACGTCGCTTTTGTACTTGAGGTCTGCGGGGCATCGAACAGCGAGATCGAAGTTCAGGTCGGGAGCATCCTCCGGCGGGTGGGGCTCTCCGCGATGAGTCACAAATTTCCCCACCAGCTCTCCGGGGGGGAGCAACAGAGGGTCGCGATCGCCAGGGCGCTTGTCCATTCCCCGCGGCTCCTCATCGCAGATGAACCGACGGGGAATCTCGATCCGGAAAACACGATCGAGATCGCAAAGCTTCTTCAGAAATTCAACCGCGAGGACAAAGTCACCGTGATCGTCACGACACATGACCCGATGCTTCTGCAGAACATCGCCCCCCGCGTCCTCCGCCTCGAACACGGGAAGATCCATGAGGAGAAGCACTGGAAAAATCCGCTCCATGAAGACGATTAACATTTTTTTATAATCCGAATGGCAACCTACAAAGAAGCAGGCGTGAATATTACCGAAGGCGACAAAGCCTCGGCAAAAGCATATCGAGCCGCAATGGACACGTTCAGCTCAAGAAAAGGGATGATCGGGGCGCCGATCCTTCTGGAGGGAGGATTCGCCGGTGCGCTTGATTTCGGTTCCCACTATCTCGTCCTCGGATGCGATGGCGTCGGGACAAAAATCGAGATCGCCCTGGAAACGGGGATCTGGGAGGGGATGGGATACGATCTCCTCGCCATGGTCTCTGACGATGCGGTCTGTGTCGGAGCCGAACTCATAGCGATCACGAACACCATTGATACGCACAAGGTCTCCTCGCGGGAAATCGAAATGATGATGGATTCACTGTCAAAAGCCTGCCAGGAACACCATGTCGTTATTCCCGGCGGAGAGATCGCGGAACTCGGAAACACACTGACACGGACGATCTGGAATGCTTCCGCAGTCGGGATCGTCGAAAAGGAGAAATATATCACCGGAGAGAAGATCAAGCCGGGAGATGCGGTCATCTCACTCTACGAACCCGGATTCCGCTCGAACGGGTTCTCTCTTGTCCGCTACATCTGCGAGAGGGAAGAACTCTCCTATCGGGGGAAAGGAGTGAACGGAAAGACATGGGGGGAGCTCCTGCTGACGCCTTCAACGATATTCCACAGCGCCGTTTTGAAACTCATCGGGAGATATGGAGAAAAGAAAAGGATCGAGGTGGGAGGGATTGCCCACATCACCGGAGGAGGTCTCGCCGGAAATCTTTCCCGGATCCTCAAAAAATCAAAAGTGGGAGCCTTGCTCCCGGATATCTGGGAACCGTCAGAAATGGTGAGGACGATCCAAAAAATCGGAGGAGTAGGGGATGATGAAGCGTATCGCACATGGAACATGGGAAACGGGATGCTCATCGTTGTCTCGGATGATGAGAAAAAAGAAGCGCTCTCGATACTCCGGGATGAGGGGATCTCCGCAAAAATAGCCGGAGAGATCACGGAAGAGCCGGAGATCATCCACACGAATCACGGAGCGATGAGAGAAAAAACGGGAAAAAATGAGATCAGGAGAAAGACTATGGGATAAAGAGCCCGAGTCAAAGAGCCGAGCGACGCGGATTCCCACGAGACAGGCACGATGATGAATATTTCATTATAAAACATGGAGAAGTCTGCGACGCTCAAATCCGGCATTTGCCCGAGGTGCGATTCACGGGAGATATATACCTACGACGGGAGGCGGGGAGACCGCTCCATCCTGCCGATCTCCGCATGGGGACGGTTTTATCTGCAAACATATATCTGTATCAAGTGCGGTCATTTTGAAGAACTGATCAGAAATGAAGATCTTGGCATGAAAGAAATAGAGGACGTCATCAAGAGAGAGAAGAACGGATGGAAAAAAGTCGCTTGAGGTATGAAGAAAAATGGCCCCCATTGATCCACTTTTTTAGGAACGCATGATTTCATTTTAAAGGAGGGAAGTCTCTCCATTATGAAACGGCAATCAGAGCGCCTGGGTTTCGGGAGACAGGAGATGACATTCTTGAGTTTGAACTTACTCATCCGGATTTTTCGGAGAAGGAGGTACAAGAACGAGTGACAGGAGCGTCTCCTGAAAAGAAGAGAAAATTCAACAATTCCACCACATATTCCGGAGGATGTTTCAGCAGTATCTTGAGAAATATAGGGTTCATTCGGAGAAAAAAGAGCGGATGAGGGAAGAAAAAGGAGAAAGAGGATCCGGAAGGGAGAGAGAAATAGGGACAGAGATTGAGCCATGAGTGGAAAAATGATATAATAATCTGAAACATATATATGTATTCATGACGACGAATCCACTCGCTTCATCCGAAGGCAAGAATTCAGGGAACCGTCTCGGCCTTAACCCATCGGAGAGATTACAAGCATTGAGCGAAGTGCTTCCCACTGTGGACAGCTCAACCAGAAGTCTTCTCGGAGGGCTTTCCGCGGGGATTGGAGAAGGATCACCAACCGGAACAAAACGCGCCGGAGGCACGCCAGATGACCAGAAGGAAACCCATTCGCCAGAAACAGAGATCCGCGACATCAACTTCTCCATTCAGATCCCCTATGAAAAGGTGGAAGAGAGAAAAATTGAAAAACCCACGCTTTCACAGATTTTCAATGCGGTGAAGCAAAAGAAATGGGGCGAAGTCATCACGCTCGCTTTTTCGATGTTTTTCGGAAAAGGACAGGAAGAACAAGGGCTCGGTTTTTTTGTTCACGGACTTGAGAACATTGGGAGCAAAGAGAAAGCAGACATTGTGGAGCAGATCGAATCCATCAACCAATCCTCTCTCTCATGGCAGGAGAAGATGAAAGCGTCTCTCCTCAAGGCGGAATCAGAGTATTCGCTCTACAAAGACGGATATAAAAGGGAGAGAACGGCAAATTGTGATCCGGCAAAGACGAAGCAGGTACGCGAAGGCGAAAAATTATCAGACCTTGTTTCTTTTGAGATATGGACAGAAATCAGGACAGGTGGCGTCTTAGGAGCGCTTTTCTTCGACAAGGCGCTGCCAAAAGGGGCATATGTCTATTTTGATGCGTTGGGATATCCTCTCGCTCTCTCTCTCCAAAGCGGCGACAAGATCAAGGTCCCCATGTACCGTAAAGCTCCGAAAGAAGAGCAGGAAAAAATGAAAAACGCTACAAGGTTCGACTTCTTAGAAGATCAAATCAAGGAAGGGGACATTATTTTTGCTTCACAGGAAGGAAGTGACATGAAAAGCAAAGCAGTTGGTTTTTTGACGAAAATGTTTCAGGCGACCTCTGATGAAAATGAAAGTTTTCCATTTATCCATGTGATGGTGTGCACCGGAAAAACTCAAGACGGACAAGTCCTTATTTCGCATCAGCTTATTCAAGGGGGAAAGGTAGAGCAAGGAGCAGGGAGAGAGGACAATCTCCGGGACCTCGTTTCGAAAGAAAAACTTCCCAAGGGGACAGATCCAGATGCGGGGAGGGAGATCAGAAAATACAATGCATTTTCCATCGGAAGGATTCCTGATCCTACTCAGATCCCAAGATTTCTGTCAGAAGTGGTCAGAGTCCGTAATGAGATCCAGAATTATTCTCAGGAAAAGGCTCTTTCCTCCGTTGTCCCGAGAGTTTTGAGCCGCATCGGAAATCCGACCTTAGAAATGGCGGGAAAAATCATCGGGAACAAATCTTCTGGAAATGATGAAAAAACGATCTGTGTCGATCTCGTCACGAGGGCGGCGCAAAATTCAGGTATCCGGGAAATTCAAAAGGGGATGCTCGCTCCGGAAATTTTTCAGGCAATCGACATCGTTACGTCCATGAATATTTAAGAGGTCGGTTGCCGTAGGAAATTTTGTCGATATCCTTATCATGATGGATATCGAAACGAAACTCTTCTGGGCATCTCTTGACTTCCTCACCTCCCGGAGAGTCGAGCTTTTTACAAAGCATTTTGGAAGCCTCCGGACCGCGAAGGAAAATGCATCTCAAGGAGAATTCATAAAGGCGGGGATCCCCCCTCGCGCGTGGGAGACCTTTGAGAAAAAAAGAAAGGAGCTCGATTTTTCCCGGACTCTTCATGATTTCGAAAAATCCCGTGCGGGCGTCCTTTTTTTTCTGGATGATGGATTCCCCGCTTCTCTCAACGAAATCCCTGATCCCCCGGTCTTCCTCTTCATGCGGGGAAAGATCGAGGCGTCGGACGCAAGATCGATCGCGGTCGTCGGGACAAGAGATGCCACTGTCCATGGAAAGAATGTCGTCATCCGTCTTCTTCCGGAGCTTATTACCGCGGGATTTGCCATCGTCTCCGGGCTCGCCCGGGGGATTGATGCGGAAGCCCACAAAGTCGCATTAGATCATGAAGCAAAAACAATTGCTTTCCTGGGAACTGGGATCGATGTCGTCTACCCCCGGCAACACGAAAAACTCCAGAAGGAAATAGAAGACCGCGGAACTGTTTTTTCGGAATTTCCTCTCGGATCTCCTCCGGATCCCTACCATTTTCCGAGAAGGAACCGCCTCATCTCAGGATTTTCACTCGGAACGCTCGTGATCGAAGGAGAGGAGGGATCAGGATCTCTCATTACTGCGGAATTCGCCCTGGAACAGGGGAAAGAAGTCTTTGCCGTTCCGGGGAGTCCGTTTTCTGAAAAATCTTCCGGACCGAACCGGCTTATCCAGAAAGGGATGGCCAAACTGGTCATCACCGCAGCTGACATCATGGAAGAATTTTCTCATGAAGGGGCCCCCGATAAGCCGATAATCAGAAGGCCGGAGGATCCGCTGGAGTCCTCTCTCTTCGACATCATCGGGGAAGGTCCTGTCCACTTTGACGAGATCGTCGAAAAGACAGGGAAAAAGAGCGGAGAGATCCTCTCTTCTCTCACGATCATGGACATGAAGGGACTTATCCGCGACCTCGGGATGAATATGTGGTCACGGGGATAGGAATCGTCATCAATCTCCGAGAAGACAGAAAAAAGTCCGTGCGTTTGCCGTCGTCGCTTCGGAAAAAACATCGAACGATATGTTCCTGAGGGATGCGATAAATCCTGCTGTTTCACAGACATGCACTGGCTCCGATCTTGTCCCTCTCCATTTCTGCGGCGCGAGGTAGGGAGAATCTGTTTCGACCATCAGGCGGTCGAGAGGGATGGATTTCGCCACCTCCTGGAGCATCGTATTCTTCGGATAGGTAATGTTTCCGGCGAAGGAAATGAATCCGCCGAGAGAAAGGATCTCCTCTGCAAACACGCTATCCCCGCTGAAACAGTGCATGACGAAGGGATTCCGGGGAAGACGTTTCAGGACGGAGAGCATTTCACTTTCTGCAGAACGCATATGGATGATCACCGGTTTTTTGATTTCACAGGCGAAGAGGAATTGCTTCTCAAAGACTTCAATCTGGAGAGAAAGAGGAGGATTCTCTTTCCAGTAGAGATCGAGACCGATTTCTCCGACCGCGACGATTTTTTGATGAGCGGATAATTTTTTGAGATTCTCAAGATCTTCCTCCCAGCTTGTTTTGATTTCTGAAGGATGAAGACCGACGGCACCAAAAATATCATCGTTATTCTCAACAAGAGAAATCGTTTTCTCTGCTTCAGAAAGGTTGCATCCGATCGAAATCACCTGCGAAACTCCACTTTCACGAAAGCGGCGAAGAACATCCGGGAAGTCGGATCCAAAAGCATCCGCGCTGAGATGGCAATGGGTATCAATAAGGGCCATGAGGGGGGATGATATTCCGGGGCTCTTTTGTGAGAAAATAGACGCCGAAGATAATAGGGATGAGGCCTCCAAGCTGCCAGAATGTCGGCACTTCATGGAGCAGAAAAAATGCGAAGAAAAGAGTGAAGAGGGGGGAGATCGCTTCAAGGGCGATCGCTTTTGAAACCGGCATCCGATGAAGTCCCTCGATCCAGAGCAATTTCGTGAAACCAAAAACAACCAATCCGTTCAGCGAGATAAAAATGAGGCTCGCCTTTATATTGTCCATACTCGGAAAAGGATGGACCACGAGTGCGACGAGGAAAAGGGTGATCGCCATGAGCATGTTCCTCACGAAAAGATAAAAGGGAGACCCCACTCGCTTCCGCGCTTCTTTTTGATAGAAATTCCCGATCGGAGGGATGGTCGTTGCGCACAGAATGATGAGATCCCCCTTCCTCATGACAAATTCCCCCGGGAACAGGATAATGGCGGCTCCGATGACCATAAGGAATGCGCCCCAAACATGGAGCCTTTTGTGCTTTTCTTTCTTGAAAAGTCCGAAAAAAAGGAAAGTGAAAAGAACCTCCATAAGCGTAACAATGCTGGCGTTCCCGGCGGTAGTAAATCGGAGTCCGACAAATACGGTACCAAAAAAAAGAGTTCCGATAAGGAAGGATCCGAGAAAAACGTCTTTCCATGCAGACCGGATGCGCCACTCGTGCCATTTCTTTTGGTAGGTCAGTACGCCCGCGAAAAATATTCCAGCAAAGAAAGCACTGAATGAAGCCGCGAAAAGCGAAGGGAGGGAAGAAAGGGCAAAGATGCTTATAATAGGAAAGAACGACCAGAATATGGCACTCGCGAAGACGGACAGTTCTCCCTTTCTCGTTTCTGACAATTTCACGGAATACGGTGATACGGAATCGAATGACATTGTATGGAATTCTTCACGGAGAAAGGAAGGAAAAATTGCGTAAAAGAACGTATTCTGAGAAAATACCCGAGGAATGCCGACGTGGCGAAACTGGTAGACGCGCAGGCTTCAGGAGCCTGTGAACTTCGGTTCGTGAGAGTTCAAGTCTCTCCGTCGGCACCAATATGCGCTCTTGCGGGTCCTGATAGGTCCGCTTTGGGGGTTTTCATGAGTGTATCCATTTTGAAGTGGAAAAAAAGCGAAGAGCAGCCCTTTTTGAGATTGAGCAAAGGAGGGAGGCAAGAACATCGAGCATCTTTCCTGCGGATGGATTTTTTCGCTGTTTCCCCCTACAATTACCAAGAGATGATCCCCCTTTTTCTCAACCTATGAAGAGATTCCTTTCTTCTGCCCTCCTTCTTATGACCATGGGAGTCCTCATACCCGCTGCGAAGGGGGAGGAAGCTCCGACGGCAGAAACCGCATCCACCGTGGCCGAAGAAGAAATACCAGTACCCACGGTCGTCCTCAATCCAAAGATCGTCGTCCCAAAAGCGGTACAGGTCGGGAAAAAAGTGATCTTCGACGCGTCCACATCGGAATTTCCCGATGAAGAGGGGGTACGATTTTTCTGGGACCTCGGAGACGGGAACACGAGTCAGGAGTCGACAGAGATCGTCCACACCTATTCAGAAGTGGGGGAAAAAACCGTGACTTTTACGCTCGCATTCGGAGAAGAAAAGGTGCTCACAAAAGAAACGATTTTTGTCTACGACCGGAAAATCATCCTCATCACCTCATCGAGCGTGCTCAGCGACACTTCACAAATAAAAGAACTCACGGATGAAGCAGCGGCGAATGGAGTCTTTCTCAGCATCATCTCGGTCGAGGAAGACGAGTCCGCCCTCATCATGGAAGAAAAATTCATCCAGTTGTTCCAGCAGGAGCGTGAAAATATTGCGGACACCGAAGTCCTCATCTTCTGGACTCCGTCCTCCATCGGAATCCAGGCTTTCACGCGGTTCTGGCAGAATCTGGAAGAAGACAAACGATTCCCCATCAGCGACAAAACGCTCATCCGTATCACCGACAGGGGGATGGCGGTCACCGCCGCCTCGCTCCGGCAGGCGTTCGAAGTCGTCCATCCGAAGTTTTTTCTCCTCACCAGGGCAGAGGCGCTCCATCCGATCTTCGAGGTAAAGGAATTCGAACTCCTGACTGAGACACTTGGCAAAAGGGGGATCGAGTGGGAGCTCATCGATGAGAACACAGGACCGCATCCTTTCCTTCTTCTCACCAAGCTCATCACGGAATTTTTAGTTCAGGGGATTCCGGCATCCACGATATTCCTCATTCTCTCTTTCCCGTTCATCGCATTTTTTGTCGCTTTCGCGCGCCAGGTCATCGGACTCAGCACATTCGGAGTCTATCTCCCGATCATGCTTGCGCTCTCGTTTCAGATCCTTACTCTCAAATTCGCGATCATCATCCTCATCGTCATCCTCGTCCTCAGTTTTTTTCTCCGGATACTCTTCACAAAACTCGATATCCTCTATATCCCGAGAGCGGCACTCATGCTCTCCGCGATAGCCCTCTCTTTCCTTTCGGTGATCTGGTTCGCGCTTCGCTTCGGGATACCAGTCTCCATCTCTCTTGCCATTTTCCCCATGCTCGTCATGAGCACGATCAGTGAAAAATTTCTTTCCGCCCAGAGTGAAGAAGGGCTCAAGGGCGCGATCTTCGGTGTTTTTGAGACTATACTTATTGCAGTCCTCTCGTTTCTCCTCACGAACTTCTCCTATGCGAAAGAAATGCTCCTCTCTCTTCCCGAGATCATTATCATCCCCATCGTCGGAATATTTCTCCTCGGAAAATTCACAGGACTCCGCATGAGCGAATACTTCCGGTTCCGGTCCCTCTTCCGTGAGGGGATGGAGGAAGAATAATTAAGCACTCACACCTACTATGGGATTTTTTCAAAAAGCAAAAGGCATTCTCGGGATCAATGCGAGGAACCACCTCTATATTTCAAAATACAACACCCGCATGCACAAGCGGCTCGCGGACGACAAGATCTTCACGAAACATTTTCTCGAGTCCCGTGGGTTTGGAGTGGCGAAGCTCTACCGTGTGGTCGAGTCCTTTGAGGATCTCCGGAGCCTCAGCGCGAAAGATCTTCCGGAAAGTTTCGTTATAAAACCAAATCACGGATATGGAGGGCAGGGGATCATCGTCATCAGAGAAAAAGATGAGGCTTCTTTTGTCGGTGTCTCCGGGAAAAAGTATACCTTTGAAGAACTCTTCCTCCACTGCAACTCTATCCTCGAAGGGAAGTATTCCATTTCCGGACTCCGGGACAAAGTCATTGTGGAGGAACGGCTTGAGCCGCACGAGATGTTTTCAGAATTCACCACGATCGGGCTCCCGGATATCCGCGTCATCGTCTTCAATCTTGTCCCGGTGATCGCCATGCTCCGGGTCCCCACCATAGAATCGGAAGGGAAAGCGAATGTGCATCTCGGAGCGATCGGAATCGGGATCGACATCGGGAGCGGAAGGACAACAGGAGGAGTCCAGAGGAACGAGAAGATACATGTTTTTCCCAACGGGAAGCCGGTGAAGAACATCCAACTCTCCTTTTGGGATGAGATACTTTTTTCCGCGTCGAAGATCCAGCAATGTACAAAGATCGGATTCATGGCAGTAGACTTTGTCATCACAAAATCAGGGGTGAAAGTCCTCGAAGTGAATGCGCGGGCCGGGCTCATGGTCCAGATCGCGAACCAGATCCCGCTGAGAAAGCGCCTGGAGAAAGTACAGGACGTAAAAGTCACGAGTCCTGAAAAGGGAGTGGAGGTCGCGGAAGCTCTTTTTTCTGAAAAAACACTTCCCGATGAAAAGAGAGAACTTCTTGAAAGACCGGTCATCGGACTCATCGAGCCGGCGACCTTTCTCGGAAAAAAGAACACGGCAGTCCTGGCGAAAATAGATACCGACGGGACGGAGAATTTTATCGAAGAATCACTCTTTCAGGAAAATGAACTCACGGCAGATGTCCTCATCGCAGAAAAAAGACTGAGGCTCCCGTTCCGCGCCAGGAGCTTTCATGGAGAGGAATTCCAGATGATCATCGCGGCAAAGTATCTGAAGGACTTCCTCATCGATCCATCGCGGAATGTCACCAAGAAAATCGAGAGACACACCCGGCACGGGGAAGAAAAACTCATTAAGAACATCGACCGAAAGCTTTCAGAGATCGATTCCCAAATAAACCTCCTCTCATTTTTCAAGCCGGTGAACCTGGAAGAGCAAAAGGAAATATTTCTCTCGAATCCGAGAGAGTCCCCGCAGTTTTACTACCGTACGCCGAAGGTCGCGCTCGAGGAACTCCTCCAGAAACTGAGCAAGATCCCAAACGAGTGTGATCACCCTCTCATGCCGCTCTATTCCAAGAAAAGAGAGGAGATCGAGATGAAGATCCATCTCATCCAGGCGATCAACACGCCGGCGATCCAGGAGATCTCAGAAAGGCTTTGGGGAGAAGTCGATGAGGCGATCTACTCCAGGGCGCTTGCATACCTCAAAACCATTCCGCACGAAGAAGACAGGAGTAAAAGGATGTCCTTTTCCGACGTGGTTTCTTCAGCAGAAAAATATCTGAAAAAAAACGGACTCTCCCACTGGGCGGTGAAGATCCTCGATTCGACCATTGCAGATTTTCAGGTGACGAAACAAAACACACTCTTTATTAAAAAGGATGTGGAAGTCTCAGAAAACAGGTTTCAGTCTCTTCTTGCCCACGAAGTGGATACTCATATCTTCCGCCTTGAGAACGGACGGACCTCGGGATATTTTCTCTTTGAGAGGGGGACGGCCGGATATCTCCGCACCGAAGAAGGCCTTGCGGTCTATAATCAGAATCAGCTGAAATCGCCGGTCGGCGAGAAGAGGTCATGGGGGGCATACCGGGTCATTTCCGCATATCTCGGAAAGAAAATGTCATTCCTCGACCTTTATCATTATCTGAGGAGCACCTTCGGGATCTCGGAGGATTCTGCCTGGAGAAGCTGTATCAAAGCGAAGAGAGGTCTTCGGGACACAAGCCTCAGGGCCGCGTTCACAAAAGACTCCATCTATTTTTCCGGGAGAGAAGACGTGGAAAAGTTTCTCGGAGAAGATCCGGAAGGGATAAAAAAACTCTATATTGGAAAGATCGCGATTGAAGACCTTTGGATCATGGACAAAATCAAAGACAAACTCTGGGAACCGAAGCATCTCCCGTCCCAGTATAAACCACGTTCATTCAGGTGAGGATCATTGAGACACATCCGCAATGATTTCTGCCCTGAGATCATTTTCCGCCTTTTCCTTTGTATAGAGGAGGACGAGTGTGGAGATGAGCGCAAGCGAAGCGACAAGAAGAAGAAAAAACTTTCTCCGGAGAAAGAAAATGTGAGTCTTCTGGTCCTCGATTTGAAGAGTGAGATCGGTCACGTCCTGCGGAGGAGAGGGGTCCAGAGCCTTTTCAGAAGATTGTTTCTTCGCATGAAGCGTCATGGGCATGAGAAAGAGAGGGCGGATTTGTTTGAGTTTGATATTCCATTATAACCAATAATGGAGCATCAATCAAAATTAAATCTGTCTTTTTTATCGGAGGAACAAACGAGTCCCGGGCTTGTCCCGATTCATTATTGGGACAAGATGTCGCATTAAGAGTGTTAATAAAGAATGACAAATATAATTTATAAAATTGTTGCCCTGGCTTGACAAGCAATTTTCGGTATGATATAAAACTGTCCTTTTATATTATCAATATGGAAAATATTCGTATGCAACCAGCGCTTGATGATGCATCCGTGGCAAGGTGGGAAAAGAAACTATGCTCAATAGATTTTGGTGATGAAGAGACAGTAAGAAGACTTCAAGACAATTCAACTGATATTTTTAAAGACGATAAAGACGCATCATTTATCAGTTTCCTCAGAAGACTTCAGGAAGAAGTGCTTTCCGGAGACAGAGAATCACTGCGCACGATGCTGGGGATCAGGAGGAAAATCAAGCAGGGAAGGATTCTCACACAGAAGGAAATCGAAATGGCCCAATCTGTTGGGCTTCATCATTGGAAAGGCGCAAACATTGAAGGTGGTTTTTTTGGGAGTATGGAGAATGGTGATTTTAGGGAAACACTCGCTGATTTTACTGAGATAAAAGGTAGTATTCATCATACGATTTGGTCAAATTTGCGTGGTCAAACAATCCTAGGAGATAATCAGATGCAAATTATAGAGGGCAACAACAAGGATCAGATAATACTTGGCGCAAATTTATTTCAGACAATTCGTGGAAAGAACGAAAATCAGAGGGTAGAAGGAGAAAACAGAGTTGATGAATGCACGGAACACGAAAAACAGGTAAAAATATTTAATGCAATTCACAAAGCGCTTTCATGGCAAAGGGAAAGAGAAGGAGATGTTTAATCTTTCTCCACATATTCTCTGGAGCCTGTTTGCACCATGCTCCCCCCGTTTCGAATGAGCCAATGAAGAGCGATGAGGCATATGATGCCTTCTCAACCCGTCACCCGCCTACGGGTGACGGCAAGTACCATCATTCTTTAGCATTTAGAAAATATTACATGACCGAAATTATACCCGCTACCTTCGGCGACAAGATGAATTGGGATAATGACAACGATCTCTTGATCAGGCGATTAAAATTTCTTGAAAAATCACCTTCCCCCTTTCATAGCAGTCTTCTTCGGTGGCAAAAGGAGTGGGGACACACCAGAACCCAAATTGTAGAACGGCTTCAAAGATTGGCTATATGGGATGTCCGCGACAAACATACCCCTGGGGATGGAAGCTACGTTCACGACCAATGGCTTAAATCTCTGGGTTATCCTGATATAGATACCGTTGACATCGATTCGATCCCCCAGGCCCGGCTTGAAGACTTCGATTTGCCAGAGCGGAGCAAGGTCTTCGCCTCGATCGTTTCAGTAACTCATTCCGACGCAAGAGACGTTCTCGATCCCGATCCAGGAGACATCCCCCTGGAAGATAAGATCGTCCCTTTCCCCGGAATTGAAGAAACCGGATTTCAGGATTTCATGCCGTCGAACAACACCCCTCCACCACCGCTTTAAGCTGAAATCTACTGCGTTCTCGTCTCCCCGAGCGAATCCCCCTGCGCGACCATGGGGAACACGTTTTCTTCCGTCTCTACGTTAAATTCGACGAGAACTGGTCCTTTTATGGCTCGTGCCTTCTTTACGCATTTCACCGCTTCTTCCTTCGTGCTCGCGCGAAATCCCGCGATCCCGTTCGCTTCCGCGAGCTTCACGAAATCCGGGTTCATCATGTCAACGAAGGAATATGTCTTGTCGTGAAAAAGTTCCTGCCACTGGCGGACCATGCCGAGATACTTGTTGTTGATGATCGCGATCTTGAGCGGGATCTTATCCTGGACGAGCGTGATGAGTTCCTGGGAATTCATCTGGAATCCACCGTCGCCGATGATGCACCAGACTTCCTCATCCGGACGGGAAAGCTGGATCCCCATCGCCGTCGGAAGCGCGAATCCCATGGCGCCAAGCCCGCCGGAATAGAAATGTGAGTTTACGGAAGTCACGGGAAAGATCTGAGCGGTCCACATCTGATGCTGTCCCACGTCAGGGACGATCGTCACTTTGCCCTTGATCTCTTTCGCGAGGATGGAAAGGGCGTCGCAGGCACGGAGCGACGTCTTGCACTTTTCCGTCTGGCAGGCATGGACTTTTTCGATCGCGAATTTCTCCTTCCAGGTCTCAATGACCTTCCACCATGACTCATTTTTCCTTGGAGTAAGGAGAGGGATCATTTCTCGGAGAGTATCGCGAATATCACCGATGAGGGCGACATCCACCCGTACATTTTTCGCGATCTCCGCGGGGTCGATCTCGAAGTGAATGATCTTCGCGTCAGGCGCAAAATCCTTCAGCCTCCCCGTGATCCGGTCATCGAACCGGGAACCGACCGAGATAACGAGATCGGCATTATGTACGGCATAATTGGAAAAGACATGCCCGTGCATGCCGAGCATCCCGAGGTTCAGCGGAAAGTCCGATTCGAGAGCGCTCAGTCCGAGAAGAGTGCAGACAGCGGGAATATCCAATTTTTTGAGAAAGGTCTTGATCTCCGTGAAAGCCCCGGAAGTGATCACTCCATGCCCGACGATCGCCACCGGCTTCTTTGCTTTCTCCATGAGAGAAATGGCTTCTTTTAGATCCTTATTATCCACAGGGCCCGGGACCGAGTAGCCAGGAAGAGAGATCGATTTTGGATGCTTCAATTCAGCGGTTTTCAAAAAAGCATCCTTCGTGATATCGATATGAACAGGCCCGGGACGCCCGGACTCCGCAATATAAAATGCTTCTTTCACCACACGGGCGATATCAGCGGGATCAGAAACGAAATAACTGTGTTTTACCACGGGGAGGAAAATGCCGACCGAATCTACCTCCTGAAAAGCATCACTCCCGAGAAGATGGGAATACACCTGCCCCGTGATCGCGACCATCGGAATGGAATCGAGCATCGCGTCGGCAACTCCGGTGACGAGATTTGTCGCCCCCGGTCCGGAGGTGGCGAAACACACCCCCGGCTTTCCCGTCGCTCTCCCGATCCCGTTCGCGGCAAAAGCGGCCGCCTGTTCGTGGCGGACGAGAATATGCCGGAGCTGGGGATATTTCACGAGCCGGTCGTAGAGGGGGATCACCGATCCGCCTGGGAATCCAAAAACAAGACGGACTCCTTCCTTGATCAGAGACTGCAGAAGAATGTCGGCACCGCTCATCATCATATGGTCTTTTTTAAGAGGCAGGGCTTATTTTCAGGATTTTCCCGAAAATGTTCAAGGGGAACAGAACAAAAAAAGCACAAATGAAAAACAATCGATCCCTTCTTTTTTCTTTTGTGTTTTTTCTTTTTTCTTTTACGCGTCATTCTCCATACTTCGTTCGATACTGGAGCGCTTCGGCGATATGATGTTTCCCGATATTGTTTTCACCATCAAGGTCCGCGATCGTTCTCGAGACCTTGATGACCCGGTGGACACTTCTCGCTGAAAAACAGAACCGCCGTACAGCATTTTCGAGAAGTTTTTCCGACTCGACATCTATCGGACAAAGAGACTTCAGATGCTCTGCTTTCATTTCCGCATTGCAGAAAACACCAAGGCAGGAAAGCCTCTTCGTTTGAACATCTCTCGCCCGCTGGACCCGTTCCCGGATGTCCCGGGAGGATTCCCCCTCGTTTTTGCCGATGAGTTTATCAAATCGTACGGCCGCAACATCGACATAGAGGTCGATCCGGTCGAGGAGAGGACCTGAGAGTTTTTTCTGGTACTTCGGATCAATGGAAAATGACACCCCGTCTGAGCCCGGATCATACCCGGAAGGACTCGGATTCATCGCCGCGACGAGAAGGAAATGAGCCGGGAATGAAGCGGTGCCGCTTGCCCGGGAAATCGTGATGCGGCGATCTTCAAGGGGCTGCCTCAGTACCTCGAGGACATACGCGGGGAACTCCGCGATCTCATCGAGGAAAAGGACTCCCCGGTGGGCAAGCGAGATCTCTCCGGGGCGCGGACTTTTTCCTCCCCCGACGAGTGACACGCTCGAGGCCGTGTGATGGATCGTCCGAAAAGGGCGGGCCGTGATGAGGGGAGTGTCAGGAGGAAGAAGATTGGCAATGGAATAGATCTTTGTCACTTCGAGCGATTCCTCTCTCGTCATCCTCGGAAGGATCGAGCGGAGCGCGCGGGCCATGAGCGTTTTTCCTGATCCCGGCGGACCATTCATGAGAATGTTATGTCCGCCGGCGGCAGAGATTTCGAGCGCGCGCCTCGCCTGTTCCTGTCCCCGGATATAGCGAAAATCTTCAGTGGATTCCTCTCCAGTCTCTCCATCTTCTGAATAAGTCGAATGGAAGACAGGAATGGTTTTTATCCCGTGGATATGGTCGATCACTTCATTCAGCGTCTCGGCCCCGTATATATCGACGGATTCAACGAGAGCCGCCTCTTCTCCGTTTTCCAAAGGAAGGAAGAGCGAAGAATAGCCGAACCTCTTTGATTCCGTTGCGATGGGGAGGATCCCGCTCACGCGCCGGAGTTTCCCGTCGAGGGCGAGCTCCCCGACAAAAAGACACTCTGATCTCATGGTTTCAGGGACTTCAAGCTGACCGCTTGCCATAAGGATCCCGAGCGCGATCGGGAGATCAAAACTCGGCCCTTCTTTTTTGACATCCGCGGGCGCCAGATTGACGATGATCCTCGCCGCAGGGAATTTAAAACCCGCATTCTTGATCGCTGACCTCACCCGCTCCTTTGATTCCTGAACAGCGATGCCACCGAGTCCCACGATGAAGAATTTCGGGAGACCGCGGATGATCTCCGCTTCGACCTGAACCGGGATGCATTCGAGGCCCTGGATCGCTATGGAACGGATTTTTGCAGGCAGAATGAGGATGGAAACACGCTCTGCATTGTAACCGCATCGGCCGATCCTTGTTGAAAAGTCAAAAAGGGACAATACCAGACACAGCAAGGATCCTCACTCCAGAACGACGGCATTCATTGTGCATGACGGGAACAATATGTTGACGAGATCCGACAAACAGAGGAATAACAAAAAAAGCACAAATGATTTTGTGCCTTTTTTGTGTTGGTATTAGTGTCGATATTACAGCTAGAGTGGAACCGGATATATATGGTCCAAAGCTGTGTATCGAAAGACTCATTGACCAAATGAGACTCTTCGCTGACCTGGGGATATGTTTTGGTCTTTCCTTGACCTGTCCTTTGGCGTCCTCGCTCATCTGTGGGTAACACGGAAGGAGAAGACAGGACACATGGGGGTGGAATTCTTTCCTGGTCGGAGAGAAAGAATCCGCGTCGGGAAGCGAAGAAAGCGGAGCCTTTTCTCTGTTCCCGCAGTAAGCAAATGTATTTTGTTTGGTTGGTCGGGGAGAAGAAAGGCTCTGCTTTCCCCGCTCCTCCAAGGATTGGAATGGAGCGGAAACTGAATTCTATGATGGTAAGGGGCGGGGAAGGTTTGTTTTTATTCTTTTATCCTTTATATTTATTTGCGGGGGGTGTTTGTATTTGATGGAGTGAAACTTGAGGAGAAGGACGTGAGGAGAGTGATGGTGGAGATACCGACTTCCTGTTCTTCTTTTAGGTTTCAGAGCATTGTATCGAATTGTCACCATGCTTGTCAAAATAAAACACTTTCCAAACATAAGAAATCATTATTTCATAACATTTGTGTATTTTAGCTAAAGCTAGTATTGAAGCCATAAAGCGCAATATTATATGAATCCAAAATGAACACGAAATAAATGATTTATTACCCGAAGTAGCATTACACCACTATTATTTCGATTACTTTTCGCGAATGACCACGTCAGGATTTCTTCTCATCGACAAACCATCGGGCATAACAAGCTTTGACGCGATCCGGATGCTCCGGAGGACGCTTCACATGAAAAAATTCGGTCATGGGGGCACGCTCGACCCGTTTGCCTCAGGACTTCTTTTTGTCGCAGTCGGCGAAGGGACGAAAATGCTTCCAGAGATAATCCTGGATCCGAAGGAGTACGTCGCCGACATCATTTTCGGAAAAATTTCAACGACGGGAGACCGCGACGGCGAACTCTCTTCCGCCGGAAAGAAAAGAGCCGTTGAGGAGAAAGCATTAAGAGAGATCCTTCCGGAGTTCGTGGGAACATCGATAGAGAAACCTCCTCAGTTTTCCGCGCTCAAGATCCGCGGGATGAGAGCATGCGACCGGGTCCGGAAAGGAGAAGATATCTCCCGGGAGATGGAGGGTAAAAAACGGGAGAGGACCATCTATTCCATAACAATCGAGCATTTTTCTCAGGAGAAGGCCGTCTTGAGAGTTGTCTGCAGTTCAGGGACTTATATCAGGAGTCTTGCGGAAGAAATCGGAGAAAAAATGGAGTCAGGAGCATATGTCCATGAACTCCGGAGGACAAGGATGGGGATATTTGATCTCGAAAGCGCAAAGCATCCGGAGGAATGCGATGAGAGCGATATTGAGGAATTCCTTCCCCGCCACCTCTTCTTCCCCGCATATGAGCTCAATGACAGGGAATGGGAAAAGATAGTTCACGGAAACAAGATCCCCTATCCCGGACCAGAGGAGAGAGGAAAGATCACGCTCTGTCTCAATCATCTTATCGCAGGGATCGGCGAGATCATTTCTGACGGCATGCAGAAGGAGATCCATCCGAGAAAAGTGTTTTCCCTATCGTAAAAAAGGCACTGGAAAGTCGATCACGCCAGAAACTTGATTTCCAAGAGAGAGTGAATGTCCTTATAATAGAGAGCGTTATTTTACCATCTCATATGAAAAAGATCTGGCTCCTCGCGTTCCTTATTGTTTTTTCCTCCTGTTCCATGAGATCGGATAATGCGGGAACGACTGAAAAGAAAGAGATTTCAAAGGAAGAGGAAGCAGGGGATGCCACTGACACGGACGGATCAGGATCAAATACGGAAGACCACACCGGGATCGAGTCTTCCTCCGGAACAGATTCAGAAACGGTCGGAGAACTCACGAGGGAGGATGAAGTCGTCTCGCCCGCAGAGAAAGAAGCCCCCTTTGATGAAGAGAACCTTGTGGACGTCACGGCGGCCATGGCCTGCGTTGCCCAGGAGACACAGGTGAAAATGGATGAACTGAAAGATGACCAGGAGAAACTCCAGGAGTATTTCCTCGGAGTACAGGAAAAGACGAAGACTATCCTTGAGGATCATGGGTATATCAACGAGCAGCAACTGAGCGCTGAATATAAAAAAGTCTCCGATGTCACCGCGTTCACGGAGAAAGTCGTTGCCTCCGCATTTCAGAAATGCAATCTCAGTGAGGAGTTTCTCGGCGATAATTCTCCTCCTCAGAGCGAAGAAGCAGCCGATCCTGCTCTTCCAGAATGAGGAAAAAGGATCTTTTCCACCGGGGCATAAAGAATATTTTCTCGGAGCACCGGATGACCATGATCACCGGAGGAGCAATCCTCATTTTTTTTCTGAGGTGCTCTCTCTCTCAGTATATTCTGCCGTATGGAAACGGACTTCTCCGTATTGCCGACGGAGTGATCCTTCTCTTCGGAATTATTCTCATGATCCTTCCTCTCCCTGAGATCAGGAGGGCTTTTCAGGAGAACAATGACTTCGCATCACTAAAAAAAGCAGTATTCAGGATCTACGGCGATATGGCAGCCTTCCTCTTTCTCATCACCTCCGTATGTTTCGGAAGCTGCGGGCTCCGGGCAGCACTGGATGCCGGGAAGATGATTGAACTCCTCATTTTATTCATCTATCTCTTTCTCGGTTTCTCCACCTGGATCATTTTCCCCGCGAGCCTCCTCCTCCTCCGCGAGAACTTTCGAACCTGGAGAAAGTACAGGAAAGAAAGGAAGCCGGTCTTTGGCATCAAGCTCCTCCTCTTTTTCCAGGGGATCCTCTTTCTCCTCAGCTATCGGCCGTTCCTCCTTCTCCTCATCTCGTGGACAAGGGGAGGGATACCCGTGTCTCCATAAGCGAACAGGCGCCCTCCATATGCTGGAAGGCGCCTGAACTGCAGTAGTTTATCCCTGCTTTTCCCCGCGAAAAGCAAGGGTGTTATTATACATATGTAGCAAGTTATGTCAAGAGAAATGGATGAGAATATAACTTCTCTTCCGACCGCTCAATGGAAGAAAGCGGACTCCCCCGATTTCATAGAAAAAAGAAAAATCGAACAAAATTCATGAAAAATGCTTGCAGTATCAAAAAATATATGAATACAATAATTGCACAAGAACCCAAATTGTACTCTTTTTCCCCGCCGCCTATGAAACGCGCAGAATCTCAAGCTTTTGTGTATGGAATCCTCTTCATCGCCCTGCTCATGTATGCGCTTACGCTCATGCTTCTGCCGGAGACGAAGGTAAGAGCGGAGCTTTCGAGGGACTGGGCGTTCATGGGATGCTATGATGCAGACAGAGGAATCGTCCCGGAAGTATATGGCGAAGTAACGGCTGAGTTCAGGAAAGACCGCTCCCTTGAGGAAAAAACCTGCAAAGACACAGAGTACAAAGGAGGGATCAGGGAATGCTACTGCGATGATTATAATATCCCCCGAGAGAGATATATCGAATGTGATGAAGGGGCAAGCGGAGGGGCATGTCTCGTGAGCAACTGGACCGCGGACATCAGTGTGGTCCTTTCGACTGATGCTGCTTCCGCTGAGGTGGGGGCTCTCATCCCATTTACGGCTGAAATCCAAAACAACGGCCCTTATGCGGCGACCAATGTGATCTATGAAGACCGTTTCAATTCGGAGCTTCTCGAAATCGAGAGTGCTCCTTCAAACTGCACATTCGATCACAAAATGATCTCCTGCGAGATGGGGACGATCCCCGCCGGAGGGAAAGTGTCTTTCGACTATGTGTCGAAAGCGAGGGCTGTTGGAGAAAGCGTTTCCATTGCCACTGTATCAGGCGGGAAAAACGATCCGATTCCGGGCAATAACTCGTCGACCACCCTCCTTTCGATTGTTCCAGTCGCGGCAGCGGATCTCCAGCTCTATCTCACGATAAACCCCGCAGTGGTTACCGAAGGTGAAGAGTTTGCATTCACCTTTATGGTGTACAACAATGGTCCGGATGATGCTACGGAAGTCGTTCTCAATACTCTTGTTTCTCCGCTTCTCTCTCTGGAGACGCTTCCCGCAGGATGCTCGAAGAACAAGGAGGTGCTCCGGTGTCTCGTCGGGAAGATTTCCGCCGGCGGGATCCATTCCATCGAGATCAAAGGAAAAGCAACAGCGCAGGGCATGGCGAGAAATTCCTGCGATGTCAGTTCCCGTGTTCCTGATCCGAATGGAACCGGTAATGCCACCTCCGGATCGCTCTTCATCCTCGAAAAAACAGAAAGTCAGCCATCTCCCACCTCCCAGCCCGATGCCTCCACTCTTCTCCCAGAAGACGCCGATATCACCGAAGACAGCACAGCCACTCCTCAGGAGTATGCAGAAATGTATCTCACAAAATCCGTGGAGAAAGTAGCACATGAAAAGGGTGAAATGTTTTTCATCACTCTTTCCTTCGGAAATGATGGGAGTGCTCGGGCAGAGAAGCCGATTCTTACCGAAAGCTATGACGAGAAATATTTGTCCGTCGATCAATTCACTCTTCCGGAAGGATGTGAAGCTGGTACAGGAAAAATCATCTGCACACTTCCTTCATCACTCTCCCCGGGAGCGAAAGGGATCATAAAATATCGTGTAAAAGCAATTGGGAGCGGGATCACGGAGACAACGGGAGAAATAACATCAGATACGCGGGAGATCATATCCGGAAATAATTCTGCCGTACTCAGTCTCATGATCGATCAGGATTTTACCCCTCCGGAACTCATTATCAGGGCGAAGGAGAGCGATGGCGCGAGTCCTTCCCATCGCATCGTCCTTGACGGATCGAAGAACATCAATATGGGGACATTTCAATTCAACGCCGTCGGCGATGATATTTTCGTAGACCGGCTTGCTGTTGATATTGCCCGGATGAATACATCCACGCTCCCCGGCGGAGATGTGCCAGGAGACGATGCCATGATCGACTCGCTCAGAATCCTCATGAATGACGGAACGCCCCTCTTGTCTGCTGACGGAAAACCAGCGGTCGGAACAAGGACCGATGAGAATACTTTTCTTTTCGACACAATGGATCTTCTGGTCAGGGAAAATGAAGAAAAGGAACTCATACTCTCTCTCGACACCAAAAGCATTACGCCACTCGGAGAGGTGCGGTCCGGGATGACGGCGCAATTCCTTTTCTCCTGCGGAGAGGCTGAATGTTCTGCGAAGGGAATGAAGACCGGATGGCATCTGCCGGAAGAGAATATCCGGATGACCGATGAAGAGAATGAAAAATCCGACCCCGGCGTCTCCATCATGCTCATGTCAAATAGCCTGAAGGCAGAGAAAAAACCCTCAACACTTTCTCTCTCTTCCGGAAAGAACAAAACACTCCTTCAGTTCGTCCTGAAAAAAGAAAGACCGGAAAATGATGCCTTTCTTCGGACGGTCGTTGTGAACGTTTCGACCTTCGGGAGCGTCCAGGTGGAAAATCTCTCTCTGAAGAACGAGGACATGGAGACCATTGCTTTCGTTGATGAACCGAATATTCCGAGAGGGAACACCTACACCCTTACCGTAGGAGAAAATGCATCGGCAGCGACAGAAGCCCGCTCTCCGATAGACACCCGAAACCTCATCCGTTTTTCTCTGAGAAGCAGTGATTATTATGAAATGATCGATGGAGAATATGAGGCGTATACTCTCCTCGGGGAGATCTCCGATGTCGAAGAAGAGAGTTCCATCACGACAACGATCTTTATCAATGGCGAAGAATCCGGGACCATCGCAGACGGGATCTCATGGAGGGACGAAGGATCCGGCAGCGGAACAGACGGATATCTCATGAAGTGGATACATGACCTCGGAAGCAGCGTCACTTCGATATCCAATCGGGTCAAATAGGAAGAGGCGGGAAAGGGCGAAAAACATTTAAAAATGAGAATATCCTTGCCGGGGAAAATCGGATTCGAGTATACTTTCCCCGTTGAAGGCGCCCATACCCCATGCCAACCCACTCACCGAAGTTCGTCTTCATTACCGGCGGAGTCTGTTCTTCCCTTGGAAAAGGGATCGCTTCCGCCTCTATCGCCATGATCCTGAAGAATGCCGGGTTCAAAGTCTCGATCCAGAAGCTCGACCCGTATTTGAATGTGGATCCGGGAACGATGTCCCCCTTTCAGCACGGAGAAGTGTTCGTCACGGACGACGGAGCGGAAACAGATCTCGACCTCGGGCACTATGAACGGTTCATCGATGAAAATCTTTCGAGGTATTCCACAGTCACCACGGGGAGCATTTATTCCGAAGTATTAGAGCAGGAAAGAAAAGGTGTTTTTCTCGGGGGGACCATCCAGGTCGTTCCCCACATCACGAATGCAATTAAGAAAAGAGTCGAACTCGCTGCGGAAAAATCGGGTGTGGAGATCCTCATCGTCGAAATCGGGGGAACTGTTGGAGACATCGAAGGTGAGCCATTTCTCGAAGCACTCCGGCAGATGATCCAGGAAAAGGGCCATGAGAACGTCCTTTCCGTCCACCTCACCCTCCTTCCGTATCTTGCGGCATCAGGAGAACTGAAGACAAAACCGACTCAGCTTTCCGTCCGGGATATCCGGAGAGCGGGGATCCAGCCTGACATTATTTTGTGCAGGGCCGATAAGGACATCCCGTCAAGTCTGCTCGAAAAAATATCCCGGTTCTGCAATGTCGAACAGGACGCAGTCTTCCCGGCTCCGACCGTCTCCACTATCTATGAGGTCCCTTTAATACTCCAGAAACATGGGATCGCGAAGATCCTCGAAAGAAAACTAAAATTGAGAGAAGTCTCGCCGAAACTCGTCTCCTGGAAGAAGATGATCGATCAGATCAAGAATACGAATGATGAAGTTAAGATCGGCCTCTGCGGGAAGTACACGCATCTCGATGATGCGTACATCTCGGTCCTCGAATCCATGAAAGCCGCGGCATTTTCCTGCAGAAGAAAGGCGAAGACGGTCTGGATCGATACGGAAAAAATCGAAGCGAAAGACAAGGCGGAGTGGAAAAAACTCAAGGAATGCGATGGCATCTGCGTTCCCGGGGGATTCGGGAAGCGCGGCACCGAGGGAAAGGTCGAAGTCGCCCGCTATGCCCGTGAGAAAAAGATCCCCTATCTCGGACTCTGTCTCGGCGCTCAGATCATGGGAATAGAGTTTGCCCGCAATGTCTGCAAACTGAAAGACGCCACTTCGGAAGAATTTGACCCGAAGGCGGAACACCAGATCATCCATTTCCTCCCCGGACAGAGCGAGATGAGAGAGAAAGGGGGGACGCTCCGGCTCGGGTCATGGCCGTGCGTCATCCAGAAGGGGACAAAGACCTACGACGCATATCGAAAGAGTGAAATAAACGAGAGACACCGCCATCGATACGAGTTTAACAACGCGTATCGGGAGATCCTGGAAAAACACGGATTCATCGTTTCCGGACTCTCTCCGGACGGGAAACTCGTGGAGATCGTGGAAGTGAAAGACCATCCATTCATGGTCGGGAGTCAATTTCATCCGGAATTCAAATCGCGTCCGAACAGGCCGCACCCGCTTTTCCTCGCCTTCATCAAAGCAATACTTTCTCAATAACACCTCATGGCTCCTCAGATCTACCGCGACCCGAGAAATCTCATGAAGAAGGAGTACAAGTATGCCATTGTCGGAGCTTCCAATGACAAGTACAAACACGGATTTCAGGTATATTACAAGATGAAGGGCGCTGGATACGAAGTATATCCGATAAACCCCCGGGAAAAATCTGTCCAGGACGACCCCTGCTTCCCGAACCTCGCCCAGCTCCGGCCATATCCGGATGTCGTCATCCTCGCAGTACATTATGATGAAGATGAAAGTGCCGGAGAGGCCATCCTCCGTGAAATGCGGGACACAGGATTCTTCCGCATCTGGATCGAACCGGAATGCGAGAGCGATGAGATGAGACATTTCATCAGGCTCCATCACTTTGACTATATCGAAGGAGTCTCGATCATCGAAGAGATCGAAAGAGACCTGTACGGAGAAAGCGGCGGAAAAAGCTGGTAGAAAAAAAAGATTCTATTGAACTCCCGGATCCGGATACTGAGGCGGCGGGGTGTTTTGAGGCGGAGAAGATTGAGGAGGGGGAAAACCTGAAGGCGGTCGGGGGATCGCTGGCTGGGGAAATGCCCCATCCACAGCTTTTTGCATACCGGCAAGAGTCGATGCGACCTGGCTTTGTGCGACCTTATACTCCTGGCAGTATTCATGGATCTCCTGGGCCACTTTTTCATGGTCGCGCGCATTCTTGTGAACGATTTCGGCGAGATCGGAAGCCGTGTCGATCGCGATTGACCCATATCCGAGGAGGAATGACCAGATCCCGGTATGAGTCGGGCGGATGTTCGTGATGAACGGATATTCAATATGATGGAAACTGCTACCGAAAATGTGCTTATTCTGAAAAATGATGCGGAGGTTCGTGAGATACATGACGTCATAATGGTAATCAAGCCACCCCTTGTAGAGGAAAAGAAGAGCGAGAAGGAATAAGACAACGCCTCCGGTCAGGGCGACCTGATGAAAATTCCCGATGAGGATGATGATGAGTCCGCCGATCGTAAGAGCGAGAGGAAGGATGAGTCCGATGAGAAAAAAGACAGGATGCTGGAGGACGACTTTTTGGATTTCCTCCCCTTCTACAAGCCTCAGGACCTTTGTTGATTTCTCTTTGATGGCGATCTCTGTTTCACCGGTCGCTTTCATGTGGGCGATCTTGAGGATACGAACGACTCTCCCGATCCTTGCAAAACGGAAAATCTGGGTATTCGCCCGGTACACAAAATAGGGGGCTATGGAGAGGAGATCGATGATCCCCCACCAGGAAAAGATGTATCCCAGCCGGCTCGGGGCGGCATAGACGAGAAGAAGATACTCGATGGTAAAAAATGAGGTGACGATGATCTCAAATATCTCCGCGATGAGATGATACTTATGGAGATCAGGAATAAGCTCAAGCGGAAGAATAATGAGCGAGAGGAGGATAAACAGAAAAATAAGCGAATTGATCAATTTCCCCCAGAATCCTTTCCCATACTCGATCGTCTCCCAGATATCGTGGCGGAATGCATGTTTATGATGAGGAGCAGAAGGCGGGAGAACGGGCGGGAGAGGCTCAGCCATGAACTGAAATAATATACTTGATTCTATAACCTCTTTTAAAAAAATGTAAAGGAAACCGGGAAAGCAAAAAGAAAAAGCACAAAAGAAAAAAGCGGATTTGTCACCCCGGACTTGATCCGGGGTCTCCCTGTTCATACTTTGAGGGGGCCATAGGAAGCGATGCCAATTATTATCTGCGATGTTTCTTTGCCATCTGGAGATCCCGAACCAAGTTCGGTATGACAATGAGACCTTTTGTCTTCACGACTTATTCACTAGTATTGCATCAGCCGTTTCCATTTTGCAGATATGTCTGCCATTGAACCGAAAATCGAAGAGAGCTGGAAAAAAATCCTTTTTGATGAATTCCAAAAACCATATTTTTCCGATCTCAAAGCGCGGGTTGTCGAAGATATCACCAAGAAGATGGTGATCTATCCTCCTGCTCAAAAAATATTCGCCGCATTCGACCATACGCCTTTCGACAAGGTAAAAGTCGTCATCCTCGGGCAGGATCCCTACCACGGCCCCGGACAGGCGCACGGTCTTTGCTTCTCAGTTCCGGAAGGGATCAAGCCGCCTCCGTCACTCGTGAACATATTCAAAGAGATTCATTCCGATCTCGGGCTCCCGATTCCAAAAACCGGGAATCTCGAACCGTGGACAAAGCAGGGAGTGCTCCTCCTCAATGCGATCCTCACGGTCTCAGCGGGGCAGGCGGCGTCGCATCAGGGGCTTGGATGGGAAGAGTTTACGGATGCGGTTATCCGGCACCTTTCGGAAGAGCGCGAAGGGATCGTGTTCCTCCTCTGGGGAAAATACGCGCAGGAAAAAGGCGCCATCATCGACACATCAAAACATTTTGTTCTGAAGGCAGCTCACCCGTCTCCATTTTCGGCAGACAGCGGATTTTTCGGCTGCCGGCATTTTTCGAAGACGAATGAGATATTGAAAGGGATCGGGAAGGAGGAGATTGATTGGAGGCTGCAATAGAGCTTGAAACAATCTTAGCTGGCGGCGGTTTCAAATCGTCGCCGAACTTTCTGGAAGAGAGCTGATGAAATTATCAGAACTTCCACCCTTGCCCTCTAATTTTACCTCCCTGTTCGCTTCTATTCTTTAATATTTCCGTCGCCCAGAAAACGTTTTTATAATAATTAATATACGTTAACATATAAACCATGATAATAATCGAAATCGTTATCATAATGTGCCTTATCGTTTTAAACGGTTTTTTTGCCTTATCTGAAATTGCATTATTGAGTGTAAGAAAAAGTCGCCTCAAATACCTAGCCAAGCAAGGGAACAGAAAAGCTCAGAAAGCACTCTTTCTGATACGCCAATCGCCGGAAATGCTTTCAACGATTCAAATCGCCATCACCTCAATCGGCA
>JBGSON010000029.1:0-20372 GCA_041739085.1 Candidatus Altimarinota bacterium | reverse complement strand
GAGATTTCCATGGTCCGTGCGGATCTCCTCGATTACATGGACCTTTTTCTGCGGACCGTGTTAAAGAAAAAAATCCCGTTCGGGGGGATCCAGATGCTTTTTATCGGAGATTTGTACCAGCTCCCCCCTGTCGTCACGGGGAAGGAAAAAGAATATTTCGGAGATGTGTATGAAACTCCATTTTTCTTCAGCGCCGAAGTGATGAAACGCGGAGAATTCGATCTCACATTCGTGGAGCTCGAAAAGATATATCGGCAGAAGGATTCGGGATTTATCGAGATCCTCAACGCTGTGCGAAACAATTCCGTGGATGAGGGGCATCTTCAGAGATTGAATGCGCGAGTAGATTCCGAATTTGAAATGAGCGACTACCTCACCCTCACCCCGACGAACGACATCGCGGACGCGATCAACGCCCGGGAACTCGGAAAGATAAAAGCGCGCGGGAAAACATATATCTGTCGGGCGAAGGGCGATTTTCAGAAAAACTCGTTTCCGACGGAAGGATCTCTCACACTGAAACCCGGAGCAAAAATCATGTTCCTCAATAACGATGCGGCGGGGAGATGGGTTAATGGGACCATCGGAAGGGTAACGAAAGTATCCGATGAAGGGATCGATGTTGAACTTGATACCGGCAAATCCGTATTTGTGGAGCCATTCACATGGGATATCAACCGATATGTGTTTGACCGGAAGAGCAGACAATTGGATACGGAATCCGTCGGCTCGTTCACTCAAATTCCCCTCCGGCTCTCCTGGGCGGTGACGATCCATAAAAGCCAGGGAAAGACGTTTGATCGCGTGATCCTAGATTCCGGACGGGGGATGTTCGCGCACGGACAGGCGTATGTCGCGCTCAGCCGGTGCCGGACTCTCGAAGGCATGGTGCTCCGAAAACCCCTGCGAAAAAACCATCTCATCGTAGATCGCCGGGTGATGAAATTCATCACCGGATTCCAGTATGATCTCTCGGACAAGCTCCTCTCTCTCGAGGATAAAACTGTTCTTCTCATCAAGGCAAAAAAGGAAAACCGGCCGGTTCATATCGTCTACCTCAAGGCGAATGACACGAAATCAAAACGTTCTATCCTCGTCAAAAAAGTCGGGCCGGAAGAATATGCCGGAAAAACATTTCTCGGAGTCCGCGCGTTCTGCATGACAAGGCAGGAAGAGAGGGTATTCCGCATTGACCGGATACTGGAAATCGGGGAACGGGAAATGTCGTGATTGCTGTTCGGAGGGGCAAAATTTGTAGGGGCAAAATGTTTTTTGCCCCTACGGGAATTGATTTTACAAATCTATTTCGATACAAAAACGATGGGAGACCCTTATCCCTTATCTCGTCCAATATCTATACCGGATTTCTACTTTTGAAGATGAGGCATTCCGACACTCTCTTCAGTGGTCGATTTGCCATGACTCTGAGCCGGTTTTCCTGTATAATGACTTGAGAATAAAAAAAATGTCAGAAATCGACCGCCTCCCTCAGCCTAAAAAAAACACACCCGCCAACCCACTTAATAAAGAAGTTGAGAAGTTTAACGGAACTGAAGCTCCGGGAGAATACAAAGAAATCCTCAAGAGCATGTCACAGGATGACATTGATGCGATCTTCGGATTCCTCATTCATAGCGGACAGAACAGCACCGCGATAAACAACGCGGTTCAATTCTATACCGGACAGAACGAGCTTGAAGATTATCAGAGACTCCTCCTCGCCCCCGCGAACGGGATCGAAACATTCGTGCGATTTGTCGGAAGCCTTGCGACCCAGGCGGGAAGAGAAGATCTCTTAGGAGGGATTCAGAACCTTCCGAATCTGCCGGAGGATATGAAAAAGGTGTTTTTTGTTTTCTATAACAAATTAAACCGGACACAGAAACTCGCAGTCGGGATCGAGTTTTCTTACAATATGATCGCGGCAGCAAAAATCGTAGCGCTTCTCTGCAATGCACTGAAGATTCTCAATAGTCTCCGATACACTGGTCAAGCGACATACCTCATGAATCAAGCCGGGAAAATCAATTGGGTTGCTCTTCTCGCCGCATGCCCTATTGATGATGTCGGAGCGGCATTGCTTTCTCAAGAAAAAAAGATGATGGGAGACAAAGACAAGAAAAAAAATCCTCCCAATGGAGAAGGAGAAGATGATGTACACAACTGAGACATCTATTCTTAGCCAGCACCTTTCATTTCCATTTTGAGAATGGTCGAAGATCTTCCTCCGTCAGGCAGTAAAGAGAACCCCGCACTTGAAATCCAGTCTGTGTCGGAAGTCGAGGCGTCACGAACAAGGGAAAGAGAAGCGAGCGTGATCCAGTACCGGAAACTCTATGAACGGAGGATGGAGAAAGTCCTTTCGTTTGATTTCCGGTCTGTGGGATATGGCGAAAATGGCATTGAGAATTATGACCGCTTCCTTTCAGAATTCGGGAGGATGGTGCGTGAGGCAGGCGATGATCCTGAAGCCTTCCTCTCTCTTCTCGCGTCACGGGGGATCGGAGTCATTCGGAATTCCCGACTTCTAAAAACTCGCCAGTCTGTTGAGCAATTCCTCGGCCTCCAGATCGGTTTTGTTCAGCCGGACACCGTGACGGCCGCTTTTACTACTCACGAAGGGATCGAAACGATACTGAGCGGCCTCCGCAGCAGAGGAAAACTTGATTCTTTTCTCAATGCGGAACTTGATTCCGCGCTTTCTTATCCTGCTGTGATTTTTCTCGCGAAGCATCCGGCTCCGAAAAGCATCTTCCACGAAGGAGGACATGCAATCCAGTTCCTCTCAGGATTACCCATGGATGCTCCTCCGGATTCTCCGGAGCGGATCTGCCGTGAGATGGAAGTGAACAAAGCATTTATTGAACTCAAGAACGAGGGATCTCTGGGAGCAGTGGACAGAGGAGTCCCAAAAGGTTTTTTGAATTGGGGATTCGGGATAGTTCCGCAATGGGGCCAGAACGATGTGTTGAGAGAAGTCGACTATTTCCTCTCAAATCTGAAGAAACTGGAAGAATTACGGGGGAACCAGGATGAAGTCTCATAGTCTCCAGAATTTCACACCTGAAAAAAAGGATTCCCTTTTTTCTCTTCTCCAAGCGTCTGAAATGGCGCATCTCCATAATCATGCCCCGGATATACGATAAGAGTATCCGGGAAAGATTTCAGCTTTTTTATTGATTCCTCCATATCATCTGGATTTGAATCAGGGAGATCGATCCTTCCGACGCTCCCGATGAAAAGCATGTCTCCGGTCATGAGATAATCTTTGAAAAGTAAACAGATATGGTCGCTCTGATGACCTGGAGTGTGGATCACTTTCCCGCGAATATTCCCCACGGATATTTCATCTCCATCTCTGAGCGGTGTAAATTCTTTTGGAATAACGCACGCATAAACATTCTCTTTCCTTTTTTCATTTCCCTGCTCATGACCGAAAATTTCCGCTCCGGTTTTTGAACTCAGGAGTTCCGCTTCCTGAGAATGATCGTAATGGAAATGGGTGAGGAATATTTTCCTGATAGTATATCCGTTGTTCTCCGCTTCTTTGATCAGAACATCACAAGAGAACCCGCAGTCGATGACCGCCGCCTCTCTTGTGTCCTCGCATCCGATGAGATACGAGAAGTTCTCCATGTGCCCGAGTTTCAATTGACGAAAGAACATAGATCGAATGGAGACAACAAATTGGACATCGGTAAATATGAAGCATTGCATATAAAATGGAAAGGTTGGAAAGCGAGAAAGTTTACATGAGAAATAACTATATGAACCTACTAGACTTATATAAATTTACATTCCGTTGATAATCAGTCGCGATTCTGCAAAAATACCTCCGCAACGTGGGGCGTTAGCTCAGCTGGCTAGAGCGCTTGCATGGCATGCAAGAGGCCACCGGTTCGAGTCCGGTACGCTCCACCATTGAGATCCTGAAAATGATAAGCAATCTTGTTTCCCGTCGTCCACGTCATCCGATGCCGGACTTTGTTCAGCGGGCACTCACCAATTCCCATCTGATGCCGGC
This sequence comes from Candidatus Altimarinota bacterium, assembly GCA_041739085.1. Taxonomy (GTDB): domain Bacteria; phylum Patescibacteriota; class Gracilibacteria; order CAIRYL01; family CAIRYL01; genus JBGSON01. Next base: position 16,348 of record JBGSON010000029.1, on the reverse strand, counting down.
GTATGAGGCGCGTCCGCCATATCAGCAGAACGACTACCTTGGCTGGATAATCCGTGCAGTTCGAGAAGAAACAAAACGGAGCCGGCTGAATCAGATGTTGGATGAACTGAAGAAGGGAGATGTTTACATGAAAATGTCCTGGAAGAAAAAAATTGTGTGATTTGCACGCAAGACAGTTTTACCACCCCATGGAAAAAATGAAAGAACTGGAAAACCGCGTGAGGAGAATCGAGGAGAGGAACAAGAGCGTTGAACTCGACAAAAAATGGGAGACCAGTTTTTTCAGGAAAGCACTCCTCACTGTTTTTACCTATCTTGCGGTACTTTCTTACTTCCTCGTGCTCGGGATCAGCTCACCTTTTTTGAACGCGATGGTCCCGACAATCGGATTCCTCCTCTCCACGCTCACGCTCCCCTTCTTCAAAAAGATCTGGATGAATCATCAGCATTGAGTGCCCCCTTCATGTTCTGTATGCTGAAAATTGAACATTCCATGTTTTAGCATCGCATCAATCATGAGGAATTCCCGGATAACTCCGTTTCAGGATAAAAAAAAACTGATCGAAGAAAAAATCCGGTCTATATATCCGAATTCATATCAGGGGATTATCCGCGCTATTTCTTCGGACAAGCCGACGACTTTTCGGATAAATACACTACAGGCAGGACAGGAGATCCTCAATGATCTTCAGGATCACAGGATTCTGACAAGAAAGGGGCCTCTTCCGAATTCGTATGTCGTGACGAAGGGATCGGAAAAAGAAATAGGAGAAACGGATTCCTACAAAACCGGGAAGATCTATCTCCAGGAACTTTCGAGCATGATCCCGCCTTTTATACTGGCGCCGGAGAAAGGACAGACGGTGCTTGACCTCGCCGCGGCTCCTGGTGGAAAATCCACGGAGATCCAGGCGATGACAGGAGACGAGTCGAAAATAGTGTGCGTTGAAAAAAATCCTATTCGCATTCAGCGGCTCGAATATAATCTGAAACTACAGGGAGTAAAAAATTATGAGATCCTTCTCGACAACGGGATCGGTCTTTACAAGGATCATCCCGAGTTCATAGCATATTTTGACCGCGTACTCCTCGATGCTCCCTGTTCCAACGAGGGAGGGATCGATCTCTCTCAACCGAGGTCGTATTTCTCGTGGGATCCGAAAAAAAACAAAGAACTCATCGGCACACAAAAAGGTCTCATCATGTCCGCCTATCATATGCTGAGACCGGGCGGGATCATGGTCTATTCGACCTGCACGTTCAGCGTCGAGGAGAACGAAGCGATCGTCGACTGGTTTTTGAGGCGGACTGGAGATATGGAGATGAGGCCGATATCTCTCCAAATCCCTAACACATATCCCGGTCTTCTGAAATATGAAGAAAAGATTTTCCATCCGGCAGTCGCACAAGCAAAAAGAATTATTCCCGATGCTCTCTTCACTGCGTTTTTTGTGGCGAAGTTGAGGAAGATGAATCCCATTCGCTGATCTAAACCATACCTGGAATCCGAGGAGACGAAACCATGGCTTCATCATTGAGACAACAAAGAGAAAACCTGATTTTCCATTTTTTTCATGTATTGATATTTCCCCACTTTCCCGGTACAATGCCAGTCTCACATTTTCAATCAGTAATTCCCTTTTTTTTGGATGAAAGCGGTGACGACCGGCGATATGTGGACACCCCAGTGTTGGACGGAGGAGAAAAAGCTTTGCCACTTCTTCGCGCTCATGTGGCGTTCCCAAATCCGGGAGCAGGAATACGCCATCAGGCGGAAGCGATGATGAGGGAGATTGAACAAAAAGGAGCAATATCGACCCGGAAAGAATTCATTGAAGCGGTGAATATCGGAAACATGAAGGCAAGAGAAGACCTCAAAATGTTTATGGAAAATGCGCTTTTCTATATGCTCTATGCTCATAATGCTGACATGCCGAAATCCTCGATCCTCTTTCAGTGCGCGGATGGAAGAGTCGGAGGACCGGAAATGTTTGCCCAGGATCCGCTCATCCGATTTCATGAGAGCTGGATGCCGATGGCCGGGATCAAGATGAGTCAGGCCATCAATGCGATAAACGATAGTCCTGAACCACTCAGTGGGATTCTAAGCCTCCTGAACGACCCTGCAAAACATCAAGAAAAGGAGCGGCTCTTTGATGAGTTCGAGATGATCTTTGGAAAAGAGCTCCGTTATCAGCTCCACATGTCAAAAGCGGCGGCCCTCGCGGGAAAAAAACTCCTCCTCGGAGAAGAATATCCGGAAGAAACGGAATCGTCCATCTGCCGTACAGCTGATCTTCTCATCTTACAGAGCGGCGACTCTCTCATGATGAATGAGAGGACATGCCCTATTGAAGTACTCAGAGAAAAAATGAGAAGAGTCTCATCTTCAGGGTATCCCATCACGCTTGAGCTCCAGTCCCATAGCACAGAGGCGCTTGATGATCGCCACCATGGCTGTGGAGCGCTTGATTCCAATACTCAAAAAGCTCTTCAAATTACCGCTCTGAAGGGACTCGCCCTCAACGCATTTATTTCGGAAAGATACAGCGATGACGCATCGCGGATAAAAACGGTCAGGACTCATCACATGACCGGAGTCAATGAACGCGTGCTTGATGCCGAGGAAGAGAGCCTATTCTCCCTCCTCTCTCCTGAAATGCAGGAGGCGATACGAGGAGAATTCACTCCTCTCTTCTATAAAGACAAGGAACTGAAGATCGTGAGGGTAGGGAAAGCAAATCCGTCAAACATCAATGTCGAACATCATAATGAATTCATTATCAGGTTTTCACAGAACCATAAGGCGAACGGACTCGATAACGAGAGCGTGCTTGAACAAACGATGCCTGCAGATGACGAGCTTGCGGAAGCCCTCGCCGTGAAGCTTATTTCCATTTCCGAGCACAACCGGATCGCAGAGGACGGAAAGAGAGGAGTTTTCCAGCCTATCTTTTTTCATCTCGACGCACCAATGGGGAATGAATCTGTAAAATTTCTCTATGACACGCTCTATTTGAAGCTCATGGAAAGAAGCGATATCCAAGCCCGCATCCGGGCAGGGGTACTGATGATCGTTCAGTCAGAATCAAGATATATGGACATCTCTGATCCGAAAAGCCTTGAGCTCACATTCCTTCCCGAGCAGGAACATGATCTTCATCGAGACACCCATCATGTGATAGATAACTGAGAATGTGAAGAATTTCACTCATCTCGTCTTCATTCTTTGTTCATGAATATGGTCATAGGAGCGGAGAGCGCTTCCCCATTTGCTTATGCAACATTCATGAGCAACATTTTTCTTTCATATATACTGAATCCGTCAAGCCTCCTTGACTCATTTCAATCCTCCAGCGCAGTATGAAATTCTCGCATCATATGTACTCACTTCTTCCCCTATGAGTGAATCGCCTTCCTCTCTCTTGGAGGTCATCAACGGAATTCACTGCCCCCTTTTTCTGATCGATGAACATGGGAGGGTTGAGCCGACTAACGAATCCGCAAAAAGCCTGGGCGAAATACCCCGGGATGTGCTTTTGTCTTTTCAGGAGCACGCAGAGATCCTGATCACTTCCAAACTGGATGTTTCCGGAATTATTCCCGTCATCCGGATAGGAGATAGATATTTTCAGGGAAGACTCCGGCGAATAAATTCAGAAGAAGAGAAGATGAGTATCCTGCTCGAGGAGGTCTCCCGTGATCATCTCGTGGAATCACAGGTCGTGCAGCCAAAGACTGGCGTTGTGAGAGTGGATGCTGAACACAGGATCACCTGGTGCAATGAATCATTCGCACGCCAAGTGGGAGTCCCTGCTGTGGAACTGGTCGGCACGAGCTTTGAGAGTCTTACGACTCCGGAATCATTCCGGAGAATCCTCGGACAGCAAGACCTCCGGGCACAGGGACTTCCGAGTTCTTATATCATCGACATTATCTGTCCGGACGGAGAACGGAAGGTCTTTGAAGTGTTCGGATCTCCTGCGCAGGATGTCCAGCTGGAAGAAATCCTCTTCGGGACAAGCGTCTCTGATCCCACATACGGTCTTTTTCTCGATGTTACTGAGCGGGAGCGGGCAAAACGGCGCGAAATAGAGAAGGCGAAACTCCTCGATGCCATGGTGAAAACGACGGGGGATATTATCTTTGTCCTGGATCCGGAGTGCAGGATTGTTGATTACCATGCGGGGAGAGAAGAAGACCTCATGGTCCCGCCTGAACAATTCCTGGGAAAAGTCATGTGGGACATTCTCCCTCCGGAATATGCGGAATTGAACCGGAGAGCGATTGCGGATCTTTTGGAAACCAGACAGGAAGCCGTTGTGGAATATTCCTTCGACGCAGGGGAAGGAGGAGTGAGTTTTTTCGAAGCCCGCCATTTGCTCTCGACATTTTGCGATGAGCATCCCGATGAAGATCCTTTTGCCGGGTGCAGCAGTACAATCGAAGATGTTTCGAGACATATGCACACCCGGATCCTCATCGTTATCCGGAATATAACGGAAAAGAAGAAAATGGAGAGGAAGATGGAGGAGATGCGGATCCACGATCCGCTGACAGGAGTGTTCAACTCCCATTATTACGAACAGCAGAAGATCGTTCTGGAAACGGACCCCCGGTCGCTTGCCGTCGTCATCGTCGATATCGACCATCTGGAGAAAATCAACGAGGTGCGAGGAAAGGAAATCGGCGATGAGTTCCTTCGTGTTGCCGCAAATATACTGAGGGAAATGCTTCCGGAGCATGCCGTCATCGCAAAGATCGGCGGTGCGTTCCGCATTCTCATCCCCGAGATCACAAAGCAGAATCTGAAGGCGCACCTCCATGAAATCCATGAGCGGCTGCATGGATTTAACGAAAATGAATCACAATTTCCGGACGACCTTTCCCTGACCATCCGGTTCAGCATCCGGAGCGAAGAATCGCAGAAAAGCGTGGAAGATGTCGAGGACGAGGCAATCCAGAATCTCGGGAGAGTAAAACTCCTCCATGACAAGGCCGTCAAAGCTCTCACCATCGCCTGTCAGGTGAAAGACAGTCCGACAGAAAATCATATTCACCGGGTCGGATATTTCATGGAGCTTTTTGCGCGCGCGCTGGAAATCTCTGAAAATGACATCCCTTTTTACAAGCTCTTCGGCGTTCTCCATGATATCGGGAAGATCAATGTCCCGATCGTGATCATTCAAAAACCCGGAGCGCTCAGCCCAGCAGAACGGAAGGAGATGGCAAAACATACCGTAGATGGTGAAGCCATTTGCATGAACGTGAAAGGCCTGGAACCGATCGCAAAATGGGTGCGGCACCACCATGAGGCTTGGGATGGGACGGGCTATCCGGACAAACGTTCTGATCACGATATCCCTCCTCCCTCGAGAATGCTCGCCATTGTCGATGCCTTTGATGCCATGCTCTCCGATGAAAGATCATACAGTAAGGCAAAGGCTATTCTCGAGGCAGTGGATGAGCTCCTGGATTGCAGGGGACAGCAATTCGATCCCGATCTGACCATCAGATTCATCGAGATTATTCTCTCCGAACTTCGAAGATTTTTATCTCCAGAGCTCTTACGCGTGGAAACGAGAAAGGATCCCGAAGGGGCGTTGCTCGATGTCTTCCTCAATGAACAGGAGAAAGCGGGGAAAGGTCCGGGTGATTTCTCAAGCGACCTGGAATCCCTCATCGCTGAGATTGATATAATCCTGAACTGGTCTGATGCGCGATATAAAGAAGGATACAGGAGAAAAAAATACTTTGAGCCGGAAATAACCCCTGAAGAAAAGAAAACGTGGCATGAAAACCAGAGGAAAAACAGATTGAGCGTCGTCCATGCGTATGCTCTTCTCTCCCCGGAAGATAAAGAGAAATCTCCGGAAGAGATCCGTTCCGCCATCATGGTGCTTGTTGAAAGCGGAGAAAACCCTGACATTCAGGGAGAGATAGAGAGTGTCGTTTTGTCACTCGGCAAATAAAAGAACACTCCGTCCCGTGATCGAACTTCCTCATGGCGATTACCTGTTCAGATGATCGGTTCTTCAAAATCCACTTCTTCAAACTTGCTTCCTTTCGCGGGTTTCTTCTTGTCAGCCGTGAGATCCGCTTCATTCCATGAATCGATGATCTTCTCCACCTGATCTCTTGGAACGCAGTATGTCTCTCGGGAAAAATCCCGGCATTCTTTCGCGTAATTTTCCTTGGGGAAGTTGATGTCGAGCGTCTTTGCCGAGAAGGCTTGGGTGATCTCGCCGTTGATCGACATCTTGCAGTAAAAATCTCTCACGCCGAGATTGATGATATCCCGTGGAGTGAAAATGGGATTGAATTCCTCTGCAAGGATCGCGGCATCTTCTGCTCCGACACGGAATGAAATGATGGATCCGATATTCCCGAAAACCGTCGTTCTAATGTTTTCCAGGAGCTGCCCCATGAACTGGTGCGCGATGGTGATATTGAGACGGTATTTTCTCGCTTCGGAGAGGATCTCGTCGAATGTGTTCGTGGCAAAATTATGGAACTCATCGATATAGAAATACCAGTCTTTCCTCTCCTCCTCGGGCGTGTCCGCCCTCGACATCGCCGCCTGATAGATCTTTGTCACCGCCATCGATCCCATGAGCGCCGCATTTTCTTCTCCGAGGATCCCCTTGGACACCTTCATGAGAAGAATCTTCCCCTTGTCCATAACGTCACGGATGTGAAGTTTATTGATCGGCTGTCCGACGATGTTCCGGATCATGTTTGTCGCCACGAACTGTCCCATTTTGTTGAGGAGCGGAGTGATCGCTTCCGCGTCGAATTTCTCGCTCCATGCGGCAAACTCGTTCACCCAGAAGTTCTTCACGAAATCTTCCTCGATCTGCCGGATGATGTATTGGCGGTAGTTCTTGTCCGTGAGCATCTTCATGATCGAGAGTACCGTCGTGTTCGGAGAATCCAGGAGCGCGAGGATCGTGTAGCGGAGGACATGCTCCAGTTTCGCGTTCCAGTTGATCCCGAAAAGCTTTTTAAAGATCTCGATAAATCCGATGGTCACTCTCATCTTGAGCTCCGGCGGGACTTTTTCTAGGGGATTGAAAGCGATCGGAAATTCAAGATCAGAGGGATCGAAGAGGATGACATCTTTGATCCTGTCTTTCGGGACCATTCGGAGGACATTATCGACGAGATCTCCATGCGGGTCCAAAACTCCTACACCCTTGCCGTTCAAGAGGTCATTCCTGATGAGCAGTTCGAGGAGTTTTGATTTGCCGGAACCCGATTTCCCGACCACATAGAGATGCCTCCTCCTATCATTCCGCATGATTCCAAACGGTGTCCGCGCATTATGAAAATTCGTCTCACCGACAAAAGAAACCTCCGGATCCTCCCGGTTAATGGGAAGAGAGGAAGGAGGTTCTGATTTTCGGCTGAGCACGTAGATAATATTCGGCACCTCCCTTTCATTCGGGAGATGGTAAAGCGTTGAAATCTCCGAAAGAGAGAACAAGTGGGTTCTGCCAAATCTCCGGTTCTTCATCGTATTAAAGGCCGTGAGCGAATTTTTCTTTGGTCCGTGCTCGATCTTATTAAAATCAATGGTATTGAACTGGGAAAATGCCTGGGCGATCGGATGAAATCTCGACTTGATTTTTGCGGGAGTACTCGCAAAAACCACCATCCGAAGCGTAACCTGAAAAAGCCTCTCCATGCTCTTTTTCTGGATCGCTTCTTTCATGAGTCCTCTGATGTTTCCCTTTTTGAACCAGAATTTTACGCGGAAAATATGCCGGATGCCTTCGAGTTTGCTCCGGATATTTCTCATAAAATGGAAAAATCCCGTATCCTCCTGCGGTTTGATGATGCACTGGATAAGAACACTCTCGTCCACCGGTGTCTTCGAGAGCGTGGAGAGAACGGAAGAAAGCGAGTCTCCGTGGAATTCCTCGAATGTCTTAAAGGGGATGAGATCGTTCTTTTCGAGTTTGAATTCCATGGAAACAAACTGCGGATTCTCAGCGCTTGTGGAATACGAAATAAAATCCTCACTCTCGATGATCTCTGAGTCAGGGTACATGGAATAGATCTGCCCTCGGATGAGATCCGAAATCCCGTCCTCGCAGGTGAATCCGAAAGAAATGTGCTGCTGATGGGCGAAGATCTCCAGGCTGAGCCAATGATGCTCGAGTCCTTCATGAAAAATGTCCAAAAGTTGTTCGAATACTTTCTCTTTTTTCTGATTGTCCGGCGGGATTTTTATGAGAAAGGTCTTCACGGAATCACCTGGAAAACAGTTTGTAGCGGATGGCTCCCCGATTATAGGACGGCCTCCGATATATTGTAAAATTCTTTAGTTCATATCATAACTCATGCGTTGAGGAATCGTAAAGAATTCTTTGGGACGCATAAGAAAAAGCAGGAAGCACAAAACCGGAAGACTGATACATGAGTGAATTTGCATTCACTACGACATTACTCATCACCGATGAATTCACAACGATTTTGTGCTTTGTATTTTGTACTTTGTGCTTATCAATATACCCGTGCGAGATAGCAGGCCTCGCAGAATAATTTCTCTCTTCTTTCTGGTGAATAGGATGACTCCACCTGTGCTCCGCAACCGTCACATTTTCTTTCCCAGAGTCTTCTTGGATTTCTCTTCTCCATCCGCTTCATGTGGCGGACATTCGGATGAAAATGGGGAATGGGGATCCCCATCTTCCGGTAAAATTCCAGTTCTGCCTTCTGGATCCGGAACGGCTTCCCCGATTCCTCGCAGGTGATCGCCCAGTTGAGGATGTCATCCGGGATTTCGCTGATCGTATCTGGCAGTTTTGAAGCCGGTATTTTCTTCGTCACTCCGGAGATTTCCTGTTTCTCTTCTTCGACCCACTTCCATCCTCTTTCCTCTGCTTCTTTTTTCGTGAGGGGAAAGTAGTCCTGGGCAAGGGTTTCGTTGTACGCGAAGGGCGATTTTTCGATCGGGAAAAACTCCCCCCATTCCCCCCTCTCCTGCATCGATTCGATGATCCGGGAGACGAGTGCTTCATATTCATTCTCAGCATATTCCTTGTTCAGAACGCAGTACTTCTTCTGCCGGAGCCCGACGCAGCCGAAGAGATGCGACGAGTTGAAGCAGAGATCGGAATAATGCGCGTGGTTCAGGTATTCCGAAGTGGTGCAGCTGATGGAAAAATAGCTGAAATCATTACTCATGTTCTCGTAGAGGAGCTCCCCCTTGCCCCCTCCTTCGAAATCATAGGTGTCCTTCTGGTCAAATACGCGGCAGGAGAATGCGATGTCCTCACACCGGTATGCAGAGAACGAATGCTTCGCATTCCTGCAGTGGAAAATAAAATCTCCGCTTGCGTTCTCGTTTCCGTTGTCCGTCCGGAACTTGTGGATGGCATGCGTAAGAAAAATCCCCCTCATCTTCTCGGCATATTCCCGACATTTCCGATAAGACGACAGTTCATTTTTCAACCGCTCAAATTCATCTTTGGAAACCGGCTTATTTTCAACGTGATATGACTTGCTCCGGAGGTTCCAGCATCCGATGCAGTTCCGGACATTTTTGCAGTCGTAACAGAAGTAACTGTCCGTTGACTCGCTGCAGTTCTGACAGTAGAGGGAGCCGAAATTATTCTCTGAATCGATGTTCTCATAGCAGAGTTCGGAGTGGTCGAGGAAGAGATTGTCGACGCAGTTTTTGCACTCATTGAGCGTCTGTCCGAAGAGGCAATCCTCGTCGAACCACGACCCGAAGAGGAGGTAGCAGTTCTTGGAGTGGGGAGCGTAGTTCACGTAGTCGCAGTTCTCCGTGTCCTTGTTGAAGACATTGAACCGCGGGACGGCTTTTTGAAGATTCACGAACTGCTCAAAGAAACCTTTTGACGGATCGTACTCTCTCCCATAATCGAGAGGGTTCCATTTGTCGCCCCACCAATCCTTTTCACTATAGACCGTGTGTCCCCATTTCGGGTTATACATGGTGATGACGGGCTTCCCGGTGAGATTCTCCGTGCTCCGGTAGAGACTCCTGTCGTTCCGGTACGCAAGGCGCCTCTGCATCCGGCAGGTGGGGCAAAGCGTGGGCTCCGGGATAGGGAATTTTTTCCCGCCGTACACCGGGCTGATCTTTTCATAGAACGCCGAATCCGCTTCTGATACTTCGAACGGGGACGAACATTGTTTGCATGTTTTCATAAGTAGCATTATACAGGTAAAATCCTCTTCTCACTATAGGTGTCAGGGGAAATACGTCAAAAAAGCGGCGATTTTTCCTCTCGTTCTGAGGTGATCTCTCACCGGGAAAACACAATCCCTTCATGGGCTTTTCCCGTAAAAAAGGGAAAAGCGGCTATGCGGCGGTCTGCCACAGAGAACCGAAAAGATTTTTGTAGAGACGGACAAGCATCGGGTCATTCACGGAGATAAGCCTTTTTCCAAGTTCCGGGTCATTTTCCAGGATCATGGCATCGTTGTCGTAAATGCAGAGGCAGAAGTTCTGGTTTTTCGGATCAACGGCGATTTTCGTTCTCCGGAACTCCCGTTCATCACGGGGAAGGAACTCCCTCGCGTAATCCCCGATTTCCGTGATGAGCACATCGGCGCCTCTCCCCTGCTTCGCCCTTGTCTTTACCCATGCGTTCTCGACCGCATTTCCTGCAACGTCCGGAAGTCTTTCCGTCGACCCGTAGCAGAGGAAGTGATCCCATTTCTTTGAAAATGCGGATGTATACTGCTCCGAGATCTCTTCCTGATCAGTAAAAACCTGGAACGGCTCTTCGATCCCGGAAGACTGGGAAAGTTCGAAGAGGTTGTCGAGGCGCTTCAGTTCAAGCTCGATTTTCCGGAGGTTCCTCTGTTTCGCGGACACGATCTCCGCGAGCCTTTTGAGCGGAACAGCGTAGAGGTTCTTTCTCCATTCGTTTTCAGAAGAATGAAGAAGGCGGAGAGACCGGAATTTTTCCTCCATGCGGTATGCCGCGGATTTGGAGATCCGGCAGTCTCTCAGGAGTTCCCCCATGGTCGCCCCCGGTTTCCTGAGGAGCGAGAGATAGAACTTCGCCTCCCCGTTCGTAAAACCGAGTTTTGTGAGGAGGCCGATGATGCGGTCTTTCATTTCCATGGCAATGATCAAAAAAAATGCGGCTCACAGGGGAAAATAGTACCACGTTTTCTGTTAGTCCTTCTTCCTCAATTCCCCTCTCATGAGATCTCTCGCATTTTGGAGAGCGTCCATAACGACCTTCATGATTTCCGTCGGGAGGAATTTCATGACATCGACTCCCATGAGAAGAGCGACTGAAGCAGGAACCTCGTCACTGTGTCGCAAAACGTATGCAGCCTCTTCCACGCGCTGCCTCAGCACACGGAGAAAGGCATCGGACGACTCAGGAGAATCCAAATGCTTCAGAAATGCCTGCTTCTCTTCTTCTCCCAGTCCCTGGTAATGCTTCGAGACTTCATCATAGACTCGTCTGGCAACGGAAACGAGGTGGGGATTGGGATTATCTGAAACAAAAAACGCATCGAAGGAAACACCTGGAGACGAAGTTTCACCCATATGAGGATCTGAAAGAAGGAAGGCTCCATACTAATACTTTCTCTTCCGGAGTCAAGAACAGGAGACGTGAAAAAATGCTCAAGAGAAAGCCCGCAAGCGGACAAGCAGGCAAGCAAGGAATTTTTTCTGGTTTTTCTTTTTGCCTTTGTGCTTTATCTTATCCGGTTTTGTATTTTGTATTATGTGTTCTTCAGTACATTCCCTTCATATAGCACCTTTCGCAGCAGACTCTTTCCGTACGTTCTCTTGCGTACGTCGTCCGGATTTCCTTCCCGCATTCTCCGCATTTCCTCGTCCATAGAGTCCGGGGATTTCTCATCTCCATCCTCTGCGTATGGCGGCAGTCCGGACATTTCCGGGGAATCGGGAGTTTGATTTTCCGGTAGAATTCGAGTTCCTGCTCGATGATTCGGTAATTTTTCCCGCACTGCCCGCAGGCGAGGATCTCGCTCTTGATGGAATCAGGAACTTCTTCGATCGAGTCTGGGATGACAGTCGAAGAAGGGAGGAATTCCTTTCTGTTCTTCTCCTTCCACGTCCATCCGAGCGTCTCCGCTTCCTTCTCTGTTTTCGGAAAATACTCTTGGGCGACTGTCTCATTGTAATCGAAGGCGGACATCTCAACGGGAAAGAATTCCCCCCATTCCCCGGTTTTCTTCATGTGCTCGATAATACGCTTCACCATGCGGTGATAGTCTTCTTTTGCATACGGTTTATTGAGGATGCAGTACTCGTTTTTCTTGAGCCCTTCGCACCCGAAGAGATTTCCTGAATGGTAGCAATATTCCGAATAGGAGATATCGTGGGCAAAGTAGATGAACATCGAGTACTTCACGGCATTGAGTTCGAGCGTGCTCAGTGTCTCGAGGCAAAACTCCGGGCGGTAGTAGATGAAGGAGCTGTCCATGACGTTCTTCGGATCGAGCGCATCCGTCACATAGCGGCATTCTTCCCCCCTCGTCACATCGAAGGAATACTGGACGTTCTTGCACTGCTCAAGGTAGTCCCCGATGGAATCTTCCGAATTCGCCTGGATGAAATTTGGGACTATCATTCCGTTGAAGTTCTTCTGAAAAAACTCTTTCTGCTTTTCCACGAAAGTAAACGATCCGAGTTTGAATTTTTTCTTCATCTCTCCAAATTCTTCTTTCGAGTACTCCTTGTTCGCGATGCAGTATTTTTTGTCCCGGAGGTTCCAGCATCCGATGCAGTCCGTACACTTCCGGAGATCCTTTGAGAAATAAGTATTCCTGCAGGCGTGACAATCCTGAAGATACGCGCACTCGTAACATTCGTAGCAGGAGATGCATTCGTAGCAGAGCTCCGAATTGTAGATAAAATTGCAGTCGACGACGTTCCGGCAGTCCTGAACAAGTTTCCCGTAGTATGAATCCTCATTGTTTTCGCAGGCGAAGAGCATGTAGCAGTTCTTGTTGTCCGCGGCGTGGTTCGTGAAGTAACTGTTCACGCTCTGCATGTTCGAGATATTGATCCTCGGGACCCTCCTCCGGAGTTCGGCGAACTGTTCAAAGAACGGGCGGGAAAAATCGAACTCCTGCCCGTAATCGAGAGGATCCCATTTGTCACTCCACCAGATGTCAGCATCATAGACGATGAACGGCTTCTCCGGAGAATAGAGGGAGACGATGTTCTTCTTCGAAAAATCACATTCCCTCTTGTAGAGGTTTCTCTCATTGCGAAAAGCATATCTCCGCATCATCCGGCATTCCGGACACCATGTCGGTTCCGGCACGTCCAACTTTTTATAAAACTCCCGGTCCCAACTTCCGATTTCAAATGGATTTTTACAATGTCTGCAGGTCGGCATGTGAGTAATTGTAAAATTACAATGAAAATGATATATTATCCTTAGCCTTTGCTAGAGCTTCTGTATACTGTTCTTCCTGAAGAACAACACAATGATCGAGGACTTCCTTACCGCCTTCGGCTGTACAGAAAAAGAAAAGATCCTCTACATGACGCTCGCTGAAATCGGGACGCAACCGGCGTCTGTCGTAGCGAGAAAATGCGGCATGGATCGCGTCACCGCGTATAAAAACCTGAAACGGCTCGTGGAGCGAGGATTTCTGAAGATCCATTTCCATAATGATATCCAGTGTTTCGGGATCTCGAATCCGGAAGTCTTGAGGATGCACCTCAGGGAAAAACAGGAATCCATCTCCGGACTCATGGAAAAATTCCCACTTTTTGAAAAATCCCTGAACGCGCTCCAGGGTCACATTGAACTCATGCCCCGGTTGGAGGTCTTTGAAGGGGAGGCGGGGATCCGGAGGCTCTTCCGTGATCTCCTGTTTGAAATCCGTTCCGAGCATCTCCGCCAGATCCGGATGCTCACCTCCAACACGTTTGAGGAAAGACTGGGGGACGTTCCCCTTTCGAAATACGTTGAAGGCTTCTTCCGGGAGCTGAAATCCATGAATATCGACCTGGAGGTGTATGAAGCGACCGGTGATCTCATCCCCTACACCATTGATTCGGTCCCCATGGAAGAATTCAATCCCGAAAAACTCCCCGCGGCGAAAGGGACGACGAATATTTTTCTCGCCGGCCATTCCGTCTACCTCATGTGCTACAAGACCGGACAGATCGGGATCAAGATCAAACAATCGGAGATCAGCCAGATGTTCCATTTTCTCCTTGATCTCATCATGAAGAACTCAGAACGATGACTGACCGGATCCGTCGCAATCCCTGCTCATAACAATGAGCGCTTTTTTTACGCACCCCGTAATGACATCCTCCAGTCCGCATGCGCGGGAAAAAAGGAAGTCGAGATACTGGAACGCGTTCTCCGAAACCCCTTCCTCCTCTTCCCTTTTTTTCCGTTGATCGAGAAACATCTGGTACGAGAGCTTCACGTATGCTCTCACTTCCTCCATGCGTCCCGACTCAGCGCGTGAAGAAAGCACTTCAATCTGCAGCGGATTCATGGAGAGGATGCTCTGCATCGCCACTTCATACACTTCCTGCATCTCCGCAAGGATAGGACCATGACCCTGGATTTCTCCAGAAACAGTTTTAAAATCAGGCGCTTTCTTTCTTATCATTTCACCCATAAGAAAAAACTACAGGGAGTCAGAGTAAGTCATCTCTCTGTGTATGTCAATTTTATATAACTTTTATTTAACATGCTAAATATATAATTGCTTTTCCGCTATTATCCTATATTTTAATGTGTCTGTTCTACATAACATTTTTCACAGAATGCTATTTCCGGATGATTGGATCTCCGCAATTCCCGCACATTCGCATCCATAACCTCCGGGAATCCCCCGACATTCATGAGGGCGAGAAAATCCTTCTCTTTGAGAGAAATTTCGTACCTGCTCCCGCACTGAGTACTCGTGTTCATGCCCGGATTCTATCACCCGTCCCTCATTCCCAATAGGACCTTCCCCATCAGGTGACCGGCAGTTCAGGATCCCCGTATTCGTCAAAGGGGATATATGAAAATCCCGGCTCCGGCTCGAGATCTGCGTTCAGAAGGAGGAAGAGTCGAGCGGGAATGATCTGTCGCATGAACAGATGATATTTTTGCGCAAAAGCTTTGAGTTCACGCTGATTGAAATCTCTCGAGTAGAACCCCTTGTCTGTCCTGCAGACTCCGCCGCAAAGAAGTTCCCCCGGATTATACTCTCCGCTCTCGCACTGCTGGTAAAACTCATCACGCGCCAGGCGACTCCTTCCTCCCGCCTTCCAGAATGATATGCAGACCGAACGGGCGAGCGTCCTCACATGCTCGATGATCTCCCGCGGATCCGGATAATTCCCGAGTGTGTTAAATGCAAAGAGCGCGGCATCATATTTTTCGCCTTTTCGATACTTCGGAAGAGGAAAGGTCGCAAAATCGCCCTGGAATACTCGTCCTTTCCGGAAAGTCCTTCCGAATTTTTCTCTGAAACAGCAAACGAGATCCCGATTGATATCCACGCCATCAATCCTTCTCACGTCATCTCCAAGACCTAAAAGGACTCTCCCGGTTCCAAATCCACATTCCAGAACATCCTTTCCTTCCAGGAGTTGCCGCAGCATCATGATCTCCTCCCGAAAGTATTCCTCGATCTCTTTGCCATGGTTGTCGGGATCTGTTATCGCGGTACCGTCAGGAGTCGAATAATATGCCCTGGAATCAATGTCCTGAGAAGATGGTGCGAGGACTTTTTGCATGTATCCTGAGAAAATGGGTGTTTATTTTATAATCTTTTTTATTTTTTGCAAGCTTATTTTTTGTAGAAATCGTCATTCGGAGTAGAGCCTTTCTTCATAACACATGTCACAGAGAACATTCGCATATCCCCAGGAAACGGGATAATAGGTGACCACTGTCTTTCCGCATGAAGCACACTGCGTGTCCCTCGGGGTGAAGGGAACGATCTCCCGGTATCTCCTCAGGTTTCTCTCTTCCGGATAAAAACACGGAAGTGGAATCGATTTTGATTTGTAGAACTCGATCTCCTTCGGAATGAAACTGTACCTTTTCCCTGTTTTTGCACAGAGGATGATTTTACCGGAATACTTTCCCATGTCGCTACCACCGGAATCCGGAAGAGTATCTCCGGCGATCCCTCTTTTTTCACTTTCAGGGTCTTCCTCAAAGAATCCACCTTTCTTCTCAATGGATTCCGACGTTTCGTCGTAATAGAAAGCCCCGAGGGAGAGATTAAATCCGTTGTACGCGAAGCGGTAAGGGAAGAATTCACCGTATTCTCCATCCTTCTTCATTTTTTCAACGAGTTGTCCGCGAAGATTTTCATATTCCTCGAGCGAATACTGCCTGTTCAG
>JBGSON010000045.1:0-3752 GCA_041739085.1 Candidatus Altimarinota bacterium | reverse complement strand
AGATAAAACCAGACTGCGACGGCGTAGATCCCTCCCATAGCAAGAAACGTGATGACGCTCGCCCAGAGGAACGGAACAAAAATAAGAAGGAGGAGGCCTGAAAAGAGAACAGCGCCGAGGACAGTCTTTCGTGATCCATAGCTCTCGTAGGAGAGATATTTCTCTTCGAGAAGCGTCTGGAGGAGATTCGCGTGGATCTCCACTCCCGGCATGAATTCACCGCCGCTCACGGGAGTGATGAACTCATCATGGATATCTCTCGCCGTCGCTCCGATGAGGACGATCTTGTCGTCGAATGTACCGATCGGGATTTTCCCAGCCCAGACATCATAAAAAGAATATCGCTCATATGCCCCGGGTTTGCCAAAAAAATTGATATTGATCCGTCTGTCCTTTGCGGGGACATGAATCACCATTTCTTTCGATGCGACGGAATAGATCTCATGAACGGGATCGAAGACCCCCTCTCCTGACTCGCCTCCTGTGAGCTTTCTCCATATCATGATGGAAAACGGTTCAAAGAAAGCCTCCTCTCCTCCGCTTTCCGACCTCGTGATGAGTGGCACCTGGTTCACAACGACTCTTTCATCATAAGAGTTTGTAATGAGCGTGATGTATCCCTGCTGATCGACGGGGATCCCGAGATTCTCGGCGGGGAGAAGAAATCTTCCCGATGCGAAATCGAATTCATTCGCCGCGATGATCTCTTTATGATCCTCAAATACCTTACGAAGAGATTCATCCTCTTCCGGACTCGTCGAGGGATTAAAGAAAAATACGTCGAGAGCCACGACTTTCGGTTCGCTCAAAAAAATATCGTCGAGGACCTTCGCATAGTCGGAGCGGGAAATATCCTGATATCTCCGGAATCCGGGTTTGTTGATCGTCTCATCATCCAGCGCGATGATGACGATATCGTTGTCCGGCTGTAATTCCGACCAGGAAAAGAGCGTGAACGTGATCTTGTCGCTCAACGTGGAGATAAACCGGTTCTCGATGGCAAAAGACATGAGAAAAAAGAGGAGGATCGTCCCCAGGACTTCGACTCCGTATCCCCGAAAAAAGCGGATGATTGGCTGAAGCCGGGATTCAGGAGAAAGTTTTCTCATGCGGAAATTCTAGAGGGTGATGAATACTTCAGCGAGTACCCAGAGGAAAATGAGAGCGAACGTCCGCCGGATCATTCCTTTTCCATTTCTTTCATATTTCCCGTCGGCCCGGAGGAAAACATACGAACTCACATCCCAGACGAATGTGACTCCGAGGAGAAGGAACCAGAAAACAGACATCTTCCAGGAAATCCAGAACGGTCCGGGGAGATGACCCCTGAGAAACGCCCACCAGAGGAGTGTGAGGAGGAGAAAATGGATGAGCTGATCCAAGATATACAGAGATTGTCTGTTGGAGATCATGGAATTCCCTTTGATCTTTATTCCGTCCTGAACATAATGGATCCCCGCATAGATGAGGAAAAGAAACCAGACAGGGAAACGGAGAACAACGGGGAAAAAAATGAGGACAAGCGCGATATAAATCCCGAGGGCGTGATAGAGTCCCCCGCACCAGCTCTTTTGTTTCTGTCGGTACACCCAGTCCGTCTGAAAGAGATAGTCTCCGAGGAAATGTGCCAAGTAGAGGGCAAAGAGGATTTCCATGCGTTATGACTGAGAATACTTCCTGTTCTCTTCTTCGCGGGAGAGATAGGTGTGGCAGATGACCTCTCCCATGAGCGGGTATTTTTGAAAAATATTGAGAAGACATTCCCGGTCGAGCGAAAAAAGTTCGGAATTTTCCCTCACCCGTACCGTCGCATTCCGGGGATCGGAAGAGATGAGCGCCATCTCTCCGAAAAACTCGTTCTCGCCGAGGATCGCGATGATCTGCCCCTTTTCGTCGAGGACTTCCACGCTCCCCTCCCGGATGACATACATGTTATCCCCTGGGTCGCCGATCCTGAAGATGGTATGTCCCGCGGGAAAGAAATGGAGTTTTATTTTTTCCACAATGCCCTCGTGCTCTTCATTCGTGAGGAATGAAAAGAAAGGGATCTTCCGGACGATATTGAGGAACACTTCGTTCATGGAAAATGAGCGATAACATCATTTCTTCTATTGTTTCACAGGATTTCCCCGTTTTTCAAGGAAGAGTTTATCCCCGGATCCCCGCATTCACTTTCTTCGGAGGCCCTTTTTTCGGAGACTCGTATGGAGGAGGTGGTGTTTTGGACGGCTTCGAGCCTCCGCCGATTTTCGGAGCGCCCTCGGTCAGCTTGGCAATGATCTTCTTGACCATGAGAAATCAAAAAAAATGCAAAAGAGGAAAGAATACGGAGGAGATCTTTCGGGATCACTTTTTATCCTCAGTGTCGTCATCCTTCACCTCTTCCCCATTTTCTTCTACATATTCGTAATACTCAATGTATTCAGACTCACCGTCATCGCGGTGGATGACGATATCTTCTTCTTCCTTTCCTGTGTTCGTTTCTGATTTGTCCTCGAGCCCTTCCTCATTCTGCTGATGAGCAAATTCATGCGTTTCTCTGCCTGATATTTGTTTTGCGATTTCTGTTTCTTCATTTGTGTTTTGTCCTTTGTGTTTTGTATTTTGTGCTTTCTCCTCTTCTTCCTCGTATCTCCTGACATTCTCTTCGATTCCCCGGATCCTCATTTTCTCCGCCTGGCCCTGGATGATAATGAGGATGATCTTCAGAACGAAGCAGGCGAGAATGCCCCAGAGAGACAGGGTAAAGATCGCATACCATCGGGGCGTCCCTCTCTTCAGTATCTCGATGCTTTCCACAAACACGACTTCACACGAGGAATCATTGAAATCCAGGCTGCTCACGCGCCACCAGCTTGTCCCTTCCGGTGAATACTTCACGAGCATGCCTTCCATGTGGATCTGGTCTCCGACATGGATCCCCCGGATGGCGTCCTGGATAAGAGGATCCTCCGCCAGGAGATGATTATTCCCGATCATGGTATCGTCCCACTTCAGATGCGCCGTCTTGGAATTGTAACTCGGATAGCACGTCCAGCTCCCGCTCTTGAATTTCATCTCCCGGTAGACGTCGGACTCGATGTTCTTTCCCCACACGACGCAAATGTCCTTGAGATCGACTGCGTCTTCCTCATGGTAGGAATCGCTGATCGATCCGACTTTGTTATGGGAGACGACGAGTCCCCAGAGCTCGTATTTTTTCATCGGGGCGATGTCATAGTCCTTCCCCGCATAGGTCATGGTAAACTCCCTTTCATCAGTACTCCCCATGAGCGGGATATTGCGGAGCTCCGGGAGGATGTCTTCTTTCGGGGGAAATTCCCCTTTCTTCACGAAAGAGACTCCGAAGAGGAGGACGAGGAGGAGCATTGCGATCGTGAGGAGTTTTTGTATTGTCGCCATGGCATTTTATTTCACCCTTTATGATACCGCGGAAACGGGTTTTTTGCCAGACAGAGAGATCAAAGATATTTGGTCTTTGGCCTCCCGGTTCAATTCTCATTTATTGAATCCGCTCTCAGAATAATCATCGCTTTTCAGACGGTTCGTTTTCGTTCCCTGCGATTTGTTGCTGAATATTGCACGTTCGTTGAAAAACATCGCTCTTGAGTTTTTTACTTCATAGTACGTTTCTCTTTGTTCATTCTATTGTTTCTGAGTCTTTGTATTTTTCCATCCGCTCTTCAATCTCTAGTTCTATTGCATTGTCTTTCTCCATCCGTTGAAAGTAGATGTTGAGTAATATCTTGAGG
>JBGSON010000006.1:0-7650 GCA_041739085.1 Candidatus Altimarinota bacterium | reverse complement strand
CCGATCGGCCGGTTTTGACTGCCGATCCCCACTCGTGACCTTCTGATCGCCTTTGAGATTTCCGTGATCGCCTCCTTCTGTCCGATGATCTTTGTTTCTATCACTTTTTCGAGTTCCATGAGTTTCCGAGCTTCGTCTTTCAAGAGTTTTGTAGTGGAGATCCCGGTGATCTTCCCGATGACTTCGGCGATGTCCCGCTCGGTGATCTCGATATTCAGAGTCTCTTTTGATGCGATCAATGCTTTCTGCTTCTTCTGTTCAAGATCGATCTCGAGTTGTTCCTGTTTCCTCTTCATTTCCAGCGCTTTTTCAAAGTCCTGATTTTTTACGAATTCCTCCTTTCTCTTCGTGATCTTCCGGATCTCTTCGATTGTCTTCTGTATCTCTCCGGTCTTCTTCTGACTCCTTCCGCCTTTCTTTGCCGAAGCCTCATCCATGAGGTCGATCGCTTTATCCGGAAGGAACCGGTCGACGAGATATCTCTTGGAGAGCTTTACCGCAGATTCGATCGCTTCATCGGTGATCTTGAGATGGTGGTATCTTTCATAATACGGGCGGATGCCCTTCAGGATACCAATGGATTCTTCAGTCGACGGCTCTTCCACATACACCGGCTGAAAACGGCGCTCAAGAGCCCTGTCTTTTTCAATATGTTTCCGGTATTCCTCGTAGGTCGTGGCTCCGATCACCTGGATCTTTCCCCTTGAGAGCGCGGGCTTCAGGATATTCGCGGCATCGAGAGACCCTTCCGCGCTTCCTGCACCGACAAGGGTATGGAGCTCGTCGATAAAAATGACCACCTGGCCTTCGCTCGCGATCGCGTCATCGATGACTTCTTTCAGGCGTTCTTCAAATTCCCCGCGGTATTTTGTCCCCGCGATGAGCGCACTCATATCGAGGATGAGGACTCTTTTTCCGAGCAGGGAATCGGGGACTTCTCCATTCTCGATCGCTTCTGCGAGGCCCTCGACGATGGCAGTTTTTCCTACTCCCGGTTCTCCGATGAGGACGGGATTATTTTTGGTCTTCCGGTTAAGGATGTGGATGACCCGCTCGATCTCTTTCGCCCGCCCGATGATCGGGTCGATCCTTCCGTCGCGGATCTCCTCATTGAGATCGGTGGAGAAGAAATCGAGAGCGGGAGTGACACTGTCGTCATCTTCCTTCTGTGGAGGACCATCTTTTCCGCCAGGGGTCTGGGGAGGCTGGGGAGGAGGCACGCCCTTTTTGTTCTTATGCCGGAAAGCGTCCCGGAAATCCGTGTGTTTCTGAAGGCTCACGAGTGCACCGGTGAGGCCGCTCAGAAAATCCTCCAGCGAGCTCTGGATCTTCTGATTCTGGTTATGTGACGATGACATCTGGGAGAAAATATCATTGATCTGGCTTTTGAGGTCGTTCACCGGCAGGTTCATTTTCTGGAGGACGATGAATGCGGCGGAAGTCGGTTTTTCGAGGATGGCGGCAAGAAGATGCTCCGTTCCGACGAAGTTATGCCGGTGCTGGTATGCGATTTTGAAAGACTCCTCAACGATTCCTTTCATCTGTGCGGAAAGAGCGTTCTTCAGAGCAGGGTCGTGGATTTCCGGCGCACAGGAGGGGAGCGTCATCCGGACATTCTCAAGCGTCACTCCCATGCTCGTGAGGATGACGGAGGCCAGGTTCTGTGAATTCGCGAGGATCCCGATGAGGAGATGCTCTGTTCCTACATACGGAGTTCCAAGGCCTACCGCTTCTTTCTCAGCACGCTCGAGTGCGGCTTTTGCGTCCGGTGTCATTTTTTCGAATGGGTTTTGCATTGTATGGGATTGAAGGCGGGGAATGAATTTCTATCTCGGGGATTGTATCAAATTTCGGGGACAATGAAAAGATTGTTTCCGGGATACAGAGAGAGGAAGCACAAAAGAAAAAAGAGAAAACACAAAAGAAAAAACTATTGAGTTCCTTTCTTTTGTGCTTTGTGTTTTTTCTTTTCCCTTTCCGTACTTTCAGCTATCCAGTGAAGAAACGGCTCATACCCGCCTTCTATGGGGATAGCGAGAATGGCAGGGCAGGAATAGGGATGAAGCGACTTTATCCGTTTGATCGCATTCGGAACAAGTGACTTCCTCGTTTTCGCAAAAAGGAGAATTTCTTTCTCCTCCATCATCTTCCCTTCCCATTCGTAGAGAGAGAGTACCGACGGGACGATGTTCACGCAGGCGGCAAGTTTTTCTTTCACGAGCGCAGATCCAATGGATTCCGCAGTTTTTTTGTCGGTGGTGGTGGCGTACAAAAGAGAATACTCCATATGAGAGAAAAATATTCCGGTTAGTCCACAATGATCGTACCTGTTTTTCGGAGAGACTTTTCACATCCCGCGCAGTACGGGCCGAGATAGAGATATTCATAGCTCCCCGGATTTTCCGGAGAAATCAGGAACGAAACACTCTCGCCCGGAGAAATCGGGCTCATGACATCAAAAGCGAAAAGAACGATTGTGCCGCCGGCGTTCACACTGGAGAAACGAAGAAGAGCCGGTTCCTCGTTTGACAATGTGACGAAAGACGGAGAAAAACCGGAATTTGAGAGCGAGATATCCACAATTCTTTCGGGTTCATCGGGCGGGTGAAGTCTCTCTGGAGCAGAAGCAAATCCGTTCATTCCCGCGAGAGAAAAGTACGTGAGGGACGATTTCGAATGATTTCCAGACATTATGCGGTACATGATCTCTACTGCTTCTCCTCTCGTGATCCATGACTCAAAACTCCTGATGGAAGAGGGGATCGCACTGAGGAGTCCGAGCGCCTCAACGGATGGGCGGAACGGGATCCCTGCTGTTTCGTTTGATGCATTGAGAAAAATCCCGATGATCGCTGACGCTTCTTTGAATGGAACATTGGCATCTTTATCATCGAAAAGAGAGAAGTCGGAACTAAAAACATATCCGAGAAAAAAAGAACGGCTTGAGACGACATGCTGATTTGGGTTCTCGAGTTCAGGGTCGCCATCGTTCACCGGGAATGAATGGAAGAGGATAAAGAGAAAATCACCCATGGTGATCGGTTCGTTTGGAGAGAATCTCCCATCGGGGGATTCAGGAAGCGCACCACGATCCTCAAAATATCCGATTGCTTCTGAGTTCATATGAGCCGGTGGAACATCGGAAAACGAAGAAAAAGAGATCTTCGGAGTAAACAGAAGGAGAAAGATCGCACCTGCCGGTATGATTTTTCGGAAGAAGGTCTTCATGAGTGATTATTGCTCAATCATGATACCTTTCTTGTGAAAAAGAGACCATTTTTCCCGCTATATTTTCTTCGGGAAAATCACAGAGAGGATGATCGAGAGACCGAGAGCCGCCACTATGATAAACATGGAAACGACTGAGGAAATATGGACATGAATGATGCCGGCAAGCATCTTAAGACCGATGAAGATGAGGATGAACGATAGTCCTTTCTGCAGATGGTGAAAGGTATGGAGTATGTTTTCGACGAGGAAAAAAAGCGCCCGGAGGCCCATGACCGCAAAAATGTTTGAAGTAAAGACAACGAAAGGATTTTGAGAAATGGCGAAAGCGGCAGGGATCGAGTCGACCGCGAAGATGATATCCGTCGTCTCGACGAGGAGCAGGATCATGAAGAGCGTCGTGAGATGGAATTTTCCATGCTCCCGTATGAAAAATCTCCCTTCATGGTGAGTCGACGTAAACCGGAGATACTTTTTTGCGAGTTTGAATATTCTGCTCTTCTCCAGGTCCACATGCTCCTCTTTTTTATCGTAAAAAAGCTTGATCCCGGTATAGAGAAGCACTGCGCCGAAGATGTATAAGACCCAGAAGAACTGATGGATGATGATCGCCCCCATCGTTATGAAGATCCCGCGGAATACGATCGCTCCCAGTATTCCCCAAAACAGGGTCCTGTGGTGGTATTTTTCATCGAGATTGAAGAAGTTGAATATGAGCATGATGACAAAGAGGTTGTCCACGGAGAGCATCTTTTCCGTGAGATATGCTCCCATGAATTCAGCCGCGATCTCATGTCCGACAAAATGAAAGATAAGATAGGCGTAGACCAAAGAAACAGCGATCCAGAAAACGGATTGGATCAATGCGGACTGAAAGCTGATCCGGTGCGCCTGCCGGTTAAAATACCCGAGATCGACCACGAGGAATCCGACGATCACGAGCGCAAAAACGAGCCAGAGAATATTTTGTGCGGTCATGGAAGATGGCGATGAACGAGATAAAAAAACGACCATGGATATGGCCGGTTTTAATTGATGACAGTTCAGTGCTCCAAACGTCCGCGTCGTTGCGGAACCTGTCGTTTCTTGCTCCCTATCATCCAAGGCAGGGACAGTTTACCGCATTTTCCGGTGTGATTCAAATGAACAGAGCAAATTCAGTGCATTTCCTCGAGGAGTTTTTGGAGAGCGGATTCTGCAGCCTTGTCCTGAACTTCCTCCCTTGTTCCTTCAAACCGCAGATCAAAAACCTTTGTTCCGCTTCTTTTTGAATAGACCGAAATAAGGACTCTCCCTTTATCGAATCCTTCCGAATAATCTGGGCCGGCGCATCCGGAAGTTGCAACGGAAAAATCCGCATCATACGCCCGGGCGAGATTTTCCGCCATGCACCGTACTGTTTTTTCGGAATACCCGCCCCCGGATATCTCGATCTCATGATGGTCGACGAGGAGCGTTTTCTCTTTCGCCTCTCCGCTGTAGGCAACGACTCCGATGATAAAAACCTTTGACGCTCCGGGAACTGAGGTGAGGCGAGAGGCAATTCTCCCGCCAGTCACGCTCTCTGCAGCGACAATAAAAAATCCGCAATCGATTGCTTTTTGAATGATGGATTGGGCCTTATCCTTCATGGGAAACACGAAAATCAACTGGACAAAGAGCTTCTCTTTGCGGTATTTTCTGTCAGCGCAAAGAAAAAATCAAGCGTCGCGGGGTAGAGCAGTGGTAGCTCGCCAGGCTCATAACCTGGAGGCCGTGGGTTCAAGTCCCACCCCCGCAACCATTTTTGCATGATCATTATTCCCCATTTCACTTGAGAAGTACCGGTGGAGGGAGGTGCATCTTTTTGATTTATTGCAAGAATTCTTCGCAATATACTGCGGGATAGGTAGTTCACTCATCGTCATCTCAAAATTTCACAGTGGCGTTGCACAGCAATACTCCTGTACGAGGAAATTTAAAAAAGAGGAAGTTTCTCTGCAGCCTTTGTTTTCCTTTTCGTCGGCGATGATTTCTTTCCCCCAACGAGAGCAAGGAACTCGCTTTCCGTGAGTATGGCGACGCCAAGTTCACGCGCTTTCTCATGTTTCGATCCGGGATTATCGCCTGAAACAAGATAATCGGTGTTTTGAGAAAGAGACGAAGACGTCCGTCCTCCGAGTTTTTCCACCGATTCCTTCGCTTCATCGCGGCCGAGGAGGGAGAGAGTCCCAGTGAAGACAAATATTTTTCCCGTGAGTTTTCCGCCGACGGACTCAGATGATATTTTTCGAGAGAGAGGAAACCCGGTTTTTTCGAGAATCTCGAGCGTCTTCCGATTCTCTGGAGTATGGAGAAAGGAGAAGATACTCTTCGCCACTTCCGGACCGATGCCGTCGATCTCCATAAGTGATTCTTCCAAAGCATCTGCCATATTCCAAAAAATGGGGAAATTTATAGCGAGGTCCTTCGCTGTCCGCACCCCCACATTCGGGATCCCGAGTGCGGCGATGAATCTCCAGAGAGGCGCAGATTTTGCGTCTTCGAGGGCTCTGAGAAGATTTGTGGCAGATTTCTCCTGAAATCCTTCAAGGGAAAGAAGTGATTCCTCACTGAGAGAGAAGAGATCAGAAAAATTTTGTACAAGGTCTCTCTGTACGAGGAGCTCCGAAGTCTCTTTCCCGAGATGATCGATGTCGAGTCCGCCTTTTGATCCGAAATGTGCGATCCTCCCCGCGATCTGAGCCGGACAGGAAAGATTTTCACACCGGATCGCGACCTCATCGCCGATCTTCACGATTCTGCTCTCGCAGACGGGGCAGGAATCCGGAGAGAGAATGAGCTTTTCTTTCCCGGTCCTTCTCTCGGGAAGGGGAGCGATGAGATGGGGGATGACTTCTCCCGCACGTTCGACGTAGACCTCGTCGCCGATGCGAAAATCTTTCTTTTCGATCTCATCCGCATTATGGAGCGTTGCCCGGGAAACAGTGACCCCTCCGATATCAACGGGGGTGAGATGGGCGACGGGAGTGAGGATCCCCGTCCTCCCGACCTGCCATTCGACATCTTCGATTTTCGATATCTCCTGTTTCGCGGGGAATTTATACGCGACCGCCCAGCGGGGATGGTGCGCTGTGGATCCAATCTTCTTCCTCAGAATTTCCTCATTTACCTTAATGACCGCTCCATCGATTTCAAATTCGAATTCCTCGCGTTTTTTTCCGATCTCCCGGACTGCAGTGATGACATCTTCGAGCAATCGGGCGTGCCGGAGGAATGGAGAGGTGAGGAATCCGAGGTTTCCGAGCATGGAAAGCGTATCCGTGAATGAGTCGGGGGCTTTTCCCGGAGGTTCGAAATAGGAGAGCTGGTAAAAGAACGCGGTCAGTTTTCTTCCCGCGGTGATCTTCGGATCGAGCTGGCGAATGCTCCCCGATGCGGCGTTCCTCGGATTGGAGAAGAGCATCTCGTTTTTCTTCGCACGCTCGGCATTGAGTTCCTCAAAATCCTTTTTTCTGATGACGACCTCTCCCCGGATCTCGACCGTTTCCGCGCCGTATTTTGAAAACTGAGCGGAGAGCGGGATGGAATGGATCGTTTTTGCATTCTCGCTCACGTCTTCCCCGATTTCACCGTTCCCCCTCGTGGCGACGCGTCGTAGCTTCGAATGTTCATAGATCGCGGAGATCCCGAGACCGTCGAATTTTAATTCTATCGTGAACGTCGGTTTTTCATCATCCGGAAGATACTTCATGAGCCGGATCTCCCATTCCCTGAGTTCCTCTTCGGTCATCGCATTTTCGAGGGAGAGCATCGGGGTCAAATGCTTCACTTTCCTGAGTTCGCTCTGGACAGTGAGATCGATCCTACGGGTGGGGGAGTCGTCCGACCGGAGATGCGGAAATTTCTCCTCCCATTTCTGGAGAAGACGGAAGAGCTGGTCGTATTTCTGATCCGAGACAAGAGGGGCATCGTCGATATAATATTTTTTATTGTGGAATCTCATGATATCGCGGAGAATATCAATTTGAGAACAAATAATTAGTTCATCATATTGCTCCTCCTCCAACAGGATTTTTTCGCCGGCGGAAAGTGCTTCTTTTTCGTCCATGTTTCGATTAAACATTCTTTCAGATTTCAGTTTCTACGGCAAGGAGGGGGGAAGAGAAAAGAAAAAGCACAAAAGAGAAAAGAGCTAGACAGGCTGCAGGCAAGCAAGCAAGCAAGGGCTCTGGTTTGACTTGTTGGTCATCTGCTTGTCCGCTTATTGGCTCACATGCTTTTTCGCTTACTGGCTTGCATGCTTGTCCGCCCATCCTCTCTTTCTTCTTTTGTGTTTTCTCTTTTTTCTTCTTCCGGTAATATCCCCGAGGTTTCATTCTCCTCACATGAAAATCCTCCTCCTCGGGAACGGCGGAAGAGAGCATGCCATCGCAAAAGCGC
>JBGSON010000037.1:0-4530 GCA_041739085.1 Candidatus Altimarinota bacterium | reverse complement strand
ATCTCTCTCATCCTCGCGACGCCGGTTCAATTCATAATCGGCGCGAGCTTTTACCGCGGGTTTTGGTCAAGCCTCAAGATGAAGACGTTTAATATGGACAGCCTCATCGCCATCGGGACATCGACTGCGTATTTCTACAGTCTCGTGAGCTTCATCCTCTTTTCACGATTCACAGGAAGCTTCATCGGAATAGGAGGAGAAAAAATCCCCGAACTCTACTTCGAGACTTCCGCTTTCCTCATCACGTTTGTGATCCTCGGGAAGTGGCTGGAAGCAAAGGCAAAGGGAAAAGTTTCTGATGCCATCCGGACGCTCATGGGGCTTCAGGCGAAGAGCGCGCGCGTGGTCAGAAACGGAGGGACACAGGACATTCCTCTCGATGACGTCCGCGAGGGATATGTTATTGTCGTGCGCCCCGGAGAAAAGGTGCCGGTCGATGGAGTCCTTATAAAAGGTCATTCTTCCGTCGATGAATCCATGCTCACCGGAGAGAGCATCCCGGTGGAAAAAAATATTGGCGACCGCGTGACCGGATCGACCATGAATAAAATCGGATCTTTCGAGATGAAAGCGGAACGGGTCGGCGAACAGACGACTCTCGCTCAGATCATCCGTCTCATCGAAGAAGCCCAGGGTTCAAAAGCTCCGATACAGGGATTTGCTGATCGCATTTCCGCCTGGTTCGTCCCTGCGGTAATCGGGATCGCCGCCATCACGTTTGTGATATGGTATTTCTTTCTCGGAGCGAGTCTTTCATTCGCTCTCATGACGTTTACTGCGGTCATCGTCATCGCCTGCCCCTGCGCCCTCGGGCTCGCCACACCGACCGCGATCATGGTCGGGACCGGGAAGGGAGCAGAGCGAGGAATTCTTATCAAGGGGGGGGAACCGCTCGAAGCCGCGAACAAACTGGACGTAATAATCTTCGACAAGACCGGAACCCTCACACACGGCAAACCTGTGGTCACGGATGTGATCGCACTTGGCATTGATGAAGAGGAGCTCCTCCGTATTTCCGCCTCACTGGAACGTTCCTCCGAACATCCGCTCGCAGAAGCGATTTATACCCATGCAGAAGAAGAAGGCATTGATCTCGCTGATGCACAGGATTTTTCCGCGGTTCCCGGAAAAGGCATCCGGGGGGTAATCGAAAGCACACTTTATCTTTTTGGGAATCGTACTCTTATCGCTGAAGCAGGACTTGATATGAATCATGCTGAGCGGAAGATCGCTAAACTCGAGGAACAGGGAAAAACGGCGATGATCCTCGCTTCTGAAACAAAAGTCCTCGGTGTCATCGCCGTAGCGGATACGGTGAAAGAAACGAGCCGGGAGGCAGTGGAGCGACTCCAAAAAATGGGGATCGTCGTCTATATGATCACCGGCGATAATACCCGTACTGCAAACGCGATCGCAAAACAAATCGGAATCACGAATGTCCTTGCCGAGGTTCTTCCGGAAGATAAAGCGAAAGAGGTAAAGAAGTTACAGGATCAGGGCAAAAATGTGGCAATGGTTGGGGATGGCATCAACGATGCTCCCGCGCTCGCGCAGGCGGATCTTGGCATCGCCATGGGATCGGGAACGGACGTGGCGATGGAGACGGGCGGGATCGTCATCATCAAGGACGACCTCCGCGACGTGATCACTGCGATCGAATTATCAAAGGAAACGATGTCAAAGATCAAACAGAATTTGTTCTTTGCTCTCTTCTACAACATCATCGGGATCCCCATCGCCGCCCGTATTTTCATTTCCTTCGGATTTGTTCTTCAGCCTGAACTCGCCGGTCTTGCGATGGCGCTCTCCTCCGTGTCTGTCGTATCCAATTCCCTTCTCATCCGTTTCTTTCAGCCAGGAAAAAGGAACTGGGTTTCTCTCATGGCGCCGGCGGTCATGATGCTTGCGTTTACATCGCTCTTTTTCGGATTTGCCAAATTCAGTTCGAGCCGGATGGCAAATGAATCAGACTGGAACGCATCACCTGAGGTCATAGCAGAATCCGTGCGCTTTATTCATACCGGAGAAACACGACTTGCGTACGATGAGGGAGTTCCGGAGATTTTTATGAAGACCGAGGAGATCCCTTCTCAGTTCCCCATAGCAGAAGGAGGCTCCATCCTCCGTGAAAACACCATGATCCTTGGATCGAATCAGGCGAAAATGATGCGCGAGGAAAATGAATTCTCAAAACCGGGAGATGTTATCGAAGGCGAGGGCGGGATCTCGGAAATGTTCATCGTCGGAATTCTTGATCCTACGGGGACGATCCTCGACGATATGCATTTTGTGAATGCCGCGACATTCGCGAATATCGAAACTGATGCTTCTCTCTTTGTGATTGATGATCTCGGAACGATCAAGATCTTTTCACCTCTTCTTCCCGGACAGGTTGAGCTTCCGCAAGCGGTTCAGGATGCATTTTCTGTTTTCCGTCCCGAGGTGATCGGCGGAGTGAACTATCAGCCGATCGTGATCGGTTCAGAAGAGGCGGAGATGATGAAAAAGGCAGGCCTATTCAAAAACGAAGGCGATACCATCAGGGGATTCTTCGGTTCCAATGATGTTATTGTCGTCAAGGTACTCCCCGAAACGGGGACGCTTGTCGACCGTCTTCATTTTATTTCAGAGAAGACGAATATCGTTGCGCCGGTTTCTGCGGCAGAAGAGACGGATGGAGGAGACGGAAGCGCATCAGCTCCGTGATCATGGAACGTCACGACCCAAAGAACTTATAATTTCTCCATTATCAAAAGAACAACATTCCGAGCGGACTCATGCTGTCTCACTGCATTTCATTATGAATCGGGTTTCATTTCATTATGCTCGACCGTCCGCTTTCTCTTCATGAATGAATAATCGATCGGTTCATGGAATTCTAAAGAGGAGAGATAATAATGAACATGGGATCTCTTTCGCTTCTCTGAAGAAGTGAACATAAAGGTTTTTCTAGACAATCTTCCTGTGAAAGATAAAAATAGATGCGTATTTTTATTGCCATATGATGAAACGAAACCTTTCTTCTGCAGTTCTTGCGCTTATGCTCATGACTGTGATCCTTCCCGGCTGCAAACTTTTTATCAGAGGAGAAATAGACAACGGGAGCGTGGAACTCAGCATCGAGGAAAAGGAAGCAACCGATACTCCGTTCACGTTCGACACACCGACGAACGACGCATCGGTCGTGTACGGAACAGAGAACGACACGTTCGAGACTCTCCTTTTTTCAGGCCCGTATTACATGGGAGCTCAGAAGTCGGACCAGCCGGTTTTTAAGGAGTACGACAAGCTCATGAAGGAGAAAATCGATGAGGCGATCCGGATCACCGGAGAACTCTTCGCCCTAGAAACAGAACTCAAGGGGATGATGGAAGACCTCAAGAAAGATGCAGTCGATCTCTGGGACGTCGCAGTTACAGAAGAAACAGACATCGGACAGGCGGCGAAAGATGTCGCAGCGATCCTCATTGAGGACCAGCTCCGGGAGGAGGCTCTCGTCGCAAGCTATGAGAGCATGATAACGACTTCGGATGATCCGCTCGTCATAGCGTTTTTTGAATATCAGAAAACGGGGATGGCGGTGGAACTTGGGTCAATTATCACGGAAGACATCGCGAATTTTCTCTCCATGAGCACGATGTCCGTGCTCACATTTGAGGATTCAGGATCCGAAGCGGTGAAAACCGCTGCGAAGACATTTGATGAACAGATGAGTAATTTTGACGATGTGGCGATGAAATACGAAGAGATGACGAACAAAATGATAGAACTCGATGCCGCGCTTACCCAGATCGACACGGCGGAATACTATATGGGAATGGCGACGGTGGCGTACATCGAGGATGAAATGCCGGGAATTGAGGAAAATCTCTCAGGGTTTATCCCGAACGAGAACGTGACAGCAGAAGATGTCGAATTCATGACGGAATACGCAGCGCTCATGAAAGACTTTAATGACGGACTGAAGACAATGCTCGAGACAGTGGATACGGAGAGGCTTCTCGATGAGTCCCAAATGGGGATGCTCACGGAAGATGAGTCGTCAGATCTCTTCATCGGCCGCGTATACAGCGCTGAAGAACAGAGTTATTCGGAGAGCGCCCTGAAATCCTTGAAGAAGACAGCGGGAAAGATCGGAACGACTCTCTCCATCGGGAAAGACATGGCGTGGGCGGGGATCAAGACAGGATGGAAGGAGGGCAAGCGAACGGTCGGGTCTCTTGCCGACGGAGGAAAATTCATCATCAAATCGGGGTTCGATATTTTGTGGGGGAAGATAAGCGGAAACACGAACAAAGAGATCAGGGAACAGATTGGGGACAACATCCACGAGATCAACAAGGATTACGACAAATATAAATCCGGCGGTAAAATCTTTACGGATGCAATGGAATACTTCGAGGGAGCGGAAAAAACAGGGGGAGAACTTGCAGAGGGAAGCGTTGAGACTGTATTCGGGAAAGGGAATATGAGCTGGCTCGCCGGTCATATGGGGAAGATGACGGTAAACCTCTTCACAGGATTCGGAAA
>JBGSON010000021.1:0-44663 GCA_041739085.1 Candidatus Altimarinota bacterium | reverse complement strand
TCGATCTGGCGAATGCGTTCCCTGGTGACTCCGAATTCCTTCCCTACTTCCTCAAGGGTATGTGATACTCCGTCGATGAGTCCGAATCTCATCTCGATGATCTTCCTCTCCCGCGGAGAGAGATACATGAGCATGGAATGGATGTTTTCTTTGAGGATCTGCCTCGAGGTGGATTCGACCGGAGAGATGCTGTCATTATCCTCGATAAAATCACCGAGTTTGGAATCCTCCTCCGCTCCGACGGGTGCTTCGAGAGATACGATGTCCTGGGAAATCTTGAGGATATGCCGGACTTTCTTGATGTCGAGGTCCATTTCCGCAGAGAGCTCTTCGATGGTCGGATCGCGTCCGAGCTCCTGCATGAGACGCCTTTTTGTGTGGGTGAGCTTATTGATGGTTTCGACCATGTGAACAGGGATCCGGATCGTCCGGGCCTGGTCTGCGATCGCTCTCGTGATCGCCTGGCGGATCCACCACGTCGCATACGTCGAAAACTTGAACCCCCTCCGGTAATCAAATTTTTCAACTGCACGGAAAAGCCCGATATTCCCTTCCTGGATGAGGTCAAGAAATGAAAGCCCGCGGCCGATGTATTTTTTTGAAATCGACACGACGAGGCGCAGGTTTGCCTCGGCGAGATGTTGTTTTGCCGCGGCATCTCCACGCTCAATACGTTTCGCGAGAGATATCTCTTCTTCCGCCTTGAGGAGAGGGACGCGGCCGATTTCCGAGAGATACATGCGCACGGAGTCGTTCGAGATCTCAGTGAGTTCGATCTGCTTTCTTGCCGCAAGATCACTCTGCTCCTCTGCTCCTTCTTCAGGGGCTTCTTCGGGTTCTTTTGCCGGGACTTCGGGTTCTTCTTCTCCTGCGTCTTCAAAAAAATCATAATCGGACTCCTCTTCAGTCTCAGACTCCTCCTCATCACTTTCAGAGTCGGAAGATTCAGTGGTCTCGCTTTTTTTCTTCTTTTCAACGGGTTTTCCCACCTTCTTTTCACGCTGTGATTCCCAGATGAGCGTATCGCGGACATCGATGACCTCGATGCCGAGCTCCATGAACAGTGTGTAGACGCTGTCGAGAAGATCAAGATCATCTTCCGCATTGGGAAGAGCCTTCATGAGTTCCTGCTGGGTGACAAATCCATGAGCCCTCCCTTTTTTAATGAGTTCCTGAACATCCTGTGGGAATTTCGCGAGTTCTTCTTTCGATGGTTGCCTGATGAATGTGGTGTGTTTGGCCAAAAAGGAACGGGAATAAAAGATTAAAATCGGGCGATGAGCCTGGTGAGGTCGTGAAGTTTTTTCAGGATTTCCTTTTCTTCACTCCCGCATTTTGGTGTTTGTTTCAGCGCTTCCGTGAGTATCCTTTGTTCCCTGGTGATAAGTGCCTTGTTGAGATTCTTGATCACTTTTTTTACCGTATCTTTCCTCGTATCTTCCGGGAGCTTGTCCCCGTGTTCTTCGCAATAAAGCGTCAAGAGCTCGAGATGCTTTGCTTCCTCTTCGGAGAATTCTGTCAAGAGAACCTTGGGATGCAAAGCGCCCGTGGTATTATACTCTTTGAGCATGGCATTGTAAAATTTTTTTTCGGTATTTTCTGGAATTAGATCTGCGAGGAGTGTTCCCTCGCTTGATGGGAGGAGATCGGGAAACGCTCCGAAATAACCGACAAGAAAAGAAAATGGAGAAATCGCTTCCTGAACAGGAGATGAAAGAGACAGTTTTTCAGCTTTCGGAATCCGCCTTTCATGCGTGTTTTTCTTTTTCCATTCAATGAGTTCCTTCTGTACGACCATCTCTGGTGTCTTCAGCCGATCCGAAAGTTTTTTCACATAGAACCCCTGCTCCAGATCGCTCGGGAAAAGGGAGAGAAAAGGAAGAAATTCATCAAGGATGGCCCTCTTGTCGGAGATATGATCCGGGTTTTTTCCTTCAAAAAGCGCAGAAAGGAGGTAGTCCATCACGGGAGTCCTCGCCTCTAGCGCATTCGGGAATGCTTCTCGGTCTCCGCGGAGCGATTCATCGGGGTCCTTTCCCCCGGGGATGCTCACGACAAACACATTCGATCCTGCCTGGATCGCGGTCTGGATCGCTCGTTTTGTCGCTTCACGCCCGGCGGGATCCGCGTCAAAGGCGAAGACGATATTTTTCGTAAAACGATGAAGAAGTTTTATATGGGATTCGCTCAGCGCCACGCCGCTCACCGAGACGGTATTGTCAATTCCCGCATTGTGGCATGCGATGACATCGAAATATCCTTCCGTGATGAGGCAGAAGTCCTTCTTTTTGATCGCGTCGACCGCGAAGTTGAGTCCGTAAAGGATCTTGCTCTTCTCATAGAGGACGGATTCAGGGGAATTCAGGTATTTCGGTTCCCCTTCCTTAAAAATCCTTCCCCCGAATCCGCGGAGCGATCCGTGATGGTCCGCAATTGGGAACATGATCCTTTTCCGGAATCGGTCATAGACTTCCTGTCCTTTGCCGTCAGAGACCGTCACGACGCCCGAATCGAGCATTTCTTTCCTTGAGTAGCCTTTCTTCAGCAGAGCATTTTCGAGGTCATGGAATTCATCCTTGGCGTATCCGATTCCGAATTTCTGAATCGTATCCTGAGAAATCTTTCGCTCTTCCACCTTTTCCTGCACTTTCTTGTGTTGAAGGTAATTTGACCGGAAATGCTCCTCAGCTGATTCGAGGAGAGAGAGGAGTCGGAGTTTTTTATCCTTATCTGCGGAAGTTTTTCCGGGAGATGCTTTTGAGAGATCCACGCCCGCCATTTCGGCGAGGATGTTCAACGCTTCCGGAAAATCCACGGACTCGATTTTCTGAATAAACGAGAAAATGTCACCACCGTTCTGGCAGACGAAACACCAGGCAAGTCCTTTTTCTTCACTCACAAGAAACGAAGGGCTGTGGTCATCATGGAAAGGACAGAGTCCCTTCATATTCCTTCCCGCCTTCTTGAGAGCGACATAGCGGGAAACGACATCCGTGATCGAAAGCCTCGATTTGATCTGGGAAACAGCATCCATGGAACCCGCTCTGTAATATTTTTCCGTGAGGAGAACGTGAGGAAGAATACGGGAAAGAAGAGAAAAGAAAAAGCAGAAAACAGAAAAGAAAAAATGCAGGGAATAAATTGATTCTGTCACCCCGGACTTGATCCGGGGTCTCCCTGTTCATGATTTGCGAAGGGAACAAGTGAGCGGTGCCAAAATATTTCACGGTATTTTCTGGCAACGGGAGATTCCGTCCCGCTCAGCGGGACGGAATGACAGAGACCAGTCCTTCCTTTTTCCTCTTACTCGTGTGAATGACGCATGAAAAATCATTTCCATTTTGCCATTTCTTGTGAAACAATGTCGCCTTAAAAAGTGATATAGTTCATTGACAACACAGTCATAAAAGTAACGAAAAGGCATTTGTCCCCAAGTATATTCTGATGTCTACTAAGACTGTCAGAATATCCAATGAGCAATCCGAAATCCGGATGGGGGCAGATTCTCTTTTCGTTACACATCACATCAACCCATTTCAACCAGGAGGTCTTCTCATGAAAGTTTTTCAAGTGTTCGTTATTGTGATCATCATTTTCTTTTTTCGCGACGCATTTCCTCAGGACATCAACCAGGCTCGGGAAGAGATTTTCGAATTTCTGAGGCTGGGAAAATTCACGGAAGCGCGAAGCAAAACGGAACAATCAGGATATGACGATCTTTGGCTCCAGGAGAGAGCAAAGGAGATTGCAGGAAACATTCTTCGGGAGTATCTCCTTCACAACACCCCGATGGTTTCTGCCGATCTCCTGTCGCGGGAATTCAAATTCTCTCTCTGGGACATCCGGAGAGAGAATTACATCCTAGGGATTTCTCAAATGTCCCTCGAACGCTTTCGCACCATTGCTGGCCAATTCGAAATTTCGGAAGTGGTCGCTGCTTTTCTCCTGAACCTCACTGAAGCATGCCCGGTTTCGTTTCTCGAACAGGAGTGCAAGAAACTTCGAGAGAAAAAGATCCCGTTCTCAGAAGGTGAGGTTGGCTCCGCATTAGAAAAGCAAGAGCAGGTACTCGTTGGACTTTTTACAACGGGTGCACGGAAATTTGAGGAAGTTGCCCTTGCGAAAAAGGAATTGAAAAAAGTCATCGCCATGGCGAGAAGGGAATTCCCAAATGTGTCACAAAAAGACGCCACCACTCGGTTTGGTGTCTACGAGTCGATTCTCTATGTGAGGCACGTCTATGCCGCGAAAGGGGATGAAGATATCGGTTTTATCTCCATCGTGAATTCGCTGAAATGACATCATAACAGAAAGGAGAAGCTCATTTTCCGGTTTGGGGCGGCTCATAGCGAGCCCCCCAATCCCGGTCATTTGCCGGACACAAAAAAACAGGGGCAATTCACAAATTCCCCCTGTTCCTTTTTCAAATGGAGAACTGTTACTTCAGATCGACTTCTGCGCCGGCATCCGTGAGTTTCTTCTTCATCTCTTCCGCTTCGGGCTTCTTCAGTCCTTCCTTCACCGGTTTCGGAGCGCCGTCAACGAGGTCTTTCGCTTCCTTGAGCCCGAGTCCGGTAAGTTCGCGGACCACTTTGATGACATTGATCTTCGCCTGGCCTCCTGATTTCAGGATGACATCGAAGGTGTCTTTTTCTACATCCGCGGCGGCAGCGCCTCCGGCGGGAGCGCCGGCAACGGCAACAGCGACAGGAGCAGCGGCGGAAACGCCGAATTTCTCTTCCATGTGTTTCACCACAGCGGCGAGTTCGATCACGGAGAGTTTCTCCACGAGTTCAATGATTTTTTCTCCCTCTTTGGAGAGTTCGGGGAGTGCTTTCTTTTCTTCTGACATAGGAAATAAATAAAGAATAGGAAAATAAAAACAAACAAAACGTCCGGCCTTATGACGGAGTCGCTTCTTTTTTCTTTGCGACGCCATCGAGTGCGCGGACAAATCCGGAGAGGAGTGATCTCCCCACGGAGACAAATCCGGAGAGCGGAGACATCATGGAACCGAGAAGCTTCGCAAGAAGTTCTTCTCTTGAAGGAAGTCTTGAGAGCTCGATCACCTGAGATTTCGTGATGAATTTCCCGTCCATGACTCCGGCGACGAGGGAGAATTTTTCATTCTCCTTCATGAAAGCCGCGAGGACTTTTGCCGCTCCGATCTGGTCTTCATAAGAAAACGCCGCTCCGACGGGACCCTCAAGGGCATTTTTATCAATACCCTGAACTCCTGCGGAAGCGCCTGCTTTCTCGAGAAGAGTCTTCTTTGCGACGGTGAATTCAACTCCTTTCTCGCGGAGGCGGGAGCGAAGTTTCTTCAGATCTTCGACGGAAAGTCCGAGATTCGTTGCGAATACGACGAGCTTTGACCGCTGAAAACTATCGGTAAGTTTTTTCAGAATGTCTTCTTTCTGTAGTCGAGTTACTGGCATAGTATCACCTCCTTTTGCATAGCGATAAAAAAAATCTTCATCTGCTGATGAAGATTGGACGCTCAAAGGAAGAGTTTTTTAACTTCTACTCGTTCTTCGATTTCTTCGTGCGTCTCGGCCGGTCTTACTAAAAAAAGCGTGAGCTTTTTCTGCCGACTGTCTTCAACAGCCAAAACAGTATATGCAATGAGCCAAGGGAATACAAGGAAAAAATGAGAAATAAAATTTCTTTGTCTCGACGAAAGCAGGAGCTTTGTGGCTTTGGAATTGTGAAAAACATGAAAAAATGATACAATGATGATGAAATAAATATAAGAATAGTATGGAGAAATACCGATCCCCGCAGCAGAAGCATTTCTCGTTGGAAAGAAGAGCGGTTTTTCTCAGCACGCCGGAAAAAGGTCAAGAATTGGCTGCCCCAGAAATCGACACCGAGAAATCAGATATTGGGAGAAGACTCACCTCGCTGAAATCAAGAGTAGATACTGAAAATTTAGCTAAAATCAATACTGCCGTCGAAAAAGGACTCGCGAGATTATGGCCAACGATTCAAAAAGGAGCAGATGAAGCACTGAGCACTAATCAGAGGTTGTCTCATGAAGTCATTCAAATGACAGCATTACGGAATAATCCGGAACTGGAAAAAGCGTGCTACATTTCAGACGAATCCGGCGGAAGGTTCCTCTTCAATGATGTGAAACAGCTTTTTCGGTCCATCGTTTTCGGCCGGATCGAGGATTTGGCCGCCCCATATTTGACAAGTTCGGAGTTTGCACAAAATGCTGCGAAAATGCTTCTGGATATCATGGAACAGGAAAAAAGTCCTGAAGAAACCGCTTCGAAATCCCTCTACCTCAGCATGGTGGAAATGAGAAGCATTGGTCTTCCGGAAAATCTCGCAAATATTTTCGGAAAAACGAATAAAGCAGAAAGGGAAAAACTCGCGGAGGAAATGAACAGACAGAAAGGATCTGTTGCGCTCGGAAAAACATATACGGATGAAGGGACAGACTACGAATGGGCGGATGTGAAAGTGCTTCTCGGAGGGACGATGTCCACGATCAAGCCGGAATTCCTCGCGACCGGACTTTTTCAAGTCCAGAACGTGGTCATCAAAGACGGGGAAAATGAAGAAAAAATAATGTTTGCGAGGATGAAGAATGGATGTGAATGCAATATGTTTGTGGGGAAACTGAAACCGAAAGCATCGGAAGTTGCGGGTGAGAAAAAGGAAGAAGTTGAGCACACGCAGCAAATTGAAGGTCTCTATCAAAAAATAATCGAGGATAGCAAAGAGATAGAATCCGTTGCGTTTGATGCTTCAAAAGAGCAGGAATATCGGGAAAATCTGCTCGGGCAATTGGATGCGAACGGTTATGATTTTGATGGGATTTCTGGCGATGATGCCGTATCAAGAAAAGTTTTCGTTGATACAGTGATTAAAATCTGCGGCAACGCGCATATTGCACCACCGGTAGACATAAAAAAAGCATGGCCGTCATTTTCGAAATCTGGAGCGAATATTAGTTTCAACGGGAAAGCTCCAACGAGAGAAGAAAGCCTCGTGGTATTAAAAGAAGTGAGAAATTGGGTAAAAAAACAGCAAGAAGGGATGGAGTCTCTCGGTCAAAACATTGCAAGGCTTCAGGAAATGGTATTAGGATCGCCAGAATATGAAAAACTTGCAGGTATGGTTGCTGCAATTATCGTGCGAGAAGACACCAATAGTTCACAAAAAGCGGAAACACAGAGCTTAATTCAAACTGCCCGTGAATATATCAACGCTCTTCCTGAGGCATATCAAAAAGTTGTTGCTAGAAATAGAGATTTGAGATTAGGGCGAACAATTCCCGAAATACTAAGCAATATTGAACAGAGTCTATCTATCTCCTAAAATCGGACATGAAAAAAGAGCGGGGGCTTTTAAGGCCGGCCGCTCTTTTCTCTTCGTATCATAGTCCTCCTTTCAGTTTTCAGGGTTGGTGCGAGGATCAGGGCGATCCGTTGTGTTCTGCAGATTATTTTCTGCGGTTTTTTCCCTCTCTTTTTTCGGTGGCGACTGCATCTCGGGCGCAGTTGCAAGTTGGGAACCGGTTTTTGTGTAGACTGTACCGGACCAGAACTTGCTGTCGAGCTTCCCATTCTTCAGGTCCGACATGAAGGCGTCGCGAAACGCCTTCGCCTCGTTTGTTGCCTTAAGAGCTTCTCGGGCGTCGTTTTGAGAATATTCCGCCTTCGCTTGCGCTTCCTTTGACTTGATGAGTGCGTTGTTAGCGATGAGCAAAGCCTGATCAGCGGTCTTAATCTTCGCTGACAACGCATCTTCGGATTCAGTCAGTCGCGACTCAAACGCAGAAACGTCTGAAGACGCATGCTCCGATGCAATTCCTGCAGCCTCCGCATTCCGTGAAGCCTCAATAGCTTTCGCGGTAGCGCTTCTGGAAGAATTCATTGCGGATTCGGCTTTCTTGAACGCGTCATCGGCTCTGTCCCAGGCGGACTGTGCCTCTGTCTTAACAGCGGACACTTCTTTGGCCACCTGAGAAATGCGTGTAGCGTTTTGTTCAGTAGCAGCTGTGAGGCTCAGGCTACTAATGCCATCGCCGACCTTGGTTTCCAATTCCTTGATTCGATTCTCAAGACCATTGTTCTCGAGATCGTTAATCCGGTCCTTGATTCTCGATAATGCATTCTCCGTCTCCGAAGGTCCCCCGAAGGGATTCCAGAAAATGAAGAGGAAAATGACGACCGCTATAACGATTCCCGTTACCCACCAAATCCATGCTTTGGAATGAGTTGGCTCAGTTGATGCCTTGGAACGGATCGAGTTGTTGGAACCTGTTGATTCTGACATTTTACACCTCCGTCCCCGTTTCGTAGGGGAGAGATGCGGGGAGCAATATTGCTCCAAAACTTTGCGCACCGTGCGCGAGCGGCATGGATCTTTCATGCTTGAGAACCGAGAAGGAACCGGGAAGCGAATACGAGCTTCTCAGCTCTTTTTCGGTTCTAAAGGAGAAGGAACATGCCATACCCGTTTAACTAAAAGGATTATGTACGAAGAGGATGTCTGTCTGTAAGAGAATTCGA
The DNA here is from genome assembly GCA_041739085.1 of Candidatus Altimarinota bacterium. Taxonomy (GTDB): domain Bacteria; phylum Patescibacteriota; class Gracilibacteria; order CAIRYL01; family CAIRYL01; genus JBGSON01. The sequence goes on along the minus strand of JBGSON010000021.1, from coordinate 36,135 downwards.
GTGGTACAAAATGGCGAGCCATTCATATCCCTCAGATTACAAACAGACATCTCTTCGATTGCGGTGGTGTGAATGATCGTGCTTCTCTTTTTCTTCAACACTGGTCTGTCGTTTCCGGAGGTGTTGAAATTATCAAAGGAGAGTCACTCTAGCATAAACCAAGAGGAATGTCAATACTTTTTGTCAAAATATTTGTTAATAAAGCATGAACACAGTCTATACCAATATTAAAATATAAAATCTGAAGATATAAAATCTGGCAAAAAATACTTTTTTGGGAAAATCCGCGCGTATTTATTTGTATGTTTCAATTTCAGGACATTCGGATACTCCGCCGGGAGAAAGGGTCGCCCGGGGACGGGCGACTCCAAAAAACAAATAATGGAATTCATCTCGCTATTTTTCTGTTTCCGGGTAATTCATCAGCAAGACGCCACTTTCTTGACTGAAAAATAAAGTGAGGGATAAGGAGGCCTTCTTTTTATGTAGTATGAATAATGACGAGAAATTTCCTCTCGGAGGGCAATGTGCGGCCCGGGAAGCAGAAGAGTTTTTGGAGATCACCCGCCCTGTCATGTCTCCGGATCATCTCGCCCCCATCCCCGGTGAGATCGCTCATGAGATATTTCGGAATATCCAGTCCGTGGCGGTCCTTCTTTCGAAGGCAAGGTCACACGAGGGAGATCCCGTGGTGCTAAAAGATGAAAAAATCTGCGGTGATGCCCTTTCCATGGCTGCAGAATGTCTTCGCGCGATCGAGTCGGATATCCTGGCGAAACCGGAGTTCTGCAGAGGTATCCTCGATGAAATCCGGGCATCCGTGTTCAGGCTTCGGGCGATCCTTTTACTTCCTGACTCCGAAGACAGTGTCCTTCATGCGATTGAGGAGGTCGCATCCGCAGAGGGGATCGATCTTTCAAAAATGCCTTTTGCTTCTGAGTCCTCACCGGGGAGAAACGGGGAGCATCTCCTCCCGTTCGCTTATCTTCACCTCACTCCACCGGTGGAGAACCTTGAAGGCAGCTCGCTAAGATTGGGACTCGTCGGACAGATGCGCGAATTTGAAAAGATAATGGAAAGGAAGGAAGAAATCAGTCTGCATGAGCTCGATCGGACAGGAGGAGGAATAGACTGGAAGACCTTGCGCCAAGAGATCGAGGGATTACAGTCGAGACTGGAAAGCCCTTCTCAATACACTCATGAAGAAATCGCGGGAGCATGCGATTCCTGTAAACAATATCTCATGCGTGTCGAAAACGCATTCTACCTTCATTTTCATGAGCAGCATCGCGGGTTTGACCCGAATTGGCCGGTTCTCATGAAATGGGTGATCAACACGATCGCAAGCATATCTCTTCTCCGGAGAGATCTTCTGCCCGCTCTCCATCCGGAAAAAGTAAAAGGATTACTGAGACAGGCGCAGACATTTCGGGCAGGGTGATGATCGGTTTTTAGAAGTGCTTTTTATGATGAGGGTTCATCCGGAGCGGGTCTTCCGGAGATATTCTTCCACGATCTGCCTCGTCGGAAGAAACGGGAGGCGGAACATGATGACATCGCGCCAGAAAAGCTGAAGTTCTTTGTCGAGTTCATCGTATTCCCGGGGGAGTTCCCGGTCATCAAAGGCAAGAAGCCATGTGTTTGCTCTCGCCTGGACATCGCGGATATGTATTTTCACTACCCGATCGATCCCTGCTCCCGGCTGCGGGAAATCGAATGCATCTTTTTTCGGATTCTGGAATGCGTGAAGAAGCGCGGGATCCGTGTGAAGACGATACTCCTTTTCCTTCGGATCGCCCAGAAGGTGGGAGTTCGCGTCGATCCGGAGGCCGTTCATCCTCCAGTCATGAGCGGCAATGATCCGTACCGGGGACGCGGGCTCTGAAATATCGAGGAGATAGAGCACATTGGTCCTCATCTCATCCACGAAATAGCCGACCATTTCCGTGAGGAAATGGAGAGGATCGAAATAATAATCAGTTTTGATGGGGGTGAACATCCTTGCCCCGATTTTTGCTGTCACTTTTTTCACGACGCTGCGGACGGCGGCTTCACAGGGGAGCTGAGGTTTTCCTCTGAGAAGCGGGGGATCATCGAGTTCGTCTTCGAGCGACCTCCGGAGAGACTTTGCGGACTCATAGGATTCTTCTTTTGAACCGCCAAAGGAATGGGGGCTTTGAACAAATCTTCGGAGCTCAGGGCGGTTACGAAGAGACCGCAGGATTTGAAGGACGGTGAGATCCACCGCCGAAGCGAGTTCTCCGTTCCATTGCTGACGGTCTGCAGGATAATGATGATATATCACCCCTGTATCTTGCTTCTCCTTCAGCACCCTTTTTGATTCATAGTCCTTTCCATAAATCATCTCCTTCCCATCAGGGTAAAATCGGTCGAGAACGATGATCGTCGTCCTCTCGGGATCTCTCAGAGGAATCGTCGGATATTCTGAAAGCTCGCGGATGAGTTCTCCCGATTCAAACACGAGATAGAATGTTTTTTCCGATGAGGATACCATCGTCCGGTTTTCAGAAAGTTGTACGATCCTCTTAAAGGCGAGGATATTCGCTTTTAATGCTGCTTCAGGTGCTATTTGCGGCCGTTCGGAAGATGTTTCACCCGGAATACCCATTGAATCGAGTTCGAGAAAGAGTCGAGGGTTGAATATTTCAAATTTTTTCAGAGAATGCAAATTTATTGAGTACAAAATACAAAGTACAAAGTACAAACCAAGCGAAGGCATACAAAAGAAAAAGCAGAAAATAGAAAAGAAAAAAGAGAAATGATGTCATTTTTGTCCCTGCTTCTTCTTTTCTGTTTTTTCTTTTGTGTTTTGTGTTTCTTCCTTTGTGCTTTCTGTTTTTCCTCATCTCCATCTCATGAGCGGGCAGAGAAGAGAACACATTATTTGTTCCACGTTTGTTTTGCCAGAGAGTGAGAGCTTTTGTACAATATTGTCGTTCTCCTTTTTTTACTTTTTCCCTGCTTCTTATGAAACGACCTGCGATCATCGGAACGATTACGGAAATCAAGAACAACGAAAACCGCGTCGGGCTCACTCCCGCCGGTGTGAAAAAACTCACGGAAAGCGGGCACCGGGTGTTTGTCCAGCGCCATGCGGGAAAAGGAGCAGGATTCCATGATCATGAATATACCGAGGCGGGAGCGGAGATCAGGGTCACCCCGGAAGAGATCGTCCCTGCGGTCGATATCCTCGTGAAAGTGAAGGAACCCCTTGCAGAAGAATATCATCTCCTCGAACTCATGAAGGGGAAAACACTCTTCACCTACCTCCATCTTTCTGGAGTTCCCAAAGCACTCACGAAGAAACTTCTTGAATGTAAAATTACGGGAATCGCGTATGAAACGGTCGAGGATAAAAAAGGAAAGCTTCCGCTTTTAAATCCCATGAGCCAGATTGCCGGAGTGCTCGCGGTCCAGTACGGGGCGGAATATCTCCAGAAAAAATATAACGGCCGCGGAAAAACACTCGGAGAAATAGAGAATGCATCACGCGCAAAAGTCGTCATCTATGGCGCAGGCATCGTCGGAAAGACATCCGCGAAATGCGCCGCCGGAATGGGAAGCTTTGTCACGCTTTTCGATATCAACCAGCAGGTGATCACCCAGGCGAAAAAAGAACTGAAGGAATATCTTGGAGAGTATCTCTATCAGAATGTCACCATTGAAAAACCGGACAACGAAAAGACGAGCATCGCCCTCTCAAAAGCCGATCTCCTCATCGGCGCTGTCCTTGTCCCGGGGAAAAAAGCGCCGGAAGTCGTTTCAGAAGAACAGATCCACCTCATGAAAGACGGAGCGGTCGTCGTAGACGTCTCCATCGATCAGGGAGGATGCATCTGGGGATCGAAAGCGACATCCCACAGCGATCCGATCTATGAACTCAATAACAAGATCTTCTGCTGCGTCGCGAATATGCCGGGACAGGTCGCGTACCAGTCCACCCAGGCACTCACGAACGCGACTATTCCGTATCTCCTGGAGCTTGCGAACAAGGGTTCTGAGGATGCGCTCAAGAACGACCCCGGATTTCTCCTCGGACTCAACACCTACCGCGGGTTTATCACCTACCCTTCGGTCGCGGATGATCTCCAGATGACGGAACAGTTCAAGAATGCAAAGGAAGTTCTCAAGTAGTTCTATTCTGATCCCCATCGGATCCTTCATTCGTGAGATCCCTCAGAATCTACGGGTTTTTCTCCTTCGCTTGACGAAAGTGTTTCTCCGTCAGGGGTTGGAGGCATATCGCCATCCAGATCGTTGACATTTTTCTGTTTGGGCTTCATCGCTTCCGCCTTACACTTGATCAAGGCGATGAGAGTTTGTATTCGGGCTTCGTCAAAGGGGGTAAATAACCTTGCGATTCGGGTTTCATCGAGAGCAAGACAGAGACGGTTCATTGAAAGCGGTCCTTCGGTCTCAGGCATTTGGATAAAATTGGTATGATCGATGCCGATTCCCAATGTCGCTTTTTGAATGTCAGGAATATCCATGACCATGGAATTCAGAACGACAGCATCATCTCCGGCTTCCTCCCCTTCGTTCCATTCGGAGCTGGCGAGAACGTTCTTCCCTTTATCGTTTCCCGCGACGACGATTCCGGTGTCAAGATTGAAAATGAAACAACGATCGATCTCCATCTCTGATTGTATGAAATCGAGAACGAGTTCAAGAATTTCCTCCAAAGGAGTATTCGGATCCTCGATGGCGTCAAGAAATCTATTGCCGAGCTTTTCGACCTCGAGCTGGGCGATTTTTTTGATCAACTCCCGGCGGTCTCTCGGGAGCCGCGGAGAGAGGGATTCATCCATTTGCGCAAGGGAGCTTGAGAAGATTTCTCTCAAAGTCGATTCGGAAGCGTCGGAAAGTGCCGTTTCCTCGGGATCGGCTGTTTCATGAGATTCTTCAGCCGTTGACTCCGAGGTCTGCTCGCCGGCCGCTCCTTCTGTCTCTTGAGATTCGGAAATGGGATGGAGGAGCGCGGAGACCTTATCATGAATGTCGATCATAATAGGAGTGACTGCTCCGTCAACGACCATCATCGCTTCAATCCGAAATTGATTCTGGTCAGAATCACCGAGACCATCTAAATATTCATCGTTCAAGCGTTGTCTCTCCGGAGAATAGTATTGGATTTCCACCCCCCCTTCGCTGATGACATCAACTTGTCCATTCTCTCTGACACACACCAGACAATGACCTCCACCATCCTGTCCTTTCTCCTGAATCAGGCGATGAGCCCGAGCCACAAAGTCGAAAGAAGATTCTCCTTCGGTTTGAATCGTGAGTTCATTTCCGTCGGTAATGAGAATGCTTTTCCCGCGATAATCCTCACTGTCCGCTTTCAGCTTCTGTAATGAATCGGCAATTTGAAGATGAAGAGATATTGTAGCAGCTTCATAAGTCGCGAGGCCTTCATGAAAGGAGAGTCTCGTTTCCCGGAATGAATTGAGTGAAGAATGATGATGCAGGTGGGATGAGTTCATAGAGAGGAAATGAATTAATGTGAGATATGAATATTTCAGATTTCTTCAATGAAATCAAGTGGTTGACAAATCAATTTTTCATGGACACGGAAAACAGCATAGACGAATACGATTGTCATGAAAATATGTCAGGAAAAAATCAATGTCCCTCGTAGGTGATCTCTTCCGGATCGATGACATCTCCCATTTCCGGGATCTCGAGCGTCCACTTCCGATGCGTTTTCCGGAGTCTTGATGCGAGCCCGTCGCTCTGGGACGTCTCACCATGGACGATGAAGACGTGGGAGAGCTTGTCGATGGAACAGATGAATTCCACGAGATCGTTCGTATCCCCGTGTCCGGAATATCCGTTCAGGACTTCGACTTTTGCCCGTAGCTTATACATCTGGCCGAGGATCTTTACAAACGGTCTTCTCTCAACGATCCTTTTTCCGAGCGTGTATTCCGCCTGATATCCGACGATGAGGATCGTGTTCTGGGGATCTTCGATATTGTTGACGAGATGATGCCGGATCCTTCCGAATTCACACATCCCCGAAGCGGAGATGATAATACAGGGACCCTGGTGAGAATTGAGCGCTTTTGACTCATCGACTGATTTTGTGAATTTCAGGTTCGAGAAGGAAAAAGGATTCACATTATCCTCGAGGAATTCCGTCCGCGTATTCTCATCGAACACATCCGGATGTTCTGCGAAAATATTCGTAAGTTCAGCCGCGAGCGGGGAGTCGACATAGACCGGGATCGCCGGGACCCGGTCCTGTTTGTAGAGGACATGGAGATCGTAGATGATCTCCTGCGCTCTTTCGAGTGCAAAGGAAGGGATGATGATCTTCCCCCCTCTCTTTACCGTTTCATTGATGATCCTTTCCAGCTCAGTCCGCATGAGGGCAAACGGAGGATGCGTCCTCGCTCCGTAGGTGCTTTCCGTGATGAGATAATTCGACCATTTCGGAGGTTCCGGATCGCGGAGGATGATCTTCCCTTTCCGGCCGATATCCCCTGAGAACGTGAGTCTCTTTGTATTCCCTCCTTCCTCACAATCAAGAATGACGACCGATGAGCCGAGAATATGCCCCGCGTCGAGAAAAGTGCACGTGATCCCCGGGAATACTTCAAATGGGATGTGATATTCGTGCCCGGCGAGAAGGCTGTTCGTCTTCTCGGCATCTTCAATGGTGTAGAGCGGTGCGATGGGGATCGTGGGACTCATCTCTTTTTCTTTCTTCGCGACGTATTCCGCGTCCATCTCCTGGATGTGCGCCGCGTCGAGGAGCATGAGCTTTACCACGTCTTTCGAGGGGATCGTGCAGTGGATCGGTCCGGAATAGCCGTTTTTCACGAGTATGGGGAGACTCCCGGAATGATCGATATGGGCATGAGAAAGGATCACTGCGTCGACATCGTGGAGAGCAGCGGGAAAATTTTTATTGAGCTCATAGCTCTCCTTTCTTTTCCCCTGGAACATTCCGCAGTCAAGGAGAATGCGGTGTCCATTGATTTCGATGAGATGTTTCGATCCGGTCACATTGTGATTTGCTCCGAGGAAATGTATTTTCATGAATAAGGTGAGATGGATTTCTTTCTATTTTCTCATATTTCATGCGTAAGAGCAAGCATCCCGGCCTCATGAGGCAGGGAAAATGTATTTTTTTACAGGAGAAAAAGTGGTATACTCAAAAGAAACAAAAACCACTCATTCTAAAGAACCATAAAAACGAATTCAAATGTCGCATCACAGGCTACGCTTCTCTTCAGCAGGCTTTTTAATATCTCAAAGCATGAATGGGGGCGCGTTATCGCGAGCTGGTTTCTGAAGTTCGCGCTCCAGACGGCAACGATCCTCGGTTTTACACTCCTCACTGTTTTCTTCGTTGAGAAATATGGGATCACGAACCTCCCTATTCTCTATATTCTGGAATCTATTTTCTCCATCGCGGGGACGCTCCTTTTTACGAATATCCTCAAATCTCACTCCAAGGGGATTCTCTTTTCCCTCGGAAGCGCATGCGGAGCGCTTTCGGTACTTATTGCTTATTTTTTGAACGGAGATTCGGTCATATTCTGGACGCTCCTCATCTTCAGTTTTTCGGTGATCCTTGTTCAGATGAATATCCTGTATTCACTCTTTATCGAGGAACTCTTTACTCCTCTCGAAAGTGAGCGGACGTTTGCCATCATCGAATCATCCGAACCGCTCGGGACACTCGCTGCGGGGATAATCACGGCCGGAGGAGTCCTCATGCTCCATCTCCATGCTCCTTCTTTCCTCCTCATCTGGGCTGTCCTCATGGCGGTCATCATCCCGCTCTTCATTCTTTTTCAGAAGAAACGGAGACCGGTGCCGATCCCCAAATCGAGGAAGGAAATGCCGGAGAGCAGAACAAAAAGAGAAAAATGGAAAGAGGTCATCGGACATCTCCGAAACATCCCCTTCCTGAAGGGCCTTCTCATCGTCATCTTTCTCCAATGGTTTGCCTACCATCTCATCGAGTTCCAGTTTACAAAGGCTGTTCAGATGGAGTTTGTTGCTGAGAATAGCGGCGGACACGGGACATCCTCCGGAGCGGACGCTCTTACTCATGGACTCGGACGTCTCCATATCTTTATCTCCGCAGCATTCCTCATTTCACAACTCCTCATCGCGAATCGCATCATGAAGCGATACGGGCTGATCAGGAGCATCGTCCTTCATCCCATCGCTTCATTCTGCGGGTCGCTCTTTATGTTTTACAGATTCACGTTCGCTTCCGCGATCGGGATGAAAGTGGTCTATGAAATCGTCGGAGGACTGAAGAGGAATGCGTATCATGCTTCTTTCTACGCACTCCGTCCAAAGATCCGGGAACTCGCGAAGGAATTCCTTGAGGGAGTCATCCGGCCCTTCGGGATGATGCTCGGGACGCTCCTTCTCTATTTCATCCAGAAATACACTGCAACAGAGATCCATGACTACGCCATTTCTGGGACACTCCTCCTCATCTTCTTTTTCATGTTCCTCGAAGCGATGAGTCTTTCCCGGAAATATACGTTCCTCGCGAAAAAGAACCTCGAAACGCAGGGGCAGGTGCCCGAAAAACTTGATGCCATCGAGATCCTTGCCCAGAAGGGGCATATTGATCCCGCGCAATATCTCATCAAATCCCTTGTATTCCGGAAAGAAAAACCTGAGGTCCAGGCAAAAATATTAAAAACACTCGGCGTGCTCCGGGATCCGGGAGCAATCCCTGAAATACTGAAGTTCTTCGATCATCCCGACCGTGATGTACAGCTTGCCGCCGTTCGTGCCCTGACCCACTATCATGATCTCGGCGACCTTCCTTCAACAGAGACATTCACGCAGCACCGGGTCGTGGAATCATTGAAAGACCTCATCCTGAAGAGCCCCTCGAAGAAAATCAAGTCCGCGGTCATCGAAGTCTTCAAAAATCTGAAACACAAAGACCTCGTCCCGTTTCTCCTCAAGCTTCTTGAATCATCCGATCCGAAACTCAAATCAGACGCGATATATATTTCCGGATTATTCAATGATTATTCGAGCGCATATTATCTTGAAAAATTTCTCACTGACCCTCATTCGAGGGTAAAATCCAATGCGATCATCGCTCTCTGGAAGTTCCTGCCATACCGCCTGAAGCTCCTCGTGACGATCAACGGGATGCTCGAGAGCGGAGATGAGGACGAACTCCTTTCAGGGATTTATGCTGTCGGAGAGACGAGGATGATCCAGGAGATCCCGCGGCTCAAAAAGCTCATCGAGCATGAGAATCAGGACGTGAAGAGACATGCAGTGATCGCGTTTGCAAAACTCGGACAAAGAGAGGCGATCGAGTATGTCGTGGAACTTATTCTTCATCCGGAAAAGAAAATCTCTGAAGAAGCCCGTGAACTCATCCAGCACATCGATGAGGATATGTATAAAGCGATCTGGAGAAGACTGACCCAGCGCATTTCGGAAAGGATCTTCACGACCCTCAATAAGGAAAAGAAACATATTCTTGAGGATATGTCCGATGGAACGCTCAAAGAGCTCTGTGACGCATATGAGATCCTCGGCGAAGAGCATGAGATGATGGAAGTGAAGGAAATCATCGAAGAAAGAGCGATCGAGAAGAAAAGGCTGGAAGAAGGGACCATGAAGATCCCCCATCGTCCGGCGGCACCCCAGCCGTCAGGGAAGACAGTATCGATCGATGACCTCCTTTCTTTTCGGAAAGAAAACTGAATCATTTCATCCGGGAACTCGTCCCTCCTTCGTCCCGACTTGTCTGGGCTCAGGAGAACTCGCTCCTCGTCATCGAACCCCAGGGGGTGGGAGGATTGTCTTCCTTCGCCCAATGCTCCGCTAAAGCTTCGCAGGGCTTCGGAAGACGCACTTCGCTTTCTTCTCGCTATGGCTTGCCATCCTGCACTAACGTTTCGGATGGCTTGCCAGCCGTAGCTCGAAGAGCGAAGGCTGGTGCCTGCGGAGGGACTCGAACCCCCAACCAACTGGTTCGAAGCCAGCTACTCTATCCAATTGAGCTACGCAGGCCGGTGGAAGGAGAGGAAGCCATGAAATATTCCCAGAAAGGAAGGGCGAAAGCAACATCTTTTCATAATGCCCTGAACCTGCTATGATTAGAGGACAAGATTATGTTTCTCCCCATGAAAAAAACACATATCATCGCAACAATCGGACCCGCGACAGTGAAGAAAGAGATCATGGAAGAGCTCCTCATGAAAGGCGCGGATATCTTCCGGTTTAATTTTTCACACGGGACGTATGAGTGGTTTCGGAATGCCATGCTCACCGCCCGTGAGGCGGGAGTGAAAGCGGGCAGAACGCCGCTCATGATGCTGGATACCAAAGGGCCGGCGATCAGAACCGGGGATATCACTCATCCTCTTGCTCTGAAAAAGGGGGACATTATAATTTTTACCACGAAGAAGGAGGAACAGGATCCGTCCGCGAAGATCATTTCCGTGAATTATACCGGTATTCTCGAAGACATCGAGCCGGGCAATATCATCGAACTCGATAACGGACTTTTTCAGGTCGAAGTCATCAAAGAGGAAAAAACGAGATTCCACGGAAGAGTCCTCTCGGACGCAGTCCTCGGATCCCGGAAGCACATCAATCTTCCCGGGATCAGAGTGGGGCTTCCCACCATCTCCGAACAGGATATGGCGGATATCCGTTTCGGGCTCGAGATGGGGATCGACTTCATTGCACTATCCTTCACGAGATCGGGGAATGATATCGAGAAGGTGAGGGAGATCTGCAAAAAAGAGGGAAAAGACTCCGTGAAGATCTTTGCAAAAATTGAAAATGCTGAAGGGATCGATCATTTCGAAGACATCCTGAAGCATGCGGATGGGATCATGGTCGCAAGAGGGGATCTCGGGATAGAGCTTCCCTATGAAATGATCCCCTCGCTCCAGAAAAAAATGGTGAAGCGAACGAGGGAGGAGAAAAAATATTCCATCGTTGCGACTCAGATGCTCGAATCGATGACCGAGGCACCGTTTCCCACGAGAGCCGAAGTCTCCGATGTGACGACCGCAGTGTGGGAAAATGCGAGTGCGGTCATGCTCTCCGGAGAAACAGCGAGCGGAAAGAATCCCGTGAAAACCGTCGAGGTCATGGCGAAGATCATTGCCTACGCGGAAGAGCATCGGGCTTCCATTGTCTAAAGGAAACCTGAAAAATGCAAAAAGAGGGCAATTCATGAATTGCCCCTGCTTCCATTATTCCGCACTCGACTCAGGGGAGATGATGAGAGGGATCAGGCTGCTTCCATTCATGACATTTCTGAGTCTCCCTTCATGGGTGAGAAGCGCTTCCGTGTGTCCGCCTTCCCGAGCGTCAAAGAAGGAGAGCGCCGCCATCTTCTCCGCGTCAGATCTCAGAAAAGTGAGCGTCGCGATAAGCATCTCCTCTTTCGGTTCAGACTCCTGAGTGAATGAGAATCCGATTTTCGCAATCCCCGAATCCTGATCGAATTCATCTTCGCCCGGTGCGAAGAGAAGGAAAGGAGAATCCGGCGGATATTCGATAGTCTTCCCTTCGAGGATGCTGTCCGGAAAACTGATCCATGCCCTCAAACTCTCAATTTTTTGCAGGGATGGATTTTTCAGTTTTATTGCCGCCACGACTGCCTCATCGCTTACAGAAACGAGGTCAAGAGTGAGGGAGACATCCTTATTGAGGTTCTGTTCTGCCGCGATAAGTCTCTCGAGCAAGCTGTTCTTAATGATGCGAGAAGATGGCGCGGCATGGAGTTCTTCGTTCGGAAGATTCTCGGAATTGATCGCGCATCCTGACGAGGTCATGAGGATCGCCATGAGAAAGGTGAGGAATCGTTTCATGGGGAAATGAAAAAAATATTACGTGGACTGAGAAAACTCTTCCGTTCCTGTTTCTTCGTCGAGTGTTTCATCCGTTCCTCCTGTATCTGATTCATCAAGCGTTTCATCGCTTTCATCAGCGGATTCATCCTCCGGGGGAGGAGGGATTGTTCCGTAGAGGGCGGCAAACGCGCTGAAGTCATTGAAGTCCACAAGGCCGTCTCCCGTAAGGTCTCCCGGGGTATTGGTTTCCGTGGTCCCATACACTGAGCAGAATGCCGTGAAATCCATGAAATCTACTTTGCCGTCGCTGTTGAAATCGGCCCGGTTCCAGATATTCCGATAGACTTCCGGATCTCCCGCATATCCCGTGAAATGGAGATATTTCTTATCCATTCTTTCCAGTCCGTACCGGCTCTTGATGTTCCTCACCTCTATCGTATACTCCACTCCGCTCTGCTGAAGTCCGGTCGAGATGAGGACTGTCTTCGCATTTTCGCCGAATGTCGCATAGGTGATATCGAGCGGATTGAGGTCATCATCTCTCACATACACGCGGAACCAGTTCTTTCCCGTGGGATCGAGGGCTGAGAAAAGCATGTCCTGATCAAAGGTGATCTGGACGAGTTTCGTACCGAGGGATTTCGCATTGAGCGCGCTCGGCATCCTCGCATTTTCCGCTTCTTCCGGGTCAAATCCGGAGAAGTCAACGCGGTCAGATGAGAATTTTGTTGTCTTGAGACCGAGCTTTTCAGGGTCGACGATGAGCGTGTAGGCATGTCCCGGGATCATGGTATTCGTTTCGAGCGTCACGAGGAGTCCGTCGCTCCTTACTTCTTTTCCCCGGATGGGGAGTGCCTGGGAGATATTATCCCTGCTCACGATCGAGAATGCGCCGCTCGTGATGCGGGCGGGATCGATCGGAGAGGAGAAGATCGCTTCGAGAGTATTTTCACTGGTGGCGAGCGCCTGATTGATGAAAGGAGAAGGTTCCCTCTGATCCGGGAAATTTCCGTTGCTTACATAGACCCTCGCAAGCCCCTCGCCTTTTCTCCCGGTGACATCGGTCGCGATGACTTTCAGGAGATACGGCTCCTCATTATCGGGGATCGGAGTCGTCCAGGGGATGACGAGATCGGGGGCATAGAACCATCGTCCTTTTCTCCCTTCGCTCACCGAGGGGAACATGCAGACGATCGTGTCGGTCGTCACGCAGTTTGCTTCGCCGGAGATCTCATTCGCTCCGTATGCGGCGGGGAAGATGTGGAAAGAAACTACATCAGCATCTCCGTCTCCATCACTGTCACCGTCTCCGTCACTGTCGCCGTCTCCGTCACTGTCGCCGTCTCCATCGCTGTCTCCATCACCATCGCCTGTTCCGGATCCGGCCCCATCCGCTTCTTCATAAGGATTGTAAGCGTTTGAGGTCACTCCTCTGAACTGGGCGATATTCTCGAGTTCCAGAGTCACATAGGAAATATTGTCGTACCCTTCTTCGTCTTCTACGAAGATATAGAGTGTGAAGCGCGTCTCTCCGTCATTTGTGATCGCTTTCGGAGTCATGTAGCCGCGGTCGGAAATGATCACCGGCGGATTCTCGTCAGGGGCATTGTCCGGATCGACGATCTCTATCTTTACCCTGATATCCCCCGTGTTTCCTTCCGTGTCGCTCGCGATGATATCAAAGGTCGTATATCCGAGAGGAGCAGTGTTCGGGACGATGATGTTATCGATGGAATAGTACGCGCTGTCTCCGATCGAGACTCCCCGTACCATGTTCATCGGAGGGAGCTTGATGGGAGAGAGGTCCGCCACGACATTCGTGATGTCGCTCGCTCCGTTCGGATCCTGGACCTTCACGGTAATGGTGTAGACCGTTTTTCCGTCTTTCACCATGCTCTTGCTTGGAGTGATGGTAACATCTTCTTTATCAATAGTCGGAACACCTCCGGTATTCCTAAAGACTGAGAGAGTGATCGTCCCCCGCGCTTCCTTTCCTTGCATGTCAACAACGGTGAGGGGGAGGTTGTATGTTCCCGGAGCGACCTGTGCCGGGAGGGTGAATTCTTCACTCTGATACCAGCGGGTGACTCCGACCGAAGTCTCGGCGTAGGCTTTCGGGAAGAGGAGATCGAAGAATGAATCATCATTCATGGTTGTTCCTCCGCTGCTCCCTGACGAAGATGAAGAGCCGGTTCCGGAACTCCCTGATGAGGATGAAGAACCAGTTCCTGAACTCCCTGACGAAGATGAAGAGCCGGTCCCCGAGCTGCTCGAGGAAGAACCGCTCGAAGATGATCCGGCGGTACAGGTCTGGGAGGTCGTTGGTTTTGTCGCCGCATCTTCTCTGCAACTGACTCCGGTCTTGAGTGTAACGCTCCTCGTCTGTGTCCCGCTCGCGCATGCAGTCCACTCGCCGATGACATAATCGGAAGCAGAACATGGCGTGGTCGGATTTACGTTACTTGTTGTACCGGAAAGGGGAGTCAGCACGGTCGGTCCGAGACCCAATTGCGTAAGGTCAAGGACGACCTGCGCGATATCATCTGCTCCGTCTATATCTTTGATCTCTGCAGTGAAGCGGAATGGGGTCGTGGATCCCGGAGACACGCTCGGCCTGTTGCAGTTCGCGCTCAGGATCTCCGGAGCATTGCTCGCAGTGCTTTCTCTCACGACAAAAACAGATACTGTTCCATGTGTGCTTTCTCCGCTTTTGTTTTCCGCAATAACGGGGATCTCATACGGAGTCGTCTCCGATACCTGGACTGTTGCGGGGATGGTAACGTTCAGCGAATACCATCTCTTATATTCCGAAATATTATCATTCGTCGATGCAAACCGTGAGTCCGGAGCGCCGGCGATGACCCGGAGATCGGCGGTGACTTTTTCAATATCATTCACTCCTCTCGGATCTGCGATCCTGACCCAGAGGACGGTCGATTCGCCGACCTGGACTCTTTCCGGGCTCGCATAACTTTCATCAGAGAGGACTTCAAAAATGAGCGCGGGTTCATGGACATCGATTTCCACTGTTGACGTGATGATGTCCTGAGCAGGAGTCGTGAGTTTCACCGCGTGGATCCCGGTCTGAAATCCGGCAGGGATCGTCGCTTTGATCGTCGTTGCGGTGAGCGAAGAGATCGTCACCGGTTCCCCTCCGACAGACAAGAGACTTCCGGACGGGAAATTCTTTCCGGTGATCGTGATCTCCGTATTCTCCTCATTTACGATCGAACTCGGTGTGATCGTGTATATCGAGATCTCATCAGGAGCGAATCCGAAAAACGAAGCGGAATTCGATGAAGTGAGCGTCTGGCCTCTCCCGTTTTTCCATTTATCCCTCTTCGCGACGACGAAGTATTCCGTCCCCGCGGACTGGGAGTTTGTGGTCAGGGTGAGGCTGGTTCCGCTCTTCGTGATCTTTGAGACCGTGAGTTTTTTATTGACCCCGTTATCGGTGTAATGAATCTCTATATTGAGCGGGTTGAAAGGTTCCGGCGTCGCGATGCTCTCTGAAAAAGTGAGCTGGATGGTATCTACCGCCACAGACTGCGCAGACTTCAGGGAAAAAGTCCACGGTTCGACGATCGTCCCTTCTCCCATGGCCATGGCAGTTCTTTTGAACCTTGTGTTTTGCTTTCCCGTATCCTGTGCGGAAATGCTTGATGGCGCGATTTCGACGGCATAGAGCGTATTCGCTTCCGTCAGTACCGGAGAGATGGTGACCGTTTTAAAATCAGACGAGAATTCAACCGTATCACCCACGGTTCCGGAGAGCGAACCGAGAGAATCTCCAGTGGGAGTAACGAGAATGTCCCCCGGGACGTTTACTGATGACGCGTTAATGGGATGGTCAAACGTGATCACGAGGGATTCCCCAAGGACTTTCGCCGAAAGGAGAGCCGGAGCTTCCGGATCGCCGGCACCGAACGGGGTGGCGGGAGCGACATTTTGTGCGAGTTCATTTCCATGGACATCCACGAGATGATCCCGCGAAACATGGACGAGCATGTCATTTGGATATCCCGTTTGGGTGGAAGTCGTGAGAATAATTTTCGATCCGGAATCCACAACTGCAGCGCTCACAGCAGGATTTCCCGAGAGGATGGTGAAATCAGGGACAAGAACACTTGCCGGATTCACCGGATTTGAGAACTGGAGTTCGATATGAGTATCGTCTTTTGCCGTTGCTGTGAGGAGACCAAATGTGCTGAGAGCGGACGTCCCCACATATCCCTGGAAATATCCGGTCTTATAATCCGGATCGATCATTCCTTCGGAATTCCCCGTAAGTCCATTCCCGATATCGACGCGGTAGACCGTATCAGGATTTTGCGCGGTGAGGTTTTCCAGAAGAATCGATGTGTCGGATATGGTGACCGTTGTGCCTGAATTTTTGATATTCGGGGTGATGATGATGTCTCCGAGAGACGCGGTCGCGATATAATCGGAAAAACCGAGCGTGAGCGAAGTGGATGAAGTCGATTCCGCATCGATGAGCCGGAGAGTCCCTTCGGTCGAGATTGTGATTATTTTTGTCTGATTGGGGACCGGATATTCCGTGCCGTTGTGGAGGACGAATGAGATGTCGCGGAACGTGAATGTGACTTCCGATCCCGGAACAAGGTTCTCCGCAAACTCCATATTCAAATAGGAGAGAAGGTCACCGTTCACGACATCCACTCCTAAGCCTCCGCTCGCAATCGAAACATTGACTGTCCCGGAGCTTATGAGGGAGCTCTGAAGAAAAAAATCCCCTCCTTCGAAAGGAGTGTTTTCAAGGGATGCATCGATGAAGGTTGCTTCACTCGCATTCCACTCGACTGAGTACTGGAGACCGACGACCGATTCGAGATCTTCCGGTGCGGTCAGGAAGAGTTTATTCTCTCCTCCCGGCTCCTCATCGCCGCCATCGTCAGGTATCGTCGCGGCTCCTTCGGAAACGGTGATTATGCCGTTCCGCGTTTCCAGTATTTCCGTGGTAATGGAGGATCCCGAACCGTGGGCGATGGTCTGAAGAGGATTCGCAGGATCTGATATGGCGAACGCGAGGGGGATCGTGTCACCCTCTTCGGTATTCTCCGAGATGGTAAATCCGATCCGGAAAAGGGGATCATTCTCGCCGATCGTAATGCCGCTATTTGCCTTCACTGCGGAGATGTTGAGGGTCCCCTCCGCATTGTCAAAAGTTTTGTAGATGAAGAAGTTCTCGTTTTCGAGCTTCGTCCCGTCTGTGGAGAGATGGAGGTACGTCATATCCTGTGGATTCCAGGAGAGGGAGATCGTAAATCCGAGGACATCGTCCCATTCTGATGCGCTTTTAATGAGAATCTCTCCGCTCTGTCCGGGTGCGGCGAGATAATCATTCGGGATGAAGACATCGTCCGGTATCGATGCGACCGGTTCGCCGCCTCCTTCAAAGATGTCCGCTTTGAACCATTCGGGACGAATGACTCCGACCATTCCTGCGGCGAGGAGGATGAAGCCGAGAATTCCGATGAGTATGTGTTTCCTTTTCATAGTAGAGGAGATGACAATATGGGTTTAGTTTCCAGCGAAGAGAGTCCGGAGGGCGTTTATGACATCAATGAGATCAGTCCTGAAATTCCAGTTAAAATCGGTTTTTGCCAGTTGCTCACTCGTGAATGTGATTTCTCCGTTCACTGCTTTCAGCATGAGGATGATATCCGTGAGGTCGAGCCTTCCGTTCCGGTCGGCATCTCCGTTCGGAGGTGTTCCGTGAAAAGCGTAGTCGACTCCGGAGACCAGCGTGTTCGAATCCGTCCGGATCTCGACGAGCCATGTCGCCGGCCCCTTGTCAAAATCAGCGAAGACGGGGACAAAGATCGGGAGTTCGAGGAGGATGGAAATCCCTTCGCCCGCAGTAGCCGATCCTGTAGCCGGGGGAAGCGGGACGTTCTGGACGATCTGAAATCTCTGGGCGGTATCGGGAATATCTTCCGGATTCTCATACCAGCCTTCGACGAGCCATGCCCTGAGATTGTCGAACGATTCGATCCCTTCCTCGCTCCAGAGGTCGACGTAGAGTGTTTCCGTCGTGCCCATCGCGATCCCCGCGTTCCCGATCGTATAGATCTCGTTGATCATCGGCGCTTTTTCCACGACGATGATGAGGATCGGGGGAGGATCGGAGACGATATCATCCCATTCCGGATTTGTTTTGGACTGCCGGTACACGGCGGTGATGGTCGCTGCTGTTTCCGGAATGTCACGCCGGGCAGTAATCGTCAGGAGATCGTTGTTCGATGAGTCAATTTCTCCAATCTCCTGATAGCCGTCCCATTCGAGATTTTCTGAATTCGTCACATCCGCAGTCCTGTCGTCCGCGAAGGTCGCGGTGGCGCGGAGCTGGCACAGGTCTCCAATCGTCACATGGACCGGCGGATTCTTTCTCTGGGTCGGATTCGGGGGCATATTGTTATTGCAGACCGAATCGATGGAGAGAGAAATGACGCGATCCGGATCGACGGCATTGATGATGATCGGCGGGGGATAGGAGACAATTTCTCCGCCGGAGAGATCTCCGGTCTCGGCAAGTCTTGTCGCGGTGATCGTTGCCCGTCCTTCTTTTTCTATGACGATCTCCCGGTCTCCCGGAGTCGTACCGCTCGGTGCTGTATAGGAATCCGTGACCGCACCTATTCCGTTCCAGGTGACCTGTCTTGAAATATCGAACAGTCTTCCGTCGGCAAATATCCCGGTTGCGGTGAGTGCACAGACATCGCCGATGAATACAGCCGGTGTCACGCTTTCATTGCAGGGAGACGAGATCGTGATGGAGGTGAGTCTTCCCGGATTCGTTGCCGTGATCCGGAGAGTGTTCGAAGAGACATCGCCTTCACCGCTTCCCGCTCCTCCTCCTGTTCCGCCCGCGGAGCCGAGACTCATCGCTCTCGTGACGAATATGTTTGCCACGGTTTCATTCGCGCTCGGATTGGTCTTCGAAATGAGGAATGTTCCGTTCACCGGAACAGCTCCGAGTGATTCATAACCGTGCCAGACGAGATCAGTGCTCGATGTAATATCAGCCTCATGTCCGTCTTCAAATGTTCCGGTGATGGTAAAGGTGCAGTAGTCTCCGATGATCTTCGGAGTCGGATATACTGAATCATCGCAGTCTGAAGAGAGGGTCATGGAAACAAGCCTCTCGGGATCGACTGCGCGGATCCGGATGGGATCATCGGTCTCCGCCGATGAAACACCGTCTCCGCGGATGTTATAGAGGATCTTCATCGCGTCAGCCATGCTGCCGCCAGGAGGAACAGTGAGATCAGGCGTGGGAGTCCCGTAGATCGTATATTCGAGGAGTGCGGTGATCGTGGCGATCCCGCGCTTGGTGATCTCGAGGATCGCGTTCTTCGGATCCGGAGGTGCTGCTTCTGTCCCGGCAGGGTTCACATTCTCAACACCGAGCCAGCTCACGATGTTTGAAATATCATGTTCCGTGGAATCTTCAAATGTCCCAATAGCATGGAGCGTGCAGAATTCGCCGACCTTCTTAAAGAGGCTCGTATCTCCCGGCGCGTCATAGCTGTCGCATTCTGATTCAATATCAATAGACATGAGTCTTCCCGGATCGACGATGTCGAATTCAATCGGATCTCCGGAAACGCCATCCGGTATATTCGTTGTATACCCTCTGATGGTGACCGGATCGGGATCATCGATATCTCCCGCGAGAAGAAGGAGAGCAGTGATTTCAGCATCTGTTACGGGATCAGCCGAGAGAGCTCTCGGGATGACGAAGAGATCGGATTTTCCGTTTGGTCTTCCGAGAGTGTCTCCGTCGACAAAAACACCGACTTCCTCGAATCCCTCCCAATAGACCCAGCGTGAAACATCCCGTTCCTGATCGATCGTTCCGTTATCGTCATTGTCATAAACCACATATGCGATGAGCGTGCAGATCTCTCCCACGATCACCGGATCGCCTTCTGTTTTCATCCGATGGTCGCAGAGTGATTTTACATAAAACCCGTCGATCATCGCGAGATTGGGCATGACATCGACGACGATCGTGGTAAATGCTTCGGCGGGATCAGGAAGCTGAGAATCAGTGACCCGGAGGATGATCGAACCTTCTCCCGTTGCCGGAGTCAAGAACGTGATCATCGTCAGATCTCTGGTGCTTTCATCTCCGTCACAATCAGCGCCGGGTTCCCACGCGAGAGTGGGAGCAAGTCCTGTTGCTCCTGGAGACTCGTTTCCCGCTCCGTCATATTCTTTGAAGATCTCGACGCTATACGGACAAAGCCCTCCCGTGATCCGGATAGGACTCGGGATCTGACCAGTGAGAACATTCTGGATCGGAGGAGAGAGAGTGAGCCCGGGATAGTAACCGCATATCCCGATTTCGAAGAAACACCGGGTGCTCACCGTGCATGTATTATCCATGCAATCATAATCGCATTTCTGTTTCGTCTGGGTATTGCAGGAATAGATCGGACAATCGGCCTGTGCCGCGCATTCTGTCCCGCATTGTCCGCCTATTGAGTTGCAGGCTGCTTCATTCACCACGCATTGTCCCGTTGCGTCATTGCATTTCAGATTGCAGACCTGACCGCCGAAGCACTGTGTTCCGGTGCAGTCGCTGTCGCTTTCACATTCTGAACCGCAGGATTCATCCGCCTGGCAGCTCGAAGTCGCTTCGCAGACACCGCTGTTGCAGGCGAAGTCGCACATGAGCGTTCCCACACATTCAGAACCGCAATCGGCATTCGTCGCGCACTGCGCGCCGCATTGGTTCTTTACATACGAACAACCGCTCGATGAAGCCTGGCAAGCACTGTCAACGCATGCCGGAGGACAGCTTTCTTTTCCCTTGCACATAAAGGTCGGACATCCGGCCGGGCTCGGATAAGTGCATGTGGTCGGAGCGGTTACGGGAATGGTTTTTGTGCATGACGTCCCTGCAACATTAGCCGCATTATAGGGGAGAAGATTATAGTTGTAATTCCCTATGGTTGTCAGAGGACCAGTAAGATTTACAGTTCCATCTTTTGGAAGAGATGCAGTAGGAGCATTGGTTCCCTGAAGAATGACATGATCTGTTGCTGAGTTTGTGGTGTATATGAAACTGGGAGTCTCAGCAGTCGTATACGATGTTTTTGAGGGATTGAACTCTAGGCATTCGGCATCATCCGAACCGCCTGCTCCCGCAACGCCGAGTTTAAATGAAAATGCACCGGTTACTCCGCTCGAATGAATTGTCTCGTTCCCAAATCCGGTTCCGACGGTCTGCATATTATTCGGGATCGCTCCTACAGCGATTTGAACAGTCTTATCATCAGTGTCAGAATCGCTCAGATGAGTGATTTCCGCAGTGCTCTTTGCTGTTCCATACTGCAACCCTGTTGCTTCGATTGAAAATATGAGTTCTGAGACACCGCTTCTTGGAGCCCATTGGCAATGGATCACCCCAATATCAGCAATAACTTCATGGGTGCAGCCGCTCGGAAATTTCGCCTGATCCACAGAGAGAAGATTTGCATCGTAACTTTCTTTCATGATCACAAAATCCCCTCCCGAAGTGGGAAGGTTTTTTGCGATGGCGGAGATCGTCACTTTTTCTCCGATCTGAATGATTGCTTTGTTCGGTTTCAACACAATGGTGAGTCCGGTTTCATCGGATCCTGCGCACACTTCCGAGTACTCACAGTTTGAGCTCGCCTGGCATTCATTTGATCCGGAGCAAACCTGTGTGCAGAGATTATCTCCGACACAGATCGGAGAACAATCTGAATTATTGACGCATGCGAGTTCACAGGCCGCCGTCGCATAACATCCATTGTTGGTAAAAGCGCATGTTTTGAATCCATCGTCATTTTCATAACACGCCTGATCGCACATCGTTCCGATTTCGGTCGGGTCACATGTTGTCGAAGCGCAGTCAGCACACAAACTTGCATCGGCAAAAGGTGCGCTGCAATAGTCCCAGTTGAACATTGCTCCATGTCCTTGGCAGGTCCATCCCCAATATCCTTGATTGGGTATAGGTTCGACCGCAGAGGGTGCACCAACATTACAGAGATCTGCGTTCGGCTTTGTGAGCGAAGGAGTATCTTCCGCTGATCCGCAAGCGGCAGGATCATCTGTAAAAGCCCAGCAGGCAGGGTTGTCGCCGCCGTCTATTCCCGCACAGGTCCACTCCCAACCAGATGTCGTTACGATGAAATCGTCCACGGTCCCGACACTGCAGAGATTCGGACTATCGCCCGAGAGATTGGTGCTGTAGGTATGATCATGAGCAGACCCGCACTGACCATTGATCGCAGGAGACATGGTATACGCCTCGCAGGATACAGTCGTGCCCGCCTGGCATGTCCATGACCAGCTGGAAGAAGAGTAAGTGACATTCGAACTTGCACCGACATCACACAAATCAACTGCAGGCGGCTCCTGAGTATATCCTTGGCCATCTGCCGGACCGCACACCGCATCTTCGGTAATGGCGGCTTTGAAAAGGGATGTGTTCTGTGCGACGTAGAGGAGCATGAGCCCGACCCCGAGGAGGAATCCTCCGGCTATGCTGAACTTTTTCCACGAATACAATAACTTTTTCATATCGGTTTTGAGATTTTTTCGAAAAAATCATACTATTTTATCAAATTTTAGGCTTTTTCACAAGCGATGAGTGCTTGACGCAAGGCAAAAAATAGGAAAAATCAAAACTTAAAAAAGCACCGCTTTTTCGGGCAGTGCTTTTCCATAAAAATCATGAAATATTTCCATATCTTCACGGGGTGATTCTGAGACACCGGGCAAGGAGTTTAAATGAGTGGTCTTCTCCATAGCAGGGGACCCTACCTCGCAGCCATATTCTGCATTCATTGTCCTCCATAAGTACTGCAATGCCGAGGTCATGAGTAATTTCTATCCCATGGACACGAGAAAACATAAAGTAGTTAACGAAGGAGTTTGCTATTGGATCGCAAGTGGGATAATTCCAGAGCTCTTCAAATCCGCAGGAAAGCAAAATATCGCCCGTCTCGCACTTTGCCGTACTGCTTCCTTTCGGTGGTTTCATATCCGATTGGTTCTGATTGGTAGTATGATCAAAAGTCAACGAATGTGGTTTCGTGTAGATGAGTTCCGGCTGACCTCCGCTCGCTGTCGGAGCAAATATTTTTTTCAGCATATTTACATCTTTTGCCAGCTCATTCCAATCCGTTTCATCAAGGATTCCTCCCTCAGCAAAGTTTTCTTTATGCGGTGTGGTGCCCGACCATGCGCCGAGAACATATGATCCGGTAAGAACGATGAGCCCGCCCATGACTGCCGCCATGGCGAATTTCGATGTCTCCCGGAAGAGTTCTGCGGCTTTTTGAAGGAGTCTATTTGTGGTTTTCATAGGGA
Organism: Candidatus Altimarinota bacterium; assembly: GCA_041739085.1. Lineage (GTDB taxonomy): Bacteria > Patescibacteriota > Gracilibacteria > CAIRYL01 > CAIRYL01 > JBGSON01. Next base: position 12,925 of record JBGSON010000021.1, on the reverse strand, counting down.
AAGGAAAAATTTATTTCAGATTATTTTATCATATTCCGATTTCTTTTTCCACTTTTTCTTTTCTGTACTACATTCAATAATTAGTTGCACCACCTAAAAGTAAAATACGCATGCTATTTCTTTTAGGTTTATGTCACACAAGATTATTACTTATGAAGATCGAAAGATCGTAGAAGAGATGCTTATACAGAACAAATCATATCGGGAGATTGGTGAGATGCTCAGGCGGGATCACACCGTCATATCTCGTGAAGTGAGAAAAAACTGCGCTGGGGCAACTCTTCCTGAGTTGCCCCTTAACCGTTGTGTCCTCATTACCCGTTGTCGGACGCCAATAACACTATTTGTGCTGCAGGAAGAATGGATGCGCCTTCCACTGCAGTCCTTCTCAACTTGGAGCTATCAGCAAGTTTCAGTTTCTCAGGAATATATTTGATGCGCTCCTCTCACCATAATCTGCATGTCATCTCCACGCATCTCGAAGGATTTTTGCCATTGGCATCATTTCATCACCTGTACTGTCCAGCATTGGTTCTACGTTCTCGACAGACACAGTCGCTGGAATATTCTTGCTGAATCGCTCCAATATTGCCAGAAACACAAAGGGCTCGAAATATTTGCCTATGTGTTCATGATAAATCACATACATCTGATCGCCCGCGCGCCCGATCTCATCCGAGTTCTTTGTGACTTCAAGAAATTTACGCCACGCGAAATACTAAAAAACATCACTTCGACAGAACCTGGGGTTGATGATCTCTTCCCGAAACGAAATGGAAAATATAAATTCTGGGAGGAAACTAATTTCCCAAAACTTATTGAAGCAGAGGATTTCCTGGAACAGAAAGCTGATTACATCCATCATAATCCCGTGCGGAAACAGTATGTTCTCGAGCCTCAGCGTTGGTATTGGTCATCTGCAAATCCCCATCAGCCGATAAGGATTGCTGGTATATAAAAAGACTTCCGATGTCGCGAATTGATTGGAGTGAGGACTCAAACGAAGAGGGGCAACTCAGGAAGAGTTGCCCCAGCTCAAAATCCCGCTCAGCGGGACGGGATGACAAAAAACCAGCATGACAAAAAGGGAAAAATTGCAGGAACAACGAATCCATGACATACTTTCCCCGCCTATATTTTTCTTATGCCAGCAGTCGCCGCGATCATCGGCCGGCCAAATGTCGGAAAATCGACGCTCTTCAACCGGATCATCGGGAGGAGGATCGCCATCGAGAGCCCGGTCTCCGGAACGACGCGCGATCCTGTTTCCGCGAGATATGAAGGAGATTCCGTCGACATCCTTTTTGTGGACACCGGCGGACTCCAGTTCGGGGAAGAGGAGAGCGGGATCGAAGAAGACGTCCAGTCTCAGGCGAGGATCGCGATCGAGGAAGCGGATATCATCCTCTTTTGCCTCGACACCAAGAGAGAGCTCACCTCGGGAGACGAAGCAGTAGTGGACCTCCTCCGGAAACGATCCGGGAAGAAACCGATCTTCCTCATCGGGACAAAATACGACGGGAAGATCCACGGAACGACTCCGGAAGAGATCATGTCTCTTGCCATCGGAGAAGGTGATCCGTATCTCGTTTCCGCGATCCATAATTCCGGACTCGCGAAGCTGGTGAATGCCGTGGAGCGCGAGCTTTTTCAGAGAGGATTCCGGAAGGATCCGGAGAGAGACGAAGATGAGATCAGCATCGCGATCATCGGGAGGCCGAATGTCGGAAAATCATCGATCGTGAATGCGATCACGAAGTCGAATCTCAGGATCGTTTCCGAAGTCGCGGGAACGACGAGAGATACGACGGACATCCCGATCACGAAGGACGGAAAAAAGTACCGGCTTATCGATACCGCGGGGCTCAGGAGAAAATCAAAGATCGAAGAAGACCTCGAAAGCCTTGCGATCATGCGCGCGCTCACGAGTCTCCAGCGCGCCGACGTCGCGCTTCTTCTCATTGACGCAACGGAGGGGGTGACCCATCAGGACAAACACATCATCGAACATGTCCTCGAGTCAAATACCGGCCTCATCCTCGGTGTGAACAAATGGGACCTTCAGGAAAAAGGGGAAGAAGAACAGAAGAAATTCCTTGCGAACATGCGGTACGAGCTTCCTTTTGTTCCCTGGGCGCCGGTTCTTTTCCTTTCCGCGCTCGAGGGAAAGAACATCCCGAAACTATTTCCTCTCACCGATGAGATCGCCGGATTCCGGAGGATGAGGATCCCGACCGCGGAATTCAATATTTTCCTCCAGGAGATGCAGGGACTCCATCCTCTCTCCGGCACAAAAAACGCACATCCGAGGGTCAAATACGGGACGCAGGTGCAGGTGTCGCCGCCGAAATTCGTATTTTCCGGGAGTCAGCTCGACCGGCTTCATTTTTCTTCCAGGAGATATATCGAGAACCGGATGAGGGATGCGTTCGGATTCAACGGGACTCCCATTATCATGGAGTTTGTGACTCAGAAAAACCCGTACCTCACCGGCAAGAAGAAAAGGACTTCTTCACGGGATCGGAAAGAGAGGAGACCATCAAAATAAAAAACCCATCCTCATCCATTCAAGAGGAGAAGTCTGAGAAATGACAAAGGCTGGTACTAAGCGTAGAACTGTTCCTTCGCCCTCTTTTCGCGGAATTGTTCGCGCATGATCGCTTTTATTCTCGTAATTCTTTTTTTCGGAGTAGCCGTATGATATTTTCTCGTGCGGACTTCCTGGATGATGCGCGAGTTCTGGACTTGCTTCTTGAATCGCTTGATGAGTCGCTCATTCGTTTCGCTGTCTCTTTTTACTGCGTAGATAGTCATAGGATCCTCCAAAAGGAAAAAATGCCTACGGATTGTTTCAGAAATGGAGCATGAATGCAAGGGGAATGAAGGGAAATGTTCATGTTGGAAAAAGGCCAGGTGGGCAAGCAGGCAGATTGAAATCTCATAATTTTAAGAGTCCACCTCGCTCTTCCGGTCCGGCTGAGCAGAAGAACTTCCTTTCGTTGTCAGTTGTCCCCGGAGCTGAAGAATGAGCCGAATGAATTGCACCGACCGGATGCCGGTGAAGCATTCATTCAGTATGTACTGGAGAAACGCAAGCCAGGGGTTCCTGTCTGGCATTGCCGTATCCCGGAGTATCGCCGCTTCTTTGTCTTTCAGTTCCCACTGGAGTGCCTTCAAATCTTCAACATCATAGTTTTCGACGGCTGTTTCAAATCGTATGGTCGTGGCATCAATAAACTGAAAGAAAGGCGTGTCCCTTTGGTCTTGAGGCGTTTCCGGAAGATGTGTTGGAGCTTCAGACATATCACACAAAAGGAAAAGTTGAAGGATGGGTGAATGTACTCCGGAAGACCATTGATGTCAAATGATGTATGCGGGAAAATTAAGAGAGCGCTGGAGATGAATCTTCCCTGGGATGATTAAAAAAGAGAAGGGTGTTGCATTGCAGCGCCTGTTCTTTGGAATGTCTGTTCCTTGAGAGCCCCATTCTCAGGTGACCCTTCCCATGGGGCACATCAGGAGAGACGCCTCACAGAGACCCTGAGAATTATTCATCTTCTTTCTCTTCATCCATAAGCTCCGCAAGTTTCTTTTCGGCTTCTTTGAAAACACCCGGGAGTATCTTCCACTCCTCTTCCTGGAAATTCGAAAGCACGAAATCCGCGGTGTCCCCGATGAGCTGGCGCAACGGCGAGTCCGTGCCGATCTTAAGCCTCTGCAGATCCTGAGTTGCGAGCATGTTGATACAACTCTCCATTCCGTTGTGGCCGCCGGAACTTCCCGTTTTCCGCGAGCGGATTTTCCCGAATTCCATATCTTTATCGTCGTAGCAGATGAAGATATTTTCCGGAGCGATTTTGAAAAAGCTTCTCGCTTCCTGAACCGATTTTCCCGAAAGATTCATAAATGTCCCAGGCTTTAAGAAAAGAATTTTTTCATCATTCCGCACTCCCTCGCTCACCGATCCGGAAAACTTCTTCTCTTCTTTCCACTCCGAAAATCCCCACTCTTTCCGGAGATAATCGCCGAAGAGGAATCCCGCGTTATGCCGCGTTCTCTCATATTTTTTGCCGATGTTTCCGAGAAAGACGATGAGCTGCGAAGGGATCATTTCTGCTGGGAACGGGGTGACTTATGCGATCTTTTCATGACCGCGGGGACGAAATCAAGCACTTTCTCGCCGAAATAGATTTTCGTTCCGATCAATGCCTTGGACCGCAACAGGTCGCGTTCGATCCCGACTTTCCGGAGTACATCCCGGAGACGGAGGACTCCTTCGATGTTTCCGAAGTCTGTCATCACCGCGATTTGATTGATCCTCGCTCCTTCAATCCGAAATCCTCCTTTTTCGGGGACGATCGTGTACTCGCGGGCATTTGATGATTTTTCCAGAAGATGAGGTCGGAGGACGACTCTCTCGGGAGAACGGGGTCCTGTTTTTTTCCTTTCTTTTTTCTTTTCTTCCTCCGTCACTGCCCACATCTTTTCCAGGAGAAGGTTCAGGTTTTCTCCGGTGAGAGAGGAGACCGCAAAAATCTGTTTCTTCGGGACACCGGTTTTTTTCGAGAAGTCCTGGACGAGCATCTTTAAGAGATCAGAATCTTTCTGGAGTACGTCGATCTTAGAAAGGACAATGATCTCGCGTTTCCGAAAAAGTTCCCGGGAATATTTCTTGAGTTCCTCCCGGATGATCCGGTAATCTTCCGCCGAGTCATCGCGCGTGACATCGACGAGATGGACGATGACGCGGGACCTCGTGATGTGTTTTAAAAACTTATCGCCGAGCCCTTTTCCTTCGTGCGCTCCTTCAATAAGTCCCGGGACATCGCAGACGACAAGAGACCGGCCTTCCGAAAGGCGCGACACGCCGAGATTCGGGATGAGCGTCGTAAAAGGGAAGTCGCCGATCTTTGGCTTCGCTGCGGAGATCTTGGAGATGAGCGTAGATTTTCCGGAGGAGGGGACTCCGATGATCCCGACATCCGCAACGAGTTTGAGTTCGAGGTGGACCTTTACAGAGACTCCCGGTTCCCCGAGTTCTGCAAAACGGGGGCATTGTCTCGTTGAAGTCGTGAAATGGGCATTCCCGTATCCTCCGCGTCCGCCTGTGGCAACGACAAGGGTCATGAGCGGAGCCCGGAGATCCCCGATGATCTTCCCTGATTCCGCATTTTTCACGATCGTTCCGCAGGGGACTTCGAGAATAAGATCCTCAGCCGCTTCTCCGTAGCGATTGTTCCCGGAACCGGATCGCCCGTGATCCGCCCGGAATTGTTTCCTCGTGTGGAGATCGATGAGAGAGTTCAGATTCTCGTTCGCCCTGAGGATAACATCGCCGCCCTTTCCGCCGTTCCCGCCGTCCGGGCCGCCTTTCGGCATATACTTTTCCCGGTGGAATGACATGCATCCGCCCCCTCCGTTTCCGGCAGTCATGGTGATTTCAGTCTCGTCGCAGAACATGCAAGGGTGTTTAAAAAGTCCGTAAAGTCTATACAGTTATAACAGTTCGTAATGGTTCATAAAAATTCACTTAAGTCGGAAATAACAGCGGAAAACTCCGTGGGATTATTCTTTTCTCTTTTGTGTTTTTTCTTAAAAAATCCCTATACTTTTTTCTTGCCCATGATAGAATACCGTTTGCATTATTTATGACCGGCCGCGCGTATTGTGGCATAAGTTTGGGTAAAAAACGAGTCATTTCATCCCCCGGGGATCATCAGGGGATTTCATTCTTACGGTTTTTCATTTCATTATGGAAATACTTCAGAAAACAATTCTCGTAAAAGAGACTCTGAGCGAGCTCCTGAAGAGCATGGATTTTCCCGTTCGGAAGATCATCGTTTTTGAAGACGAGTTCGGCGTCCTCCGGGCGAATATCGAATGCGATAATGCTCCGCTCCTCATCGGATATCACGGCCAGACGCTCGCCGCGTGTCAGACGATCTTAAAAAGCGTACTCTGGAGAAAGGGCTTTGATGAGAAAGGCTCCATCGTCCTTGATGTGAACGAGTATAAAAAGAGCCAGGAGCAGAGAATGATCTCCGTCGCCATTGAAAAAGCAGAATCTGTCCGCGCCACGAACATCCCCCAGTTCATGCCGATCATGTCTCCGTACATGAGGCGGCTCATCCATCTCCATTTCACGAAGGAGGATTATGCTGATCTCGAGACAGAGAGCGTTGGGGAAGAGGGAAAGAGGAGGATCCAGATCAAGAAAAAGGGAAACGCGAGCCTCAGCCTTGAATAAAGAGGTTCATAAAGTTATAACGTTCATAAAGTTTGCAAAGTTATTCCTGAAAAGACTTCAGGAAAACCTTTTTGAACTTTATAAACCTTACGAACCTTATAAACTTCTTTTCCCTTTTGTCGTTTCCAGAAAAACGTGAGAAAATGTGACAAAGCATTTTTTTCTTTCCCTATGTTCTCAGACACTTTCACAATCGATCCGCTCTGGATCGTCCTCATCGTCTTCCTCGTCATCTTCCTCGCGAAGAGCATCCGGATCATCAGCCCGAACCAGAAAGGACTCGTCGAAAGGCTCGGAAATCTCCGGGAAGTGAAAGACTCCGGGATCCATATCATCATCCCTTTTGTCGACAGGCTCCGGATCGTCGACATCCGGGAAACAGCGATCGATGTCCCTCCCCAGGAAGTGATCTGCGCCGACAATGTCGTTGTCACCGTGGACTGCGTCGTTTATCTCCAGGTGACTGACCCCGTGCGCGCCATCTATAACGTAAGCGATTTTATCTATGCGGTACTCAAACTCACGCAGACCAATCTTCGTTCGCTCATCGGCCGGATGACGCTCGACGAAACGCTTTCCGCAAGAGAAACCATCAATGTCACGCTCCGGAAAGAACTCGATGAAAACACCGACGAATGGGGAGTGCTCGTGAAGAAAGTCGAGGTCCAGAGGATCGATCCGCCGGTGGATGTCGTCGAAGCCATGCACCGCCAGATGAAAGCGGAGCGGGACAAGAGAGCGCTCATCCTCGAAGCGGAAGGAAAAAGGCAGTCCGCGATCCTTGAAGCGGAGGGAGGACAGCAGGCGCAGGTCCTGCAGGCAAAGGGAGAGAGGGAAGCCCACATCCAGCGCGCGGAAGGTATTGCGAAAGCCATCGAACTGGAATCAAAAGCCGCTATCGAGTTTTTCCGCGACGGTGCGATCACAAAGGAACAGCTCAATGTCATGCAGAGATCCCTCTCTGCGAATACGAAATATGTGCTCCTCGATTCCGAGCTCCTCGAAACCGTGAAGGGCGTTTTTCACCGTCTTTCCGACAAAAGCCATCCGGGGAAAGGATAAGGGACAAAAGAACTTTTTGTTTTTTTTCATTCATATGACCTCACCAGCAATCTATTGGACGATCATTGGAGTCGTACTCCTCATCGTTGAGATCTCCACAGGGACTTTTTACTTCCTCTGTTTCGCGATCGGTGCGTTTCTCGCTGCGATCATCGCGGCGATTTTTCCTTACGGGGAGATCACAGTATCCTCTGACTATTTTTCTTCGTCGTATTTCCTCAGTGAGATCATCACATTCCTCATCTCATCTTTCGCGCTGAGCTTTTATCTGCCGAAATATTTTCAGAAGACGAACATGAAGAGAAAGGTTGGATTTGATGAAGCGGTCGACACGGAGACAAAGGTCGTGAAGAAGAATGACACCCTCGTCGTCGTGATCAGCGGGACAAAATGGAGGATCGAGGATGAGAAGAATTATTCTGAAGGAGACGAGGTCATCATCAAAGGAGTGCACGGAACGAAGGTCATCCTCAAGAAAAAGAGGAGCTAAAAACGCGCATTTCTTGATTTTTTGTCTTTTCATGAAAAGGAAGACAGAACATATTCCGGGGATTCCGCGTTGGGCTGGCAAATTCACCAGCTATCTGGAGGACAGGGTGAGGATGTCTCAACTCGATGAAACGACAAAAAAAGCGATCACGAGATGGATCGGAGACAAAAATGAGGAGATCCAGAGTATTTTGGAAAAAGCCGGCCTTCCGAGAAGAAAACCGGAGAATTCAAGCGAAATAGCACTGGGGGGTCTCTATGATCTTGTCCTGAGGATTTCAACCCGCCTGAAAGATGAGGGCATCGTTCCGCCGGCCGAAAAAAATCTTCTCTCAGACCCAGTCCTCATGCAGATGCCGTTTTTTATCAGAGACGCGATGGACCAGTGTCTCGGGATCCCTTTAGCGGGAGATCATCTGGAAGAATTCTGACCGGGTTTTTGCATCTCCTTTGAAAAGACCGCGGAGAGATGATGTCTCCATGATGGGGCTCTTCTTTTCCACGCCTCTCGCAGAGATACAGAAATGTTTTGCAGAGATAACAACAGCGACCCCTTTCGGATGGAGGATTTCTTCGAGTGTGTCGGCGATCTGGGAAGTGAGACGCTCCTGATTCTGGAGTCTCCGTGCAAAAACATCCACGAGTCTCGGGATCTTTGAAAGTCCGATGATGCTATCCCCTGGAATATACGCGACATGGGCTTTTCCGAAGAAGGGGAGGAGGTGGTGTTCGCAGGTCGAGAAGAATTCAATGTTCCGGCAGAGGATCATTTCGTCAAATTTTTCCCCGTCAAAAGTGGTAATGAGATCCTTCGGATCTTTTCCATATCCTTCGAATATTTTATGGAAAGAACGGGCGTAGCGCTCAGGGGTGTCTTTCAAGCCTTCCCTCTTCGGGTCTTCTCCGATCGCTTCGATGATGAGCGAGGCGGCTCTCCTGATCTTTTTTTCGTCCATAGAGAACGGGGAAAAACCAGATCCAGTCTATCCGATTATGACGGGAGTGAGAAGCTTTTCAGAAAGAGGAGAAACCATTGTCTTTTTCCCTCTTTTTCGCCACAATGAAATGTGGTTTTAATTGTGTTCCCATGGTCTTCGGACTTTTTAAGAACAAAAACGGGAAAACTGAACCGGATGGCGGGGAATCCCCGGCAGATGGAAAGGGAAAGAAGGTGAAAAAGATCGATTCCCTCATCACGGGGATCGTCATCGGGGGAGCCATCGGCTCCGTCCTCGGGTTGACTCTCTCTCCAAAGTCAGGAAAGGAAAACCGGGATTTTGTGAAGAAAAAAAGTTCGGAAACTTGGCAGAAGAGCAAGCTCCTTCTCGGAGAGGTGCTGAACCGGGAAGAAAAGAAAAAAGGATTCTGGCACAAACTCCACGGTTTCTTTATCAAGAAAAAGCATGGAGGTGATTAAACCGCCGGTCTTCCTGAATGCTCTTTCGGGGGAGATCCGCGTTCCTCCGTCAAAGTCGCTGACAAACCGGATGCTCCCGTTTGGAGCACTTTCAACCGGGGATATTTGTCTGAGAAATGTCCTGAGGTCTGAAGACACCGACCTCATGGCTGAAGCGTTGCGGTCGTTCGGGGTATGCATTGGATTTGACGGCAATGATCCGAATACAGCTCATATCCGGGGATGCTCCGGAAAGTTCCCGGGAGAAGGTGATCTCACGGTCTTCTGCGGGAATTCCGGCACGACCATTCGTTTCCTTTCCGCACTCTCTGTTCTTCGGAATGGGAAGACGATCCTCACGGGAGGCGCGCGCATGAAAGAGCGGCCGATCGGAGATCTTGTGGAATGTCTCAGGAGGACAGGAATCGGAATCGATTTTCTGGAAAAGGAAGGATTTCCTCCGATTGAAATCTCGGGAACAGGATCATTCCGGGGAGGAGAAATTGAGATTTCAGGAGGAATATCTTCACAGTTCCTTTCCGCACTTCTCCTCCTTTCCCCGTTTGCTGAAAAAGAAACGATTATCCGGATCCGCGATGTCCTCGTTTCGAGACCGTATGCGGAGATGACACTTCAGATGCTGAAAAATGCCGGTGTGGAATGGAGAATGGATGAGGATGTTTCAGAAATACGGATATTTCCCAAAATTCCTCTCTCTCCTGATTCCTATGATATTGAGCCTGATGCGACCGCCGCAACATATCCCCTTGCGATCGCAGCGCTCACCGGAGGCGATGTCGCAATTCCTGGGATATCCCGGAAATCGCTCCAGGGAGATGCCAGGTTTTCTGAGGAAGTGCTCATGAAAATGGGGTGTTCGGTGAGTGTGGCTCAAGATTCCCTGCATCTCCGATCAAACGGGGATCTTTCAGGATTAGGAGATATCGACCTCGGCTCCATGCCGGACGCGGCGATGACCGCGGTCGTCCTGGGAGCTCTGGCGAGAGGAAAATCGAGGATCTCGGGTCTCTCCACACTCCGGAGCAAGGAGTGCGACCGGATCAATGCCCTCGGTGAGAATCTTCGAAAAATGGGAGCTGAAGTCCGGTGGGGTGATGCATACATCGAGGTCATGGGAGATCCTCTCCGCCTCCACGGAGCTGAAATCGAAACTTATGACGACCACCGCATCGCGATGTGTTTCGCCGTTCTCGCCGCGAAGATCCCCGAGGTTTCGATCCTCAACCCGGAGTGCGTTCAGAAGACCTATCCGGATTTCTGGGATGATTACCTCTCTTGGGGAAAATCATACGGGAATAGTGACAAATGAATTTTTCATTTCCTATGATGGAAGAAGGAAAGAACATTATTTTCATCGGCATGAGGGGAAGCGGAAAGACGACCTTCGGAAGGATCTTTGCGGGAAAAATCGGATGGACCTTTCTCGACACGGATCCTGAAATAGAAAGCCGATCAGGAAAGACCATTCCCGAGATCATCCGGGACGAGGGATGGGATGGATTCCGGACAAGAGAGAACGCGCTTTGCGAGGATCTTTCACAAATGAAGAGAGCAGTCATTTCTCTCGGCGGAGGGACGATCATGAGGAGCGAGAACCTGAAACTCCTGAAAAAAAACGGGTTCTTCGTCTTCCTCTCACTTTCCCTCGAAGAACTCATCGCTCGACTCAGTGGTCCCGACAACACAAGACCACCACTGAAACATGGACTCTCCCTCCGCGACGAGATGTCCCTCGTTTGGGAGGAGAGGAGATCCGTATTTCTCGCGGCCGCGGATTTTATCTTCCGAATCCGGAATTATTCCAAAGATCCCGGGAGGAATTCAGAGTCGAACGCGAAAACGCTACTGCGGCTTGCTTTTCTTCAATAAGCAGAAGAATACGTCTCCCTGCTATTCTTTCGCGCGTTTTCTGATAGTAGCGGCGAGGAGGATCTGTTTCCATTCCTCTTTCTTCACCTTCTCCGGGGATTCTGTTTTCACCGCATAATGGAGGATATATATGCTTTCCTCATCGGATAAGATCCGCGCGATCTCAAACTGATCGTCATTCCCCGCGCAGTTCTTCACATACCATTCGTAGAGAATACCGGAATCGTTTTCCTCAAGGATCGTCCAGCTTGATTCAGGACAGGTGGCGAGAAGAGTGTCTTTCATCGTTTCCATGAATTCCTTCGAAGAGATCTGCTGAAGGAGGGATGGGAAAGCCTGTTCCGTGACGAGCTCTTTCCAGGTATTGACCGTTTCCCCGGGAAGCGTGTACTCTAGGAGGATCTCATTATCCCTTCTGCTCTGATACCCGAGCTCCCAGCTTCTCCCATCAAGGGAAAAAGAGAGAGATTCTCCGTACAGAGTTTCCTTTACCGGATCAGACTCAACAGTATTTTGATTTTCCTTGGAGAACGAACATCCAGTAACAATTCCCAGAACAATCAAAGAGAAAAAAACGGAGCGGATGAGATTTATTTTCATAAACGGGGATGAAAGGACATCAGGGGTAGATCCGGTATATCGTTCTCGGGAACGGGATGGTCTCCCGGACATGCTGGAGTCCGCACACCCATGCGACGATCCGTTCGAGGCCGTACCCGAAACCGCTGTGCGGGACAGAACCGTATTTCCGGAGATCGAGATACCATTGAAACGCCTCTTCCGGGAGTTTGTGTTCGCGGACGCGCGAGACGATGGCATCGTAATCGTCTTCACGCTGAGACCCTCCGATGATCTCGCCGTACCCTTCCGGAGCGAGAAGATCGGCGCAGAGAGCGAGATGCGGATTTTTCGGATCTCTCTTCATGTAAAAAGCTTTCACTACCGCTGGATATTTTTCTACAAAGAGCGGGACATCGTATTTCGTCATGAGCATCGTCTCGTCTTCTGCTCCGAGGTCATCCATGTCTCCGATGGAAGATCCGAGTGTCCGGAGTTCTTGTACCACTTCGGAATGAGTTTTTCTCAGGAACGGCTTTTCGATTTTCTTCAGAGGTTCAATATTACGCTCAAGGATCTCGAGTTCTTTCTTGTTTTTGATGAGGACCTGAAACACGATGTGCCGGATAAGACGCTCCTGAATATCAAGATTCTCATCGTGCTCCACGAAAGCAGCTTCCGCATCCATCATCCAGAATTCCGTGAGATGCCTCCGCGTCTTGGATTTTTCCGCGCGGAACACGGGACCGAAATCAAAACATCTCCCGACGCTCATGATCGCCGCTTCAATATAGAGCTGTCCTGACTGGGAGAGATATGCTTTTCCTTCGTCGAAATAATCGAGTTCAAAGAGTTCCGTCGTGCCTTCGCAGGCATTCGGAGTGAGGATAGGGGAGTCGATTTTTATAAATCCTTCTGAGTTCAGATGTTCGTACGTCGCATTGATGATCGTGTTCCTTATCCTCTGGATCGCCCATTGTTTCGGGACGCGAAGCCAGAGATGGCGGTTCGTGAGGAGGAAGTCGGGTCCGTGCTCTTTTTTCCCGATCGGATATTCTCCCTGTACGGCCTGGATGACTTTGATATTCTTCACCTGGAGTTCGTACACATCTTCTTTTTTCGGATGTTTCGTGATGACTCCCGTGAGGATGAGTGAGGATTCAAGCGTGAGTTTATCTGCAGTCTCAAACACTTCCGGAGGAACATCGTTCTGAACGACAATGGATTGGATGAATCCGCTTCCATCCCGGATCTCAAGGAAATGGATCTTCCCGCTGCTCCGT
>JBGSON010000009.1:0-7636 GCA_041739085.1 Candidatus Altimarinota bacterium | reverse complement strand
CCAACTATGCCACGATATGTGCGAATGTATATTCTGTGCAGGGATTTTTCCCGAATGCCCCTCGGACTCCCCTCAATGTGAGCATTCCCCTGAACTTTCAGAATAATGCCCATGCGGGAGGTGGTGCGATTGATACGTTCCTTATCGTTGATGGAAAGCCCGCGAGCAGCCCCGTTCCATTCGACTGGGTTGGTGAAGAGGCAGCGATCGAATACATGGAAAGCGAAGAGAATTTTGATCGATTCGCTCAGCGTGTAGCCATGGAACCAGCTCTTCAATCATATCTCACGAAACTTGGGGTCGATCCGCAAAACATCACCCCACATCAGTGGAAATTCTGGAGAGCCTGTAACAGAATCCTCCATCACACCATGAAGGCGATTGGTGCGACGTACTACAGCGCCGCTGACCCGAAGCACGGCGGTGAAAACTGGCATAAAGAACCGGGGAATCTCATTACGGATCCTGCAACAGGAAAAATCATCCATCGGGGAGGTCTGGCAACAGGATACCCCGATAGTGGAAATCCGGGTCATGCCCTCCAGAGAATGCCGAAAGGAAAAGCAACAGCGGTATGGGGCGGGAGAGGAGCACATGAGCAGCTCGGATTGTAGTATCTGAGAGGCACAAGATTCATGCCCATATTAAATGGAGCAACCCTTCCGAGTTGCTCCATCTTTTTTATTGATTACAGGATTACATTTAGAAACTGATCGTCATGCTGAACGCCGCAACTGATCCCGCGATGAGGAGCGCGATCGTGTTGATGACCTTGATGAGGGCGTTGAGAGCGGGCCCGGCAGTATCTTTGTACGGATCTCCAACGGTGTCCCCTACCACGGCGGCTTTGTGGGCATCCGACCCTTTGCCTCCGTGATTCCCGTCCTCGATATATTTCTTCGCGTTATCCCAGGTCGCTCCTCCGTTCGCCATGGAAATCGCGAGAAGAAGACCTGAAGTGATGACGCCGATGAGAAGTCCTCCGAGAGCCTTTGGCCCGAGAAGAAATCCAACGACGACCGGAGAGAGGACTGCGATGAGCGCCGGGGCGATCATTTCGATGAGTGCCGCCTTCGTGACGATGTCGACGCATGTCCGGTAATCCGGTTTCGCTTTCCCCTGCATGATCCCCTTGATCTCTCTGAACTGCCTCCGGACTTCTTCGACTACGGAATGCGCCGCTTTCCCGACTGCTCTCATGGCGATCGAAGAGAATGCGAACGGGATGAGCGCGCCGAGGAAAAGCCCGACGATGACGAGATAGTCAGTGAGATCAAACAGGATAGAGTGTCCTCCTTCCTTGAGCGCACCGTTATAGTCCTGGAAAAGCACGAGCGCCGCGAGCGCCGCGGAACCGATGGCGTATCCTTTCGTCACGGCCTTCGTCGTATTTCCGACGGAATCGAGCGCATCGGTGACCTCACGGACATCTTTTGAAAGTTCTGCCATTTCTGCGATCCCTCCGGCATTATCGGTAATAGGCCCGTAGGTATCCATGGCGATCACCATCCCCGTTGTGGAAAGCATGGAGACCGCAGCAATAGCGATCCCATAGAGTCCTCCAAGGTGGAATGCAGCAATGATCCCCGCAACGATGAGAAGCACGATAAGGATCGTACTCTCGAGTCCGACCGCGAGACCGATGATAAGGTTTGTCCCGGCGCCTGTTTCGGATGCTTTCGCTACGCTCCTCACCGGGCGATAACTCTTGGATGTGTAGTACTCCGTAATAGCGATCACGGCAACAGTGACGACTGCTCCGACGATCGTAGCGGAAAAGAGGTTCATCGCTCCTTCCGGAAAGAGATATCGGGTGACGAAATAGAATCCGGCGAGTGAAAGGACCTGTGCCACGAGGATCCCGAGATAAAGAGCTTTCATGATGGTTTCCTTCTTGTCCGTCCTCACGAAATTAATGCTGATCATGGATGCGATGACCGCGACCGCACCGAGAGCAACGGGGTAGATGATATACGCAGCCGGAAGGTGCTGTGACACCGCGAGGATCATTCCCGCGATAAGCGTCACGGCATACGTCTCAAAGAGATCCGCTCCCATACCCGCACAGTCACCGACATTGTCACCGACATTATCCGCGATGGTCGCGGGGTTCCTCGGATCATCCTCAGGGATCCCTGCTTCCACTTTCCCCACGAGATCCGCCCCTACATCAGCCGCCTTCGTAAAAATCCCTCCCCCGAGACGTGCAAAAAGCGAGATGAGGGAAGCCCCGAATCCGAATCCGATGAGGAGATGAGGGATTTTTTCAATGCTGATCCCGATCCCCTGGAAGAAGAGAGAGAATCCGGTGATCCCGAAGAGCGCAAGCCCGACGACCGTGAGGCCCGTCACCGATCCTCCCCGGAATGCAACGGAGAGAGCCTTCCCGAGACCTTTTTTCGCAGCAGCGGCCGTCCTTACATTCGCTCTGACGGAAACATTCATCCCGATATAACCGGCAGTATAAGACAAAACAGCCCCCGCGAGGAATGTCCACGCGATGTACATATCGATCCCCCACCAGATAAGAGCAAAGAGAATAATAGCAAAAAACGACACCGTCTTGAGCTGGCGGTGCATGTACGCCATGGCTCCTTCCTGGATGGCTTTCGCGATGCTCTTCATTTTTTCCGTACCGGCATCGCACTGGATGATGCGATATGCATGAAACCCAGCATAGAGGAGGCTGAGCACGGCTACGAGAAGGGAGATGTGCCAGATGTTCATAGGGGGGATGAATAAAAACGTAAAAAAATCGAAACAAAATATACTGGAAATAAAGGGCTTTGCAAAGGGATTGAAGTGAAATGAAGGGCATTCGCAAGAGACGATTCCATTGTCATCACAATGACAGGACAAAAAAACTGCAGAAATGGTGCGAATATAGGATGCGACTCTTTCAGTGAATGAAGAAAAAAGATACAATGCCCGCACAAAATCTTCTTTCCCGTCCTATGGATAAAAATGCACCCCTTTCCCAGCGCCTGAAATACGCTTTTGAAAACACGCTCTCGAAAGGAGCGATTGCCATCATTGCATGGCTTGGGATCGTCTGCTTCTCCATTGTCATCGTCTTCGGGTTCATCTTCCATTTCACAGGAATCACACAGGAGGGAACAGAGGGGATGAGTTTTTTTGAAGCAGTGTGGCACACCCTCATGCGATCGTTCGATGCCGGAAATCTCGCAGGAGATGCAGGATGGGGCTTCCGGATCCTTGGCCTTCTCGTGACCCTCGGAGGAATATTCGTATTCAGCGCGCTCATCGGTGCTATCACCTCCGGGCTGGAGAATAAACTCGAGAATTTGAGGAAGGGCCGATCCCGGGTGCTGGAAACTAACCATACGCTCATCCTTGGCTGGTCTCAGACGGTGATCCCGATCATCTCAGAACTCATTATTGCGAATGAGAATCAGACAAAACCGAGGATCGTCATCCTCGCGGAAAAAGACAAAATCGAGATGGAAGAAGAAATCCGCGACCGGATCCCGGATATGAAAAACACGAGGATCATCTGCAGAACGGGATGCCCTCTCGACCTCGTGGACCTGGAAATCGTGAATCCCCATGAAGCGAAATCGATCATCATCCTTGCCCCCGAAGGTGCGAACCCCGATATGTATGTCATCAAAACGATCCTCGCACTCACGAACAACCCGCACCGGACTCCGAGAAGATTCTTCATCCTTGCAGAGATCACCGATAAAGAAAACCTCGAAGCGGCAAAACTCGTCGGAGGCGACGAAGCGATTTTTATCGAATCGTCCGTCATCATCTCCCGTATCACGGCGCAGAGTTGCCGCCAATCAGGATTGAGCATCGTGTTCATGGACCTCCTCGATTTCCAGGGTGATGAAATATATTTTGCGAAAGAGCCTGCGCTATTCGGAAAAACGTTTCGCGATGCGCTCTTCTCTTATGAAACTTCAAGCGTTTTCGGGATTCTCAAGAACGATCAGCGTGTCGCCATCCATCCTCCGCTCGATTCCATCATTGAAGAAGGAGATTCCTGCATTCTCATTACGAAAGATGACGACACTGCAGTTATTTCCGGCCGAAATGCGTTCAGTATCAGGGAAGAAGTGATCACGAAATCGACCGCCCTCCATCGGCAAAAAGAGAAAAACTGCATCATCGGATGGAACGAGTGCGGGGCGAAAATCGTTCAGGAGCTCGACAACTATGTCGCACCAGGATCGGAGCTCTCGATCCTGGCAGATTCGGACGGCCTCAAGGAGAAGGCGGAATCGCTCGGGAACTCTATGAAGAACCAGTCGATATCTTTCACCAGGGGGAACACGACCGTGCGATCGACGCTTGAAAATGCAGACATCACGTCGTTCGACAATGTCATCGTGCTCGCATACTCGGGTCTCACGCATGAGGAAGCTGACTCAAAAACCCTCATATCTCTTCTCCACTTGAGAAACATGTTTGAGACAAAGGGGAAGAAGATCAGCATCGTGAGCCAGATGCATGATGTCCGGAACCGGGATCTCGCGGAGGTGACGAAAGCGGATGACTTCATCGTGAGCGACCGCCTCATCAGCACCCTCATCTCCCAACTTTCGGAAAACCGCCATCTCCATGAAGTCTTTGAAAAGCTCTTCACGTCGGAAGGATCAGAAATCTATCTCAAACCTGCCGGAGATTACGTGAAACCGGGATCGGAAATGAATTTCTATACCGTGCTGAAAGCCGCGGCAGATAGAAACGAGATCGCTATCGGGTACCGCATCGCGAAACATTCCATGAATCCGGAGGAGAACTACGGCATTATGTTAAATCCGGACAAGTCAAAAACATTCTCTTTGCAAGCCGACGATAAGATCATTGTGATCGCGAAAGAATGAATGATGGCGATTCCCCAATTCATGGAAGATTTATGCGATGAGATTATCAGGAGTGATGAACGCCCTTGCGTATTGCTCAGCAGTCTGTCCGCTCAGTGATCTGATCCCCGGCATTGCGGCAAGCAGAGTTCCTTCGTGATAACGACTCCGTGCTGTTCCCTGAGAACTGCGCGCTTTATCGAGAGCATCGAGAAATACGGATGCTGGGGGGACTGAACCTGCAGCATAGGCTTTCTGCAAATCCATTCTCTCCCCGAGAGCCATGCATACTTCCTTTGCTTTCACCAGTGCTTTACCCCTCCATTCTGGAATATGCTGGGTGATAAATCTTTGCACTGCAGTTTCAGTACTGGATGTTTTAGAAGAAATCCTGCCGTCCTTTTCATAATTCACAAGGTCACCATCAACGATGAGAGGAGGCTCAATCCCAAGAATTCTGTTCAAATTCTGCTGAATATCAGAGTTCCGTGAGGCAAACATTCCAAAGAGATGATCTGCTGTTGCATATTTGATATTCGCCGGTTTCAGTTTTCCATCTCGCGGAGCATAGGCAAAGATAATAGGCCTCACATAGTATGAGAATCCTAATTCAAGAGATGCCGCTCGAGATATCTTGTTTGCGGGAGAGAGAGAGGGATCCTGGAGAAGATTTCTGACAAGAAGGTCCCTGCTGATTCTTCCGGATATGATGAGTTTTTTAAATTCGGGATGTTTCTGGACCGATGCGAGATCAGCATTCATCCGTGCCAAGAGCATGTCAGCATTGAGCTGCATGGCGCCGAATGTCTCCGGTTTTTTACTCAAAGTCCGCAGGAGAAATGGACGCACTCCTTCACCGGGAGCGATATCGGTATCGATTCCCCATGCTTTCAAAATTGATGCTCCGAGCGATAATCCTTTTTCCGCAAACGTTCTGAAAGACGACTCATTGGAAAAAAGCGATTGAGTTCTGTTCAAGGCGCTCAACTGTTCCTGGGACCATCGATAGAAATCCAATTCTGTTTTGCATCTCCCTAAGCTTGCCTTCCCTGTTTCAATGTATTGCGTCTCATCTCTCGTTAACACTGCTTTTATGGCAATCTCTAAAGCTTTCATGCCGTAGGAATCAAAGCGGGCGAGTATTGCTTTTCCTGCTCCTTCACGTCCCCACTTCAGGGGATTGTGGTTGACCCCTGATTCATTCATCAAAATACCGGCAATATATGCTGTATTTTCATGTGTTACCGGTATTCCGCTGGCGTGCATAGCGGAAAGGATTTCCTGACTCCATTGTGGTTGTTCCTGAGCATTGATCGGTGCTCTTTTCAAAGCAGTCTGAACATTTGTTGTTTCTGCTTTTCCCGTATCACCGATCCGCTGAATTATATTTCCATCCGAAGGAATTTTTCCAATCGTGAAAGAAATATCATTGATGGAGCGGCTGGAATCCAATATCAGTTGTTCTCCATTAAAGAAATATTTACTTCCCCTTTTTTCAGGAGTTACAATCTTGCCATCTGGGAAAACTAATTTTTCTCGTTTGGGATGAACATACCAAAAATACGCACCGGGATTTCGCACCCACTCTTTCTGTCCTCGAGTCCTCTCTAAAAGAGATGTCAAATGTTCATCGAGAGACTCCCCTCCGACTCCCTGTGCACCGGCTCCTTCCATGATTCCGGAGTTATAGAAGACATAGCCTGCCGGAGTCCTCTCGACTATTCCCGTATGGCCAAACTTCTGAGATGAATAACTCAATATCGCATATTCTTCAACCTGAAGAGTCTTTTCTAATGCTGACAATATCTTCGCTTTTCCACCCCTGAGATCCTCACTCCCGGGAATTTCCATTTTTGTCATGGTGGAAAAGGACACTTCTCCCTTTTTTAAAATTCTATCCCGGAGCCCACTAAGCAGCAGATACTGCTCTTCTCTGTTCTTCCCCGTTAGGTTCACCTCTCCACAAAGGACCGCTGTCAGTATCTCTCCATTCCTCAACGATGCTATGTTCATTGACAGCGTATTGGGTTGTTTCAGAAGATCAAAATATGCAGACATATTCGGAAGTTTATTGAGGTCTCCCAATGCGAGTTCAACAAACTCCTGACAATTCATCCCCCCATACTGAGCACCGAGGCAGTTGCGGATTTGTCCTGCAATATAATTTTGAAGCACTTGGGATTGCTGACCGCGGCTCATATCAACACGTGTTTCCGTAACCGGTGGCCTTGCCTCCCTCTGTCTTGCAGTTTGAGGTCGAGGTTCTTCTTGGCGCGCTGTAGGGTGTGCGCTCGCAAGATTACTCTCTCCATCAAAGAATTTTATGGCATCATGCCCGTTCCTTCCCCGAGCTCTCTTAAAAAGATTCCCAATGGTGAACTGCTCATGCCCGTGATTTTTCTCTCGATATGTCGCCAGCACTTTCTCGGCGAGACCCCATAATTCATCACTCGTATTCAATAGTACTGCATTTTTTTCTCTCCCATATTTCTCCTTGGCGATTTTGTAGGATTCATTGATGAACTGTTGTGCTTCTTGGCTCGAAATCGAATTATCGGTCTGAGCCATTTGAACTTTTTGTGCCAGTGGTTCCCAATCTTCAGGCATAATAATATTAATTTTTCATATTATTTTAACACTTCCTGACGACAATATCAACCGGCTGTAATGGTTCAATAGCTTTGCATCACTTTATGCAAAGATATGGACATGCCATATACCACCAATCCTCACTTACCGCGGATCAGACTAGAGACGGCAAAACTTGTTACAGAAAAGGGATGGAGCACCCGCCAAGCCGCTCG
>JBGSON010000036.1:0-42028 GCA_041739085.1 Candidatus Altimarinota bacterium | reverse complement strand
TTGAGTGCGCACTCTTCCATCCATGCCGTAATTTATTTTATCATCCCGAGACTCTCATGAAAATATTTTCTTGACTCGATGGCATTAGCACTCTAAAATAGTGAGTGCTAATTTTCTTTCATCCCCAACTATGTCAAAGATAATAGGAATTGACCTCGGAACGACAAATTCCTGCGTCGCAGTAATGGAAGGCGGCGAGCCGACAATCATTACAAACTCTGAAGGCGGAAGGACAACACCATCCGTCGTTGCCCAAAAAGACAACGAGAGACTGGTCGGAATCCCTGCAAAAAGACAAGCGGTCACCAATCCAAAGAACACGATCTATTCTGCGAAGAGATTCATCGGAAGAAAGTTCAGTGAAGTCTCAGAAGAGATAAAGGAAATGCCTTTTGAGGTAAAAAAAGGTTCCGACGGTGACGCACGGATTGTTTTCAATAATGATCCGAAGATGCCTGCTGAGATATCAGCGATAGTCCTTCAAAAATTGAAAGCCGATGCCGAAGCCTTTCTCGGAGAACCGGTTACGAAAGCAGTCATCACTGTTCCTGCATATTTCAACGACTCACAGCGTCAGGCAACGAAAGACGCGGGAAAGATCGCGGGACTTGAAGTAATGCGGATCATCAATGAACCGACTGCAGCCGCCCTCGCATATGGTCTCGACAAAAAGCATAAAAATGAAAAAATCGCTGTGTATGATCTTGGAGGAGGAACGTTCGATATATCGATTCTTGATATCGGTGATGGAGTCTTTGAGGTGATCTCCACGAACGGTGACACGCATCTCGGAGGTGATGATTTTGATCAGAAGATCATGTCGTACATCGTCGATGAATTTAAAAAGGATCAGGGGATCGATGTCTCGAAAGACCAGATGGCTCTCCAGAGACTGAAAGAAGCGGCGGAGAAAGCGAAGATCGAACTCTCCTCAAATACGGAAACGGAGATCAATCTCCCCTTCATCACGATGGATTCAGGCGGACCGAAACACCTCGTCATGAAACTCTCCCGGGCAAAGTTGGACGCCCTCGTGAAAGATTTTGTCGACCGCACGGAAGGTCCTTGCAAAAAAGCGCTCGAAGACGCAAAGATGAAAGCTTCCGATATCGATGAAGTCGTCCTTGTCGGCGGAATGACAAGAATGCCGGCGGTACAGGCGATTGTGAAGAAGATATTCGGGAAAGAACCCCACAAAGGAGTGAATCCGGACGAAGTCGTCGCAATCGGGGCTGCCATCCAGGGCGCGGTGCTTTCCGGAGACGTGAAAGATGTCGTTCTTCTCGATGTCACTCCCCTTTCCTTCGGGATCGAAACCCTCGGAGGGATCGCGACAAAGCTTATTGAGAGGAACACGACGATCCCCACTTCAAAATCCCAGATCTTCTCGACCGCCGCCGATAACCAGTCGAGCGTTGAGATCAATGTCGTTCAGGGAGACAGGGAGATGGCAGCGGACAACAAATCTCTCGGAAAATTCATCCTCGACGGGATCCCTCCCGCCCACCGCGGTGTTCCTCAGATCGAAGTGACTTTCGATATCGACGCGAACGGGATCCTCAATGTGACTGCCGTGGACAAAGGGACCGGGAAAAAACAGCATATCACGATCCAGGGAGCGTCCGGGCTCGATGAGAAGGAAATCGAAAAGATGCGGAAAGACGCGGAAGCGCACGCGGACGAAGATAAGAAACGAAAAGAGGAAATTGAAACGAAGAACCATCTCGATGCCGCGATTTTCCAGGGAGAAAAAATGATCCGTGAGGAAAAGGAGAAGATCTCGAAGGAAACCGTCGAAACAATCGAAAAGGAACTCGAATCCGCGAAGAAAGTCCTCGACGACAAGGAATCGAAGAAAGAAGATTTCAAAAAGGCGCATGATACGCTCATGGAAGTCCTCCAGAAGGGCGGCGCTGAACTCTACGAAAAAGCGGCGAAGGAAGCGGAATCCGAAGAAAAATCGAAGAAATCAGAGTCCGGAGATGAAACCGTGGACGCGGAAGTCGTCGATAAAAAGGATGACGAGAAAAAGAAGGAATAGTGGTCATCTCTGAGGTTCGAGTTGGTATTGGTCCTCAGAGAATCCTCAGCAAATGACAAAGATTGCTTGCTGAACAGGGAAAATTACTCATCGTTTTACATCTTTTTTGATGGTTCAACTCTGAAGAGTTGAACCTTTCCATTTGTGTTCTTCTTTGGATGACACAAGAAAAAGGAGCAACTCGGGGAGAGTTCATTTCCTGGAGCAGATTTTTAAATCTGCTCCACACGTTTCGATTTCAGGAGATCATGGCTCATTCGAAACGGGAGAAGCCTGGCTCACATCCGTTACAGTGATGAGCACGTCCTCTTCGTAGGTAAGTCCTCCCTGGTCGATTGTTCGTAATCGGACTGTGAATGTAGGATTCACGTCATGATTGAATACTGCTGGAGTTAGTACTCTTAGCTCATTCCCCACGATTTGAACTGCATTACTGAAATTGGTCACGAGAAAGTAAGCATAGCTTCCTCCCATGTCCGGATCATTTGTGCTCAGTACCCCGATCACCTGACCCGCAGCCGGGTTCTCCGCGATCGTCGAATTGCTCAGAGCAATGTCCGTCGGTGTTTCATTAATGTTCGTAATCGTGATTGGCATATCTTCTTCGTAGGTGAGTCCTCCCTGATCCGTTGTCCGTACAGTCGGAGTCAGTGTTATTTCCGCAGAATCCGATGTTACTTGAGAAATATCCGCGATATCAGGTGCCACTGCATTGGATCTAATCTCAGGTCCAATGATCTGTGGTTCTGGAAGAGAAGATGATTCTTCATCTGGTTTCCTTGGTTTTTCTGACATATAGAAAGAATAAAAAGATCAAATAGATTATATCATTGCACGTACGCCTCTTTCATCGTGAGATGACCAAACTTCTCATGATCCTCTTTCTTGTCGAGGAGCATCGAGAGGTACCAGAATCCTAATACGAGATAGAGCGGGAGTACAACCGTATGGATGCCGATCCTTTCGAATGACTCGATGGGGATGATGTCCGCAAGAGTCCAGTTCACCGTCATGAAAAAGTCGAATAGTCCGTGGACACCAACAGAGATAAGAAATCCGAGTGCGATCATTTCATCATGGAAAATACGGGTCGTCTTGAGGTGGATTATCTTATGGAGAAGTTCAGGAATGAAAAATTTCTTTCCCTCCATCTTCACTTCCTTGAGTATAGGCCCGGCATAGTATCCGACTCCATAGTAATAACCATATATCCCCGAACAGAGAATATGAACGAAGACGACAAAGAGCGAACGGAGGAAGAAGAGTGAAAAATATTTCCCGCTCAGCGTCCCGGTAACGACGATCTCCCGGAAGAGGTAGACGATGTTTTCCGTAAATGCGAACCCAAGCGCAGCGATTATGGAGAGCTCGATGACATCATCGACGCATCGGAAATAATTATGGTCGGCCTTTCTCACGACCCAGTGTTTCAGATATTCTTCGATGAAGCCGATGGAGAGCGATACGAGCAAGAACGTGACAATGGACCTTTCCCCGAATCCTGCGACAAGAGCGATGTCCTGAAAATGTTCCTGGAAATTGACGGGTTTAAACTCAAAGAACCCCATGTTCAAATTCTTTTCCCAAAAGTACTGATAGACAAAAAGGATCAGCGCGGATGCCATCCCCGCCAGGAAGGTGATGGCGACAATGCCTTTTTCCTGACTCTCCTTCCGCGTAAAAATATATATCCATACCAATACAGGGATTGCGACCAGGATGATGCTGAAGATACCCTGGATCGGATATTTTTCGAATACTTTTATGATGAGCTGAAAGTTGTTCATCCCGGAGCTGATTTATTTTTGAAAATGATATTCTCGTTATTATAATACTTTTTAAATATTTAAGCAAGCCCCCCTGGACGAAGGAGGAGACAATTCATCTCGATGGATTCCGGGAAACAAGTCCCAGATACTATTTCATCATTTCACTTGGTCCCGCTCCCGGATTCATAGCCGCTTGATTCAGATCTCTCGGGAAGAGGAAATAGAAAAACACTCCTGAAATGAGAAAAGGAATAAAAAATTCAGCGTGATAGCCGTAGAGGAGAAAAAGGATGAGTCCGAAGAGATTTCCTGTTTCCGCAGCAGCAAAAACAACAATTTTTTTGGAGTTGTTCTTCTTCCCTGTCTTCTTCTCCTGGAGCTCAAGGATTTTCTGGAAAAGAAGAGGGACAGATACGCTGAGAAAAAGAACTCCATAGAGAGCGTATTCCGGACGCAGGGGCACCTGGTCAAGAAAAAGAGAGTTCTTGAAATCTCCGAACCGGAAAAGGAGAAGGATGATGAGAAGATAGAGGGGGCCTGAAAGCGATACCGCGATGCAGATGATGCGGAGTGTTCTCAGGGGAATATCCGGAACTGTTTTCTCCTGGAAATTCTTTCCCTCTGGTTCTAATCCTGTCATTGGTCAACAATAAAATGGCAGCCGAGAGACTCTTTCCTCTTCATCGCATATTCTACTACTTTTTTGGCGACGAGGAGAATGTTCTGCGTTTCCGTTCCCGCGGGTTTTATGGCACTCAGGCTTTTCAATGCGGATCCCATTTCATTACGCCTCCGGACGACGCCGGTATTTATGAGCATGAGATGTTGAATCGCTTTTCGTTTTGCCGCATCCGCCCGCGTTTCCGGAATAAATAGTTTTGGATCGAGGTTGGTTTCTTCCGGAAATCGTGTTTTCACGATCTCGTCATGAGATCTTCTGATATCTGAAGATATCTGATGGGCAAAGACGACTCCTTCCAGGAGCGAGTTGCTCGCGAGGCGATTCGCACCATGGACACCGGTACATGCGACTTCTCCGACAGCGTAGAGATGGGGAAGAGAAGTCCTTCCCGAAATATCGGTCTTTACTCCCCCGCAGAAAAAATGCGCCGCCGGGACAATGGGGATGAGATCCGATGAAAGATTAAGCCCGAATGAGAGGAGATTTTCAAAGATCATGGGGAATCTTTTTTTTAAAAAAGTCTCTTTCTCATGTCTGAAATCGAGGAAAACTTTTTTCCCGCTTTTTATCCTGAGGAATATCTCTCTCGCAACGATATCTCGCGCGTCGAGTTCATTCACAAAATGTTCCCCGTCTTCATCTGTGATTTTTGCTCCCGCCCCCCTGAGCGCTTCAGAGAGGAGAAAGAGCGGGTCGCGCTGCATATCAAGCGCGGTCGGATGGAACTGGATGAATTCGAGATCCTCGAGCTCCGCTCCTGCCCGGAATGCCATGGCGATCCCATCCCCCGTGGCAACACTCGGATTCGTCGACTTTTCATAGATCTGCCCTGCGCCTCCCGTGGAAAGGATCGTCCTCTTCGCAAGACAGACTTCGTTCTTCCCATTATGATGGAATGAACATCCTGCGACATATCCCCCGTACATGAGGAGGTCGACGACGAAGGCATCTTCGATGACTTCGATGGATTCATATTCCGTGATCGCATCGGACAGGATTTCCTGGACGACCCGCCCCGTTTCGTCAGCGACATGGAAAATTCTCGCATACGTGTGTCCTCCCTCCTGATGAAGTGAAAAATCAAATTTCACACCCCATCGCTCCAGGTCCCGAAGCGCCTGTTCTCCCTTTTCCACGAGAAGGCGAACCGCGTCTTCATCATTATGGTATGCGCCGGCTTTCAGTGTGTCCTGAAAATGCTTTTCTGAAGAATCCTTCTCCGGATTCCGCACTCCTGCGATCCCTCCCTGTGCGAGTCCCGTTGATCCCGACGTGATGCCCTTTTTCGTGAGGACCGTGACTGATCCGAGTGGAGCGAGGTTCAGCGCGAGCGAAAGTCCTGCTATGCCGGAGCCGATGATGAGGAAATCCGTCTTCATGAATGCATTCTGCCGGAAAAGCGGAAAGGAAAAAAGGGGAAGCACAAATCAAAAAGAAGAGTTGATATAGTTCATAAGGTTTGTAAAGTTTAAAAGTTCCAAAGATACTGCTTCGGGATTTTTAAGAGATCATTGAGGTCCGTCAAAGTTCCGAGGTGATTCTCTTCTGTTTTGTACTTTGTGCTTTGTCTTTTGTACTTGAACCGAGTTTTTTGTTTTCTCCTGCTCCTTGTCAATTCACGGTCTACCTGAAATACTGTGAGCTGGATCCCTTTATCGAAAAAATGAGACTTGTTTTTATTTTTATCATTCTTTTTGCCCTTTCTTTTGCTCTCCTGAACTTCTTTCAGAAGGAGAGAGGGCCTTCTCCTTCACCGCAGATCGAGAATCCTCTTTCGGAGAACGGGCAGACTTCGGAGAATGTTTCCCTGTATCATGACGCTGATTTTCTCGTCCGGAAAAGCGTGGAATCACCCGACGGGAAGTATGTGACCTCCGCACTCTTCAGAACATTTCAATTCCAGGGGGATGAAGAGGGGGTACCCTCTTCCGTCACGGAATATGCATTGACCGTTTACCATTATGAAAGCGGGAGGGAGCGGGAACTCCTCTATTTTCCGAACATCGACAGTTCAGATCCGTGCAAGATCGTGCCGGTCCCGGTCTCCTGGACTCCCTTTTCACAGAAGATCATCCTCGTGTACGACTATCTCGGCGAATGCGAACTCGATCCGCCTCGCCTCGGATATACAATATTTCAGAATCCCTTTCTCTCCCATCTGGAAGCACTTCCTATCCACACGATATTTCTTGTTGAGAATGAATGGGCGATATTTCTTGACTATGCCGGGAAAAATAAGAATATCGGATTCTGCGACCCGCGTTTTGAAAATCTCTATGAAAAAATCTCCCTCATGAACATCGAGACGGGAAAGATCTTCCCGCTCTTTGAAGTCGGGGAAGGATCCCTCATTCCTGAAGGATCACTCTGGTATTCAGAAGGAGACCGAATGCTCCACTTTCAGTCTGCAGGGATCACCGCGAAGGAAGATGAACCGAAATGCATCGATATTGAGAAGACGTCGGCAACGGCAAAAGAGTCGACGCTCGAGATCGTCATCCCCCAGTTCGAATCCCTTACCGATCTTTCACTCGAGACTCCGTGACGTCGATTCCCCTCAGATCCCGTTCCCGGCCGCGTGTCCTCTGGCTTGATCCCGGTGATTTTCTCGGCGGTGCGGAGTTTTTCTCTCTCGATATCCTCCCTCTTCTTGCACGGGATTTTCATATCACGGTCCTCACCAATTCCCTGCGATCCACATTCGGAGAGACTCTCATGAAAAGCGGTATCACTGTCCGGGAAAATAATTTTCCACGTCTCAAACCGATTACTCCATTTTCCCTCTTCCGCTTTTTACAATCGGTCCACTCGATAAAAAAAATCCTGAAGAAGGAAGAGTATGAGATCATTCACACGAATTCGATCCGTACGCACCTCATCGGTTCAAGAGCAATTCCCGTAGTAAAAAAGAAATACCCAAAGTGCACCTGGTTTGTCCATGATTTCACCTTTCCCGGCTGGGCCGTGAAACGGATCGGATCGGTGCCCTCAAAGATTTTTTCCTGTTCACAGGCGGTAAAAGAGGATTTCATGAAGAAAGGAATATCGGAGAAGCTCGTGGAGGTCGTTCCGAACGGAGTGGACGGGGCGCGATTCCTTCATTTTCCAAGAAGAAAATTCATGCAGGATTCCCCGTCCATCGGGATGCTCGGACGCATCGACATCTGGAAGGGGCAAGATGTTTTTCTGAAATCAGCCGGGATCGTCATCCGTAAATTTCCAAAGGCAAAATTCCTGATCTTCGGGGAGAGTTCTCCGTATGACAAAAAGACGGTCGATTTCGAGAATTCCCTGAAAAAATATGTCGAAGATCACGGACTTGCACACAATGTAGAATTTCGCGGTTTTGTGGATCCGGAAAAAGCTTTTCCGGAAATGGATGTCTTTGTCCACGCGAGTACCTCACCGGAGCCTTTCGGGAGAGTGATCATTGAGGCCCTCGCCGCAGGAGTCCCCGTTATCGCCACGAGAGAAGGAGGCCCATCAGAGATCATACATGACGGACTCCAGGGTTCTCTTGTGCCGGCATGCGATCCGGACATCCTCGGAGAACGTATCCTCGATCTCATCACCTCAGAAGATCTTCGGGACACGTATTCAGGAAATGGACGAAAGCTCATCTCACAGAAATTCTCACTTTCCCTGGTCACGGAAAAAATCACTGATTCCTGGATGAAGCTCATGTGATTTCTTCCCACGGACCGGGATCATCCTGTACTATCATCCCGAATGGAAAAACTTCAGCGCGGTATACCCATGAAACGACAAGAGATTCAGAAGATCGGCATAACGACAAAGAGCGAGATGAGCCGTCCAGATCTCATCGAGAAGACCATCGCATGTCTTCAGAAGTGCGGGAAGACGATATATCTCTCGACCCATGCGAGAAAAAATCTTGCCAATACACATCCGGATATCGGGAACATGCGCGACATCACTCCACCGGATAGACTAGACCTCATCATCTGCCTCGGAGGGGACGGAACGATCCTCCGGACAGTGCGCAAGCTGGTCTCTTTTGATACTCCCATCCTCGGGGTGAATACCGGGAATCTCGGTTTCCTCTCTGCAATCCCTGCGGAAGACATCGAAAACACGTGTCTCAAGATCTGGGATTCAGATTATACGATCGAGGAAAGGTTGCTTCTTTCCATTCAAATCGTGAAAGAGAATGGTTCTCTTCAAAAATATTCCGCACTCAATGAGGTCGTTGTTTCACAATCCGCAATCGCAAGGATCATCAATCTTCCGGTGAAAGTCGATGGCGAGCTCCTCGCCGTGTTCAGAGCCGATGGTCTCATCATTGCGACTCCGACCGGATCGACGGCATATAACCTTGCCGCAGGCGGACCGATCATTCATCCGAAGGTGGAATCCATGATCCTCACGCCGGTCTCTCCCTTCTCATTCAGCCAGAAGCCTCTCGTCATCCCCGCTCAGAAGGTCGTCTCTCTTGAGATCATCGACTGCAACAAAGAAGAAGCAGTCATCACCATCGACGGCCAGGTCCATGAGCCCCTTCGTTGCGGCGATGTCATCGAGGTGACAAAACATGAGGAAACGGCCAAATTTCTTCGCCTTCCCGGTGAGACGTACTTCAATACGCTCAGAAAAAAACTGAAGTGGGGGGAGAGTTTGTAAGTTGAAAGTTCATAAAGTTTAGAAGGTTGAAAATTATCAAAGCGGGAAAGCGATTCTTTTCTGTTTTGTACTTTGTATTTTGTGCTTTGTACTGGAAAAACCCTTGGGGAATAAAAATAAGCATGCTATAATAGTACGAAATACATATTTTCTCCCATTCCATGGAAATCAATCCGAACAGAGGCAGATGGATCAATCCCCTTCTCCCCGTACTCGCCGTTATGCTCATTGCTGCAGGACTGACCGGAGTTTCAGTATATTTCAGTCATCATGGAGATGAAACCATTATGAAGGCGGATATTCAAAGCCAGGAGCAAGAGGAAAAAACCTGTGACTTGTCAGAATCGAAACAGTATAAGGGATGTCTGATGGAAGACGATGCGCTTGGCGTCCAGTATCGGATCTGCGGTGTTGAAAAAACATGGGGTGAATGGAGCATGTGTTCATTCTCGTTCACGGACGAATAGTCAAAAATGGGATTTTCATCTGAGGATCAGAATCCCGGATCGCGCACCCGGATCGGTTTCTTTGAAACAGCATGAAACCAGTGCACCTGAGGATCTCTCTTCCACCAGGTGAGCTGTCTTTTTGCGTAATTTCTTGTGTTTTTTTTCATTGTCTCCCAGAGTTCATTCTCCGTCATTTTTCCCTGAAGAAAAAGCATCGCTTCGCGGTATCCGTGCGCAATGACTCCGGGATTTGTTATCCCGTATCCATTATTCATGAGATCTCGGATTTCATCGAGGAAGCCCTCCTCTCTCATCTCCTCTACTCTTTTGTCGATTCGCCGATACAGATCTTCCCTTTCCATTGTAATCCCGATGATGAAGGGATCGTATGGTTCATTTCCTTTCTGGGCCGCGATTGATTTTTTTTCTCCGAGGAATCGGGAGATCTCGAGCGCCCGGATGAGATAGCGGCGGTTCCCCTGTCCGATTTTCTTTGCTTCATCGGGATCTCTCTCCATGAGCTCATCGTACAGCTCTGTTGTCGCGTGTTTCTCCATTTCTTCCCGGAATTCATCCTGTGGCGCGAGCTGAGGAATCGAGTAATTTCGAATAAGCGCAGTCACATAGAGTCCGGTGCCTCCGCAGAGGACCGGGACCCTATTTCTCCTAGAGATATCATCGATGCATTTCATTGCGGTCTCCTTCCATTCCGCCACGGAAAAATTACGGGAGGGATCGAGAAAACTCATGAGATGATGCGGAATACCCTTCATCTCCGATGGTCTCGGTTTCGCTGTACCGATATCGAGGAAGCGGTACATCTGCCTCGAATCCGCATTGACCACCTCACCGTCATACCGGGTCGCGATTTCTACGGCAAGATCTGTTTTTCCGCTCGCTGTCGGACCGATGATCGCTATGATTTTCGGCTTCTCTGCGGATTTCTCTCTGAAGAACTGATGAATGCTGTTCATGAGCATCTCCATGGTCTCCCAATAAAAGTGCAAACCATATCCTCTCTCATTTTGCCCAGAATCTCGGGCTTCTCTGAAATGCCTTGATGCCCATGAGTTCCGCAAGAGAATCAAGAGAGATCTTACTTCCCAAAGCATTCATGAAAAATGCTTCCCATGGAGAATACGGGATTTCATAGAGGACTGGCTGAAGTTTTTCGATTTTCCGGTCTGACCTGATCTTCTCAACCGCATCAGCAAATGAGAGCACGGTATCATCCACGAGCCCGTTCTCTTTTGCCTGGAGGCCGGAATAGATCCTCCCATCAGCAAGCTTTCTCACCGCGTCCTCAGTCATGTTTCTGCCACTAGAAACTGTCCTCACGAAAGCATCATAACTCTCGGCGACCAGCGCGTTGATCATTTCCTTTTCTTCTTCCGTCATCTCTCGGAAAGGGCTTCCCATATCCTTAAACTCTCCGGACGTAAAGGTCCTCATCTCGATCCCGAGTTTATTGAAAAGGGACTGGAGATCAGGAAGGATCATGAGGATCCCGATATTTCCTGTGAGCGTACTCGGATAGGCGTAGATCTTGTCCGCGAGGGATGCGACATAATATCCTCCGCTCGTTGCGCTCCCTTCGAGGAGTGCGTAGATCGGCTTTTTTCTCCTGATCTCAAGGACATAATGTGCGATCTTCTCGGAAGCGAGCACCGTACCTCCGGGGGAATCGATCCGGAGCATGATCGCCTCGACATTTGGGTCTGAAGCCGCTTCGCTCATGAGAAAAATGATATCCTCAGAAATAGACTGATACGATGACGGAAAAGTCTCGCCGGTATAATCCATGATCTCCCCGTAAATAGGGATCACCGCAAGTTCTTTCGCAGTCTCAACTTTCGGGACCTCTCGGAAATAGGCATTCATATAGGTCTTCTCCACTGATTGTTCATTCTTCTGGTAGTCAGATCCTCCGATGAGGAGTGAAATGATGAGAACAAAAAATACGATTTTTACAAAAATCCATATCCCCGATGCGATTTTCATGGAAAGGGGTTTGTCGAGAATGATCCGGATCGGCTTGGATTCAGTGCAGGAAGAAACGATGTCTTCATCAGACTTTTTTTTCGGAAGACCTATTCCTTCCCGATTTGGTTTCAGAGGCTCTTTGATCATAGGATTATGGGGTGAAAACAGAACTACAGTGATTGTAGCGTCTTCTCAAGAGAGAGGACAATTCATTTTATGCCGGCCGTGTCTGTCCATTCCCTTCGATTATCCATTTTGTGGTCGTGAGCGCTTCGAGTGCGAATGGGCCGCGTGCGTGCATTTTCTGGGTCGATATTCCGATCTCCGTCCCGAGCCCGAACTCAGCCCCATCCGAGAATGCTGTGGACACATTATGATACACGCAGGCGGCATCGACCTCGAGGAGAAAACACTCGGCATTTGCCCTGTCCTCAGTGATGATGCTCTCGGAATGACCAAGGGAATGGAGCCTGATGTGTTCAAGCGCATCATCAAGATCCGCTACGATTTTCACACTCATCTCATAATCAAGCCATTCGTGGTCATAATCATCTGCTTTTGCGGGAACGAGTGCTTCATATCCGCATTGGGAGAGCAGGAAAAAGCATTTTTTGTCGGCATGGAGAATCACAGATGAATGATTTTTATCCGAAGAGCTTTTCTTGATGCCGGTAACGAGTTTTTGAAGAAATTCTTCTGCGATAGCTTCGTGGATGAGGATCGTGTCTACCGCATTGCAGACAGAGACCCGCCTGGTTTTTTCATTTACGACGACTTCTACCGCTTTCCTCATATCCGCAGATGCATCGATGAACGTGTGGACAACACTTGCGCCCGTCTCGATGACCGGCACCCGGGAATGATCGCGCACAAAACGGATAAGATTCGCTCCGCCTCTCGGGATGAGGAGATCGACTTTCCCTCTCGCCTCCATGAGGATCCTCGTATCCTCCCTCGTCGCCCCATCAAGGAATTGGATCGTTTCCGGGTCGATTCCAGACTCCCGCAGGGATTCCCTCATGCACCGGACGAGTGCGCGGTTTGAATTTTCCGCTTCTTTTCCCCCTTTGAGGACGATCGCATTCCCGCTTTTCAACGCGAGAACGGCTGCGTCCACGGTGACATTCGGTCTTGATTCATAGATCATAGCGACAACACCGAGAGGGACCCTCATTTTTCTGATGGTCATCCCGTTTGAATGTCTTGTTTCAATGATCATTGTCCCTGTAGAGTCGGGGAGCTCCGCTACTTTTTCCGTCTCCCGGGCGATCCCATCTATCCTCTCCGGAGTAAGGAGAAGCCGGTCGACAAGACGACCGAGTTTGTTTTCTTCCGCATTCTTAATGTCTTTTTTGTTTTCCTCAAGAATCGAATCTGAATTTTTTCGAAGCGATTTCGCGATGGACAGGAGAGCGCGATTTTTTGCTTCGGCAGAGAGGAGTGCCGTTTTTCTGCTTGCTGTGCAGGCCTTATCAAGTTGCGCGACAATATCCATATGAGGATAAAAATACCGGGCTCATTGTGGAGTTTTTTTCATTCCTCCGCCAGTTTTTTTTGCACTGTCACTGGATGTCCACGCTTCTTTGAAATTGAATAAACGCCGGATTTATGAGAAAATGTTGAGAAAATAATATTAAAAAATGCCATGACAAAAAGACCATTACAATATCTATCTCTGTTTCTTCGCTCTTTTTCGATGATGTCTTTTGCATGGTTATTCTCTTTTCACTCGCCAAAAATCACATCCGCAGACGACGGTGACACGGTCTACAATGGCCCAGGTCTCAAAGGAGGCATTGATCTTCTCAAGGAATATTTATATGGCTCCGGGATCGAAACGGAAGCGACTCTTGTCCAGGCGATCATTTTCTGGACGAAGATCCTCATTATCATTTCCGGCGTCGTATCATTCGTAGCGTTTGTTTATGCAGGATTCCTCTTCATCATCTCATTCGCGAACGAACAGAATCAGGAAAAGGCAAAGAAAACGATGCTCTACGCGGGAATCGGGATCATCGTCGTCCTCCTTTCGTTTGTCCTTACGAACTTCTTCATCAAAGCGGCTGTTTGATTGTATTGAAGCATTAATTTCAATAAACCTGAATTCAAAAAGTCATCCTGGGAATCGTTGGGACGAGGTTTAACGATAATTTATTTGAAACTTATTCATGGTCTAACCGTTTTTTAAGTTGAAAAAAAGCCCGTTTTATGAGAAAATAGGGGGAAAGAAAAATACAAAATCATTCCGTTCGCTATGCATCAAAATTTTGCGAATAAACTTCTTGTCTTCCTCCTTGCGCCATTTCTCGTGGCTCTTCTTGGAGTGTTTTTCCATTCTCCCTCATATTCCCCTGCATTTGCCGATGAAGCAACCGTGTATGACGGCCCCGGACTTGAAGGCGGGATTGCAATCCTCAAACCGGAATTAGAAGGTTCAGGGATCGAGACCGAAGCAACGCTTATTCAGGCGATCATGTTTTGGACGAAGATACTCCTCATCATCTGCGGAGTAGTCGCATTCGTGGCGTTCGTCTGGGCTGGTTTTCTCTTCATCACATCGTTCGCGAGCGAAGAGAACCAAGAGAAAGCGAAAAAAATAATGATATACGCAGGAATAGGCATCATTGTCATCCTCCTTGCGTTTGTGCTCACGAACTTCTTCATTAAAGCCGCCGTGTAATGAAATTACTGAAATACATCCTCTTCTCTGTTCTTTCCATCCAATTTCTCCTTGCTTCGGGAGGGGACATTTTTCAGGTTGCTTCATCTCCTGCACTGGCGATCGACATGACTGCAGATCCCTGTGAGGGGATCGTAGACCCGCTCGATCCAGACACTCCGCCCCAATGTCTTAGCGCTCCGGAAGTGGAAGGGACGGGAGTCATCAAAGACACTTTCCGTTCCGCGGTCATGAAGATCGTGGATTATTTCCTCATGTTTGTCGGACTTTTCGCGGTCATCGCCATCATCTACGGAGCCTTTCTCTGGATCTTCTCCGGCGGGGAAGAGGAGAACATCACGAAGGGAAAGAAAATCGTTCTCTTCGCGGGAGCCGGGATCATCCTTATCCTCCTTTCCTTCGCGATTGTGAGATGGTTCATCAGTTCAGGAGAAGGGCCGACCGATCAAACGCTCTCGGAGCCAACGCACACAGACCCCACCGATAACGAAGGGACACCGGATGATCATACACTCACTGAAGTCGATGGCCCTGATCCGAACGATAATGTCGTTACAGATGATGAAGGTGTTCTCACCGTTGTGAGAGGAGACGATGTAATCCCAGTTGTCGTCGATCCCGTAACCCATCAGTTGACGACTGTCGATGGTGTTGTCATTGTCCCGGGAGTCATCGTGCCTCCGGGTGGAACCCTTACGACGGTGCTGGGAACAGAATATCCGATCCATGTCGTCGTCGATGAGAATGGAGTCCTTACTCTTGTCGGACCGGATGGTCCTCTCCCTCCGGGAACGACCATCAATCCGAACGGGTCCCTCACCTATCCAGACGGATCAGTCCATTACCCGGACGGCAGCGTCCAGCTTCCGAACGGGACGCTCATCCTCGCTGACGGGACTATTATCCCTCCGGGTTCCTACCATCTTCTCCCGGACGGATCCCTTGCGCTTCCGGACGGAACGATCCTCGGTCCCGGTGACTTCATCAAACTGCCGGACGGGACGCTCATCCTTCCCGACGGGACCATCATCCTTCCGAACGGAAGGGTGTTCCCTGCCGGAAGCTATCTCAAACTTGCGGACGGGACCATCATTCTCCCGGACGGAAGAGTATTTCCACCCGGCACCTATAGAAGGCTTCCCGACGGGACCATCATCCTTCCGGATGGTACCATTATTCTCCCCAACGGCACCGTGCTTCCTCCCGGAAGTTATCAGATGCTTCCCGATGGTTCGATCGTGCTTCCCGATGGCAGGATTCTTGATACGGGTTTTTCTACAAAGGATATCATTTCAGTAAAAATCACAGCGACCCCGCCAAGGGGGAAAGCTCCGCTCACTGTCGAACTCTCGGGTATCGATTCAAAATACCCCGGACTCGATCAGACGATCCCGGACCAGTCATTCCACTGGAGTTATATTGACCGGAGCGGACAGACCGTTGATCTCGGTGACGGACACACGATCATCCACACACTGGAAGAATCCGGGAGATATGTCTTTACACTCCGGATCAGCAAAAGGGAAAACGGGACGGAGGTCTTTGACGGGGTGGGTACGGCACAGGTCATGGTCGAGGACACAGCCGCTCCCGTGAATTTTCTCATCAACGGGGAGGAATCGAGACTCTTTCAGGAATTTTCTCTCGCAGAGGCGTCCTCAGGGATCGTCTTCACTCCCGTCGTTGAAGAAACCGAAGGCCGTGAAATCCAGGAATATGCCTGGGCATTTGACGACAGTTCTTCATCACAAAAAACAGAAGGACCGGATACCGTTACTCATATCTTTACGAAGAAGGACGAATATGATGTCACGCTCACGGTAAAGGATGCGCTCGGAGAAACAAACTCCCGGGCTGTAAAAATCAAGATCGCGGATATCGTCGCGAGGATCGATTATCAGCCGTATGAGATCATAACCGGCACTCCTGTGTATTTTTCAGGATCAGAGTCAGGGACGAATATCGGCGGAGAAATCATCGACTATGTGTGGACGATTATAGACAGCGCCGGTGACAAGGAGACCATAAACAAAGAATTTTTCAACAAGACCTTTGAGAGAGGCGGGAATTATCAGGTCACGCTCACCGTTCGTGATAATGCGGGACAGACAGCAGTAGCTTCTGATGTCGTGAAGGTGAGGACGATCGCTCCCATCGCCATTTTTGATTTCTCGGAACGCAGCATGTCTGAACCATCCATCATCGTCTTTGAAGCGGGACTCAGCAGTGATCCTGAAGGAGGGAAGCTCATCTATTCCTGGGATTTTAACAATGACGGGGCTTTTGAGATCACAGATTCTGAATCGAGCAGAACTGAGTATACCTATACATCAAAAGGGATCTATAGCGCGCATCTCCGCGTAACAGATGAGAGCGGAGAACAGAAAGAGATCACAAAAAAAGTGGAGATCCGGTCTGTGCTCAATGTCAATTTCACAGCGGATTCATTCGTCGCCCATCCGGAAAAACTCATCACCTTCTCTGCGGATTCTCCGAATGCCGTCACCTATCTCTGGGAGTTCGGAGATTCCACCTCCGACCAGGGAGAAGACAGGACTACAACGCATTCCTACAAGACGAAGGGACGCTACGTGGTGAAACTCCGGGTATTCAATGCGAACGATGAAGACAAGACCGTGATGAAATCGATCCATATCGGAGAAAAAGACATGCCGATCGCTTATTATACAGTCCAGAAAGATGGTGTTCCCCAGACTATCACCACTGATCTCTGCGGGAAGGACCAAAGCGGGATCATCGCTTCAAGGACGGATATGATCACCCTCGATGCTTCCCTCTCGGTGAACCGTGACGGATTCCCGCAGAACCTGGAATACAAATGGATCTTCCATGACGGGACGTATGAACGGGAATCAGTCGTCCAGAGAAAATTCAATGAGAGTCCCGGTGAAAATGAATGCTTCCCTGTGGAACTTGCGGTCACCGATGTAGCCACCGGAAAGAAAGATGGAGCGGATAAACTCTGGATCAAGATACAGAACTCACCTCCTCTCATAGATGCCTTTTCTGTCACCATCCCCGCAAATAAAGTTGCTCCTGTTATCGTTCCCCTCTCCGTGCAGAATCCGGTCGACCGGGATGGCAGAGTCATCGAATATAAATGGTGGGCGTATCGGGAGGGATCATCGGAAAAAGTAGGGCTCCACACGACGGCAGTCCCTTCGACGACCATCATCCTTCCCGTCTTTGGGAATCCGAAAGACTCAAATAAATATTTCTTCATCGTCGAGATCAGAGATAATAACGGAGCGGTGGTTAATTCAGAAGAGCTCTTTGGAAAAACTTCTCCCGTGGATGCGATCAACGGAGAGAACAGGAGTCCTGTCGTCGATTTCAAAGTGGAGAAAACAAGCATTGAAGAAGGCGAGACCATAACCTTTTACGCTGAAGCGAGTGATCCGCTCGGCTCCGTAATCCCGGATTCCGCATACTACTGGGACTTTGAAGGAGACAATGTCTATGACAACACTTCGTCAGGCGCCGTCGTCACACACCGTTTTGACAAGCCGGGAGAATACAATGTGAAGCTGAAGGTCGTTCATCGCGGTCTTGCTTCAAGTGCTACTAAAATCGTTTTCGTAGCCCGGGCGCACAAGCTCCCGAAAGCGGCATTCCTCTACTCTGTCCAAGGTCATAATGTGGAATTTGATGCGGGTACATCGGAATCCGATCCGTCAGTCCCGGACAACCTCCTCATCTACGAATGGGATTTCAATACCAGAGTGGACGCGGACGGCGATGGCGACCCTGCGAATGACAATGAATCCAGCGAAAAAAATCTGAAACATTTCTATGAAGAATTCGGGACTATTTCCGCGAAGCTCACGGTCATCGATCGCCTCGGTGTCGAGGGTGAAGTGATCCGGGATATCGAGGTCAAGGAGAGCGGAAAGGTTTTGACCGGCTCCGATCGCCTGAGTCCCACCGGCCAGCTCACCGGTCTTCTTGAGAGCATCCGGCTGAAATCGAGTCATCCGATGACAACCCTTGATGTGATCCTCAACGAGCGCCTCATCACTCCGGGCGAACCGACGAATCTCTTTGTCTTTGTGAAGAACGCGAATAACACTTTTTTCAATGGAAAAATTGAGTTCGTAGTAGTCACAGGACCTATCACTTTCTCCTCCGCTTCTGCCCAGGCGGTCATGGGAGAAGCCATGGTGGAAGTCACCGGGACTTCTTCAGGCCGCGGCATTATTATGATCACTGCGAAAGATACGGTCTCCGGCGATATCACGGAAGAAATCCCCATCACTATTGAATGAATCCCTCTTGAAATCTCACATGAAGAACTTCTTCAGGTCATACCAGTATCGGCACTTTCTCCTCATCATCCCGGTCACTCTCGCGATCTTTCTTACGTCTGTGTTCACCCCATTCGCGGGAAACAGAATTACGCTCGCGAGCGGCATCATGTACGCGAAAGTGGGAGACACGGTTGAGATCGAACCGACTGATTATTCGAGTTCCTATGAGTATTCATGGATCCTGAAAAAAGGAAACGAAGTCATGCCCATAAGCGTTTCCGATGGTTCTACTGAGAGTCAGCCCGCGTCGACATCATCAAAGCGTGTTTTCGAAAACACATTTCTCGAAGAAGGCGAATACACGGTGAATCTCATCCGCACTGACAAAAGAACGAACGAGACGCTTTCCACGATCGTCACGGTGATGGTTTCGCTCTCTTCTCCGACATTTGAGACAACAAAAGTGGGACTCGAAACACTTCCGAAAGCAACTGATGGCATCGTCACGGTTTCCGGTGATTCCGCGGAGGTCATATTTCTCCCGAAAGCTACTGGAGGAGGAGCTCCGAGTGAGTTCCGTATCGATGCTGATATCGCCGTGGATTCTGACGACGACGGGATTGCGGATAATGACATCGATAACAAGCTTCACTCATCGTTTTACACGGGAAATGCGTGGAGCACCGTCTATTCAAATGACAAACCATCACGGATCGCGGAGCTCACTGTCCTCTATGACGCCGGTTCCACGGAGAAAACAACGGTCGAAATCGTGTTCTCGGAAACCCTCGCAGAAGATCTCAAGAATAAGCCCCTGAAAGCCGTCCTGGAGACCATCCCTCCGTCAGACGGAAATGGCATCATCCATCTGAAAAAACCGGAAGAAAAAGTCATGTTTTTTTCCGGAAAATCTGAAGGCGACATCCTCGAATACCGGATCGACAAGAACATCATCTTTGATACGAACGAAGACGGTGATCCTGCAAACGATGTCGACAATCTGGATTCTGATTCCTTCACAACCGGCTCTTCCTGGGAAACAGTCTTCAAAGACAGCTGGGGAGAGATCTCGATCCAGCTTCTGGTCGTCGGCAGCGATCGGAAAGGGAGTAAAATCGAAAGGACGATTGTCTTTGATGCAGAAGAAATCATTCCCGATGAAAATCCTGACGAAATCCCGGAGGATCTCCCGCCCGTCTCCTTCATGAAACTCATTTCGAGCCAGGAAGAGGTGTTTCGCGGAGAAAGCGTTGATTTTCTCCTCCTCGGGATGCCTGAGGGTGTAGAGACTCAATGGGATTTTGACGGTGATTCTGTCACGGATTATGAAGGGGAGAAGACTACTCTCACCTATCGTTATGAGACGGCGGGGACCATTCCCCTTACCGTTATTGTGAAAAACAACGGAGAAGAGATCACCCGCTTTACGAAAAATATCGTCGTCAAGGGATCGAGCGAATCAGAATCCCTGACCTCCCCGCCCGTCGCAAATTTCATCTTCTCCGCACACGACAACGCGTTCACATTCGAAAATACATCTACAGCGGATCCGAGACTCCTCAATGGAGCGCTCTCTTATTCCTGGGATTTCGGCGACAATGGGACCAGTGACGAGATGAACCCGTCTCATACATACGCAAACCTCGGAATGTATTCGGTCGTCCTCACGATAACAGACTCCATCGGGAGGAGCACGACCACCGCTCAGAATATCGAAGTAAAATCTCTTCCCCAGGTGACTCCGCCGGTGATCCCTTCTTCATCGGGCAACGGTGAAGAGCCTGTCACGCCTCCTAAAGATCCCCCCGCAAGTTCCGGAAATGGAGAAAGCCCTCAGGTCACGGCTGAAGAAAAGACAGAAGGAGGAGGAGGATGGATCCTCATCATTGTCCTCATCTTCCTTGTTCCCATCATACTCATCGGCGCTTATCTCATCATCCGGAAAATCCAACTCCCCGATCTCAGTTTTGAAGAAATCATCATCATGGATCTGGAAAAGCTCAAAGGGAAAAAATTCAAGAAAGAGGGCCCCGTTCTCACACCGGGATCACCTGATGGGACTATCGTTCAGGGCGCAGGGATAAACCCGGAAGTCGTATCCGCTCCATTGAAGGATCAATCTGCTCCTTCTCCATCGCCAGTTCAACCAGCACCGCCTCAGACTCCGTCCTGGCTGAAAACGGATGAGGATGAAATCACCACTGACAAAGAGACCCCCTCTTATACTGAAGAAAGTGTCCATAAAGCAGTGGAAAACCCGCCGCTCGCTCAAGCCGACGGAGAAGCTCCGGACTGGCTCAAACCTCATTTGAACACCGGTGATTCCGTATCTCCTGCTCCGGTTTCTCTTTCGTCTCCGAAAGATGATATCGAAGACGCCACTGCTCCCGACTGGCTAAACCCGCAGGATGAAGCGATCCCCTCAGTACCAACTCCTGGAAATCCAGAAGAAATGACAGTACCGGCCATCCCGGAAGAACATAATAACGAATCAGCGCTTCCTGATTGGTTAAAAGGAGAGGATGAGAATAATGAGATCGTAAACGGAACAACTCCTCCTATTCCTGAAGCAACACCGGTCGACGAAGGCGAGCAGAATAACGGCGGATCCGAACCGCCGGCTCCTCCACAGCCCGGCCAAAACATTTCCGCAAATCCCGGAGATCATCATGATGAAGAAGCACTTCCGGACTGGCTGAAGGGAAAGGACGAGTAAATAGTGGAAAACCTCAAACGGGAAATTCATTACCCTGATGAACTGTATATACTGTTCCAGGCCTACTTGCCTCCCTTCTTCGCCGTGAGATATTCAAATACTGAATTCGCTGCAATACTCGCCTCTCCGATTGCGGTCGAGATCTGATGGAAATTATTGGATTCATTGGTAACATCACCTGCTGCATAGAGTCCCGGGATCTTTGTCGACTGGTCTTTCCCGACGACGAGAAATCCCTTGTCCGTCATCTCGAGTTCAAACTTATCAACGAGTGCCGTATTCGGCGTGGATCCGATCTCGATGAACACTCCGGCGACATCATCAAGAGATTTCCCATCGATGAGCTCTACCCTTTCGAGTTTCAAATCTCCATGAAATTCTTTCACATGGGATCCGTACAGGAATTCGACATTCCCTTTCGCTTCCAGTTGTTCCACCCAGATAGGCTCCGCGCGCATCTTCTCTTTTCGTACGATGAGATAGACTTTCGGACATATCTCAGCGAGGTAGAGCGCCGCGGTCGCCGCCGCATCTCCTCCTCCGATGACCGCGACCACCTTCCCCCGGAAGAAGAAACCGTCGCAGGTAGCGCAATAGGTCACTCCTTTCCCATCGAATTTTTCTTCTCCGACAACACCGAGTTTCCGTCGTTTTGTCCCCACCGTGAGGATCACCGCTTTTGTCTGGATTTCATCTCCGCTCAGGGAAAGTTTCAGAGTGAATATCCCGTCATCCGTCCGGTCGATGGCCACGACTTCGTCTATTTTTTCCTCTACACCATACTCGAGAGCATGTTCTTTGAATCGTGACATGAGTTCGGGGCCTTTGATCGACTTGAAGCCGGGATAGTTCTCGACATCGTGGGCAAATGCAGTCTGCCCACCTTCCTGGTTTCCGATGATGAGTGTTTTGAGTTTGTACCTCGCAGAATAGAGAGCGGCGGTGTATCCGGCAGCTCCGGATCCGATAATAACGACATCGAACATAGGGAAATCCTGAAAGAAAATTACATGAGAAATCATAACAGAGAAGAACAAAGCACAAAATACAAAGTACAAAGCAGAAAAGAAAAAGCACAAAAGAGAAAAGAATTCCTTGTCCGCTTGAATACTTGCCGACTTGAACACTTTCCTGCTTTCCCCTCCTCACTTTTATGAACTTTTACGAATTTTATGAACTCTCCCTACATCCTCTCCGGCACTTCGATATTAAGGACAGTAAGTCCGTTTCGTAATATCTGCCCTGTCGCCGCGGTGAGAAGAATGCGGAAATGCCTCATTTTTTCGTCAGGTTCTCTCAAGATCATATGTTCGTTGTAGAGTGCGTTGTATCTCTTCGAGAGCTCGTGGAGATACGTACAGACAAAATGCGGGGAATAGGATTCAGTCGATTCTAAAACGGTTTCCCCGAACCGGTAGAGATACCGGAGGAGGGATTCTTCTTCGATGTTCAAGGAATCCGGGATGACGATCTTTTTGAAATCGACTTCTTCCTCGAGCTTTTTAAGAAGGCTTTGTGTCCGGACACAAGTGTACTGGATATATGGTCCGGAATTTCCTTCGAATGCGATCGAGCTCTCGATGTCAAACTCCATGTTCATTGTCCGGCCGACCTTCAGTATGCTGTATTTAACGGCTCCCACTGCAACTTTCTCTGCGATACTCTCAGCCTCTTCTTTTGAAAACTGCGAGTCATCCATCCTCTTCATGATCTCTTCCTTCGCGAGGTCGATGAGGTCATCGATATAGATGACATTCCCGAGGCGGGAGCTCATCTTCCCTTGGCCTTTGATATTCATCCTTCCGTACGAGAGATGAATACAATCGTCATAACGGTTGATCCCGAGCTGATCGCAGGCGGCAAACATCTGTCTCATGGCGAGGGACTGCTCCGGTCCGATGAGCCAGAACATTTTTCCCGCGTCGAATGCGTCGTGTTTCAGCTCTGTGAGCGCAAGATCCTGAGTGATGTAGAGGGCGGTGCCGTCACTTTTCATGAGGATGGTGTCCGCAATTCCGTATTTCGATTCGAGATCGGTGAGGACCGCGCCGTCTTCAAGCTTACGGAAAATCCCTTCTCTTAATCCCCGCTCCACGAATTCTTTCCCTTTCTCATAATGTTCGTGTTCGTGCCAGACCTTATCCCATCTGCTCATGAGGCGGGCAAGAGTCCTGCTCTGTCCTTCATAGGAATATTTCAAAACATGTTCCCAGAGAGCCCATACTTTTTTATCATGGGCTTCCCAGTCGACCACGATCTTCCGCACCGCTTTTGCGGATTCTTCATTTTCTGAAAAATCTTTCTCTCCTTTTACGTAGAGGTCATCCA
Organism: Candidatus Altimarinota bacterium; assembly: GCA_041739085.1. GTDB lineage: Bacteria > Patescibacteriota > Gracilibacteria > CAIRYL01 > CAIRYL01 > JBGSON01. Next base: position 18,471 of record JBGSON010000036.1, on the reverse strand, counting down.
CGAAACGATCCGGCCTCATTCCTTCTGATTCCGGTGTGTGCCAATCATCCTGATGGGAGAACCAGGAATCGATTGTCGCCGTCCCTGCAGGTGTTTTCCTAGCGAACTGGAGGAATCCCCACATGAGCTTTGCGATTGCGATTCCGCGATTATTGTCGATGCAGTCAAGAGTCACCTTGATCCCAGAAAATTCCCATATCTTCGCAAGCGCCATCCCGATGACATTGTTCCGGAGATGTCCGATGTGCATCGCCTTGTTCGGATTCGGTGAAGTATGTTCCAGAAGCCATTTTTTCCCTTTCCCCTTGGAATTCGATCCGTATTTCTCCTGCAGCCGCAGGATATCGAGGAGTTCTGAAGCAACGACTTCGCTTTTCACACGGAAATTGAGAAATCCCGGTTTCGCGACAGAGACATCGGAGATGAAATCGAGAGAAGGAAAATTTTCTTTCAATTCTTCCGCAAGATGGAGCGGTGGTTTTCCGAGTTTTTTCCCCGCAAGAAAAGCCGCATTCGTCGAGAAATCCCCGTACGTCTCGTCCTGGGGATGTTCGAGACTAAAACCAGGAGCCTCGATACCGAGTTTTCCGAGAGTCTTCTCGATTGCTTCAGAGAGCTTTTCCCGTACTGACTGCATTGTCGTGTTCTCTTCCATGGGGATGATGATACCGACGGATATTCTGACGGAAAAAGTGAGAAAACTCAATTGAAGTACTAAGCACAAAAGAGAAAACACAAAAGAGAAAAGGAAACGAACAAAGGAGAGCAGGCAAGCTATCAAGCGAGCAAGCAAAAAAGCTATTGCTTACTGGCTTGTCTGCTTGTTTGCTTACGCATTCAGTGGGAGGCACCTCCCCTGAGGTGACCTAGTCGAGTCGGAGGCAGGTGACTTCCACTAAATTGAAGTATAAAAGACAAAACACAAAAGAAAAGGAATTGCTTGAATAAGCATTTGTCTGCCAGTTTTCCCGAGAGAGCTTCTCTGGGACAGACAACGTTATGAACTTTATAAACTTTATGAACCTTATAAACTTTTACAAACTTTACAAATCTTCCCACTTTCAACTTTTTTGAACTTCTCCGATTTTTTTTGCATAAGGAAAGAGGGGGCAGACGATAATGGATGTGTATCCAATGTGAGTGCGAGCGGTGAACGCCGCGAAACTCACGATTTCATGTCTGTCCCCCTTTCCGCCGAGTTACCTACGACTACTTCTCCTGCAGTTCATGCCGGTGCGGAAGCCACACTCTTTCCCAAATGTACCACCTGAGGACTTCATTCTGATCCTCAAGGATACGTAAGGGGGTGGTTGCAGCCGTCACTGTGGGGAAGATGAGATTGAGATTTGCCTCGACCTCCCCATTGCATGACAGCGCATTGAGGAGCCCCCCGTTGATTCCGATCTGCTTTTTCACGAGCACATCGCAATCCACGAAGCGCAGTTCGCCTATGTCTGGGTTGGAAGGAGTGATTGATGCCAGAACTGGAACTGGAACCGGAGTTCGGACAAGACGAGAAACCTTTCGATTCCGCTGCTGTTTTTGCAGCGTCCCAACGAGCTTCTCAATCTCTCCGAGTGTGTCCTGGAGGAGGTAGAGTGGCTCTTGGTCGTCCGGGACAAAAATGGGTGGGCCGTTGCCCAAGTCCATGTTTATCCTTCCCCTGAGACGCTCACGAATAACTATCGCTTGCAGGACGAGGTCTCTGGAGAACTTCTCTTTTTGGGAGAAGGGGTATGGGAACAAACCCTTGTCCTGTTGCACATCCTCGAAATCGAAATCATGATACATTATCGGCTTCACCGACGAACGGCCCGTTATGTACCCGAGGAGAAGCCCAATAATAAGAATTGCGAGACGATGCAAAAACACGAGTCTCATTTATTCCTTCCTCTATGATAAACCGCCAGTTTGCACAGGCAGCGGTTTTCCATTTTTGCGGCTGATGTTCCGATACACCTCCTCTGATCCGATTCAGCCGCGGTTGGATTCGGGGAAAGAACGAAGAGTCCATTCTCTCTCCGAATCCAGGCGGCTAAATTGCAGAAGTAAGAGTTTGTAGTAACACGACGGAGAGAAAGTCTGCCGGAAATATATTTGCAGAGGATATTCACTGGTTTCCCAGAAACACCGCTCATGCTCCTTTCGGCAGGCTCCTCTCCATCTTTCACTTCCGATGGTTTTAATGATCAGATGTGATTTTATATCATTTTTAATTCTTTTTGTCAACCTCATGTGGGCTGGGAATGCGCCGCATCGCAAATAGGCGTCTCTCAAAAAATTACATCTGATTTGAGCTAATTTTTGGTTGCGATTGTTTGGATTTCACTGTTTGAGAGTTTTTCTCATTCATTATTTGCAAGTGTATTTCTGTTTCCGACCTGAGCTGGAGGCATCCCCCATGAGATGCCCCGGACAAGTCACCTGAAGCCAGTCGGCTTCCAAAAAGTATTCAAGTAACTTTATAAACCTTATAAACGTTTATGGACTTTATGAACTCTTATGAGCTTTTACAGACTCTTATGAACAGTGACAGAGGATCGCTTGCCTTCCTCACCCCTTCTTCCCCTTCTGCAGTTCCGCGTATCCGCGGATCGCATCGAGAACGTCGAGTGGTACCATCCAGATCGTCGTGTTCGACTGGTCGGAAGAAATGTCGTTGATGGATTGGAGCGTCCGGAGATGGAGTGCTCCTGGAGTCTCCGTGAGTATTTTTGCCGCCGCGGCGAGATTATCAGCAGCCGCCCTGTCCCCTTCTGCTTTGATGATGACCGCTTTCTTTTCTCTTTCCGCCTCGGCGACTTTTGAGATCGTCCGCTTCAGATCCTCCGGGATGATGACATCTTTGAGTTCAACTGCTTCGACATCGATCCCCCAGGAATCCGTCCGCACATCGATCGATATCTTGATGCTGTCCGCGATCCCCTTGCGGTTCTGGAGGAGCTCGTCGAGCGTTACTTCTCCGACTGCGTTCCTCATGGTCGTCTGCGCCATCTGGGAAACAGCCCAGAAATAATTCTCCACCTGAAGTACCGCCCTCACCGCATCGGAGACTTTGTAATACGCTACGGCGCTGATCTTTACGGGGATATTGTCTTTTGTGATCGCTTCCTGATCCGGGACATCGACTGCCTTCGTCCGGATATCGATCCTCACCATGGACTGAAAGATAGGGAGAACGATCCGCCACCCGGGTTCTTTGAGCGAGGAAAATTTTCCGAGGGTAAACGTGACACCGCGCTGATACTGGTTTACCTGCCTGATGGAGATGAGGAGGATCACCCCGATGATGATAAGGATCGGGACAAGGAGTGGAGAGATGTCCATAATAATGTATAAAAATGGGAAATCTTTTTGTAGTATAAGAGGTCGGGATTTCAGGGTCAAACGGGAATATGAGGATTTAAAAAACGACTCTTGACAAATGAACTGCAATTATTAAAATACGCTACTTTAATAATTTTTTCTGTGTCAACGAGAATCGAACATTCTGATCGATGGCTGATTTTTGAGCAACAAGCCGCTGATGATGACGGAATTCTTCGGGAAGAACTCGCAAGACGAGCTTCTGCCGAAATTCCGGACACCACTTCTTTTGATCCTCTCGACGAACTCATTTTTCAGGAAGGCTTGAGGAAAGTCCTGCAAAGTGGAAAGACATTATTTGCCAAAAGGAACACCTGTCGTGCTTTGTGTGGTCTCCCACCGCTTGATCCTATGCAGAATGATGGAGATGTAATCGATTGCCAGATCCTCAAGGAGATGATGGAAAGCAGTGATCCGAATGCAGTATCCCTCGTCCTCATGGTGGAAGACAAGGCGGCAGAATATGACCAATGGAGGAAGAGACTGGTAGCTGAAGGAAGGAATACACCCGGGAAAAAGCGGGAAACAGTCTTTCCCAGAGAAGTGATGAACGAGGGAGCAATAAGAAGCGGGCGGAGAAACAAAGAAAGAGAGAGATTCGCCCTGAAGCAAAATGACATCACCCCGGACAGTTCCGATTAATTCTCATGTGGATTATCAAATATCCACCAGGACCATGGTCTTCCGGGGATTTTTCTTGCTTTTTGAGCTCAGAATAAGTACAATCTCACCAGTAAATTTTTTCGCTCTTTTGGTTCTCCGCAAACTTGAAGCGGTGAAACGAAAAGTTCTGAATTTTATCCCTGTACCATGACTCCGAAGAAGACCAAGACGAAAGAGACTCCAGCTTCCGATGCAGTAAAAGCTCCGCGAAAAAAGAAGAAAGAGATCATCTCTGAACACAAGACTCATGAAAAAGACACGGGTTCTGCTCCCGTTCAGGTCGCGATCCTCACCCACCGGATCAACGATCTCACGGAACACCTTAAGATCCATCCGAAAGACGACCATTCACGGAGAGGCCTTCTCATGATGGTCGGAAAACGGAGGAAGCTCCTTAAATATTTAAAAGAGAAATCGGGGGACGTGTATCGGTCCATCACGAAGAAGCTCAATATCAGAGGGTAATCCCTCTCCTTTTTCTCTCTCTTTTTTTCCGAAGCCAAGCTTCATTTTTTTATTTTTTTCCTTTTTCCGGAAGAAGATAAAAATAATGTGGCTCCCTTCTGGAGGGAAGAGGGAAGACCATTTTATTTTTTTCATATGTCCTACTATCCGGACAATCAGAAATTTTCACTCATCCTTGGTGACCGCGAGATAATCGTGGAAACCGGAAAGCTCGCGCAGCAGTGCAACGGCTCTGCAGTCGTGACCGTCGGAGGAACAACGATCCTCGCCACCGCGACCATGTCGGCTACGATAAGAGAAGGGATCGATTTCTTCCCGCTCACCGTCAATTACAATGAAAAGTATTACGCGGCTGGCGTCATCCGCCATTCCCCGTATCAAAAGCGGGAGAACCGGCCATCTGATGACAAGATCCTTATGGGACGCGTTATTGACCGGACGATCCGCCCTCTTTTTCCGAAGGGTTTCCAGAACGATGTCCAGGTGATGGTCACGACGCTCTCCTACGACCGGGAGAACGAACATGACATGATCTCTGCAGTCGCCGCTTCTGTTGCTCTCAGCATTTCGGATATTCCCTGGGCGGGGCCTTCCGCGAGCGTCCGGGTCGGACTCATCAACGGAGAGCTTGTCCTCAATCCGACATTTCAGGCACGAGAGAAATCTGACCTTGATCTCATTGTTTCCGCATCACCCGAGAATGTGATCATGATCGAGGCGGGTGCGAACGAAGTCCCGGAAGAGGAAATGCTGAAAGCGATCGACTTCGGGAAAAAATGGGCGCAGAAGATCTGCAAATTTATCGCTGAAATCCAGGAGAAGATCGGAAAGAAAAAAATCGTGTTTACTCCTCCAGAAGATGACAAAGAACTCATCGAATGGATTGCGAAGGAAGGGATGGACGATCTCCGTGCCTGCCTCTTCGGGATTCCTGGTAAAAAAGACCGCTCCGACAAGAAGGCGGAAATCCTCGAAAAGCTGAAAGGAAATGCCGCTGAAAAATTCGGAGAAGAACGCGATATGACAAAATTCATGGATTACGGACTTAAAGTCTGGAAAAAGCTCATCCGCGACTCTATTCTCACTCAGGAAAAGCGGATCGCCGAGAGAAAACTCACAGAGATCCGTTCCCTGAACTGTGAAGTCGGCCTTTTTCAGAGGACTCACGGATCTGCGCTTTTCCAGAGAGGAGAAACACAGGCGGTGAGCATTGTCACCCTTGGCCCGCCTTCCATGGCGCTCAATACGGACGGGATCGAAGGGGAAAGGAAACAGTACTATTTTCATCATTACAATTTTCCTCCGTACGCTACTGGTGAAGTCTCCAATCGGCTCAACACCGGAAACCGCGAGATCGGTCATGGAATGCTCGCCCAGCGCGCGATCCTTCCCGTACTTCCCGACCGGGAGACATTTCCGTATGTCGTCCGCGTCGTCACGGAGATCCTCGGCTCGAATGGATCAAGCTCCATGGCCTCCACCTGCGGCTCAACACTAAGCCTCATGGATGCCGGCGTTCCCATCAAAAAACCGGTCGCAGGGATCGCGATGGGGCTCATGGTGGATCCTGAAAACACAGATACGTTCAAAGTCCTTTCCGACATCCAGGATGAAGAGGATTTCGGAGGTGACATGGACTTCAAAGTCGCCGGGACCAAAGACGGCATCACCGCAATCCAGATGGACATCAAAGTCCTCAGTATCAGCGAAGCGATTTTCACTCAGGCTTTGGGTCAGGCAAAGACCGGCCGTCTCGAGATCCTTAAGGCTATGGAGTCCGCCATCTCCGAGCCGAGGAAAGAACTTTCTTCTTACGCTCCAAGACTCATCACGATCCACATCAAACCGGAGAAGATCAGGGAAGTCATCGGGAAGGGAGGAGAGATGATCCAAAAGATCATTGCGGCAACAGGCTGCACGATCGATATCGAGCAGGATGGTTCCGTCATCATCTCTTCCGTTGACGGCGATTCCATGCAGAAAGCGGTCGACTGGATCAAGAGTATCGTGGAAGAAGGGGAGATCGGGAAAGAATACACCGCCGAAGTCGTCCGTGTTGAACCGTACGGAGCATTCGCGGAAATCCTTCCGGGGACTCAGGGGCTTATCCATGTTTCCAACATCATCCGGGAGCGTGTCGAGAATATCAACGATTATCTCAAAGTCGGACAGAAGGTAAGAGTGAAACTTATCTCCATCGATGAAAAGGGCCGCCTCGCGCTCTCGATGAAGGATGCATCGCAATCACCAAAAGAAGAGTAATCGGAGAGAGACAAGAAAATGAAAATAACACTTCCCATTTCTTGAGCGGAGGTGTTATTATCATGTCTTCTTATAATTATCTCATGACAGACATTGGAGATCCTGAACTCTGGGGAGGGGCGGTTTCAGATGCTGATGCCGCTGATTACAGAAATGAAATGGCCGAGAGATTCGGAGGGAGGCCTGTTTTTCCGAGTCGTCCTACTGACCGGGTAAGAGTTGAAGTGGAAAATCTTGTTCGTCATGCTCCTGATTCCCCTGAGCCGTCGATCCATTCCGAAATTCCAGAACCTGGCGCGGCGACTCAAGTATTTCCAAAAATACCCGTAGACCCTGAAGTGTATGCACGTAATCGCTCGGGTTGATCTCCACAATCTCCCTATTTGCGGAAATCACGAAATCGCGGGACAATGATTCCCGCGATTTTTGTTGAAAAAAATGCCGAAACCGAAGATCCTCTACGAATGCTCCGAGTGCCATGCGGAGAGCGCGAAGTGGTCCGGAAAATGCCTTCGGTGCAATGCCTGGGGGTCACTCAAAGAAAAGGAAGCGGAGGCTCTGCTTCCAGGGAGAAAAACATCATTTGAAGGGAGCCGAAAGAAAATGGAGCAGTTCCCTTCTAGCGGGAAAACCAGGAATGAGAGGATATTGAGCGGGATCGATGAGCTCGACCGGGTACTCGGAGGAGGGCTCCTCCCGGATTCGATCGTCCTCCTCACGGGAGACCCGGGAATCGGAAAATCCACCCTTGCACTTCAGTGGGCGACATCGATTGCTAATAAACACCCTGATGGAAAGATCGTCATGGTGTCGGGAGAAGAATCCCCCGCTCAGATCTCCGACCGGGCATTCCGTCTCGGATCCGCTCCGAAAAACCTCTACCTCCTCCAGGAATTCCTCGTGGAGGACATCATCGCGACGATCGAGACCGATCCTCCCCTCTTCCTCATCGTCGATTCCGTGCAGACCGTGGCGAGCGCAGAAATCCCTTCCCTCCCCGGATCCGTTACCCAGGTGAGAGTGGTAGCGGAAAAACTCATGCATCTCGCGAAAAAGGCAAAAATCCCGACCGTCCTCATCGGCCATGTCACGAAATCCGGAGATATGGCGGGACCGCAGACACTGGCCCATCTCGTGGACACTATTATTCATCTGGAAGGAGACCGGTTTCATCAGTTCCGGCTCCTCCGGTCCACGAAAAACCGGTTCGGGTCCGTGTTTGAGATCGGCGTTTTTGAAATGACGGAAACCGGACTCAGAGAAGTTAAAAATCCGAGCGAAGCGTTCCTTTCCGGAAGAAATGAAAATGCCGTCGGTTCGATCATCTTTCCGACGATCGAAGGGACGAGGCCGTTCCTCGTTGAGCTCCAGACACTCGTGAGCCCAACGCACTTCGGATATCCAAAAAGGACGGCAACGGGGCTTGATCTCACGAGGCTCAATCTCATCCTCGCAATCCTCGAAAAACATGCGGGAATCTCGCTCAGCACTTCCGATGTCTTCGCGAACATCGTGGGAGGATTCCAGATCCGGGAACCCGCAGCCGATCTTCCGCTCGCTCTCTCCCTGGCGTCTTCGAAACTGAAGAAACCGCTCCCTCCGACTCTTGCTGCTATCGGAGAGCTGGGACTTTCAGGGGAACTCCGAGCGGTATCCCATCTCGACAAGAGGATGATGGAAGCGGAAAAACTCGGATTCCGGGATCTCATCGTCCCGAAATATCAGGCAAAGAAGAAACATCCAAATATCCGGGTTATCGATGCCGATACGATCATGTCGGCAATGAATGTGATGTTCAATGAGAAATCAAAATAACGGCTTTCCTTCCGACAAAAAAAGAGCGGGAGATCTTCTCACCGCTCTTTATTAGAATTCCTGCAGGAGTGGCTACTTCTGTTCGCATCTCAGAAAAAATTCTTCGTCAGTGCAGACATTTTCTCCGTTCTCTTCATAACATTCACCCCGTATTTCCCAGATCGTACGGCAGGTGGAATTCGCTGAACACTCGGATTCAAAGTAGATCTCATTGCACTGTTTCTTGTCGAGAGTCAGAGAATTCTTCTCTGAGACATCGGACCAGTTATGGGCCTTGATGACGTTCGGCGAGATCGTGTAGAAATACTCTCCGATGTAGATGATCCTCTGGATCGCTCTGTCCCAATCTCCATAGAACCATTCCCCGGAGTCTTTATACCAGCTGTCATCGTCATAATGAGACGCCTTCCCGCGGAAAGTGAATCCCTTCTCGAGATCGACGTCAAAGACATACGCTCCGGAAAAGACCGTCTGAATATCGGCGTCCCATCCGCTTTTTCCGTTCTTGTTCACTGTTACCGTGACGGGGAAAGCGAGGATCCCTTTCTCCTCATCAAAGAGAAGTGCTTTGTGATTGTAGAGGAGCTCGCTCGTCGTCCCTCTCGCACCGATGACCGTTTTATGGGTCTCAACAGGATTATTGATATCAGAAACATCGAAGAGAGAGAGCTTCATGCCCATGAGGTCGCTCGTCGTGAGACTATCTTTTTGAGCCGCTGCAGGGTCGACTTCTCTCCCGAAGCCGATGAGATGAGTCTCATCATACGGATGGAGATAATCTGACCAGCCGGGGATCTTCAGTTCTCCGACGATCTTCGGGTCCTTCGGATCGAGGTCGATGACAAAGAGCGGATCAATGGTCTCAAAAGTGACGAGATATCCTTTGCTCCCGATGAAACGGGCGGATTTCAGGCTCTCTCCGGGAGCGATGCCGTCAACGGATCCGGTAATATTGAGGTCTTTGTCGAGGATCGTCACAGCGGATCCGCTCGTCCAGTCTTTTTCTGTCGCAATGCGGAAATGATCTTCATATTCGCTCATGGAGAACTGGTTGAGAACTCGTCCCTCCACCTTTCCCTTTGCGAGGAACGGCACAGAGTCTTCTTCAAGACCGAATTTATAGACTTCGGTGCTCTCCCCCCAGTACCAGCCGGAATCCTGCCCGTTATCGTAATAGACTTCACCCCAATACGGTCTTGTGACGTACATATTTTCCGTTGATGCATAGATCTGGGATCCGGAACCGAGGACGACCGTCCTCGAAACATCATCAGCGGTATTTCTCGTGTTTACCGCAGCGAGGATGAGGAAGTTCGGATCAGTGAAATTCGGGAAATAATAGAGATCTCCGCACCGGGAAACCTGCACTTCCTCTGCATCAGCGGAATCGGAGAAAGCAGGGAGATCGGAATCCTTATAGAGAGGGATCGGACCAGGGTAATACCAGTCCTGATATTTGTTCACCGCAAGATAGACAATATCCCCGACTTTCCTTGAACTGAGGTACGATCCTTCAAAAGAGACGGAGCGGATTTTTTGCGGGCTTGATTTGTCAGAAATATCGTAGGAAATGACCATCACTCCTCCGGAATTATAATAGGGGTACATCTCCGGAGCCATGATCTTCTCTGATTCCATAATCCGGAAATCACCGTAACTGTATCCGATGATCGTGAGCGTATTTCCATCAAGATAAAGCTCTTGCGGAGTAAAGCTTCCTTCGTCGACGGTGATCGACGCCACTTGTTTCAATTTATCCGGAGTATAGGCGGAAATGATCCTCACGGTATTCCCCTTCACCATATAGATGTGAGAACCGTCATTCTTAATAATATCCGCTTCATCGACGCCGAACTCCTGCACGTTCGTCGTGGAATAATCTGAACTTGCGGTGTCTCCATCTCCATCCCCGTCCCCATCTCCGTCTCCGGCTGCAGATTCATCTTTCGATTCATTCCCCATGCTGGAAGGCGCTTCCGATTCTTCCATTGGAACTGCAAAATCAACAGCTCCTTCAAGGTAGATCCTCCCGTCATATCCGACATACTGGTTTCTTTTCTGGTATTTCTCCATTTGAGCGGTGAGCTCTTCGCAGGATTCGATCTTCGGCATCTCACCAAGCGAGGAATTCTCCACTTCTTTTCCGGTATCAAGCCCCCAGATGATCTCCGCCATATCTCCGCGGGTAATGTTCATGCTATTCGCAGTGACGCTCCCGGGAATGACTCGCTCCTCATGGAGTGCGGAAACATATCCGGAAAACCATTCTCCACCGTCTTCAGTTTGAACATCGAGCTCTTTGACAAGGCTGATGATCTTGCTTGCTTCTGCAAAATTGATCTTGTCATTCGGGCGGAAATATCCGTCGGGATATCCTTCAATGATCTCATGTTTCAGTCCGCTGCAGACAACCGGATAGAACCAGTCTCCCGGAGAAACATCAGGGAAAGTCTTCGATGGATTCGTGCAATCCTCATCGAGAAGACCTTTGGCACCGAGGACGATTTTTGTGAACTCGGCTCTCGTGATCTCCTGTCCCGGCTTATAGGTATTATCTCCATAACCTTGGACCACTCCAGCATCCTGGAGGTAAGTGACCGCTTCAAAGGACCGATCCCCGTGCATATCCGAAAAATCATCGGCTGACGCCTGTTTCGGAAGGGAAGCAAAAGGAATGGTGAGAAATATGCCGATAAGGGATGCGGCAAAAATCTTTTTCATAAAAAAATGGGGATAAATGGGAAAAGAGATGCTCTCCGCTGCAGAAACAACGGATAGTATAGCATAATCGCGAGCCGTCCACTATTTACTCTCCTGAAAATGAACATAATCAAAAAAATAGACTGTTCATGCAATAAAAACGAGAGAAACAGGAAATAGTTTCAAATTTTCATATATTCTTTCACTCCTCTTTGTCCGAGCATTCTTTCTTCTCCGGAGAAAAATCCGTGCTCCTCGCGACGATGTTCAGGGCTTCGATGAAAGAATCAAGATCCTCTTCCGAATATCCATGGCCGAGTATCCCCTGCTCCACGGTCTCATAGGAGGAAATCTGGCATCCGACGCAGTGGATCCCGAATTCGAGGAAAACATCCATGGTCTCCGGATATTCCTGAACGACATCGGCGATTATGGTATCTCTTGTGATCGGACATGGAAGTTGGGGTTCATCAGTAAGGTTTTTTTCGTCTTTCTTCAGCATGGGAAAAATATGAGAGAGAGATTTCTTCAGTACGATTTATGATAAACGATCATGTATGAAGGTCAAGCGCTTTCTCCAAGATGCTACAGCAATGTTTCCATTTCATGCATTATTTGAGTACGATTATACTGTCAGAAACCCTCAGATTTCTTATTATGCGAGAAGAAGGACCTCCTTCATCCTCTCTCCGGCTTCAAAAATATATCGCTGACAAAGGGATCGCGTCCCGCCGTGAAGCGGAAAGACTCATTTCTGAAGGCGCGGTCACCGTGAATGGAGAAGTGATCAGAGAAATGGGAGTGAAGATCGATCCCGTGAAAGACCTTGTCGAAGTCTCCGGGAAACACCTGAAAAAAAGAAGCGAACGGCTTATCTACATCGCGCTCAACAAACCTGCCGGATATGTAACGACGAGCCGGAAGACCGAACGGGAGGACAAAATCGTCCTCGATCTCCTCCGGAACATCCCCGAAAGGGTTTTCCCCGTCGGGCGTCTCGACAAAGAGAGCACAGGACTCCTTCTCCTCACGAATGACGGAACGCTCACGTATGAGCTCACCCATCCGAGTTTTGAACATGAGAAGGAATACCTCGTCGAAGCATTCAATGACATTACCCCAGGGATGCTTCAGAAGCTGAGGTCCGGGCTTTCTCTCTTCGGAGGAAAGACTCTCCCTCCCGAGATAGAACTCATCGAAAAAAGGAAGATGCTCATCACGCTCAAGGAAGGGAAAAACAGGCAGATCCGCCGGATACTCCGGAAGATTGGAACAGGGGTAAAGTCGCTGAAACGCGTCCGGATCGGGGGGCTCAGTCTTGAACCAAACTGGAGACCCGGCGAATACCAGTTTCTGACAAAATCAGATGTGCTCCGATATTTCGGTCCATTCAAAAAGAGAAAATCTTCTGGTTCCTGATTCTTTTTCTCTCCCGCCTCATGAAAAGGAACGGCATCCAACTCTCTTCCCTCTTGAGAAAAGCCGCCCTCTCTCTCCTCGGACTTACTATTTTTGTCGTCCCTCTTTCATATTCCTTCTCGACCTACCAGGTCTTTGAGATCAACAAATTTTCAGTATTCATTTTTGGGAACTCGATCCTCCTCATCCTTTTCGGACTTTTCATTCTTACAAGAGGAGGAGGCACAAAAGATTATGATTTTTCCCGACAGAACACGATTCCCCTCACTATTTTTCTCCTCTTTCTCTTTTCATCTCTTATCTCAGGATTCTTCGGACATTCGCTCTCCCGATCGTTTTGGGGATCAGGGATCCGGCATTTCGGGATTTTTCTCCATGTCCATTTCTTCCTGCTCGTGGTTGTGCTTTCCTCGATGAAGCTCAATGAACGAGAGCAGAAAGCATTTCTGTTCTTCCCGATCATCGCATCGGGCCTCATACAGACTATCATTGCATTCGTTCAATTCATATTTCCCGATCTCCTCTTCACAGGGCTTGAAACCGAGATGTTTCTCGGAAGAGCGTTCGGAACGCTCGGACAGCCGAATTTTCTCGCTCAGTACCTCATCAGCCCCATCATCATTCTTTTCGCTTTCATGATGAGAAAGAGGAGGTCCGGAAAATCCTGGATTCTCTCTTCTCTCGTGTTCTTCTTAATGATCACTGGTCTCGCACTCACCGGGAGCAGAGCGGGAGGTGTCGGCGCGATCGCCGGACTCGTCGTCTTTCTTCTTGTGGAAAGAAAGAGAAAAAAGAGGATCCCCGCTCGCTTCGCTCCGTCCACTGTCCCTCTTTTCTTCCTCAGCTTCTCGCTCCTTTTTCTCCTCGTTTCCCGCTTCATCCCTTCTGATGGCGAATTTTCCACGGATCGCTCCCGAAGCATTTCCACGAGGATCGCCATTTGGCGTGAGATCCCCCGGGTCGTCGCTCATCATCCGTTCTTCGGCTACGGAATGGAAAATTTTCCCACCGCATTCTCTCCCCGAATGCCTTCCTCACTCATTCGGCTTGAGGATTATCATTCTGTTCCGGACCGGAGCCATAATTATTTCTTCGATCTCCTGGTCATGAACGGCACTATCGGTCTCTTTCTGTTTCTTTCCTTCATCGGAACAGTATGTTCACAGATGGATTTCTCCCGGATGAATACTCACGATGCGATCAGCTTTTCCGCCGTCATCGGTATTTTTGCCTCCTGGCTCTTCGGATTTCCTGTCATCGCCGATTCTTTCCTCTTTTACCTCTTTCTCACGATCATCCTCACTTCTGATGACTCCCCCCAGGAAGGAATCCGCCTTCATCGCATGACCGGATCTGCTCTCATTATCTTTGCGGTCATCTCCATGATCTGGACAGGACTGCTATGGACAAATGAGAGAAATCTGCTTGTGGGGATCGAAGGAGACACGTCTCTTCTGGTCACAGGCGCTCGTGCATTCCCGTGGGAAGAGAGGACTGTGTTCGCGGCATCAGAAAATCTATTGAAGGAAGGAAGTCTCTCTGAAGCGCGGGGGTTGATCGAGCAATTTCTCGATTTGAATCCGCACTCTGGTGAAGGATGGACTCATCTCGGATCGATTGCGACCGCAGAGAATGATTTTATTACCGCAGAATCCAGTTTTGACCGGGCATCTCTCCTCTCCCCGATGGATCCCGGGCTCTGGAGATCCTGGACAAAAATGAAGCGCATAACGGGGGATCTCGAGAGTGCAAAAGAAAAACTGGAACACCTTCTTGAGATTTCTCCTGAGTACTGGCGTATGACTCCTGCTGAGCGGATTCAATCCGAACCCTACCGACTCTTTTTTAAACACAATCCTGATTTCTGGGGTGTCATCAAAGATATCGGGGAGATCGAACACTTGCTCGGAAATGAGGATAAGGGGGATTTTTACTGTGACAGAGTACCTCCGGAGTCCGGCTTCGCTTGTGGCCTTCCCTGATTTTTGAACTTCCAAACTGCATTCCACCTGTGTTGACACAATGATACTATTAGTGGACAATCTAAATAGAAACAAGTTCTCCTGTTCATATTCCTCATCATGGACCCGATTCATATCCATAATCTCCTCCGGCAGCTCGCAAACGAAGTCTCCTGCCCCCAATGCAATGCGAAGGTCCGGCCGGATATGATCCATGTTGAGAATTCGACTCAGAACTACTGTCTCCTCAAAATCGAATGCTATTCCTGCGGAGAGGTCTTCCACGGTCATGCCCATGTCGGAGTGAAGATCGCTCCTCCTCAGATTAACACGACGATCCCCCGAAAGGAGAATCCGCTCCATATGAGGAAACTCCCTCCTTCTCCTCCGCCGATCACGGAACTGGACATTGAGCAACTCAAGAGCGCCCTCCAGGACAACGATCTTGATATCTCACAATTTTTCTCACAGCGAAAATGAGATCTTCGCTCCGCGCAACCGTGTTCTTTTGTTCTCTTGTTTTAGTTTTTCTCTCCTCCTGCGGGTTCCAGGAGAAAGTGGATGAACTCAAGAATAAGGGAAAGGAAATCAAATCAGAAGCGGAACTCAAGGCAGACGCGCTCAAGGAGGAATATGACCAGAAGGTCGAAGATGTTCAGAAAAAAGCAGATAAGGCGAAAAAGGCGATCGATGATGTGAATACCGCAGTTGATTCCGTGCACGAGGCGCTTGGAAACGGAGAGAAGGAAACACCTCCGACTCCGTAAAGTGGCTCATCTGTTTTCTAGAAAGAACCCTCAATCCCCATTATTTTTTCACCGGAGCTTTTTTCGGAGCAGTTTTTTTCTGAGGAGCTGCCTTCTTTGCCGGAGCCTCCTTTTTTACCACCTTCGGCTTCTCATCTTTTGTTGCTTTTGCTTTTGCAACAGGTTCTTCTTTCTTGGCTACAGGTTTCTTAACTTCAGGCGCTCCTTTCCCGCCGATCTCCAAAATCTCCACAAGGGAAAAATTCTGCCGGTGCCCTTTTGTCCTCTTATATCTCTTTTTTGATTTCATCTTGAACACCCGGATCTTATCACCCCTTCCGTGAGAAATGACCTTCCCTTTCACTGCAGTATCAAGAAAAGGAGTTCCGATCTCTGTTTTATCCCCGTCAGAGACGAGAAGGACCCGCGGAAAATAGATGATCCCGTTTTCTTCAACAGGAAGAGTTTCCACTTTGATTTTTTCTCCGGCGCGGACCGTATACTGTTTCCCGCCGGTTTCGATGACTGCAAACATAATGGACTGGAAATAAGCCTGAGGATTCTATCAATGGAAGCGGGCTTCGTCAAGTTATTACGAAAGATCCTTTTCCCCTGAAATAAGCACGACGAATTCCCCTTTTTTCTTTTCCGGTGTCGTTTTAAACATCATCATGATGTCCTCTGCCCTCCCCCTGAGATATTCCTCATGGATCTTGGTGAGTTCTCTCGCAAGGACGATCCTTCTCTCAGGGAAATGTTCGGCCGCTTCATCAAGAAATTTTTCTATCCGGTGTGTGGATTCGTAGAGGATGACGGTATTTTCAGAGTGAGCGATCTTTTTCATTAGTGTCTGCCGGCCTTTTTTATGCGGAAGAAATCCAAAAAACTCAAAATGATGCGTTGGGAAACCGCACCCGGAGAGCGCAGCGACAAAAGCGGTGGGGCCCGGGATGGGAACAACAGGGATCCCCCTCTCCACGGCTTTTGCCGCAAGAAGGGAGCCGGGATCAGAAATCCCCGGGGTCCCGCAGTCAGAAATGAGAGCAACATCATTTCCCGCTTCGAGGAGTTCGAAGATCTTCTCCTCTTTCATCAGTCCGGAATGGGAATGATACGAGATCAGCCTCTTTCCTGTGATTCCGTGAGACGAGAGGAGCTTCATCGAATGGCGTGTGTCTTCACAGGCGATACAGGATACTTCCTGTAATATCCGGAGAGCTCGAAGTGTTATGTCTTCGAGGTTTCCGATGGGTGTGGCTACGATGTAGAGAGATCCTGAGGACATAAAAACATCATGAAAAACTTCATCTCTTCCCCCACATCATCTCACATCATCGATGAATTCCCAATGATCGCTTAGAGTCCCCTCCCGATCGCTCTCTCGATCTCATCAAGCGTCGTTACTCCTCTCACAACGGCGAGCACTCCCTCTTCCCACATCGTCCGGTATCCTGTCTTTATCGCAATCCGGAGAATTTCCTTGATCGGTTCATTGTCATAAATGGCATTACGGATGTTGTCATCCACGAGAAGGACTTCAGCGATCGCTACTTGAGAGCGGAAGCCGGTGCCGGAACATTCATCACACCCTTTCCCTCTCCTAATCTTTGACGAGACGATCGGAAGCTTTTCTCCACGGTCTCCCAGCACTTTCAATGTATTGAAAATCTCTTCTTTTTCCGATTGGCTCATCTCTTGTTCCTCTGCGCAGTCGGGACAGATCTTCCGGACAAGGCGCTGGGCGAGGATCGCGCGGATGGCCGGGGCAAGAATGTAATTCCTGATCCCCATATTGAGGAATCTCGGAATGGCGTCGATCGCTGAATTCGTATGGATCGTCGAAAAAACGAGATGTCCGGTGAGGGAGGCCTGCATGGCAGTCTCGGCAGTCTCAAGGTCGCGGATTTCTCCGACCATGATCACATTCGGATCCTGTCTCAAGATGGATCGGAGTCCGTTCGCGAAGGTATATCCTTTCTCTTCATCGACCTGGGACTGGAGTATCCCCGGGAGATGATATTCGACGGGATCTTCCAGTGTGATGATCTTCTTATACTCGTCATTGATCTTCAGGAGTGAGGAATAGAGCGTCGTGGTTTTCCCGCTCCCTGTAGGCCCGGTGATCAGGATGATCCCGTTATTTGCGTTGAGTGCTTTTTCGATGCGTTCTTCCGCGTATTCAGAGAAACCAAGCTCCTGAAGCTGGACCAGGCCTTTCCTCGGATCAAGGAATCTCAAAACAACGCTCTCCCCTCGTTTTGTCGGTAGCGTGGAAACTCGAACATCAATAAAGCGGTCCTTTGCCTTAAAGAAATACTGTCCGTCCTGCGGGAGTGTCGTGATGTTGAGCTTGAGACGGGCATTGTATTTGATCTGCCGAATGAGCATATCCGAAAGCGTGCTCGCTGAAGGAATCTCAAAGATCGTCCGGAGTATCCCGTCAATTCTTGCCCTGACACGATACCCTTTCTCCTGAGGTTCAAAATGAATATCGGAAACACTCATCCGGAGTACTTCCCGGTGGAGGACATTGAGCGATTCATCGCCTTTCATCTTTGAGAGCACTTCGGGGAGTTCACTGAGATTTGCGATCGCCGCCTTGATATTTCCGATGTTTTCCTGCTGGACATCGGCGATGATCTCCTTCTTTTCCTGATAATGGATCTCATAAAGCCTCATCGCAATCTGAAGGCTCTCTTCGGAGCAGAGATTGATATTCACAATGAAATTTCTATTTTTGAATTCATTGAGGATCAGCTTGGTCTCCGGAAGTTCGGGATTTACGAGGGCGACACGAAGTTTTTGACCTACCCGGAAAAACGGAATGATCTTCCCTTCCTTTGCCTGCTCCGGAGGTATGATCTTGAGGACATCGGGATTGATGGGGACAAGGGAGATGTCAATATATGAGATCCCGTATTCCCTAGCCTTCTGAAGAACTTCTTTTTCTTTGAACTCCCGGTTGATGTCAGAGATCGCAGTTTTAATGATGCCATCATCTTTCCTGTCTTTTGGCGGAGGCGGAGCAGATCCTCCCGAAGGAAGGGCGCTGCCTGCCGGATTCGCTGGGTTCG
>JBGSON010000005.1:0-101778 GCA_041739085.1 Candidatus Altimarinota bacterium | reverse complement strand
GAACCGATGACAAACCGGAGCTCCTTTTCCGCTTGCTGGAAATCGAATTTCGGAGCTTCCCCCAGCCATTTTCCGAGGATCGCTGCCATCTCCGAGCCTCCGAGCTCCGCCGGGCGTTCTCCGACGAGAAAAAGCGTGTTTCCTTTCTTCGTTGCCGCATTTCCGATCGCGTTTTCGACATTCGAAAGAGTCCCCAAACATGCGAGGACAGCGGAAGGGGAACAGGTTTTATAGAGGGAAACATTGCCGGAAACAAAAGGAGTCGGATCACGGGGATGATCGACGAGATGGATGTTCCCGGCGCATTCCGCGATACCGCGGACCCCTTCGGCAAATTCCCACATTTCACCCGGTTTTTCCGGATTTCCGTAGTTCAAACAGTCTGTGAGCCCGGAAGGATGGGCGCCGGTCGCCGCGACTTTTTGAATAGAGGTGAGTACCGCGTGCGCCCCCTGCCAGTATGGGGAGATCCGCCCAAGACGGGGATGGCCTGCGACAGAAATCGCGAATCCATGTTGTTTTTCTTCCTCGGAAAGATCCGGTTCATCACGGAGCGGGGCTCCGATCCCTGCCTCCGCCTCCGTCCGCATGCGGACAGTATATCCCTGGACAGTCTGGTCATAGTTCTCGCTCACCGGAGTCGTATCAGCGATATTCTCGCTCCCGAGGAGAGACAGAATGGGTTCCGTGAGATCTTTGGGAAAATCAAATTTGAGTTTCGGGAACGTCCTTTTCGGGTCTTCCATAGGGCGATGATAACGGATCCCGCGGGTGATATCGGACGCTTTCGCGTTGCAGATCGTTTCCCCCTGATAGGTGACATGGAAGATCCCGGATTCATTCACCTTCCCGATCACGCTCGCCCGCGCGTTCACCGCGACGCTCGGAAGATCCCATTTTACGTTAAAATGTTCGAGAAACATTTCCGTGAGATCCGGATGAACAGCAAAACAAAAGCGCTCCTGTGTCTCGGAACAGAAGATGATATGAGGAGGAAGGCCTTCTTCCCCGGCATGGATCTTTTCCACCGCGATGTCGGCTCCGAATCCCGCCGCATCAACGAGTTCGACCGTGGCGCACATGATCCCTCCCGCTCCCATGTCTTTGAGCGCGACTTTCTCGATGAGATTCTCCCGCTCGAGGATATCGAAGAGATCATAGAACGATGCGAAGAGATGCCGTTCCAGAAAAGGGTTTGGTTCCTGTACGGCTCCTTTGTTTTCATCCTTTTTCGATTCATCGACGACGAGGGAGGCAAAGCTCGCACCGCCGAATCCGCTCCGGTCGCTCGGCTTTCCCACAACGATGAGATCATACCCGGCCATCCCCGCTTCTTTCGGGCAGTAAGAATGGATGACGTTTTTTTCTTTCAGGATCCCGAGTGCGACAACATTCACGAGGGTAAATCCCTGAAAGGTCTCATTAAAGAAAATATCCCCTCCGTAATTCGGGACTCCGAGAGGATTCCCATATCCAGCGATTCCGGCGATAACGCCATTCGCGATGACTTTGTTTGCAGGGTTTTCGATCGGTCCGAACCGGAGCATATCGAGGCATCCAATAACGCGCGCCCCCATGCAGGCGACATCACGGCAGATCCCTCCGACTCCTGTTGCGGCGCCTTCGTAGGGAACGATCTGAGATGGAGCGTTATGACTCTCATGGGAGATGACGATCCCGTATTTTGTCCCGCGGATGGTGCAGAGTTCGAGGATGCCGGAATCCTCTTTCGGCCCGAGGATGACCGGAGGAGCTTCTGTCGGGAGTTTCTTGAGATGGATCCAGGAACTCTTGTAACTCGAATGCTCGGATCCCTGGATACCCCAGATCGTCGCTTCCGTGAGCGTCGGATCCCTCCCCAGGATTTCGGCGATCTTCCGCGCCTCTTCCACCTTGAGTCCGATTTTATGATTTCGAAGGGTTTCCGCCACCTCCTCATTGCTCATCTGAGAAAAGTCCAATACCGGTTCTCTGTGTTTCATTAATAATTGCAGAAAGACGGATTCATTATGCGGAACGGTGCAAAAATTCGCAATTTATTCTTGTGGATTTTTCCACTGGACCGAAGGCGGTGGACCGGATTTCGGATCGAGCAATCCCTGAGTATGAAGAGCCGCGAGTTTCACTTGGATTTCACACATGAGCGCATCCTTGTCCGGGCCTCCGCTGAGAAATTCTCCTTTGTCTCCCATTTTTTCCAAATAGGAGAGGAATTTCCCTCTTTCCTCATTCGAACAGTTTCTGAGAAAATGATGGGAATGAACAATGGAATCATCAACGACTCCGAACTTGGCCCTCATCGCCTCTGAGATTACAGAAACAAGACGAAGACCAAATCCGCTTCTTCCGGTAAGATCGCCCACACCATGGACATGAGCAATCTCCCTGCGCAGTTTTTCTTCGGTCTTATGCAGACTATTTGGCATTCATGTGTTGAGAAATGGAGTCTTTTTATAACACGCTTCCCCACGCAAGACAAATATTTTTTCATCCCTCATTCATAATGAAGAGGAAAGATAAAAAACTGGATTATCCAGGAACAAGTTATTTATGCGGTTGCATCTGAACCCTCTGCCGGGGCATCAGTCTTTTTTTTCTCCGCATAAAGCCGGACTCCTTTTTCAACAAGTTTCGGGAGCTTGTCCGCAGCCATTCTGATCTTCTCGATATCTCTCTCCGGGACGCCCGCTTCCATGGCTTTTGCCACGAGTTCTTCGGTCTTCTTCTCAAAGTCCCGGGCGCACCACTTATTCGCCTTGAAGAAGAAATCAGCGACATCTCCGACGATGGGGATCGCGCCGGCGAAGAAGTCCGCCGCCTGGAGCCCGATGATCTTGATATACGAGGATGCGCCCAGTCCCGACCGCTTCGCTTCAAAGAGAAGATAGAGTCCTGCGAGTCCGGTTGCTCCTCCATCGCCAAGCGCAGGGATGAGGCTTACGATCGGATCGAGTCCGTATGTGTCCATGAGCCGGGCGAAGGTCCGTACCCGCGC
Source organism: Candidatus Altimarinota bacterium (assembly GCA_041739085.1). GTDB lineage: Bacteria > Patescibacteriota > Gracilibacteria > CAIRYL01 > CAIRYL01 > JBGSON01. Next base: position 98,783 of record JBGSON010000005.1, on the reverse strand, counting down.
TTCCGAATTCGCAGAATGTTTCAGTTCTTTCAGAATCTCTTTATGGACCTTGTCTCGGTCTTCTTCTTTCAGCGGCTCGACTGCATCTTCGTGGACATGCTTTCTCTCTGAGTCGATCTCAGGGATGCTTCTTTTCTTCCCCGTCTCAGGAGAACGGGGAGATTCATATTTCGGGATGGACATAGGGATGAGGAAATAGCAAAAGGATTATACCAGATTTGAGTGTCGGGATATAGAGAAATCCTGTTTCTCATAGCCATTTGTCATGGTGAAACACTTCATTTTCGGTGCGATTTTTGATATAATGAGACGAACAAATAACATATTTTCCCATGCTTGCTCCAGCATTCCTCAAAAAGACGACGATCAAGACAAAGCGGATCCTCATGTACTATCTCGCGGCGATGAACTTCATGTTCGTCTATACGATTCTTGCGTATTCCATCGCTGTATTTTTGCAGGAGAGGTTTCCCGACAATGAGAACGCGATATTTGTCATCGGTGCGATCCTCGGAGCTGCGGCCTTTTTCGCGATATTCGTCGATGTCTTCTGGTCCTATCTTCAGAAGGTGAAAGCTTCGCGGCTGCTTTTCATTTGGGCGGTATTCGGACTCATGTTCACCGTGTGCATTTTTCTATTCTCACAGGTTGAATTCGGGCTTTTTCAGCCCCTCCGATGGGCTGCTTTTACCGTTGTCGCCGCGTTTACGTACGGATGGAGTTACGATCTCTATGAGGTGACGATGGTGACCTACATCCTCCGGCGTTCGAAAAAGGAAGAATTTGCAACAAACCTTTCCCAGAAGAAAGTATTTGAGGCGATCGGCATGCTCGGAGGCCTCATTGTCGGAGGCGTTGTCATAGCGCTGGGTTCGCAGATCGCACAGGTCTTCCTCCTCTTCTTCCTTTTCGGACTGTTCCTCTTCGTGAAACACCATTTTGACCGGATGGAAGACGATGTCGCCCTCAAGTTTTCTGAAAACACAATCGTGAAGTGGAAAGATGTTTTTCAGATCATTGCCCATCCGGATAAGATCGCAACTGCCGTCTCGGAGGCCGATGAATCCGTAAAAAAACAGGTTCTCCAGCTCTCGAATGATACTGCGGACAAAATAAAACTGCTTCCCGAGAGCGCCAAGAGCAAAGCGGAAAAGCTTCTTGAAGAAGCGCAGAAAAGCCTCATCGATATCCTTCTCCGGGAAAAGGAGATGGAACACGAAGGGAAGGAGAAACCGAAATTCCATTTTTCTGACATGGGAAAGGAAGGGGGGACGCTCCTCCGCGATTTCTTTCACATTTTTTCATCAGGAACGCCGTTTGCCATATTCTGGGCGATGTTCATCGTCATGTTTTTTTCCTTCTGGGACACCATGGCGATCACATTCCAACCGATCTTTCTCGCCCGTTTTGCAGACCAGATTCCTGGCGGGTTCGGAAGGTTTCTCGGAGGTGTCCTCATGGGGCTTTTTATTCTCCCCATATTTGTTTTGCAGGTTCCTTTTGCGAAACTTGCCGATCGTCTCGGGAGATGGGTCATGATGCTGTCCGGGATCACGGTGTCCGGAATGTCGCTTCTCATGCTCGGTCTCATCGACAGCGTTTTCGGCGGAAGTATCTGGGTCGTCCTCATCGCGGGGATGCTGAATAGCTCAGGATATGCTGCCGCTTTCTCACCAGCGCAGGCCATGTTCATCGCGGAACACCAGAGGTATATCTTCCTGAAGACGGGAAAGGTCTTGGATAATGATGCCGGAGCTGCTCCTCTCCGGCTCGTGCTCAACATCGGAAATATATTCGGGCAGTTCGGAGGAGGTCTCATCTTTGCGTCATCGCTCGGATTCAGTGGAGGATTCCTCATGTTCGGGATCCTTCTCGTCACGGTCTCCATTTTCTCGCTCCCTTTCCTCGGGAAGATTTCTCATAAAGGCGAACCTCCTGTCATCATCCCCGAACCAAAGGATAAGGAAGATGAAGGGGAGGATGAAAAAAATGCGCCCGCTCCAACAGAAGGCGAGGCGGAAAAATCAGCAAAGGAAGCGCAATGATCACGTTCTTTCTGCTTCAGTGGTGACCACCCCTGAAGGTTCAAGCACTTCGGGCTCTGATTCAGTCGTTGATGGAGCAGATGTCCCCGCGGGAAAAGTTATCGTGATAAAATCCTGTCCGATGAGATTCCCGTCTTTGTCATACACTTTTGCTTCATACACATTCTCCTTCCCCGCCTCGAGGTTCCCCAGTTCTGTCCGGACTTTATAGAGCCAGGACTCATCACCCGAGGAGAATTTCGAAAGCGTATAGCCGTTGACGTCGATTCTGTGGGCATTCGATGGGGCGATCCCCTTCACGTCAACGCCTGAGAGATCAGGAGCGGAGTAATTATCACCGTTATTCGGAGATTTGATGGCGAACGTCCCGGCAGCCGTTGTCTCAGTATTTCCGGTCTCCGTCGTCCCGGCGGTCGTACTGGTGCCTCCCGTTTCCCCGTACTGTTCGAAGTTTCCATCGGGATCATAGATGATGGTGATCTCTGCCGTCCCGAGAACGACAGCATTGTCTCCGAGTGCTTTCACCGTGAAGAGGTTTTTCCCTTTCTTCAGATTCTCGAATCCGACACTCGCGGTGTATTTAAAATTTGTTGTCCCCGCAGCATATTTCGTGAGTTCGTAATCGTTCACAAAAACCTTTTCGCTTGTACTCGGCACAAGGCCGGAGATCTCCTGAGCATCGGCACTCACAAAAACAGTGGAGCTGTTCTTCCCCGGAACAAGGATCTGGATGGGATCAGGAGTGGTCCCAGTCGGAGGAGTATCACCGTTGCCCCCTACGGTTGATTCCGAAGAGGAGGAGAGTGAAAAATCACCGGACTTGTGGGCGGTAAACCAGGGGTCTTCCATGAGGATCGCGAGTGCGTTCTCCTCAATATTCCCTCCATAGAAGAACTGTTGGCCGACTCCCAAGTCCTGGAAGAAGACCTCGGTGTCCTTATCCCTCTTTGATATCCGGACACTTCCGTCAGACACTTTTACAACCGATTCCTCATAGTTCACCGAAAATTTCGCGTTTTTTGTCGTGAGGAAAATGGTCGGCGACAATTGTATCTCAAAGAGCGACCTCGGATTCATACTCTGTTTAATATCTCCCCACATCTGACCAGCAATGAGCTTGAGAGCGATCTCCCGCGCTCCTCCTTTGTGATCAAGACTTCTCTCGACGACGAGCTCGGTTTTCTGATCCAGGAATACCGTTGATCCGTCATAGAATTCAATATATGCATTCGCTGTATTTCTGCTCTGGATCGTTTCATTCGGAAGGATCTTTACCGGACTTTTCATCACTGGAGTATATTCGCTACTGCCCTTGAACTGGACATAGAGAGTATTATGCGATGGCATGAGAAGGCGTATCTCCGCATCGGATCCGGTATCCCCGAAAAAGACGCCTTTCACGAGAAAATAGAGAGCAAGCCCTCCCGCAATGATGAGAAGGGTGATGAGGAGGGGGTGGAAGCGCCTCCTCTTCAGGTAGTCGTGGTGAGAACGTCCGAAGAAAGACATAGAAATTGGGGCGATGCTCGATCGGCGAGGATTGTCCCCAAATACAAAGAAATTGTCAATTTTTGTTTGTGAGAAGTAGCGCTCAGGGATTGAAAGGAGTAGTATTTTCCCTGCAATTCCAAGGGAGTTATTTTTTGCGCATGAAGAAGGACACGGACTCATCCCAATCGAAGAAGGAACTTTCACGGGAAAAAATTATCCCAGAAAGTATCGTGAAAGCGCTCAAAGCACTTCCCTCGTTGCCGGGGGTCTATGAAATGCACTCCGGAGAAGGAGAAACACTCTATGTCGGGAAAGCGAAAGACCTCAAAAAACGGGTGAAAAGTTATTTTCAAAAGTCCGCGACCCACGGGGCAAAGACACTGAAACTCATTGAAAAAACAGAAGATCTCCGGTGGACGGAGACGACCTCGGAAACGGAAGCGATCATCCTTGAGTCCAATCTCATCAAGGAAAAAAAACCGAAGTTCAATATCCTTCTCCGGGATGACAAGAGCTATGCCTATTTCTCCGTTTCCATTCAGGAGGATTTCCCGAGGATCACCCTTGTCCGGAGGATCGTCAAGGACGGGGGTCTTTATTTCGGACCGAAAGTCTCCTCATCATCAGTCCGGGCGACCATCGATCTTCTCCGCGATATTTTTTTCTTCCGGTCCACGAACCTGGAGATCAAAGAATCGGAGCCGGGGAAAGTGACCATAAAAAATCCGGGGAATATCAAGTATCCCTGCATCAATTTCCATATCAAGAAATGCTCCGGTCCCTGCATCGGGAATATTTCAAAGGAAGAATACCGGAGTCGCATTGCAGAGGCGGTCAAGTTCCTCAAAGGAGATACCGGCGGCGTCCTCAGGGATCTCGAATCGAGGATGAAAGAGGCGGCTCAAAAACAGGAGTTTGAGAAAGCTGCCCGGATTCGTGATCTCTACCTCTCCGTCCGCTCGATATCCGAAAAACAGATCGTCTCCGCGCCCGATGAGTTCTCGGCGGATGTTATCGGAGCGGTCCAGAAGTTTGCCCATGCCTTTTTTCATGTCTTTCAGATCCGAGACGGAAAAGTCATCAACTCTGAAACGTTTACCCTTCCCTGTCCGGAGGGAGAAGACGCACTGGAGACTCTTTCCGCGTTTTTCCGGGAACATGCGGATCGTGCCGCAGATTTTCCAAAATATCTTATTGTTTCAGGAGAGATCTTTCCGGAAGCCGAAAGGGAATCATGGGAAGGATTTTTCACGAGGAGCTGGGGGACAAAGGCGGAGATATCCCTTCCAAAGAAAGGAAAGCGGTTCGATCTCCTGAAGTTAGCGGAAAAAAACGCAGAAGCGTATGCCGTCCGGAATGCGGCAAGCTTCATCAAACATGAAGAATCACCAGAAAAGAATCTTGAATCCCTCCAGAAAGCACTCGGACTCGCAAAGATCCCGAAACGGATGGAATGCTATGATATCTCCCATTTCGGAGGAACGGATACGGTCGCATCCATGGTCGTTTTTGAAAACGGGGAAGCAAAGAATTCCCATTACCGCCACTTCAAACTCCAGACGATAGAGCACGGTGAAGTCGATGATTTCAAAAGCATGGAAGAAGTCCTCATGAGGAGACTCCGGCACATAAAAAGGGTTCTCCCCGCTTCATACAAGATCCAGAAGCCGATCGCGAAAGAAGACCTCGTCGAGTCGCTGAAGATTCTGAAAAGAAACGGAGTGAGGCCTAAAAAAAGACCGACAAAAGATGATTTCTTCATTCTCAAAAATGAGAAGCGGGTCGTGGGAGTGCTTTTTCGGTTCCAGTGGGAAAAGGAATCGGAATACATCCGGTGGTTCATGAGACCGGAGATCAGCGATGAGCGCTATGATTTTTTTCTCATCGCAAAATGTGTTGAAGAATCCGACCTCAATAAAATATTTGTGAAAGAAGAGAATCCCGATCGCATCGATGAGCTCATCAATTTTGGATTTGAACGCGCGGGAGAACTGCCGTCATTTTTTAAAGATCTTGCGACGATCGACAATCTTTTTGTATTCAAGAAATTCGGGAAAAAAATTAAGCACGAAAGTCTCACCATCCTCCCGGACCTCATTGTCATCGACGGAGGGAAAGGACAGCTCGGTGCTGCAGAGAAGGTGCTCAATACTGTTCCGTTCGCTCGTGAAATCGCCCTCATTTCGATCGCCAAAAAAGAAGAGGAGATCTTCATGCCCGGAAAAAAACAGCCGGTCGATATCAAAAAAGAATCTCCGGAAGGAAAACTTCTCCAGAGAATTCGTGATGAAGCGCACCGATTCGCACTCGCCTACCAGCAGAACCTCCGGCAGAAGCGCCAGCAGAAGTCCGTCCTCGACGATATACCCGGGATCGGTATGAAGACAAAGAAGGAACTTCTCAGAAAGTTCGGATCGATTGCCGGTATCCGCGAGGCTTCTGATGAAGAATTGCTCACCATAGTATCGAAAAAAGTCCTGCAGGTCCTGAGACAGCAGCTCTGATCTCAGGAAGCCATCCCCCGCTCAAGGAATAAGTATTTTTCAATCTGTTTCCGGAATCCGGCATAATACGCGTATCCCCAGATCGGAGTTTTCCGGTAATACGAAAGAGCTCCTGAACGTGCATTCATGATGACGGGCATTTCCCCTGCCGCCCAGTGTTTTCTTGGAGCGTTCTCTTCGACTGAGGAAATGACTTCAGGAGAAGGGTTTTGCATGATCGCCACCGGAAACACCCACACCGATTCAAAAAAACCGCAGGGGAGGTGGATTTTCCGGTTCTTTTGTGCGTATGCGAAAGCCTGAGAGGAAAAAATCCGAACCGCCTCCGCGGAATTTTCATAGATCTCCCGGAAAATGAAAAAAGTCTCTGCAAATCCAAATTTTGTGAATGAAAAATTTGTCTGCCGGCAAGATGCGAGAAGAGGAACCCCGTCCATGGTCTCATGTTCTGATACCTCAAAACCGTTTTCCCGGAATTTTGAATACAAATGAGAAATGTCTTTCAGCATAGGGACAGAGAATTAAAAAACGCCGGGGATGAAGCGGTATTTCACCTTCGCAACATACGCGCGGTAATCAGGGTCTTTCATAAGATGGCGTTCCTCCGTCACGGCACGGAGATAGTAGATGAATGTCCAGGAGGCGAGGCTGAAAATCATACCGAGCATTCCCCAGAGATACGGTTCTCCGGTGTCTCTCGATACCGCAATATACGTTGCGATGACAGGAATTCCCGTGAGCCACCAGTGGAGGTTCTTTCCGATATACGCGGGATGGCGGACGATGTTGTACGGAAAAATCGTAACAATCCCCCGGTTCGTGAGATTGCTCGCTTTGGTGAAGAGCGCAACGGATGCTGCAGTGTAGATGAGGAGAAAAGAGAGAGCAGTCCATCGGAATACCCACGTCAATGTATGCGACGGATCATTGAAAAAAGTAGCCTGATCGGAAGGCACCCAGTTCAGGATTGTGGAGGTGAAAGTATTGAACGGGGGATAGCAGATAAGACAAACGAGAATACCGAAAGCAGTATCTTCGACGGATCGGAGCTTGTTTTTCAAAAATCCTGCTTCCCAGAAATATCCACACGCAAAAATGAGCGTATCGATGAAAAAGAAACTCGTAATGAGAAACGCATAGAGATTCGTCTGAAATGCGATCCACACTTCTCTCGGAATATCTTTGCCCGCGTCGAGAAGAGCAGAAAACGATGTGGAGAGATTTGAAATGAGGAAGTCGTGGAGGAGTGTGAAGTTTGTGAGTGCATACTGGAGCATCTGCGGGCCGAAGAAGAATTTGACGAAGAAGAAAAGAAGCGCCTGTCGCTCGTCACGGGTCGGGAGGATATCCTTTGATTTTCCTGAGATCCAAGACTTCCTTCCCTCTCTTCCCAGAAGAAAAAATCGTTTCAGATAGCCTATGATAAGGAGCGGCTTTGACCGCCAGAGCGACTTGGGCCGGCTCAGCATGTACACGAAAGGGGCGATCAAAACATAGGCGATATACATCGCGAGCAGTATTCCGGTAATGGGAATTTTGCCGAAGAGTTTCGCGGAGAGGAGTTGCCCGTACCAGTGGTTGTTCCAAACGACGAAAAGAGCGGTGCCGTAAACAAGGAGAGAGGAGACATAATGCTTAATGATCTGCCTGTTCGTGAGAAGAGGAAGGTCTTTCGGGAGATAGGACATGTTCACCTCTTCATTGAACGCCGACTGGTCATCTTTTGTGATTTTCATCATCTTCTCCTGTGAAAATAATGGAAAATTGCCGGAAAATCCGTTTTCCTTGTGGGAAGTGTAGATGAATTCCAATTCCGAGTCCAAGCGATGAAAGAGAATGAAAATGCTTGAATTCATACGTGAAAAAGAGTATAAATCTTCACTTTCCAAGGAATCTTTTTCTTAATTGAGGAAATGTTGTCTCAGGAATCCAGCGTCCGAAAGGAGAAGGCATTTGATGAGATGATTACATTTGTCACTGGGCACATCAGTGGGCATAGCGAGACCGTGCTTCTGGGAAAAATGAATTTCGACACCCATGAGTTCCAGAGAGTCGTCACCGAAGAGCGGGGAAGAATGCTTCAGGAGCTTATGGCAATTGAGAATCGGAGAGAAGAACTCGGCGTATCCCCAGGGGACGATGAGACCGAAAAAGTGCGGACCGTTATCAGGATCGCAGAGTGGCTCTATGATATGTATCTTCATCGCGATCGAAAAAGAGGGACAGGAACTGGTGTATTAAAAAGTTCCGCAAATCCGGAGCTCATCCGGGAGGTGTTTCAGGAGTTACCGCAAGGGACAAGGGAGATGATCTGGAAGGGGAAAGGGGATGCGGAGAATGACGGGAATCTGGTGTTCCATGCACAAACGAGAGGTGAACTCGTACAATCAATGCAGAGTATTTCGCTCTCCGATGATCTTCAAAGAAAGATCCTTCTCCTCTGGAGAGAAACGAGAGATTCCTACACCACGCATCTCTGGGGGGTTCTCCACAATCTCGTCGAATACGGATACATCGGACTTACGAGCACCATCAGCGCCACGAAACACGATCATCTGGAGGATTTAAACAAAGGTCTTGTTTCCCGAAGGGAGATCCAAGTGTCAACAGATGCTGGAGAACTTTCAGAAGAGATGATCCGCCATTTCTTCCGCTCATACGACAAAGATGACGGATTCATGAGGTTCCATGTAAAAAGCTGGAAGGACATTGCCGAGGATGAGTATTACACTTCGCTTCCTGAAGCAGCGAGAAAAGCCGTTCGTGAATTCTGGAGCAAGTCTCATTGTGAGGAGAAAGACCTCTTTTCAGTCCTCCTCTACATGGATCTCCTCGAAGAGATTGGGGGGTGGCATGACCGGATGAAAGACCTCATGGCGCAGGTCCTGCACAATGTCAGGGGATTGACGAAAGAAGACGAAGGGGATGCGGAGGGAAAAAAGGAGAAAACATTCGGGAGGCTTCTCGAGGCAAGCCGGGACAGATTAAAGGCCATCATCATCAAGCTTATGGACCGTCTCCATAACCTGGAGACGCTCGACGGGCTTTCTCCGGAAAAGCAGAAAAAAATCGGACAGGAGACGCTCGATGTCTACATCCCGCTCGCCAGAGTTCTCAGGATGAAAGATGTCCATGAAAGACTCGCACGTTTGGCGGTGAGGTGGATTAATCCACAATTACTCGAACACTTTGATATGACAATGGAAGGGAAGATGGGTGATTTTTGCGGCAAAGATGATGCAAACTGGAAAATGATCATCGGAAGATTCAACAGAGGTCATGTCGTTGAAATCGGCCCAGGCCGCGTTGAGAATTGTTTCCAGGAAGGGATCGAGTCGATCAGCATCACCCCCTACCGGTTTGTAACATTTCTGGAGAATGCAGCATCGAATAAGCCGGTGGCAGAACTCACAATCGATGATCTCCCCATCAGCAGATTCGATCCCCAGTTCATGATCGATATCAGCGTCCGTGGTAAAAACGATGTGGAACAGGTAAAATATTTTATCGAGCATGAATTCTGCGACGGACATGAATACACGGTGAAAGTACTTCCCTATGGAGCAGGAATTCTTCTCAGTACGACGAACAAGAAATACGGGGGGGAGCTTGTTTTTCATATCAATGATGTCCTGAGCAGAGAACGTCTCAAGCGGGGAGATTTTTTCTCGAGGATCATTGATTCTCCCGAAAGAGGAGGAGAGAGTTCGGATGGCACTCCGCCATCTCTCCGACGCGAGATCTCAGAAATTCTGAAAACTGTTGATCCCTCGATGCGCGGAATATTTGAAGCAGCGGAAGGATTATTCCGGAATCAAATTCAGGTTCTCACAAAGGACAATGACATTGTTTCTATTCCGAGAGAAGGAACGGGTCTCGATTTCACGAAAGCCATTCATGATAATCTTCTTGCCCGCGCACAATCGATGATGGTGAAGCGCGGGATGGAAGAAATGGAACTTCCTCTCCTTGCCCCGCTCCAACAGGGCGACAAGATCCATATCGAAACACTTTCTCCCGGAGAAGATGACCCCATAAGTCCCGAATGGGTGTCTTTTATGAGTTCGAGATCCGGGAAATCCATCCTTCGATCGCGGCTCCGCAATCCTTCATCTGAGAAGGGAGATGAGAAAACAAACTCCGCAAGGCTCATTGCCCTCGGCAAGCGGTATGTAAAAAGAGTCGCCCGGCTCGTGCTCATGCCCGAAAAGGAGATCATCCGGATCCTTGATGAGGGCAGAGTGAGCATACGGTACCGGAAGAAGGGTACCCATGATGAAAAGATGGAGATCATTGGAAGCGGAGAAATCGATGTTTTGGCGATTGTTGCAGAATATCTGGAGAAGGACCCCCTCCGTCAAATCTGGAATGTCGATGTCGTTCTTCCAAACAGAAGAGGAGAGTTCAGCAAACTCTCGGGGATCCTCGCTCAGTCTGGACTGAACATTAATCCTCCTTTCTCTGTTGACAGATATTCGATGGATGATTCGTCGAAAGCGAGGGTCCTTTTTCGGGTGCAGCGCGCACATGAGGACACGCATGAGGAAGAAGCAGGAATAGATATTGACCTTCCGTCATCTCAAAAGGGAGATAATCAGCTTACCCTTTATGATCTCCTCAAGATCCTCATTCAGCTTCAGGAGCTTGGATACGAAGAAGTTCAGCTGAGAGACAAAGGAGAGATCATAAAAATGGGATCGGACGCCATCAGGAGAGCTTTTTCCCTCATCGCTCCGCTTCAGTATTATGCGAACAAGGAAGAGTTTTTTGAGATGCTGAAGGAGAGGAATAATTTTTCAGAGAACAGGGATCTCTACAGGGCGATTGAAAACGGCAACGTGAATCTTCCTCTTATGCTTTCTGAGGATCCCCGCATCACTCTCATCAGTCCGATCCATATTGAGATTTCACTTCCCCCCGAAAAGGATATTCAACGATCATTTGAAAAGAGGCTTATAAAAGCGGGATTTCATTGGGAAGTCATCGGGCAAAGATTGGAGACGGATGATCCCAGAGGCCGATCCATCCACACGTTCATCCTTTCTGACCCCACAGGAGAAATGACCCGTTATGATATCATGAGGGAGCTCTATGACATCCGACGAGAACACTACCGCATTTCCCTCATCCGCGTGAAAAGCACAAATGAAGATCTTCAACAGATGCCTCCGAGCCCGTGAGAAATATTAACCTGCTGAAGAAGATTTCCCGGGACATTTCCATTTTATGAGGATGGAATGGGGATGCCAACTCATTTTTGCTTTTCTGAGCCCCGGAATCCCGAGATCTTCCTCGCGGTTCAAATACAAATATTTTTCCGGGAGCGATCGGGCGAATGCCCGGAGGAGGAATGGGTAAATCCCGGAATAAGAGCCGTCTGCTTTTTCGTAATGTTCCACAAAGGTCGTCGGATTCAGTTCCTCCCCGACCGCAAATCCGGCAAGCCTTCCTTCAATGAAGACGCCAATTCCTGAGAGATGGAGTTCATCAAAATTCTCCAGGGCCTTGATGAGAGCAGTGCTCTCCTGTGTCGCTGACGGGTCATGAGATTTCTTTGCGAGCCATGCTTCCTGAATCTGTATTGCGTCGAGAATCATGTCCGGAAAAAGCGGCTTCACTTCTGGGGCAAGGGTTTCACATTTCCTGATAAAATTTCTTTTCCCGTCGTACTTTCGTCCGGGAAGTTCACGGAGATCTTTGAGCAGGTAGATGTAGTCCGCGTTATCACGATCCTCATGAAATCGTACCGGACACGTAATTTTTTCTTTCAACGCATCGGGAATCCTTTCCCAGCAGTATTTGGTGAATCCAGTAATCCCTTCCTTCATTATTTTTTCGGGATGCGGACCGACAGGGGCAGCGAGACCGAGATGGCAATCCTGAAGTCCGCGGAAAGAAATGAGGAGGTGCTCTTTGTATTCAGCGAAAAGAGTGTGGTAGAGCTCAGCCCACGCAAAGATCGTCGCGAACGAATACTCAGAAGTTTCCTGAGGATACCGGCTGAGATACGAATCGAACAGTGTTTTGTCCTCGAGTGTCACCGGACGGAAGACGGGGATGGTTCCTGACATGGAAGGAGAAAAGGGAAAAGAATGGAGAGACCTGCATCCGGGAAAAACTCCCCGCATTAGTGATATGGTATCGGGAAGTTTCGCCCTTTTCCATGAATAATGAGCTTATTTCGCGATCACCTGCCAGATGGTATACGCACCAAGTGCGAGAATGATGATCGCAACGATGATCTTTACTTTCGCCTCGGTCATTTTTTTCAATGTATGGGCGGAAAGAGGAACAGAAAGGATCGCGCCGGCCATGAGCCATGGGGCGAGACTCCAATCCGTATCAGGTTTCATGATCGCGTAGACGATGATCCCAGTAATGCAGGTCATCGCTTCCGCGAGCGAAGTGATTGCGATCGCACTCTTTACTTTTGTTCCGGAAAGGATCTGGCCTCCCATGACGAGTGGTCCGTAGCCGCCACCGCTCAGCCCCTTATTGAATGCGGCAACAATACCGACAAAGGTGATCTTGAACCATGAGAATTTCGGCTTCAGATAATATGTTACGAGAATAACGAAGCCCATGGAAATCACGATGATACCGATCCAGAGCCTGAGCATTTCTTTTGAAATGGACAGCGCGACAAAAACGGCGGCGATGACGCCGATGACGGAAAGGAGACTGAGAACGAGGGCGACTTTTGTATCAATGGACTTCCTCGTGAATGTCACATTTTGGACATTGTGATGAAATGTCGCCGCCGTGATGCCGGTGACAAATTCAGAGACGAGGATGGCGGGAACAATCTGGAGAGGATCATATCCCATCATGAGGAGGATGGGAGTGAGCGTAGTCCCGTATCCCATTCCAAAAGTAGAATCGACGAACTCGCAGACGAATGCAATCGGCATGATGAGAAGAGGAGTGAGTCCCATGACAAGAATCAAAAAAGGATTAAATGAGGTCAGCAAGAGTAAGATGTTCCAGGCGATCGGAAATATAATCACGGATCTCCTGAAGGACACTGATGAGTTTTTTCTCTTTTCCGAGTGGAGTCTCTGAGTAAAAATACTTGCTCACCGACTCTGTGGGAGCAAGCGCGCCGTCCATGAGACGAATGATCTCTCCGGCAGAGATCGATTTCGCCGGTTTAGATAATTTATACCCTCCTTCAGCTCCGCGCTTTGTCTTGAGATACCCGCTTCCCCTGAGGATCGAGAAGAGATGCTCGAGATATTTCTTCGGGATACTTCCATCAGCACATATATCTTCGATTTTGATAAATCCGTTTTTTTCATGCCGTGCGATGTAGAGAAGAGCGAGGAGGGAATACTCGCTCTTGGTGGTGAGCTTCATATATGTCTACAAAGTCGATGGAGAATATAGAGAAGAGGAATGAAAAATGCAAGAGAAAAAATGAATATAAAATAAAAAAGGAGGGACAATTCATGAATTACCCCTCCTTGCAGACCCGTTTCTCCTCAGAAACTTGTGATCTGATCGACGGGCTCCTCGAGACTCTCGTCTTCTCGCGAGAAGAGCCAGGCCATAAAATACGCCATTTCCGCGCGGTTGATCTCATATTCAGAAGCATTCTCTTTCTGGAAATAGAGCATTCCGATCTTTGCCGCATGGTTCAGATACCACTCGTACCACTGACCGGAAGAGGTATCGATATTTTCTCCAAAAGCTTTCAGGATCACCTTGAGAGCCTCCGGCTCAGTGATCGTGTTTTCCGGCTTGAAATTTCCGTCAGGATATCCGTTCAAAATACCGGTCGCCTTCGCGAAGCAGACATATTTTGAAAACCAGTCTCCCATTTTCACATCCGGAAAACAGTCCTGGATGAAAAGATCAAGATCGACATCGTCTCCATATTTCCCCTCAATGATGATCTTCGTGAATTCCGCGCGGTTGATCTTTTTGAATGGCTTATAGTCTCCATCGGCATACCCCTCGATGAGTTCCAGTTTCTTTAAATAGGCTATCGATTTTCTCCATGTGTTCGTCTCGGTATCGGGAAAATCGTATCCACTGAGTTCATCCTCCGGAGGTGTTTCTGTGTCCTCTTCATCCTCAGGAGGGGGAGTTTCTTCTCCCTCCGGATCTTCTGACACGGCAAATTTTGGAGCCCTCGAGATGCTGATTTCTTCATCTTCCTCGTTCAAAATATTTTTTGCGACGAAATGAAGAGGGATATCAGTCCCAAGGTCATCCTCGGAACGTTCCCGGATGATATATGTCTGTGTGGCGCTCGCTCTCGACTCCTTGTGCGTGATGATATCGTAATCCTCATTATCGAGTTTTACCCCGGCGACGAGATCAAGGCCTGATTTATACACTCCGCGGTCGATCACCTTGATGCCGAAAGTGATGGTGATCTCATCGAGTTTCCCGTTCTCGTCCGTGTCTTCCGCAACTGCGGTGAGCACATCTCCCTGCACACCGGTGTCCACTTCTTCCTCCTCTTCGTCCGGGTCTTCGCCTTCCTCGTCGCTCACATCTTCGGAGAGGTCGTCTTCAGAATCTTTGATCGTGACCGTGTCGTATTTCAGGTTGTCATTTCCCTGGGGGTCCTCGATCATGTGGGCTCCCCTCAGTTTTACAACATTCTTAGAACCGCTGGAAAATGGAGTCGTGATCGGCCCCTTGATCGTAAAAAGAGCCACTTTTGTTTTGCTGTCGGCGACTTCAAGGAAAACCATATTCGTGATCGCCGTATCTCCGAGGTTATTCATGCTGTCATCCGTGAACGAAAAATCCATGTCCTGGAGGGTCTCTGTTTTCACCGGTTCGGTTAAAACGACAATGATCTCTGTTTCGGAACGCACCGCCGCTTCTGCAATCGCAGGAGGAGCTCCATCGTCCGCTTTGCTCGGCGATTGGACGATCCCAAAGACGCTCTCATTCACATTTTCAAATTTTGAGGCATTATAGGAAACAGTCGGTGTCGCCCCCGTATCCGGAGTGGAATTCTCTTCAAGAAGATAGGTAAGAGTCGGGAGTCCATAACCGACCGATCTCCTCACATCGTATCCCGTTACCTTGAGTCCGGGAGACGAATCCTGTCCTCCTTCATAATCCGTGGTATCAGTCACTCCTTCGGAAAAGGTGATGAAGAGACGATCGATGAATCCGTCTCCGTCATTATCTCCTGTGATCACCTTGCTCACCGTGACGGTTTTTTTGTTCGTTCCTCCTCCGCTCTCACTCGCGAGAATGGAGAACTCAGGGGGATAGGAAAGGGAGTTATAATTTCCGGAAGGATCTTTCAGCACATTCTTTCCGCTCAGTTTGATCGTATTCCCATATTGGTCGCCGAAGCTCGATTTGATCGGTCCGACTATGGTGATAATGACTGTGTTTCCAGATCCCGTATTTTCGATCGCGGTAATGCTTTTGCTCCCGAGATCATCTGCAGAGCCTTCAGTGATGGTAAAAGTTGAGGATGTAATCTGGGTGCGGTCAACGGATTCGCTCAGGGTGACGGTGATTTTCGTGTCAGAAGTCCTGATCGCCTTCATGATCGCGGGCGGAGCTCCGTCAGACGCGTCTGATGGAGCTCCCGAGGTCGAGAGATCCGTAAAATTATCAGGGTCGAACGTCACGGATGGCGACGCTCCTGTATCTTCCGACGACTTTTCCTCGATGGTGTAGGTGAGTGTATCCGAATTGTTCCCGGAAACGGAGACGAGATCATAGTCCTCTGTGATAAGACCGGGATTCGAATCCGAGCCGCTTCTGTACATACCGTTGTCTTTTGCGGCACCGGAGAATTCAACAATGATCCGGTCGATTTTCCCGTTTTCGTTCACATCAGAAGTCTTCACGTTGTCTACTGATACGGCTCCGGCCGCAGAGGAGGGGATGATAAAAGAGACAGTGGCAAGGGAAAAAAGAAAGATATATGGAACACAGGAAAGGATTTGACGGGTATTTTTGATGATCATGGAATCAGAAAAAATCAAAAAAAAGATCAATGAGAGCGGAGAAATTTTCCTCTTAATTGGCTTTGTACGCAAGCAGTCCTGTTTGTGGGGAATCAAGGAGGAGCGTAATGTGTGAAATATCTCTCAGATCGTCAGATGATGAGATTCCATGAAATCAAATGAGTTATTAAGCTTTCTTTAAGGTCGTATCCGGATAATGAAGAACGATGTTTTCAAAACAGGAAAGAATCATGGGCACACAAGTAGAAGTCCTCATCCCGAAAGATGAGCATTTTCACGAACAAAGAGCGGAAGCAATGGCTAAAGAAGTTTTTTCCAGGTTTCGATTCCTTGAAAAGGTGTTCTCCCGGTTTGATCCGGGATCAGAGCTCTCACACCTGAACGCATCGGGGGAAATGGAAGTCTCAGAACTCTTCTGGGATATTCTTGATTATGCTTTGGCCCTCGCTCTGGACACGGAAGGAATATTTAACCCGCTGGTGAGACTCGACGTGAAAGGGTATTCAATGGATTTCCATTCCGGAGAAATCAAAGAGGAGAAGGCAGAGGTTTCACTCGATTATTCCCGAATTGAAAGGGACAGGAAAAAGAAAAAAGTCATTCTTCCCGAGAACGCCCATCTTGACCTCGGGGGATGCGTGAAGGGATTTGCCGTTGATGAAGCGGTTTCTCTTCTTGATGGTCATTTTCCGGACTTCCTCGTGAACGCAGGGGGAGATCTCTATGCGAGAGGACTCTTCCACGGCAAACCATGGACCATCGGGGCAGAAAACCCTGTCGCGCAGAGCACGAACATTGATGTTTTCCATTTGTCGAATGGAGCGCTCGCAAGCAGCGGATCATACCGCCGCCACTGGGAGATGAACGGGAAATCGTACCATCATATTGTCTCCGGGAAAACGAATGAGAATGTTCCGACCGATCTCATCATGGTGAGTGTTCAGGCAAAAACGACTATGGACGCAGATGCATTTGCCACCATCGCATTTCTCCTCGGAGAGGAAGAAGGGAATGATTTCCTTGCACGCCATAATGCGACGGGCCGTTTTTTCTACACTTCCGACGCTGCAGGAGCTCTTATTGCATTATCATCCCCCACACCGTGAAACAAGTGTTCGTTGACCGGCCGAACTGCATCGGATGTACAAACTGTACGAGAGTCTGCCCCCGCATCTTTGAGATGAAGGACGGGAAATCACGTCCGAAGAATGAAGATCTCAATTACGCCAGAGACAGGGCAGATGTCGATCTTGCCATAGCTCAATGTCCGGTGAATGTCATTTCCTGGATGGAGGAGGATTCAAAGAGCAATGCGAAGGATGCGAGTAATGAAGAATCGAAGGAAAGCCATACTGACAACGAAAAGGCCGGGAAGGAGACAGGTGCTTTGGGGATATTCACCGGCATGAAAAACTTCTTCTCTCATTCAAAAGAAAAAGCTCTTTCAAAAGGGAGATCAGGAGCGGAATTTTTGAGCAAAAAAGATATCACAGAGGAGGTGAGCATATTCACGTTCCGGAATCCCGGAATGGATTTTCTCCCCGGGCAGTTCATCACTCTTCATCTGTCTGACGGAGAGGGAGAGTTCTTGAGGTCATACTCCCTTTACACCGTCTCGGACACAGAGTTTTCCCTCTGTATACGACTCTCTCCAAACGGAAGAGGATCCCAGTTCCTGAGGAAAATCAGGAAGGGGGAAGTGATCTCATTCAGCGGCCCCCTGGGGAAATTCATCCTCAGGGATACACAGTCGCCAAAAATATTCGTTGCCACCGGGACCGGGATCGCTCCGATCCATCTCATGCTGTCACGCCTTCCCGAGGACATTCCGAGTCTCGTTCTCTATGGAGTCCGGCATGAGAGAGACGCGCTTCTCATGAAAGAAACAAACGAACGGTTCCCCCATGTCATCCCGATGGTGACCGTTTCAAAACCCGGTACGGAATGGTTCGGTTTTTCAGGGAGGGTGACGAGCCTGCTCCCCCTCCTTTCGTTCCCGAAAGACGCGGAATTCTATATTTGCGGGAATCCTGATATGGTGGATGAGACTTCATCGATGCTCTTGAATCAGAAGATCCCTGCAGAGAATATCTTTTCAGAACATTTTACTTCTGGTGTATGAAAACCTCTGTTTCTGAAATTGTATTCGACGGAAAAGCCCCATACCTCCCTTTCCTTCAGAAAGTTTTCATCTTCCTCGCGATCGTTCCCCCTGTGGGAATTTACTTCTTTCCGGACGATTTTCGGAACATAGGAACATACGGATGGTACCTCCTCTTTTCTCTTCTCTTCCTCCGTCCGCTCGGAGATATTTTCCCGGATATCAGGTTCTTCCGTGCACTCCTTCCGCTCCGGAAGGAGGGTGGGATCCTCACGGCTTCTCTCGTCCTCTCTCATGTCTGGGGATATTTCCTGAGCAATGACATTCCTTTTTTCTCCAGTATCTTCGATGCTTATATCTGGGACCCCACGCACCATTTCTTTTGGGGGGCTCTCGGAGCGATTATTTCCTTCCTGCTCCTCATCACATCAAACGTCCTCTCCCTGCGGATCCTGAAAGTCTGGTGGAAGCGGCTCCATCGGCTCGTTTACCCATTTTTCTTTGTCGGACTTATCCACATCATCCTCATACGGTATTTCCGCGAGGGGGCTTTCTTTTCTCATGACGTACTGGAGACGGTCATTCCAGCAGTCGTACTCCTCATTGTCTGGATCCTCTCTTTCCAAAAATTCCAGATCAACTTTTTCCGCACCATTTCTGACTGACCATGAATAGCATTTTTATTTCAATCGGTGTTCTTCTCTTCTTTTTTGTCCTCGCATTCTTAGCTTACGACATGAAGAAATGTCCTGTGAAGAGCTTTCTCCTCTCTGTGTTCGCAGTAGTGGTCGGAGCGGCTGTTTTTTTTCAGGAAGGAATCGGGGGTGCAATCCTGACGAAGTATGACTTCTACGGAAAAATACAGAGGATCGATGCTGAAAATTATGTTCGGGAAGCCTACGCGGACGTGGCCGTCTATTATTCCTGGTACGGATCAAAAGAATTCCATCCGGCGATCTTTGTCATGGCGGAGAAGGACGGACGCCAGGGAAAGATCATCATTGACGCTTTTTCCGGGAAAGTATTTTCTTCAAAATTCCCCAGAACAAAGGAGCTTTCGTATTATGAGTTTTCCCATTCCAAGAAGACTGCTGGCCAAGGGGATATAAATCCCACTCCCGCGATCCCCCCTGAAGAACCCGCTGCCGTCGATCGGGATCCGCCGAAAATCGAGATCTCTTCACCGAAAGACAGCGAGCAGTTCCCCGCGGGGACGGAATCGGTTATGGTTGAAGCAAATGTCTGGGATGCCGTCGATAAAAACCCCAAGGTCGATGGCACGGGGAAATTTATTCTCACGGAGGGGTTCAATTCCGTCATCGTGACGGCGACCGATGCTTCCGGAAATGTCGGGACTGCGTTTGTCGTCGTAGAAAAACTTTCTCAATAAATCATGCCGAAGATCCTTGTCGTCGAAGATCACCTTCGCCTCGGAAAAAATATTGAGGAATTCCTCAGACTGGAAAAGTTTGACGTCGTCCATGTCCGTGATGGTCTCTCGGCAGTGAAGACTGCTGAGGAGGGAGATGTGCGGCTCATCATCCTGGATTTGAATCTCCCGGTGATCGACGGAATGGAGGTCTGCAGGAGGATCCGGGCATCGCGGAATGATGTCCCCATCCTCATGCTCACATCGCGGGGGGAAATCGAAGACAGAGTGGAAGGCCTCAACCTCGGCGCGGACGACTTTCTCACAAAACCATTCGCTTTTGAGGAACTCCTTGCCCGCGTCCGGGCGCTCCTCCGAAGGAAAGCATCAGAAAAATCAGAAATCGTCCGGTGCGGGAAATGCTCGGTTAATTTCACTACTCGGGAGATCATTTCCGAAGGCCGCTCCATTTCGCTCTCGCCGAAAGAATTCGCGGTCTTTGAATACCTCTTTCGTAATCGCGGGAGGATACGATCCCGCACGGAAATCCTCGATTCGGTGTGGGGATCTTCTGATGAGGAGAGACTCTTCCATTCGGACACTGTTGAAGTCCACATCGCTGTTCTCCGGAGAAAACTCGGTAAAAACGTGATTCAAACTGTACGCGGAGCCGGATACATGGTCCCTGAGATTTTTCCAGAAGAATGATGCTCTCCACCCGCCTCAGAATCGCCGTCTTCTTTACCGCACTTGTTGTGTTCATCATCGCTCTCATCATGGGAGCGATCCTCTATTTTTCGCATATTTCATGGATGGGGCTGGAAAAAGATGAACTCTACAGACTTATCGGTGCGGTGGAGAAGGAAGTCACAACTCAGGAGATTCATGAATCAGAGGATACGGGCGATGATTCAGAAGAGAGGCTAGATGATGATAACGACAATGGTTCAGGTATCGATGCAAGACTCCGTGACTTTTTCAATGAATCATCAAGGGCGCTCACTTATTTCCGGTATTATGATGAGAATGGCAGAGAAATCTTCGCTTCAGAAGAATTTCCGACAAGCCTTTCATCCGAAAAGAGCGATCCTGTCTTCTTTTCCGAAGGAAAAAATGACTTTCTCGTCATCAGTTCTTCTTTTTCCCAATCCGGAGGGGTGCTCCAGATTGCGATCGATGTCACACGACTTTCTGACCTCGAACGGCTCTTTCTGAAAATCGGGTTCATCATCCTTGCCGTTTCATCGCTTGTGATCTTTGTCGCCGGTTATAGTTTTTCATGGCACATTCTGGCCCCGATCCGCGAGATCACGGAAAAATCCCGGAAGATAACTGTCCAGAATCTCAGTGAACGACTGCCGGTCAAAGGGCCGAAAAACGATGAGATCAGAGAACTTTCTGAAGACCTCAATGAGATGTTTGCGCGGATCGAACGTTCCGTGCTCAGCCTGAAACAATTCACCCATGACGCCTCGCATGAGCTCCGGACTCCTATTGCCGCGCTTGATACCACACTCCAGCTCGTGGAAAGGACACACAACATCTCAAAGATCGGAGAGGCAAAAGAGGAAATCCAGAAGATGAACGAACTCATCAGTTCCCTCCTTCAGCTCGCACGATATGAAGATACTCTGTTTGATGAGAAGCAGAAATCAGAATTTCGTCTCTCCAAAGAGGTCAATAAAATAATGGACACAATCGGAAGTCATTTTTCCGAGAAAAAAATAACGAGGGAAATGACTATTCCTCAGGATTCAACGATTAGGGTTGAGCCCGTATCTTTTCGCCAGGTCATCTGGAATCTTGTCTGGAACGCGTATAAGTTTTCAGGAAAGAACGGGAAGGTAGAGATTTCTTTCAATAAGAATGTCCTCAGGATCGCGGACAACGGTACCGGAATAGCGACAAAAGACATTCCCCATCTCTTTGACCGCTTTTTCCGGGGCGATAAATCGCGTTCCACCGATGGATTCGGACTTGGGCTTGCGATCGCGAAGCGTTTTGCTGAAGCGAACGGATTCCGGATCTCCGTGAGAAATCGAAAAAGCGGAGGTGCCGAGTTCTCAGTGGGATTATAGAGAAATCTGAAAAAATGCAAAAAGAAGGGAGAATGATCACAGAAACCAGGAGAGAGTATTTCTCCTGATTGTTAACCTTCTCTTAATCTTGGGGAGTAATAATAGATTTGTTTTAATCTTTTACTTTCCACATATGAATACGAAATCATTATTCCAAAAGTTATTCATCGGCTTTTTCGCTTTCGCCTTTTCCTTTTCGGGGTTTGCGTATGTGGCGCAACAAACAGGATTAACGCCAGGGACTTTTTTTCACACGGCATATGCAGAGGATGAAGACGAGGATGATGAATATGATCATCAATATGAAGACGACCGCGATAAAGATGAGAGAGATGATGACGAATATGAACATGGATCAGCAAACACCAATCCGCAACCCGTTATAGTGCGCGACACCGTGTCTCCCGTTGTTCAGATCACCAGTCCTGAAGATGGAGCGGTCTTCCCTTATGACACGGAGAAAGTGAATATCACCGCCAAGGTGAGCGATAATCTCGATAGAAATCCTAATATAGAAGGGACTGGAAAACAGGATCTTGATGTCGGGATCAATGTGTTCTTTGTCACCGCGATAGACGATGTGGGGAATTTCACGATGGAGTCAGTGTCCGTGACAAGGGAGTCGGAGAATGCAGAACCTGATACCACGGAAGAGAAGACAGCATCATTGCTTGGAGATGGAGAGATTCAGGGCTCTCCGGATACCGATGGTGACGGACTTACGGACTTTGAAGAAGGCATCTTCCAGACTGATCCATCAAATCCTGATTCGGATAACGACGGTGTCTCTGACGGAGATGAGGTGAGTGCGCTCACGAATCCTCACGGACGGGGAAAGCTCTTCTCAGATCTCCCTGCAGACCACTACGCAAAACCTTTTCTCGTCGAGCTCATGAGAAGTGGAGTGATCTCCGGATACCCGGACGGCACATTCCATGCTGATGAACCGGTGACCAGGGCAGAAGCGCTCAAAATGCTGATGCGGATGAGGAATAGTGATGTTCCTACAGGTGAGGATTCTTACTTCCCAGATGTTTCTCCGGACGAATGGTTTGCTCCCTATATCAATGGAGCGTATGAATCAGGACTCGTCCAGGGAAAGTCAGACGGAAGTTTTCATCCCCAGGATCCGATCACCCGTTCGGAGATGGTGAAGATCACGCTCATGAATTACGGATTAGGCGGAGATCTCATGAACAAGTCTCCTGCGGAGGTCCAGTTCAGCGATCTTGACCAGATCGGTTGGGACGCGGCTCTTGTGGAATATGCGGCGGAAAACGGGATCGTGAACGGATATTTTGGAGGAAAATTCGGCGGCGGAGACCTCCTCACCCGCGGACAGGCTGCAAAGATCATTGCTCTTGCGAACGAGAGGCTGAGCGATGAGAGCAGTCTGAGAACCATCGCGCTTCTTCCTCAGAATGAGAGAGAAAGTCTTCTCATCGCCCGCCAGCAAGAGGATGCAGTACGAGAGATTGCTATGGCGACGCCCTCCGTCCCGACGCAAGTATATGTTCCGAAACCAAATTCAGTAGCCTCTGCAACTCCAAAACCAACTCCTGCGCCATCCGGAAACACTCCCGCGCAGAACACGGCGGCGATCGATGAACAGAAAAGAAATGAAGCACTGGCTCAGGCTGAGGCCGCTCGTATCAAGGCGGAAGCAGAAGCCCGTGCGAGAGCGGAGGCAGAGGCGAAAGCGAAAGCTATTGCAGCAGCAGCTCAGCAACAGGCCCAGCAGCAACCGCCGCAGACGACGACCGGAGCGAGTTAAATTTCGAAATATGATTGAACATATGAAGGGGCAAAGAGCCGGAGGCCTGCTGGGGGGCAGGAGCCGGTTCTTTTCTTTGTGCATCATTCCGATTTTATAGAAATATTTGGCCAAGACTCCGATTGTCTTATCGATTTCTGAGTCATGAATTCTCTCTTTCTTACCGCGAAATCTGTATGAGAGAAAAGCGAACGCTTGATTTTTTCTCTCATTCCGTCTTTCATACTCTGGGCGCGGTGGAGTATCACTTTTGAGTTTCATCCCATCATCCATGAAAAGAACAAATGAATCGGGAGCAGAATGTAAAACTTCGGAGCAATTCATAAGTGCTCTTATGAAAGGGAACAAGAGGGCAAGAGAGGACTTCAAGGAGTTCCGGAAGAATGCCCTCTATTACCTTCTCTTCGCACATGATGAGGAAGCACCAAAATCCACGATCCTTTTCCAGTGTGCGGACGGACGGATCGGAGGTCCGGAGATGTTCGCGCGGGACCCACTCATCCGTTTCCATGACAGCTGGAAGCCTATGGCAGGGATCAAGATGAGCCTTCTCCTCGATCAGATAAATGATGCGCGCGATCCCTGGGAAGCCCTCCATGAACTTCTTTCCCGTCAGTCCCGGAAAAAAGACAGGAAGCTTCTTTTCCACGAATTTGAATTGATTTTCGGGTCGGAGCTCCGTCACCGGCTCATCATTTCTCAGGCGGCGGTACTCGCGGGAAAAAAAATCCTTCTCGGAGAAGACTATCCCAAGGGTATTTTGCGGGAGGTAAAAAAGACCGCTGAAGATCTCATCCGGCTGAGCGGACCATCAATCACAAAAAACAAAAAAATCCCCGACATGGATCTCCTCCGGGAAAAAATAAAAAAACTCCCTCATGAGGGATATCCCGTAGCCTTGGAACTTCAGTCCCACAGTATTGATCCCATCGACGACCATCATCATGGCTGCGGCGCCCATAATTCGGACACAAGGAAGGCACTCCAGCTCACCGCGATCAATGCGCTCGCGATGAAGGCGTTTCTTGAAGACCGCTATACCAAGATTGCGCCAAGGACAAGGATCATTCGGACACATCACTTTACTGGGGGAGACGAAAGGGTGGTCGATGCGGAATGCGGAAAACTCCTCTCTGCCATTTATCCCAAACTTGCAAAAGCAGCGAAGGGACTTTTCAATCCTCTCCATTATAAAGACAAATCTCATGGCATCGTGAGGAAGGGAAAAGGAAATCCGGCGGGGATCAATGTTGAACACCATGATGAATATATCATCCGATTTTCCCAGCACCATAAGGCATTCTTTCTTGCGGGGACAAGCGTCCTCGAACAGGTCATGCCTGATGATATGGAACTCGGGGAAGCGCTGGCAATAAAACTCATTTCTATTGCGCTCAATAACCGGGTGGCGAGGGATGAGAAGGACGGGAGGATTCAGCCGGTGTTTTTCCATCTCGACGCTCCAGCAGAGCACGATGAAATGCACCAGTTGTATGAAGAAATATACCGGAGAGTGATGGAGAAAGAGATGATTCAGGAACTCATGAAGAAAAAAAGACTCTTCATCATCCACTCCGAATCGAGAAGGCTGGATTATTTCGATCCGAAGAGTCTCGAGGTGAAATTTCAGAATTAGGGGCAAGTGTGGAGATGGAGCACGACTCGAAAAGGTACGTGTGTGCGGAATTTCATTTCTGTGGGAGACAATTCCCGAGAAATCACGTCTCAAGAGCGGATTTGTCGGCTGATGCTTTGGTATTGATTGCAGATTTATCGGATGAGGCCTTCCTGTCAATTGCCTCCTTATTCGCCGAAGCCTTTTTGTCAACGGCTGCTTTATCGGCTGAAGCCACCCTGTCGACAGTCATCCTTTGGGCTGAGGCATCCCGATCAATGCCTGCCTTGTCATTTGAATTTCCCATATCGAGAGGAAAAAATATTGTGAAATTACCTCGATGGTAGTCTTTTTTTGGCCCAATGAACATGAGTTTATTGAAATGCTATTCTATATGGCTATTTAAAGGCTGACCTTGTATAATAATATAACGATATTTTCAGCGTATGCTTGGCAGAGAAGAAGAACCGCCTTCACGCGATAGGACGGACTCAAAAGTCCCACCCGCGATTTCCACGACCAATGGTCATCCTGGGATTTTATCCGGGATCATTCATACGGGACGTGAAATAATGCAGTCGATTATCCGCAGGAAACATGACGTGGAAAGCGCAGAAGGAAATCATTTGACAGGACAGCCGGCAGAATCTTCGGAGACATTTCCGCTCATACGAGAAGATGCGGAGGGATATCATGCGCTTCAGGGGTACGCATTCCCTGTCTGGGCAAAAAAAGGCACAAAAGCAACATATGTTGAAAAATTCGGGAGAGAAAAGGTATATATTCATCCGACAGAACCGTATGAAAAGAAACAGGCGTTCCTGGAAAGGAATCATATCGGGGACATGAGAAATATTCTTACAGTACTCGGCGCAAATTGGCCTGTTTTCTATGTCGAGATGACGAAGGGGAAATCCTGTATTTCAGCGATCGATCAGAACCGTTCGCAGGCAGACTTCCTCGATGCGTTTCTTCAGGATGAGAAAGCCTTGCTCCGTTTCATGAAAACGAGAGGGATAGAGTTTCTTTTCTCTGAGGGGACTCCGCACTTCCCGGATATTATTTCCAGGAAGATCAAGGGACAAGTACACCCGGAATGGAGATTTGATGAAAATGACCCCAGGAACGCTCTCTTTCGTCTCCGCCGCACGGAAATGAAACAGGTGGTCGCCGATGGGAGATTCTCTGTGGTGATCGGTGACCTCGAAGATGTGCCCCAAGACATGGACCTCAATGGTGTTGACTTTATCGACCTGTCTAATGTGCCGGAGATCATTGGAGTTCAAAAGACCCAGAACATCGTTGATGCATTCCCGGACGGGTCACGATTCTATATGGCCTTTCTCTCGCATGATGCTGAGAAATTTCTTCATCAGCTCACAGGATGTCGGGTATTAGACCGTGAAAAAGCACCTCAGGCGTCCGGAAGAATGAGGGTGGATATGGCACTCTGTGAACGGACACGGCAATCCCCGGATAGTGCACTTATTTCTTATTGAGGGTAACAGTTGTTCCTGTGCGAAGAGTCCCATATCCCTCATGACGGACCTGCTTTCGAAACTGGAGTGATGAGCTCCGGTCCGTCGTACATAGCGGAATTCACCCGCCGGGAGACTGTTTTTACAGTCATTTCTTCTGACGGATATGACTGGAGAAAGTGCAGCGATTCCCCATGGGTGAAAGAGGAGTCGATCCATTGATTTTCCCATGAAGCTTGGAGTATCGCGGGCATGCGGTGATGTATTCCACTCATGAGATCGTTCGGTGCCACGGTGATGATGGAGCACTCAACAATTTTCCCGGGTTTTTCCTGCCAGAGCCCCGCAAAGGCAAAAGGTTCCTTTGTTTTCAGTGAAATATAACTCGGCTCTTTCGTGCCTTTTTCTTGTTTCCATTCATAAAATCCGTCTGCAAGAATGAGACAACGGTTGTTTTCAAGAAGTCTGTTGAAAGTCATGTTCTCCCTCAGGTTTTCTGCTCGGATATTGATGATGAGGTTCTTTGCCCAATGCGGGGAAAATCCCCATTTTATTTCTCGTATTGTTTGTGGTGCAGTATTTAATAGAGCAAGAATGTTCTGTCCCGGAGCGATATTATATCGTGGCAGATGAAAATCGCCTTCATATGTTGCATGAAATCGTTTTTTCAGAATATTCATCCCGGTAGTAAGCGTCATTCTTCCGCACATAGGTTGGCATGAGGATGCATGAGGATGCATGAGGATTGTATCACCTTTGCGTGCCCTTGTTCATGAGCATAGGGATGGAGAGATGCTTCCTTATGGTCTCGCCATCGAGCCGGTTCAGCTTTCTCACGGGAACATCACCTCTCTCCAGTATATGCTGAGGGATTTTATGAGCATGCGCGGTCGCTCCCAAAAATACGGTATGCTTTCCCATTTTTTGAGCCAGCGTATCGATCGCCTGGTAAAGACGCTGCAGTCTGCTTACCCTGAGGGGCGATTCGAAGAGAGACATCTGCACATTGCCTTCCGGCTGAAGATCAACGAGGACGATGCCCGTAGCCCGATACGGAACATTTTCTTCAAAAATCTTCTCAAACATTTCTTTTGCCAGAGGGGCAATATCCATCGGAAAAGAGGAGAGGCGGTTTAAAGTCGCCTCCAGGCCCGAATAAGAATACTCCTGGGTCTTCAGGAAGGCGACGACCTTCCCCGCAACAAGATGGTGGCGTCGTGCTTTGATGCAGGCATTTTCCAGGTTCTTGATGAGCTGGGCATAGACGAAGGCTTTTTCCTTGGACGGTGGTGTGAACGTTTTGGTCTTACTGATCGAGGCATAGTCTGTTTTTTCTTCCGCTGTCACGGAATAGACAGAATATCCGTTCAGCTCCTGCCAGATCTCATATTGGGGTTTGATGAAGTGCTTTTTGATATAGTCTTCATTTTTTTCTGCAAATTGCAGCGCGGTTTGTATCCCAAGTTTCTCGCAATACGCAGCAGTTTTTTCCCCGATGCCCCATATTTTCTCCACGGGGGTTTTTGCCAAATAATCAAAAATGGCAGTGGTGGGAAGAGAGACAAACCCGGATGGTTTTTTCCACTTTGACCCGATCTTTGCGAGTACTTTGGATACGCTCAATCCTACGGAAACAGTGATGCCGAGTTCTTTTTCGACCGTCTGCTTCATCTGCCTGGCGATCCCTTCATACGAGGCGTGAAAAGGCCGCTGCAATCCCGTGAGATCCACGAATCCTTCATCGATAGAATATTCCTCCACAACAGGAGAGAAGCGCCGCATGATCGCAAACATGCGTTTGGAAAAGAGACTGTAGGTCTCATAATCGGAAGGGACGATGATGGCATCGGGGCAGATCCTTTTCACATCCCAGAGCGATACGCCCCGGGATATTCCCAGGCGTTTTGCTTCATAGCTCGCCGCAGCCACGATTCCCCGCTCTTTTCCCGTGACCACCGGCTTTCCCCTGTATTCCGGATGGACAGCCTGTTCGCAGGAGGCGAAGAAGGCGTCTCCGTCGAGATGGACGATCGCCTTTGGCCAGGAGCCAAGGAATTCTATCTTTCTCATGCGGTGCTTGTTTAATATTTTCGGACAACAGCGGTGACGACTCCGGCAATGCGCAACTCTTCCTTTGGATGGATCAGGGGGTATTTTTTGTTTGCAGGGGTGAGAACGATCTCTTCCCCTCTCTTTTCAAAATATTTTATGGTCCATTCCCGGTCGACTTCCGCCACGACCACATCGCCGATTTTTGGATTTTTTCCTTTGTCCAAAATGACCATATCGCCCGGAAGGATCCCTGCATCGATCATCGAATCCCCTGACACCTTGAGCATGAAAGTGGATTCTTTGTTCTCGATCAGCCAATCATCAAGAGAGATCGTATCGACATTCTCTTCTTCCGCGGGAGAGGGGAATCCGGCCCGTACAGTTCCTAACACTTTGACCGGATTAAACAGACGACCGGGAATAAGTTTTCCCAGACTGTCTTTTTGCACCACTCCAAGCATGGAAAGACGTTGGATGAGATATTGTACGGCGGATAAGGAGTTCACATGGATGAGCGCTCCCAATTCCCTATAACTTGGCATGCGTTTGTTTTCCAAGAAGAACCTTTTCAACTGTTTGATCTGAAGGAGGAGTTTTTTTGTGTAGGGCATAAAAAATCATTATACATGAAGCATATGGTACAATCGTACCATAGTCAAGAATATTTGCATCTTCGCTCTATAGCAATGGTGGGAGACCAAAACAGTCGCATTTCTACGCATCTATTTTTGCTGAAAACACCTGTCTTTGAATGACTCCCGTACAATCTCTTTGGATGCAATTCAAAGCAATTGGATTATGACGTTTTCAGTTTCAAACCATTGATATTTCACCAGTTCTATTTTACAATGCCCTCCTTTTTGAACCGTGCATGGGTCGCGAAGGAAAAAATCCGCAGGAAAGCATTCTCCCGGAAAATCTGACACTCGTCCGGTCAAAGTTTCAGGCAAGCGGCCGGTGGAACATCCAGCCAGTAGGGATGAGATCTCCTGACACTCATCTCCATTACCTCAGGACCAGTCTCCATCTCAGAATCGGGAATGGCGGTCTGCACGCGATCGAAACAAATATCGTCCAGTCCCGGGCGAATGCTGAACGTGTCGTGGCGTTTGTCCTTATTCCTCTTCAAGAGGGAGAAGATCCGGATTTCCCCGCCGATATTCCTCTCCTCGTAGACATCTCTCAGAAACTTTCTGCAATTCTTGGTGATGAATTCCGAATGGGGAATTTTTTTCGCGACTGGGATTCTCCCTATCTCGAGTATGACAGATGGTGGAATGACCATCTTCCGGAAATGATGCAGATATTCCGGATGCCCATGACCAGAACCCAGCATCAAAAACATGAAGGGGCAGTCTCTCCATCTGGAAGAGAACCTCGGAACGAATGTGCGAAGAATACAATTGCGGATCGTTTCGATTCGTTGAATGTCATGCTTCGAAACACCATACTGTCTTTGATTATGTGAACGCACACGGAGTATTTTTCTGGAAGATGACCGGACATGATGTGCTTGCTTTGTTCATTCTCAGACTCCCCACAAAGCAAATTTCGGAGTTCCTCGCTGAACCCGGTTCTCATCTAGAGGTCGCCGCCTCCGCAGGGACACCTGAAATAACTTACTCAAAAATGATTCGCATTTTTTCATAGCTTATTTCTTGGTGGCTCGGGAGGTAGGATTCGAACCTACGAATGGCGGGTTCAGAGCCCGCTGCCTTACCACTTGGCGACTCCCGAATGAGTTACTCAGCATCCATGAGAGAGAAAGTCCCATGGAGAAACGCGTGCTATACTACTGAGTTGGATGAGAAAAATCAACACCGGAAGGAAAGTTCGCAAGTTGGCAAGAGAGCAAGTGTTCAAGTTAAATAATAAAAGAGTTTTCTTTTTTTGTGCTTTGTTTTTTGTGCTTTGTGCTTATTCCTCTTCCGCATGAGAGAAAGCCTGAATATGAGAAAAATTTGAAAACAAAAAGTATTGATTTGTCACTTATTTCAGGGTATATATACCCGGCTTCAATTTGTACATATCGCCACGGGTAAAACAATGGGGAAAAAACCGGAATCATCGAAAAAGCCAGGAGCAAGCGATATCAATCTGCTGCAAGTCGGGATGCAGTTTGGGCTTATTCTGGCGATCCCTCTGCTCGTTTTTATCCTCGGCGGCATCTGGCTCGATCAGAGGCTCGGCACGACCCCGCTTTTCATCCTCATGGGACTCGGATCGGGGATTTTCGTCTCCGGTATCGGGCTTTATGTGCGGATCCGTGATATTTTCTTTTCGCTCGGGATTTCTTCACCAAAGAAAAAAGGGTGAAGCATTGTCCTGACTATTTTTTCATCTCCTTCTCTGTCGCATGGAAATTCTCCTCAAAGCAGAAAAAATCGGGGAAATCGGAGGACTTACGGTCACCAATACACTGGTGGCATCGACTTGCGTGATGCTCTTCCTCATGGTGATCGCTCTTTTCATCAAGAAGAGCCGGTATGACCTCAAGAGCAGATTCTACAATTTTATCGAAATGATCGTCGACGGGTTCATGAGCGTCATCGAGGGGGTCGTCGGGAGAGGACGCGTTGCACAACAGATCTTCAGCATCGTCGTCACTTTTTTCTTTTTTATCATCCTCAATAACTGGTTCGGACTCTTTCCGGGATTCGGGGCGATCGGGTTCTATGAGCCGAAACATCATACGGAAGATTCAGGAGAAACTTCAGAACATGTGGTGTCGGAAGAGGCAGCAGGAGCGCACAATGAAGAAGCTATCGAAGGGGAGGGAAATAAAGAAGCGGAGGGAGGAGAACATGGCGAAGCTCCTGAGGGAGGGCATGAGGGAGAACCGGAGATGGTCTTTGTCCCGCTCCTCCGTTCAGCGAACAGCGATCTCAACATGACGCTCGCGATCGCCCTTGTCTCCGTCATGTTCATCCAGATCATTACGATCAGGAGTGTCGGATTTAAAAACTACATCGGCAAATTCTTCAATTTCAGTAGCGTCATCCTCTTTTTCGTGGGGCTTCTCGAGATCATCAGTGAAATCGTAAAGATTTTCTCATTCTCCTTCCGTCTCTTCGGGAATATTTTTGCCGGCGATGTCCTCCTTATCGTCATCTCCTCCCTCGTCCCGTATATCGCGCCGATCCCTTTTATGGGGATTGAAATGTTTGCCGGGTTCATTCAGGCGCTCATCTTCTCCATGCTCACCCTTGTCTTCGTCAACGTCTCGGTCTCTCATGACCATTCATAATTCTTTTTTATTTCTTTTTTTTCATTTTCTATGACAAAGGAACTCGCCATCATGGGTATCATGGTCGCAGCGGCTATTGGTCCCGCCATTGCAATCGGTTGGATTGCTTCCACAGCATTAAGCGCGATCGGCCGCAATCCCGAAGCCGCAAAGAACGTTCAGGGGAACATGATCCTCGGACTTGCTTTCGCGGAAGCGATCGCCATCTACGCCCTCGTCGTCTCTTTCGTTCTCAAATTCGTGTAATCTCCAGAGAGGGGAAGCTTCTCATCAGATTTTTCCTCAGAGAGACACAGAAGTGTCCGCTTCGGCGGGGACCGCATTAAGGAATTTTCATCCATCAATTCATTCCTATGGATCAGCTCTTCACACAGTTCGGCATTCAGCCGCACCTCCTCATCGCTCAGATCATCAACTTCGGCATCATCGTGACGGTGCTCTACCTCGTTGCGTATAAGCCGATTCTCCGGATCCTCGATCAGCGAAGAGACCGCATCGAGAAAAGCCTGGAACAGGCGAAGGGGATTGAAGAGAGGACCCAGAAGCTTGAAGCGGAGATCGAGAAACGGCTTCATGAAGGAAGAGAACAAGCGACTCAGATCATTGCGGAAGCAAAGGACGTTGGAGAAAATGCGAGAAATGAAATCCTCGTGAAGACGAGTAAAGAAATCTCTGATCTGACGCTTCGCGCAAAGGAGGAAATCGCCCGTGAAAAGGAAAAGATGATGGAGGAGATCAAGGATTATATCGTGAGAACGAGCTTCCTCATCGTCGACAAGATCGTTTCCGAAAAGCTGGATGACAAGACAAAGGAGATGATGATTGATGCAGCATTCCATGAACTTCAGCCGAAATAACATATGATCATCAGGAGTAAAACGTACACGAACGGCTTTTGGGAAATCATCAAAAGAAGAGAGGAAAATGAGATCGCTCATCTTCTCGGGGCTCTTTATGCGCTCGATGATCTCTTCCAGTCGGAACCGATGGTAAAGCACATCATGCACAGTCCGAAAATCCCCCTCGGGACAAAAGAAAAGCTCATCCTCGCCCTGTCGAAAACGCTCGATATGGATAAGGAGACATCCCGGTTCCTCGTGATCCTCCTGCAACGCAGAGTTTTTCATCTCCTCCCAAAGATCGTGAAACATCTGAAGGAGAAGTATGAAGATACATTCGGGATCGTCGATGTCCTTGTTGAGACAGCACAGAAGCTCACACCGGAAAAAAAGGAGAAGGGAGAGGAGCTCATCAAGAGAGTCTTTTCAAAGAACAAAGTCCAATGGACCGAAAAGATCCAGCCGGACATCAAAGGCGGCATGATCATGAGCCTTCAGGGGTATACAATCGACGCGAGTATGGGAAGGAAGATGAAAAGACTCAAAGAAACACTCCACAGCTGATTTTAACTTTTTCTTGTTTTCTCCATTTAATCCGCACACATGGATACGCATTCAAAAGACAAGCTCAATGTTCTCCTCGAGACCATAAAAAGCCAGATCGAAGGGGCAGATCTCTCCACTCAGATCGAAGAAGTCGGGTATGTCCTCGAAGCCGCAGACGGCGCCGCCCGGATATACGGACTGAAGAACGTCATGATGTCGGAGATGGTCGAGTTCGGAGATACGGGGATTTACGGTCTCGCATTGAACCTTGAGGAAGATAATGTCGGAGTCGTTGTTCTCGGAAGCTATGAATCGATTCATGAGGGGATGACGGTGAAACGGACGGGACGGGTGCTCCAGGTCCCAGTCGGGAACGAAATGATCGGCCGCGTCGTGAATCCGGTGGGAGAACCGCTCGACGGAAAAGGACCGATTAAGACGAAGCAATTCTATCCCGTGGAACGCATCGCCTCTGGCGTCATCACGAGAAAATCCGTGGACACACCGCTCCAGACGGGAATAAAAGCGATCGATAGCATGATCCCGATCGGGCGCGGACAGCGGGAGCTCATCATCGGAGACCGCCAGACGGGAAAATCAGCGATTGCGATCGACACGATCATCAACCAGAAGGGAACAGGAGTTGTCTGTATCTATGTCGCGATCGGTCAGAGAGAATCAAAAGTCGCCCGCATCGTTGCTGAATTTCAGAAAAGGGGAGCGATGGATCACACGATCGTCGTCGTCGCAACAGCGTCCGACCCTGCTCCGCTCAACTATATTGCTCCGTATTCCGGATGTGCGATCGGAGAGTATTTCATGGACAACGGACAGGAAGCGCTTGTTGTGTATGATGATCTCTCAAAGCACGCGGTCTCTTACCGCGAGATGTCGCTTCTTTTGCGACGGCCGCCTGGCAGAGAAGCATATCCGGGGGATGTCTTCTATCTCCACAGCCGGCTTCTTGAGAGAGCTGCGAAAATGAGCAAGGAACACGGAGGAGGTTCGCTCACCGCACTCCCCATCATCGAGACCCAGGCGGGAGATGTTTCCGCCTACATCCCGACAAATGTCATCTCCATCACCGACGGGCAGATCTATCTCGAGGGCGATCTTTTCTACAAAGGGATCCGACCGGCGATCAACGCAGGGCTCTCCGTTTCCCGCGTCGGTTCCGCCGCGCAGACGAAGGCGATGAAGAAAGTCGCGGGGCGCCTCCGCCTTGATCTCGCACAGTTCCGGGAGCTTGAAGCATTCGCGCAGTTCGGGTCCGATCTCGATGAGACGACACGGAGAAAGCTGGAAAGAGGGAAGAGGCTGGTGGAGATCTTAAAGCAGAAGCAGTACGACCCGCTCCCGTTTGAGAAACAGGTGTGTCTCATCTATGCCGCAGTGAACGGTCATCTGGATGCGGTCGAGGTCTCAAAAATGCCAGAATACGAGGCAAAACTTTTTGAAAGACTCGATACCACCCATAAAGCTTTTTCGGAAAAGCTGAAAAACGAGAAACAATTCACCCCCGAAATCGAGGAAGAATTGAAGAAGATCCTCGGGGAAATGTAACAGACGCGGAAAGACTCTCTCATATTCATCATATCACCCCATTATGGCAAAAGGCCTTGATATCAGGCGCAGGATAAAGTCCATCAAGAGCACGCGATCGATCACGAAAGCGATGCAGATGGTCGCGGCCAGCAAAATGAGAAAAGCGCAGGAACAGGCTCTCAAAACCCGTTCCTATGCAGAAAAGGCGCTCGAGATCCTCGCGACGGTTTCGGAAAAAGTAGGGGACTTCAATCACTATCTTCTCCGGAAATCAGAAGGAAACCGGTATCTCATCCTGGTCATCACGGCGAACAAAGGCCTCTGCGGTTCTTTGAACGCAAATACAATACGGAAGGCAGTCGAGTTCATCGAGAGCAAAAAGGTCCCAGATGAGAGCGAGATTCTGAATCCTGATGCGAAACCAAAGGATGCACCGGTATTTGATCTCATCACGTTGGGGAAAAAAGGAAGGGATTCTCTCTTACGGCTTCATCAGAATATCACAGCTGATTTTTCCGATATCGGGGAGAGCCTCTCATTCCTCGACACGGCTCCTATCACAAAGACGATCCTTGAGGCGTACCGAGAGGGAAATTATCAGCGCGTCTATGTCGTGTACACCCATTTCATCTCCGTTCTCAATCAAAAAACAGTCGTAAAAAGAGTCGTTCCCCTCGGCAAGGACATCATGGACTCTCTGCAAGAAGTCCTGAAAGAAATCGGGAAGGTGCATGAGGAAGACCGGCCATACGAATATCTCTTTGAGCCTGATCCGGGAACGGTCCTCGATGAACTTCTGCCGAAATTCGTAGAGATCCAGATCTATCAGGCGATCCTCGAAAGCTATGCTTCCGAACAGAGCGCCCGTATGGTCGCGATGAAGAATGCGACGGAAGCGGCGGGAGATATCATCGAAGACCTCGTTTTAAATTACAACAAGATGAGGCAGGCGGGGATCACTCAGGAAATATTGGAGATCGTCGGGGGGAGCGAGGCACTCAAAAAGTAATTTCCCATCTTTTTTTTCATTTTTTCTATGTCAAAACACGCTTCATCAGGGACCATCACCAAGATCATCGGAGTCGTCGTCGACGTCGTATTCCCTGAGAATCTCCCCGCGATCAACAGCGCCCTTCAGGTGAAAGTAGGAGAGAAAACGATCGTCCTTGAAGTCGCCCAGCATATCGGCGAGAACGAGGTGAGGACAGTCGCCATGACGACCACCGACGGACTAAGCCGGGGGATGGAAGTCGAGGATATGGGGGGGCCGATATCGATCCCTGTCGGAACGGATGTATTGGGCCGGCTTTTCAATGTCCTCGGAGAGACGATTGATGGGAAGGGAGCCGTCGCGACAAAAGAGAGGAGTTCGATCCACCGGGAATCCCCGGAATTCAAGGATCTCAATATCAAGACCGAGATTTTTGAAACGGGGATCAAGGTCATCGACCTCATCGCTCCGTTCGTGAAGGGAGGAAAAGTAGGTCTCTTCGGAGGAGCAGGAGTCGGAAAAACAGTCATCATCCAGGAGCTTATCCATAACATTGCCGCGAAACATGGAGGCTATTCCGTATTTGCAGGTGTTGGAGAGCGGACGCGAGAGGGAAATGATCTCTATCATGAGATGAAAAACTCAGGCGTTATCGATAAAGTGGCAATGGTCTTCGGTCAGATGAACGAACCACCCGGCGCAAGGATGAGGGTTGGGCTCACCGGACTCACGATGGCGGAATATTTTCGGGACGCCGAGGGGAGAGATGTTCTTCTTTTTATCGACAATATTTTCCGCTTTACCCAGGCGGGAAGCGAGGTCTCAGCGCTTCTGGGACGTATGCCGTCCGCGGTCGGATACCAGCCGACGCTCGCGACGGACATGGGAAAACTCCAGGAGCGGATTACTTCGACACAGAAGGGATCCATTACTTCCGTACAGGCAGTGTATGTACCTGCGGACGATCTCACCGATCCCGCTCCGGCAACGACATTCACCCATCTCGACTCAACCGTCGTCCTTTCCCGCGCATTGACGGAACTGGGGCTCTATCCCGCAGTCGATCCGCTCGATTCGACTTCCACGGTTCTCGATCCGAACATCGTCGGTGATGAACACTATAAGGTCGCACGCGAGACGCAGCGAGTTCTCCAGAGATATAAGGATCTCCAGGACATCATTGCGATCCTCGGGATGGAAGAGCTGAGCGTTGAGGACAAACGCACCGTATCCCGGGCGAGGAAGATCCAGAAATTCCTCTCCCAGCCGTTCTGTGTCGCGGAAGTTTTCACCGGAACCGCGGGGAAATATGTGTCACGCGATGAAACCGTAAAAGGATTCAAGGGGATTCTTGAGGGTAAATATGATGAGATCAACGAGGATTCATTCTACATGAAGGGAGGGATCGAAGAAGTCGTCGCTGCGAAAAGCTTATAGAAAATAAACCGGAAGATCAGTTCTTATCCACGCTCCGTATGTACATTGATCTCGATATCGTTACTCTGGAAAAACCCTTGTTCAAAGGGAAGGTGAAGCAGATTACTGTCCCGACGGAATCCGGAGATGTGACGGTGCTTCCGCATCATATTCCGCTCATCACTTCAGTACTTGCGGGAGAGATCAAGCTTCAGGTAAATGAGGGAGAGGGGATTTATTCTCCCGATTTCATTTTTATCGCGGTCTCCGGTGGATTCATGGAAGTAAAACCGGGGAGCAGGGTGAATATCATTGCGGACAGCGCCATGAGAGTCGATGAGATCGATGAAAAACGGGCTCTCGAGGCGAAAGAAAAGGCAGAAAAACTCCTGCAGGAATTCAGGGAAGGAAAACTCCAGCTTTCGGATCAGGAGTTTGCCGGAGCCTCCGGGCAGCTCGCGAAAGCATTGGCGCAACTCAAAGTCGCAAAGAGAAAGAGAAGATAAATCCACTCTTCAGGAAAATCAGATGTTCACCGGAGGATGCTCACTTTCTTTTAAATCCGGGTATCTCCTTCTGGAAGACCTTCAGGACATCATGGAGTGTCTCTTCGATCTTTGTATCTTCCGTCTGGACGAGATAATGACACTCGGCACTCTTTTCTATTTCCCGGATCGAGCTCTGGAGTCTTTTTTCTAATTCATCATCGGATATAGGAGCTCTCTCCTTGATCCGTTTCCTCAGGATATCAACCGAAGGAGGGAGGAGGAAAATGGACACATATTCGTCTGACGGGAGTACCTTCTGCAGTCTTTCAAACCCGTGGATATCGAGCTCCTTGATGACATTCTTCCCTGCATTGAGGGCATCATAGATCGGCTTTTTGAGCGTTCCGTAGTAGAAGTCCTCATGGACGACTGCCCATTCCAGAAAATCAAAGTTCTGGATTTTTTCCTTGAAATCATCTTCGGAAAGATAGTAGTACGATTCTCCCTCTTTTTCTCCCGGCCGAGGGGATCGGGTAGTTGCAGAAAGCACAAAGACAAAGTCATTTCCATATCTTTCTTTCAGGAGCCGTATGATCGTCCCTTTTCCGACACCCGATGGTCCGAGAATGAGAAAAAGTTTTCCAATTGGACTTGACATAATATGTAAATATTATATAATAAAATAAACTGCAGTGAGGAAGGCAGCGCTGGAAACTTTCCAAGTCTGCTGCCTTTTCCCCACTCAGAAATCGGGTGGTCACGAGAGATTGTGTTCTCTCCGGAAAGATGATAAGATTATGAGATTTCGCAAGGTTCAATAGAAAAAAAGAAGTTCCTTAAAAACACCGCTATCCTACCGGATTTTTCGTAAATCGGAAAGCCGGGAGTATGGAGTCCCGAATTTTCTTCAGGTTGATGGGACTTTCCCGTTTTCTCCTTTCTCTTCGGTGAGCAATCATCGGTCAGTCTGGAGCGATCTCCTCGTAGCCTTCGGGTGATCCTGGATTTTGTCGGGTTTTGTCATATTGCCTTGGTCGGCATGTTTTCTCCTCTTCTCTTCTCCGAGCAATCGGAGCAGGGGGGACATTTTCCCTCCCTTGCGGAGTGATGGTGTCCCTGGAGAAGACAACTTCCTTGGAATGGTGGAAGAAAATTCAGCTCCTTCTCTTCTCTTGCCCTTCCCCTTCCCCCATCGGAGTGATTCCCTCTCACGAGGTGTCTCTCCGTCTGGCGGGTTGTGCTTGGTTTCTCTGCTTTTTTCCTTGTTTTCAAGGAGATCTGCCGGGATTCCTTGTTTAGGAGCGGTATTCGGAAGAATCGGAGTTTTTTTCCCCAATACAAATACAAACATCAATCAGAGGTGTTCGAGACTCCATCCTCCCTACTTTTCGATGGCTTATCGATTCAAGCCGACAAGCTACCGGAGAGTAGTCTCTTCTTCGTTTCAGCACGAAGGGGAGCGCTACCTTCATCATACAAATACACATTTTGTTTTCTGTTTCTCTTCGGAGGAACTCTCTCTGCCAGTTTTTACTGGCTCGGAAACAAATACACATAAAGACCCTTGGTACTCGGGTCTTAAAACTAGTGTACCGAAGAACGGTAGGGAGCCCTTTCATTCTGCCCGAATCGACAGAATGGAGACTCGCTACTCGAAGATCCTTCCTCCCTTGCGGGAGGCTCCTCTTGCAGGAATTTGTCTTCGAGTCGCATGGAGGGATGTATCCACCTCTGTTCTCCAGCAGGAAACAAGTGCAAATGCCACATCCCTCCTTTTTTTATGTTCAAAATTATGTTAACGGACCTTTCCTTTTTACAAAGGGGGAGATTATAGTAAATAAACAAGAGAAAGTCAATGTTATTTCGGTGAAGCGCGAAAGAGTGTTCCGGCAAGCACGTCAGCATGGACACCACCGGAGAAAAAATTCTTTTGTTTTGTGCTTCAAGACACCGATTCCTCTTCTCAAGAGGAAAAATATTTGAGAGAATGGCATTTGACATTCTGTTTTCTTACTTTGCACTTATGAGTGATGATGATGTGGTAAAGACACAAAAATACCAGACGCTCAGGGGTTTTCATGATGTTCTTCCTGACGAGTATGATTTCCACACACTTGTAAAAAAAGTTGCACGCCACCGGCTTCGGCAGGCGGGATTTCGGCGTGTCTCGACTCCGGTCATGGAAGAGACCGGGGTGTTTATCCGGGGGGTCGGGGACACAACTGACATCGTTGAAAAGGAGATGTTTACCATGACGAGCAGATCTGGAAAGTCGATGACCATGAAGCCTGAGAGTACTGCGGGGATTGTCCGGGCGTATATCGAGCACGGAATGATGAACCTTCCCCAGCCTGTCCAGCTTTATTATATCGAACCGCATTTCCGGTACGACCGGCCGCAGAAAGGGAGATACCGGCAGTTCTATCAGCTCGGATTCGAGGTCATCGGGGCGAGGGATGCTTCCATCGATGCCCAGATCATCCTCCTTTCCTACAAGATCCTCTCTGATCTCAAGATCGAGCACCATTTCTCTCTCCAGCTCAATACCCTTGGGAATCTTGATGTGAGAAGACAGTATAATGATGCGCTCAGGAATTATTTTTATGGGAAAGAGAGACATCTTCCTGAGGACTGTCTCGCACGGCTCGAGAAGAATCCCATGAGGATCCTCGACTCAAAGAACGAGGATGTCCAGATCCTGGTGTCCATGGCCCCGAAACTCGAAAGTTTTATCGATAAGGAATCGCTCGAGTATTATACCGAGGTAAAAAGCTTTCTCCAGGAACTGGAGATCCCGTATTCAGAAAACACGTCGCTCGTGAGGGGGCTTGATTATTACACCGATACGGTCTTCGAGTTCTGGGACAAGAATCAGGGCGCACAGAACGCCATTGGGGGAGGGGGGAGATATGATGGTCTCGTCGAACTCCTTGGCGGCCGTTCAACACCTGGCGTGGGAGTCGCATTCGGGGTCGAGAGGATCATTGATCATATGCTCGAAGAAGGGGTGGTCCCACCGCAAAAAGACAGGGTTCCGATATTCGTTGCGCAACTCGGAGGAGTATCAAAGAAAAAGGCAGTGAGGATTCTTTCAGAGCTTCATGATCAGGGAGTCCATGCACGCGGAGCGATGGGAAAGGCCTCCATGAAGCATCAGCTCGAAATGGCGAACAAGTTCGGCGTCGATTGGGCGATCATCATCGGGGAAGTCGAAGTCCGTGAAAACAAGGCCATCCTCAGGAACATGAAAGAGGGGACTCAGGAGATCGTTTCGATGGATGATGTCATCAGAAAGACAATCGAAAATGTGGGCAAGGATAAAGTCGACACCTACGCACTCGGTGAATAATGTGATCTTCCTTTTTGAAGAATTTCCCCCTCTTCATGTTTTTTTGGCGTCCATCGCAGGCGGCGGCGCTACTCCCGGGACTTTTTGACCGGATCGCCGAGGAATTCTCCGGAACGAGGAGTGCGCCCTGGAGCGAACTCAGGGAACTGTTTCAGAAAACACCAAAAGGGGCAACAGTGCTTGACGCAGGGTGCGGGAACGGAAGGATCGTCCCGCTCCTCAGGGAAAAAAAATGCACGATATCCGGCGTTGATATTTCCAAGAACCTTCTCGACATCGCGAGAAGGAAATATCCGGGTGTAGAATTCCGGGATGGGGATCTCCGTCATATCCCATTTCCGAAGAACATGTACGACGAGGTCTGGTGCATCGCGAGTTTCCATCATCTGCCCACCCAGAGAGACAGGATCATGGCTCTCCTGGAGATGCGGCGCGTTCTGAAGAGGAAAGGAGAGATCGTCATGACGGTATGGGACCTCTGGCATGCAAAGAAATACTCCAGTGAAAGAAGGAATGCATTGATCCGGAGTATCTTTCTCCCCTTCTGGGCGAAGCGCGATCTTCTCATATCCTGGGGAAAGGAAAAAATACCACGGTATTATCATGCTTTCTCCAGAGAAGAACTCCTGAAGCTTGCTCGAAAAACCGGTTTTTCTGTGGTAGAATATAAGCGCATGGGAAATTCCGGACAAGCAGGCGGAGAGGATCGCAATATCATGCTCCGTCTGAGAAAGGAGAAATTCTCATGAATCATGATTCATGAAAACACGCCGCATCGTCCTCTTCGGCATCCCCTTTGACACTGTCAATGAGTCGCAGGCGCTTCTCAAGCTCCATTATTATTCTCAGCTGCCAAAGGGAGAGCAGCATCTCTGCACGACCCCGAATCCTGAAATGATAATGGAGTCGAGGGAAAACCCGAAGTTTTTCGATATCCTGAAAAATGCTGACTTCTCCCTTGCAGACGGGACCGGGATACTCTGGGCCTCGGGGTTCCTCCCACTCCAGAAACTTGAGATCCCTTCCTTCATGAAGAAGAAACAGAAATGGAAGAATTTCTGGGAAGGGATAACATCGCTCTGGAAGTTCACGCATGACCGGAAGAATTTTCCGCGTCAGATCAAATCCCGCATCGCCGGAGTCGATCTCTTCGGGAATTTCCTGGCGACCTCGCAGGCGAGGATCTTCCTTCTCGGGGGAAAAAAGAAGGCCGCAGCGATTCTTGCGGAGCACTTTCCGAATGTTGTCGGTTTTTACAATGGAACGGTCGATGAAAAGAATACTCCGGCGATCATCCAGCAGATCAATGGTTCCAATGCCGAAGTCCTTTTCGTCGCGCTTGGGGCGCCGAAACAAGAATTCTGGATCGCGGATAATCTCAAGAATACGACGAACATCCGGTTTGCCATGGGAGTCGGTGGAGCTTTCGACTTTCTCACCGGATATCAGAAGAGAGCGCCGAAATGGATGCAGGAGAAGGGATTTGAATGGCTCTACCGCTTCTACAAGCATCCCCTCCGGATCGGGAGGATACTCCAGGCGACCATCGGATTCTTTTTCCTTACGATAAAGGAGAAGGGCGGGACAGATCCTTCTTGATGGAGTGATTCATCTTCTCCCATTTCTCGAGTGCTTTTTCAGCGGCATTGAGCTCTGCTTTCTGCTTGCTTGAACCTTTTCCTTTCGCGATCTTTTTTTCGCCGAGATACACTCCCATGGTGAATTCCTTGTCATGATCAGGGCCACTTTCTTCGAGGACGTCATAATGAGGGGTGATGCCGAGTTTTTCCTGTGTGTGTTCCTGGAGAATCGATTTTGCATCGCGGTGAAGGCCTTTTTCAACGAGGGTGTTCAGTCTCGGGATGATGTAACGCTCGATGAGCGACTTCGCAGAAAGAAACCCGGAATCGAGGTATATCGCTCCGACGAGAGCCTCGAATG
The DNA here is from genome assembly GCA_041739085.1 of Candidatus Altimarinota bacterium. Lineage (GTDB taxonomy): Bacteria > Patescibacteriota > Gracilibacteria > CAIRYL01 > CAIRYL01 > JBGSON01. The sequence goes on along the minus strand of JBGSON010000005.1, from coordinate 55,964 downwards.
TGTTTGCGAGGATATAATTTTTTTCCCTTCCGCCGGATCGTTCTTCTCCGCGTGAGAGCTTCAGATATTCCCCGAGGGAGAGCTCGATTGCGATTTCTGCCAGATGCTGGCCACGAACGAGGGCGCTCCGGTATGTGGTGAGTTCACCCTCTAATTTTTCGGGATAATGAAGAAACAGATATTCCGTTACGATGAGCTCCAGAACAGCATCACCGAGAAACTCAAGGCGTTCATTGCATTCCACGCCCGGATGTTCGTTCAGATATGATTTATGGGTGAATGCCTCTCGAAACAGATCAGGATTATTCAAGGGAATGCCGATAGTTTTCGAGAGTGAGGTCATCATACCTCTTTTTTCTTGGTGCGAAGTAAGGAGGGTGGTCTCTGCTGATCCGGACGGAGATGATGACCGATGTTCGAAAGGACACCGTTCACGAATTTTCCTGCAGTCTCATCTCCAAATTCTTTCGCGATATCGACCCACTCGTTCACGATGACCGCGAGAGGCGTTTCTTCGAAATTCATCAGCTCATATGATCCGATCTCCAGGATAGTCCGTTCGACCGGTGAAAGCCTTTCAATCGGCCACTCCGGAGCGAATCGGTAGATGAGCGTGTCGATGGCGGCTCTCTTTTCCAGCGTTCCCTTGACAAGGGATTCAGAAAAATCATCCTTTTCGCGGAGCTCGGGAGCAAACTCCTTTTTCAGATAACGGAAAGAGTCTTCCACCATTTTCAGAGAATGATCCCCCCTGAGGAGAAGTCCTACGAGTGTCTGCATGGAAATGATCCGGGAAAGACGCCGATACTTGGCCATAGGGCGGAGGAGAGGTGGGGGACGTTCAGCTTTTTCAGATGTGTCATCCTCGCGAATGAATCGCCAGGAAAAATCAGGCTGAGATTTTTGTCACCTTCTTCTTGGAAGGCTTCTCTTGTCTCTTCGAGATTTTCTCTAAGCCTTTCTCATTCCTCTTCGCCCGTTCGACGAAATCGAGGATCGTCTTCTGCCGGGTCTTCACATAGGTCTTGTAGCGCGTTTGAGAGCTGGATTTCGCAGTTTTTTTCTTTGGGACGGCCATAGTCGTAAATTCAAAGGCGGTAAGCGGTGGTATTGTAGTGAAGATTCCTGTGTGAGGCAAGAGAAGTACAAAACACAAAATATAAAGTACAAAAATATAAAAAAACATTATCTTTTTTTTAATGTTAAATACTTCGCGTCGGAAGGTTTTGTGATTTGTACTTTGTGCTTTGTGTTTTCATTTGCCCTCCATGAGAAAACACCTTAAAATTTCTCCGCTCTCGAGGAAATACGAAGAGCCGCCATAGCTCAGTGGTAGAGCACCTCCATGGTAAGGAGGGGGTCCCGAGTTCAAATCTCGGTGGCGGCTCCAGCCTCTTTCAATCTCAAAGAGGTTATTTTTAATGCACTGGTAGAGACAGGGGATCATTCACATTAGGGATGCAGGACGCAATCATGATCACTTTCACAAAACATCCCTCCTCCTCCCTGGACACACTGATTCATGGCATTACATGATGGGGGAAGACAATCAAAATCCGCTGCGCACAACTTGCCGTCTCCTCCTTGGACGCACTGTTGATTCTCATGATCACATCGCAGTATACAGTCATAAGACGAGCTGCAGAAAATTCCTTCTCCCCCATGAACACACTGATTCGATGCGTTGCATTTCAAGGGAAGGCAGTCCTGGGGTGTTGTGCATGTTACCCCTGTTCCCCCTGGAATACACTGATTAAGGGCATTACATCGGAGTTGGCAATCGGCAAGTGTCGTACAATCTATTCCGCCGCCGCCAAGAACGCACTGATTCATAAAATTACATTGCATGGGCATGCAGTCCTGCGGTGCCGAACACGGTATTCCTGATCCGCCTTGAACACACTGATTCTCATCATTACAACTCATCACACAGTCATGGGAGGTAGTACAGCAAATTCCCCCTCCCCCCGGAATACACTGATTCAGAGAATTGCATTGAAGGGGCAGGCAGTCCGTGTCTGTTGCACAAGAGACCCCCGATCCACCCAGAACGCACTGATTTTGTGCATTGCATCGTAACATACAGTCTTTGTTGTTCTTACAGACGGGACCAAGCCCAATTTTGGAGCATTGAAATTGCCCGCTGCAACGATAGAGCGGGAGATGTCCCCTTTCAGGGGATAACTCCGCACTCTTCACTGTGGAAAAGAGTTCGAGTGAAGATGTCGGAGAGTAATTTGTAACCGCTATTCGCGTCCCATTTGTCTGTATTGCTGCCGTTACAGCAAGATAAGCGAGGGATCCGTTTCTATCCTGGGTTCCCATAATGCCACTATGTGCGGAAGAAGTTTCCGAAAAAACCACAAACATCAGAAGGGATGCCATGGAAGCAAGAATCCACATGAATTTGTTTTTTGATGAGGAAGAATGAGAGCTGTTCATACGATAAAAAATAAGATAGGTGTCATGGTAGCAGACATAAAAAAAATGTCAATAAAGAATGATAAAAGAAATTTAAAAAGGCATGTGCGGAATAGGAAAATGCCTTAGGCAATGATTAATACAAAGAATGTAGCGATAAAAAATAGGACATGGCGGTTTTTTCCGCACATATCTCAGCATAGAACTCACCACTTTTCGACTTCAAGGGGGAGCAGTTCTCCGTGATATGCGCACGAATTACTCCTTGAGTTTATTGATGACTCTCTCATCTTCCATGATCGGAGACGGACCGGTTTCCAGGAGATGCATCAGTTTTTCGATGAGGATATCGGGATTATTGTGAAAGATGACCCTGTCTCCGAGCTCCCGATGGCAGAGTTTGACGACTTCTTTGATATGATCGGAAATGCCGTCGGTGTCGGTGAGGACTCCGATGTATTTCCCCTCGTCAAAAGCGACGGAGAATTCGTTGAGCGTCCCAATCCCTCCGCCAATGGTAACGATCGCATCCGAGGAACGGATATTTACGATGTCTCTTTCCATGAGCCCCATCCCCGTGAACAAAATGATATCGTAGTTGTCGACCGGAGATTTGTATTTATAGACATGTTCCCGCAGTGAAAATGCGGGGGAAACCCCGAGGACAAAACCACCCGCGCTCTTGCACCCGCGTGCGGCATCATTCGGAAGTCCGGGGCAAGCTCCGTTTACGAGGATGCAGCCGCGTTTTGCGATTGCGGCGCCGATTTCCTCCGCCTTTTTCGTGTTTGTTTTCTGGAACATGGCAGGACCCTGGGCAGACCCCATGACTCCGATCTTATATTTCATAGAATGAGGATAATATTTCTTTCATCTTATTTTCTCATAGATCGTCTTTTTTTTCAATTGCTGGATGGGAAAAGACAGATAACGAATACTAGAATGACCAAACGAGAATGTGGTCAGAGATGGGATGGATCCTATAATAATCTCTCCATGCTTACCTTTGAGGAGTCCATCGCTCTTTCCTTCCGTCCGGATGTCGGATGAAGAGATTTTTTCCTGTATATGCCGGATTCTCAAAAACTGCCTTAAAAAACCGATGGGTGTATCCTTTCTTTGTTTGTCCTTCCGGGTAATAACTTATCGCTAAGGACAGGATAAGATCCAACAATGGCTCTTGGTCTTTCCGTACCTTGAGTCTTTGTGCGATGTCAAATGCATCCAAAGCCTCATCTCTCGCAATTTTTCTTTTGAGCTCTCCATCCAATAGGAGATTCAAAAGTTCAATCTCTAGGCCATATGCAGAGAGTTCATAGTTTAAGATGACATTCGGCTCATCCGGTGGTTTCACTTCATAAAACCGGAGATATTCCGAATACTGTGCTTCGCTCTGTATTGTCTTCCTCTCTCCGTTATCCTGAGCAACGTGGGACAATTCGTGATAAAGAACAAGAAAATCCAATATGTTTTCCGGATCAAAGCCGGGAGGAACAGAAATGGTCCTCTCTACTGGTGAGAATTCTGCCTCATAACTGTCGATATCCCGGAATCGAAAGAAAAAATAATTCGGATTCGGCAAAGTCATCCGACCATCCTCTCCCCGGAGATAGTTCTTCTGTGAATTTCCAGAATTGATTTCCATGAGGAGAAATGGATTCGTGAGCTGCTCTTTCATTGAGGGATCTTGAATCTGATTCTCGATTCCCAAGAGGACAATACTCTTCCATCGGGCAAATCCGGTTTCAATTTTCTTGATCATCTCATCGGTACGAAGGATATCTGCTTCACGTTTGTCGACAGGAGCGACATCACCGGAGACGACGCTCGAAGAACTTTGGGGTTCTTCATCTTCAATGCCAAGAAGATGGAGAATATTTCGCATCCCAATATATTTGCTCAGCACGCAGCCGGCTCCCAATATGGCAACCGTCGGTACTCCGATTTTGAGAAGACTTCTCCTGGTGAATGAGGTGTCCACTGCGCTCCCTTCAGGTCGGGAAGAATGATCCAGTTTTCCGGATTTCCCTTCAGGACTGACTCCACTGACAAGATCATGCTGGCGGTTTCGTTTGTGTCTGCCCATAGAAAATAATGAGGGACTATGGTAATGGACTGCACAAATGTTTGTCAAAGGTTGTTTCCTTCTGAATGAGCATCATCATATTCATGGGAGGGGATTTCATCCACACTCTCAGCGCTACCGGAGCCTTCTGATCATCAGAGTGCAATTTGTACAGGAGAGAGTTGTCTCGATTCTCAGAAAGAACATGTTCCAGTTCAATGCATATCATTTACTTTTTATCCCGGCTTCTTCAGAATGGATATAGAATCTTACCCGTCACCCCATGGCTAGCGTAATCCTCATCCTCGGCTCTGAATCAGACCGGTCTTTCGCGGGAAAGATCGAAGAGAAACTCAAGGAGAGAAACGTCGCATCAGAGACACTCGTTGCATCCGCACACAAGAATCCGAAAAAGGTCCTCGAGATCATTGAGAAACATGAAGAGGAGAAAGTCGTCTATATCACCGTTGCCGGCAGATCGAATGCGCTTTCCGGATTCTGTGCGGGCAACACGAAAAAGCCGGTCATCGCCTGCCCTCCGTTCCAGGACAAGATGGATATGTTCATCAATGTGAATTCTTCGCTCCAGATGCCGTCGGAAGTCCCCGTCATGACGGTTCTCGATCCGGGAAATGCTGCACTCGCCGCCTGTAGGATTCTGGAGTTATAAAAAAATCCCCTCTCTATGGGGAGAAGGGATTCGCATTCTCATAATCAGGCGTAGTCTCTCATCTTTGCTCTTCCTCGTCCCCGCTGGGGTTTTTCCCAGTGCTTCTGGTCGAACGCATAGACGGCGCGACCGACTCGGACGAAAGCAGGATTTTTCTGGAGATTCAGAGAAATCGTACCGAGTTTTACGTCCCGCTGTTTCAGGACTTCAGTGACAATATTTTTTTTCTTCATGGGGCCGTTCTCCTGGAGGATCTTTGCAATGACATCAGAAACGGTGCCCGCTTCATACCCCCATTCCGTGAGGGCATACATCCCCCTTCCGACGAGCACGAATTCGGGATACCGGATCAGGTCATTATGAACAGCCTGGACCGTTACCACTTTCTTATCAAAACCCGTCTGGGAGATCTGATTCGCGATTTCGATGAAATGAAGTGGTTTTTTTGCTTTCTTGAGGATGATATTTGCCTTGTCCCGGATGCTCTTCGGATTCACATGCCTCCACTCCATGAGTCCCCACTGTCCTTTCTCCATACGCCGGAGCCTCCGGTCGATAGAAAGGATGGAAACGATCTGGGGGGCGGTCGTGTCGCCAGATTTGAACAGCGACTGTACTCTCTGAAGGAGGGCTTTCTCGAGAGTGAGGTCTCCGTACTTTTTCAGCGATTTGTAATTCGCACCCGAGATCTTTTCAATGACATCGACTGGAATGGAATTGAGTCTCCAAAAAGGGAAAAAGACTTTCGAGGTCTCTTCTTTCTCGAGATCGGGGTCGATGGTGAGTCCGAGCTTGATGATGCTTCCCGTAGTCGAGGTCTTTTCTACATGCGCCCGATTGAGGATCTCAGCGATGAGAGCCTCTTCCCTCATAATATTCCCGTTCTCTTCGAGGATCTCCTTTGCGAGCTTATTGATCCTCTGGAGGTGCGTGTTCCCGATGTTCCTCCGAAGCTTCTGAAGAGCGATGTTTTCGATCTGCCGGATCCTCTCTCTCGTCACGGAAAAATGCTTCCCGATCTTCTCCAGCGTCTGCCTTGGTTTTGCATCGAGTGCGAATCGTTTTGTGATGACCGTTTGCTCCTTCTCGGAAAGAATGAGGAAAAAATCATTGAGCACCTTATCGAGACTGATGACGGAATCTGATTTGAGAGATGGAGTAGGCATGGGGGGGAGGCAAAGGATAAGGAGAAAAGCGTCTTTATGGAATGACTTTTCTTTTTTCTGTTTTTATTTCCTGCTTCCAACAGCCAATGTACGAATATATGACTGAAGTGTCAAGCTGTTTAAAAATCATTCATTCCTATAAAGGGGCGTACTATATACCTATTTAATTCACCTGTCAATAAATTATTCCTTGTCAGATTCATTGGAGTATGGGGTGTCTTTTTTGACTTTTCTCCTCGATTTTTCCATAATTCCCGCCATGAAGGATGATCTCTCCTCTGAACAAATTCTCTCGCTTCTCGCGTTTTTCGAGATTTGGGAATACCCGCTCTCTGAAGACGAGGTCATCGAATGGTTTCAGCATAGTCATATTTCCCGCGAATTTTTGAGAAAGTCCTTTCCGCATACAGAGCGGAAGGGAAAAATCTGGTATTCTCTCACAAGAAAATGGGAGACACTTCTCAGGCGGAGGGAAGAAGCAGAGGCCCTCTCAGAAAAACTTCTCCGGAAAGCGAAACAGTATACGAATCTCCTCCGCCATTTTCCGTTCATCCGGGCAGTCGCGGTGGTGAATACCGTCGCATTTCAATGTCCCTATGATGCGAGTGATATCGACCTCTTCATCGTTGTTAAGAAAGGCAGAGTCGCAACAGCACGATTTTTTTCCACGATCCTTTTCATGCTCTCAGGCCTCCGCGCTTCGAAAGAGAAGACGAAGGGGCGCTTCTGCCTCTCATTTTTTGTTGACGAATCTCAACAGGACCTTTCGAGATTTCTCCGGAAAGAGGATATCTATCTCCCCTATTGGATTGCGTTTATGAAATGGATCTGGGGGAAAGAAACAGCGGGATCGATCATTCTCACAAACTCTCCGCTTGTTCTTGATAAGACCGGACTCGCCATGGGGGGAATGGAAAAAGGAGATCTTCTCTCTCTCCAAAAAGAAGGAAGCATGCTCCAGAGAGCAGGAGAATTTCTGATTCCGTCATTCCTGGAGGGATTGTTCCAGCGAATTCTGAGGAGAAAAGCGCGTAATGTGCTCAATCCTTCTTCTCCCACCTATTCTCCGGATGTCGTACTCACTTCCGAAGTCCATAAACTCCATAACCCTGATAAGAGAGATGAGATCCTGGACAAATGGAAGGCGATTCGGGACGGTTTTCTCAGGGGCCGGGAAAGCGGGAAAGAGGAGATCAGGCAGACTTCTTGTTCACGATCCACTGCTGACCGATCCCGAGAATGGTCGAAATCCACCAGTATACTCCGACACCAGCGGGGAAGCTGAAAGTAAAGGCAAAGATCATGACCGGGAGAAAGTACGTCATCATCTTGTTCATCGTCTCCATCTGATCCATCATCCCTTCTCCGGATCCCTCCTTCTTCTCTTTTTCCTTCTCTTTTTTCTTCTTTGCGCGCTGAAATGAGAGTTTCATCGCCCAGAACTGGAATCCGGCGACCATGAACGGAAGCCAGAGAAGATAATGATCCTGAGACGGTGTGTGGCTCAGATTGAAGATGAAGAAGATTTTATCGATGAGGGAGAAATCAAAATCCCGGAACGGCGGATAGAGAAGAAACGTATTGTGGGGAAGGAGACCGTCACGGATGACATAGAAAAGGGCGATGAGTACCGGGAATTGGATGAAAAGCGGGGTGATCGCCGCAAAAGGACTCACTCCGGATTTCTTCCAGAGCTCCAGTGTTTCCTGGGCCATCTTCTGCTGGTTGTCCTTATATTTTTCTTTGATTTTCTGGAGTTCCGGCTGGATCTTCTGCATTTTTTTCTGCGACTCGAGCGCCTTCTGGTTCATCCCCCAGAGGAGAGTCTTGATGAGTATGGTGGTCAGGATGATCGCAAGCCCGAGACTGTGGCCGCTGAGCATGAGAAACAGGATGAACGTGTTATAGATGACCTTATATATGGCACGAAAAAGCGTCCGGAAGAACCCCGGTTCAAATACTTCAAATTCAGCGATGAATTCCTGATCCGCACTCGGACGGACGACAGCACGGTACTTTCCGAGTGGAAAGAAGAGTTCTTGATTGTATTCCGAGAATGAGAATTCCATCTGGGTCTGAGGAGCGATTACGGTTTTTTCCTCCTTCATTTCCGGATTTGCCGAGCGGAGATCAGTCCATTTTCCGTTTTCGAAACGTTCAAAGACGAGGGACTCCGGCGGATACTCTTTTTCCCCGAGGACGAGTTCTGTGTCTGTATTATTCCGAACCACGACCTTCACGAGATTCCCCTGGGCGATTTCAGTTTTCACCGCCTGTATTCCGATATCTCCGGTCTTGAGCGGGGTATCCTTGTCGGGGTTCGGGAGGACCCACGAGAGGAAAAGATACGCAAAGAGAAAAATGATCATCATCCGGAGGAACCGTTCTTTCATAGCGTGGGAGAGTAAGTGAAGAAAATGAACGCATGAACCATAGCAGGTTTTCGTAGTGTTGAAAACTCATTTCGCCTGTTGTCAGAAGATGGAGACAGGTTTTTTAAAAAGCGTTTATAAGCCAATCTCCATGCATATTTCGTCATTTTGTCACACCGAAATTTTTTTCTTTTTGCCTTTTTCAGGGGTGCATGGAAAAATTCGGAGTGCTTTTCCAGATTTTTTTATCAATTATATGGCAGATATCAATCATATCCAGCTTATCGGATACCTCACAGAGGACATCGAAGTCCGGGACCTCCAGAGTGGCATGCAGGTCACCGACCTCAATATTCAGGTCAAATCCCAATATCTCAAGGATGGCGGGGAGAAAGCCTATTCCACTTCGTTCCATACTGTCACCGTCTGGGGTCAGAGTGCGGGATTCCTCAGTCAATATGCCAGGAGAGGATCGCAGGTCTATGTTTCCGGCAGACTGAAGACCGACTCATGGGAAGACAATCAGGGGAAAAAACGATACAAGACAAAGGTCGTCGCCGATGCATTCGGAGGAGTCATCCTCCTGGACCCAAAGACGCCGCTCGCACCCATCGAGGAGACATATTCTGTTTCCGGCGGGCTGAACCGCGTCGATGCTCTCGGAAACATCACGAAAGACCTTGAACTCCGGAAAACTCCCGGGGGAAGGAGTGTCGTTAATTTTTCCATCGCCACAAACCGGACTTGGAAAGATAAAGAATCCGGAGAAAAAAAAGAGGAGGCAGAATTCCATAATATCGTTGCGTGGGGGGATCTCGCGGAAGACGCCGAGAAGATCCTGAAGAAAGGGCACCGGGTCTTCATCTCCGGCGCACTCACGAACCGCTCATGGGAGACACCGACAGGTGAAAAGCGGTATACCACTGAAATCATCGCTGATGAGGTCCATGCGCTCGGGCATACTTCGGAGTCGCTCGCTGAGCCGCGAGGAAAAGATGCAGGCGGAGAGAATGATGTACCGCGCGAGTCCTCTGCCGGAGGGGATTCCTCTGAGAATATCCCGGAGATCCAATATACAAGCGAGATAAAGCCGGAAGATCTTCCGTTCTAAAGGGAAAAACAAAAAGGGGCGTTGCATTGCAGCGCCTTCCCTGTGATAGAGTATTGGGGCGTTGCGTTGCAACGCCCTTTCTTCGTCCGATGGGAGAACTCAAGCCGGGAACAATTCACGAAGGAGTTATTGAGAAGCTCGCATTTGGAGGACAGGGGCTGCTTCGGATTCAGGATTTTGTTGTATTTGTAAAAAGCACCATTCCCGGTCAGACAGTGAAAATCCAGATCACGAAAAAGCACGAGAGCCATGCTGATGCGAAACTCATTGAGATCATACACCCGTCCCCGATCGAACATGATATCGGTTATGAGCGGCTCCCCGGCTGTCCGCTCCAGTCGGTCCGATATAAAGACCAGCTTGCGATCAAGGAGTCGCATGTGCGGGAATGCTTTGATCATCTCGGAGGAAAGAGTGTCATCCAGGAGAGCGCTCAGTTTTTTCCCATCATCCCCTCGCCGGAAATATTCCGGTACCGGAACAAGATGGAGTTCTCATTCGGATATACGGAGATGAGAGTCATTACTGATGCTTCGGGGGAGAGGACTTATTTTGACGAAAACCCATCTCTCGGGTTTCATCCGGAAGGGGATTGGGCAAAAGTCCTGTCGGTGAATGATGTTTTTCTCTGTTCCGAACGCATGAACCGTATCCGGACATGCGTCATTACAATCATGAAGGCATCAGGACTCCCTGTCTGGAATCCGAAAATCAACCGCGGATTCTGGAGGAGTCTCGTCCTCAGGGAATCCCGGAAGACCGGAGAAATCCTCGTGAACTTCTCGGTTTTTGCATCACAACCAGCTCGCTTCTGGGAGCACATCGTCAGTGATCTTATGGAGAACGTTCCGGAGATCACCGGCATTACTGAGACAGAGAACGCGAAAAGGAATGATACGCTCGATCACACCCTTCCTTTTCAGGTACTTTTCGGAAATGATTTTCTCATAGAAACTCTGGGAAAAGTGCAGTATGAGATATCGCCGTTTTCTTTTTTCCAGACCAATTCCCTCGGAGCAGAAAAGCTTTTCGAGGTGGTGCGAGAATTTTCCGGATTACAGGGGAAGGAAGAGGTCTTCGACCTCTTCTGCGGATCCGGAGCGATCGGGCTCTTCCTCGCGGAAAAGTCCAAACAGATCATCGGGATCGAACTCGATGAGTCTGCGATCTCCGATGCCAGGTCAAATGCGGAGCTCAATGGATTTCAGAACACGGAGTATTACGCCGGGAAAGTGGAGGGACTCCTCCCGGAGATTTTGAAAATCCATCCTCATCCCGATCTCGTCATCCTTGATCCTCCCCGGACAGGTCTCCAGAGAAAGGCTGTGGAAACAGTAAAGACCATAGTTGCGGAGAAGATCATCTACGTCTCCTGCAATCCCGCAACTCTCGTTCGTGATCTGGCGCTCATCGCGGAAGGTGGATGGAGAGCACAGAAAATCCAGCCGGTCGATCTCTTCCCGCACACTCCGCACATCGAGACCGTTGTCCTCCTTGTCCGGGAATGATCATCATTCTGAATACTCGGGGAGGAGGATAGTAGCTCTGGTCCCTACGCCCTCTTCACTTCTGATAAGAAATTCCCCGCCGTATCTCTCAGCGATGCTTCTACAGGTCTGAAGCCCTACGCCTGAACCTTTTCCCCGCGGTTTTGTGGTGAATGCTTCACGGGAGACACGTCCCAAAACTTCGGGAGACATGCCTCCGCCGTTGTCGGACACCGTGATTTCAATCCAGTTTCTCGGGTTTTCGGCTTCTGAAGGAATGCCGGGTTTTACGACCCGGCGAGCTTCAATCGCAATATTGCCAGAACGATTTCCAATCGCCTGGACGCTGTTCAGGACGAGATTCAGAATGACTCTTTTCAGTTCGGAGGGATGGGCGATGCAGAGGCCGTCGGCGTTTACACGGAGCGAATGGAAAATATTTCCGGGGACAACGGATGAAAGCATTTCATGAAATTCATCAAAAACATCTTCCCGGATGCGGATGGGAGCGGGTTCTCTCGAGGGATTTCGTGCGAGGTCGAGAATTTCCAGAAATAGATCTTCGATACGGGAAAGTGCTTTGGAAGCGAAGCCCCAGTGTCTATTGCCGGACGCGTCGAGTTCCACATCTTCCAGGAGCAACTGCAGATTCCCCATGATGATGATGAGAATATTCTTGATGTCATGGGTAATGCCCGTGATGGACTGAGCCAGTTCATGATCACGTCTCAGCGAAGCGATAACAGCTGTGAGCTCTGCAATTTCCTGGCGCTGAGACTCAATTATCCGCGCTGCCGCAGAGGCATCAGGAGGAACAGGCGTTTTCGTACAGAATTCCCCGATCACGGGAGTCTTCCGGTTTGTATCAATCGGATGAGCCATGGAAATTTTTAAGGGTGATGTTTATACACTAAAGAAAGTCGCATGTAAAGACATCTCTTTCTGCGGGACAAGAGAAAGGGTTTCCCGAATACAGCCTACGCGAATGAATTACCAGTGAAACGAAGAAGCGTATTCCCCCGGATTCCGTTCCTGAAAATCACTCCTCGTCGTACACCCGATCATGTCATCCCGTTCCTCGCATTGTGTTCCGAAGACCTGGACCCAGTAGATGTCGCCGTCCGGAGTCTCCGCGATTCCGATCCCGATTTCCCGGAATCCATCATGGAGAATATTTTTTTTATGAGGAGGAGAATTCATCCAGCTTTCCATGACTGCTTCCGGTGATTCCTGGCCTTCAGCGATGTTTTCCCCGATGTCGCGCTGATCATAGAGATAATGCTTGCACCGGTCGAAAACAGTGGACCCGCTATTCGGATTCGTATGGGCGAAGAAGCCTTCGTTCATCATCGCTTCCGCATGCTCCCCGGCGGCATTCTCCAGCTGCATATTGTATTTGAGTTCAACAATCCCTGCGTTTTTTCGTTCTTCATTTACCATCCGGTAAACATCCATCCGGTAGGACTCAAAAGGATCAGAAACAACATGCGCCTCTCCTCCATCGAGTTTCTCCAAATGCAAAAGAGTCCGGGCAATCATCTCCACCATTTCTCCCCGGTTTACCTGGAAATCGACGGATTGTTCGATATTTTCCGGAATAAGATCGTTCATGGAGAAGTATTTCATCGGGCGATAATACCAATCCCCTTCGACGTATCCGGACGAATCGAGTTCAAAAATATTCTGAAGCATAGTGAACGCTTCTCCGAAACTGATCGGGCTTCCCGGCCGGAATTCTCCGCCCCCGTATCCTTTTACCCATCCGTTTTCCTCGGCCGTGCAGACATATGCGGAAAACCAATCACCCGGAGAAACGTCCGTGAAACACTGGAGATCTGACGATGATTCAAACCCGTCTCCTTCCTTCGCAAGAACCGCGATCTTCAGAAATTCCGCCCGGTTGATGACCTTCCCCGGGAGAAAATTTCCGTCTGCATATCCGTTGACGACCCCTTCATCCGAGAGGCGCATGATGGAATTGTAATACGGATGGGAAGTGGAGACATCGGAGAATCCTGCACTCGCGGTGGAAATTGAAGCAGTGAGTGCAAAGAAGACAATCCATTTTTTCATAGGGAGTGAAAAAATTATACTTTCCGTTCGATGCGCTTGAATCCCGTATACGTCCAGAGGCATTCCGGGATGTCGATGGAGCCATCTTCACGCTGGAAATTTTCCATGATCGCGATGAGCGGTCGGGAAGAGACTGCGGTCCCGTTCAGCGTATGGACGAATTCGATGCTCCCGTCTTTTTTCCGGTAGCGGATATTGAGGCGCCGGCTCTGGAAATCGGTACAGATGGAAGTGGATGTCATTTCGCGGTATTTCTCCTGTCCCGGGAGCCATGCCTCGAGGTCGTATTTCTTCGCGGCAGAATTTCCGAGATCCCCGCAACACACGTTCACCACCTGATAAGGGATTCCCAGCTCCTGAAGGAGTTCTTCTTCCGATTCCCGGATGAGTTCATGCATCTCCGGGGTCTCCTCCGGACGACAGAGGATGACCATCTCGATTTTTTCGAACTGATGGACGCGGAGGATACCCTTTGTGTCTTTTCCATAGGATCCCGCCTCTCTCCGGAAGCAGGGGGAGTACCCCATGAATTTGACGGGAAGCTTCTCTTCCGGAAGGATCTCATCCGTATAGTACGCGGTGAGCGGGACTTCGGAAGTCCCGATGAGATAGAGATCGTCCTCTCCCGGATTCACATGGTAGATCTCGTTTGATCCCGCGCCGCTTAAAAAACCCGTCCCCCACATTGCTTCCTTGCGGACAAGAAAAGGTGGGATCATGGGGAGGAACCCCCTTTTCTGAATTTTTTGAAAAGCCCAGTTCATGAGGGCCATCTGTAACATGGCGAGTTCCCCCTGAAGAAAATAAAAACGCGCTCCGGCAATCTTTGACGCTCTCTCCATGTCGAGGATCCCGAGCGCTTCTCCGAGTTCTGAATGTTCTTTCGGCTGGAAATCGAATTTCGGAATTTCCCCGACTTTCCGGATTACAACATTCTCCTCTTCGGATTTTCCGTCCGGAGCGGAATCATGGGGAGGGTTTGGAAGAGTTTCGAGGAGTGATTTCAGGTCAACGGATACTTTTTCCAGTTCTTCTTCAGCGCTCTTCTTTCCATCCGAGAGTGATTTCATCTCCGCAAGTACGTCTTCTTTTTCTTTCCCGGAAAGTGTAGGAATGCGTTTTGAGGCTTCGTTCTGGCGGGATTTCGCGGACTCGATCTCCTGGATGAGATGTCTCTTTTTTTCATCAAGACCGAGGACTTCTTTTACGGTATGAGAGGACACTCCTTTTCTCCCGAGTTGTTCTTCATAGAAACGGGGGTTCTCCCGGATTGCTTTCAGGTCGAGCATAGTGAAGGAAAAATGCAGAAGTATTTTATGGGAAAGATGAGAGAACGGCAATTGAAGTTCATGCCCTGTATTCGGTATACTGTTTGTATGAAAAACGAAAAATCAGTTCTCTTCGATGAAGCGTATGGAGCGCTCAATCCGGAACAGAGGAAAGCAGTCGACTCCATATTCGGTCCGATCCTCGTCGTCGCCGGGCCGGGAACAGGGAAGACGCAGGTCCTCGCGCTTCGGATCGCCAACATCCTGAAGAAGACGGATGTCCATCCTTCGAACATCCTCGCCCTCACCTTCACGGAGAACGGGGCTCTCTCCATGAGAAAGCGACTCCTCCGATTTATCGGTCCGGACGCCCACTCGGTGGAGATCAACACGTTTCACGGATTCTGTCAGGATGTCATCGCGGAGTTTTCCGAAAAATTTCTCTTTGCCCGGAAACTGGAGCCGATCGATGACGTGAAGCGGATTGAGATCCTGCGGGATATTGTCATGAACCTTGAACTCCCGCTCCTCAAGCCGGTAAAATCACCGCTTTCGAATCTGAAAAGCATCCAGGGAGCGATCTCCTCCCTGAAGCGGGAAGGCATCACGCCGGAACATTTTGAAGAAATGTCCATCGAGGAAAGAAAGGGATTCGAATCTCTTACCGATGAGGAAACGATGAATCCGAAAACGGGAAAAATGAAAGAGAAGTACGCTCAGGTAGAAAAAAGGACCGCGAAATATTTCGAGCTCCGGAGAGTGTTTGCTGATTATGAGCGGAAGCTCAGGATCGAAGGGCTGTATGACTTTGAAGACATGATTGATTTTGTCGTGAGCAAAATGAAGGTGGATAATGATCTTCTCTGGACGCTCCGCGAAAGATATCAATTCCTCCTCGCTGATGAATTCCAGGACACGAACGGACGCCAGATGTCCCTCCTCGAGCTTTTCGCGGGAGATGACGAGAATCCGAACATCTTTGCCGTGGGGGATGATGATCAGGCGATCTACCGTTTTCAGGGAGCGTCTCTCGAGAACATCCTCCATTTTCAGAAGCGGTTTCCGAAGACCCTCATCATCGCCATCACCGAGAACTACCGGAGCACGAAGAATATCCTCTCCGTTGCTCAGGCGGTGATCGAAAATAACTCGGAAAGGCTCGTGAAAAATCTTCCGGGTCTCGACAAGAATCTGAAAGCCGTATCGAACCAAAAAAGCACGCCGGTCGAGACCGTCCATTTTTCTCACGCGGAGGATGAGCACCATTTCATCATGCATTCGGCAAGGAAGCTCCACGACGATGAAAAAATCCCCTGGGGGGAGATCGCGGTGCTTGTCCGCACAAACGCGGAGGGATTCGCTCTCCTTGACCTCTTCCAGAGGGAAAAGATCCCCGTGAGTTTTTCCGGATTTGGAAATGCTTTTGATGATCCGTATGTCCGGAAAATCATCCGGCTCCTTACCCTCGTACTCAACCCCGAAGATGACGGAGCTTTCTTCGAATGTCTCCACTATGATTTTTTCGAGATCCCCACGGAAGCGGTCTGGAATGTCTGGGATGTCCTGAAAACGTCTCTTCCGGGCACAAAAGGGAAGCTCTGGAAATGCGCAAGGATGATGAGGGAAAACCCGAATATCCTCGAATACTTCGTTTCTCTCAGAAAAGACGGGAATACCGAGCATGAGAAAACAGCCAAGATACCGGATGCCATGCAGAAGTTCTGCAGGGATCTCCTCCGGTGGGAGCAGGACATCCGAAATCTCTCCCTCGTCGAGAGCGTTCAGAAGATCCTCACCGAAAGCGGACTTCTCGAGTATCTCCTGCGACACACGGAGAATGCAGAAGAAAACAAATATTTGCCGGGGAATCTCGATTCCCTGAACGCGGTGAATGCTTTTTTTCATGAGCTCGTCCAATATTCAAAAGGGAATTTTCAGAGTTCTCTCTCCGGTTTTCAGGATCGGATACATCTCCGCGAAGAATTCTCTCTCGCTCTTCCGGAGAGAGACATCCATTCCTCTCCTGACGCACTTCAGCTCCTCACCGCGCATAAGGCGAAAGGACTCGAGTTCGAAGCGGTGTATATCGTCCACGGAAACAGCGGGATCTGGGGTGGAAGAAAAAATCCTGCGAGGATTGCGCTTCCCGAAGGGATCCTCGAATATTCCCACGCGAAGACGGAGGATGAGGAAGAACGGAGACTCTTCTTCGTCGCGTGCACGAGAGCGAAATCGAAGCTCACGATCACGTTCAGCGATGAAGATGCGAATGGGCGGACCCGGGCGGAATCCCGTTTTGTATCCGAGATCCCCATCGCTCTCATCGAGGAGCGCGACGGGGGAAAAAAAATGGAAGTGAGGGGGGCTTCGATCTTCCGGGAGCGGACGGAATGGAAGAAGAACAATGGAGGAAGTCCTCTTCCGAAGGATTTTCTCGAGAAAGCGCTTGATCCTGCTCATTTTTCCCTTTCCCATTCCGCATTTGAAAACTATCGGGAGAATCCGCTGAAATTCCTCTGGGAAGATGTTCTTGGGATCCCTTCAGCAAAGGCTCCCGGCGCGGTACTCGGAACCGCTCTCCACAGGGCGCTTGAAATATTTTACTCCTCGCTCCCTGAGGAAAAGATCCAAGATGCGGAGAAGGCTTTTGAAGAAAGACTGAAACGGGAATGTCTCACGGAAGATGAATTCAGGGATATCAAGTCGAGGGGACTGCAGATCCTCCGACTCTATCTCCACGAAAATTCAGGAAAATTCCCCGAGCCGTACCGGATCGAGTATAATTTTCGTCCGCACCGGGTGCTCCTCGACGGAAAGATCCCCATCACGGGGAAGGTCGATCTCATCGAGTGGATCTCGAAGGAAAGGAAGACGGTGAAGATCACCGATTTCAAGACCATGAAGCCGAAGTCAGAGAACGAGATCCGCGGGATCCGTGAATCAGACCAGGGCGATATTTCTGCAGGACGGTATTATCGCCAGCTCGTTTTTTATTCGCTATTGGCAGACTTTTCATCAACGTTCAGCGACAAGGCGGAGCTCTTCAGCCTCTCATTTCTCGAACCGACGGATGGCGGGAAATTGAAAACCATCGATTTTTTCATTACCGAAGAAGAAAAAGAAGCGCTGAAGAAAGAGATACAGGAAGTCTGGAAAAGGATCCAGGCCCTTGATTTCACGCCGAAGACCATCCACGGCGATCCGGTAAAAGGAGACGTCCTCTCGTTTCTCTTCCCGTCTCTCGCGGAGGATTCGATGGAAAAGGGAGAATGATGAGACTGAGAACACATTTCATTTGAAAATTTACAGATTTTCCCCCACACTTCGGAACGGTTCTTTTTCCGTGCCCATTGACTCTCGCTCGAAAAATCCTCGGGAACACCTTCTGGCAGATATTCGGAAGAGTCGTCACTGCCATCATCGCATTCATCACGGTCGGATTCCTCACGAATTACTGGGCTGAGGGGATGAGCGTCGAATACGGACAGGCGAAATACGGGACCTATGCGACGATCTATGAATTCCTCGCGATATTCGGAGCGATCGCCGACCTCGGGATTTTCACGATCGCCGTCCGTGAAATGTCGAAGAAGGAAGAAGGACGGCAGGAAATATTTTCCGCGACACTCTCGCTCCGAGTCATTTCCCTCGTCATGGCGATGGCGCTCGCGACAGTCGTGGCATTTCTCATCCCCGGCTACCGGGGAACAGAAATACCGGAAGGAGTCGCGATCGGCGCGTTCGGGACAGGACTTTTTATTCTCAGCGGAACCCTTGCCACCGTGCTCCTTGTCCATCTCCGGATGGTGTACCACGCACTCGGGCTCGTCATCGGAAAGATCATCACGTTCGGAGCGATGATTGCGATCATGTTCTTTTTTTACAAGGATCCGACCTCAGAAAGTTTTTCCCAACTCATGTGGGCGGGAGTGTACGGGAGCGCCGTCACCCTTCTCATCACCGCCTGGTACGCGCGAAAATTTATTTCGATCCGTCCGGGTAAAGACAGGAAGCTCATGAAATCGCTCTTCTCCATGGCGCTTCCATTCGGGCTCGCGATATTTTTGAATACCGTATATTTCCGGCTCGGGATCACCATGATGGGGATCGTTCTCCCCTATTCTGACCAGGCGACGGGACTCTGCTCCGCTCCTTTCTGCGGAGACCAGCAAGCGGGGATCTATGCCGTCGCCGTCCGGATCATAGAGGTGATCATCATCATCCCGCTCTATTTCATGAATTCCGTTCTTCCTTCGATTTCTTCTGCGGCATCGGAAGAAGAGAAAGGAGTGGTAAAGAGAAGACTCTCCCTCACCTTTATCTTCCTCTTTTTCCTCGCACTCCCTTCCGTCGTCGGTATTTTTCTCCTCGCAAAGCCGATCGTCGAGCTCGTCACCCCGGAGGATTTCGGAAGCGATAACGCTCTCCGGATCCTCGCGATCCCTCTCTTTTTCACCTTCTTTACCACGTTTCTCAATTTTGTCCTTATCGCATTCGGGGAGCAGAAAAAAATCCTCTGGATCAACTTAGGAGCAGTCATCATCAACCTCCTCATCAATCTCTTCGCCCTTCCCCGGTATGGATACTACGGAGCGGCAATAGCGTCGCTTTTTTCAGAAGGGCTCATTCTTGTCGCCGGCCTTTTCTTTGTCCTGCGCATCGTCCGTTTTCCCGTCGAATGGAAAAGACTTTTCGGGAGTCTGACGGCCGCACTTTTCATGGGGATCTTTACGTATCAGACCTGGAAATATTGGGGATCAAGCATCGGGAAAACTTCCCTTGTCATGATCATCCCGCTCTCCGCGGTTATGTACGGAGGGGTGCTTTTCGTTACAAAAGCGATCGACAGCTCAATGCTGAGAATGTTTTATTCGAAGAAATCCGATCAGAAAATCATATTGCCAGAATAAAAATCTCTCTTTAGCATTCAGGAGATTTTTCCACTCCATCATGAAACGCATGCATTTCCCGGTATTTCTTTTCGGAGTACTCTCTCTTTCACTCTTCCTTGCTCCCCAGAATTCTTCTGCAGAGGAAAGCAGTGAATACCTCAACTGTCTCTGCAAGTGCGGATGTGCCGCGAAAAGCTGGGACTGCTCTTCAGTCGCCTGTGTGTACAGTCCTGACGATCTTACCGGATCCCCGGAATGCGAAGATGCGGGGAACGGCCAGTGCAAATGCCAGGGATTCGGATGCGGGAGAGCGACGCTTCCAACAAGCGGAGAATGTTATGACGCATGCTCCGTGTACAAGACAAGTGCGGAATGCATCGCGCTTGAAAACCGCTACGGAGAAATCCGATCGGAATATATCGAGGATGGTGAAGTCTTTCGCGGACTGGGGGAATACCGATACCGCGCGGCTGATCTCTACTCGAGGAACTGGGCGAAAATGACCGTTGCGTTCGTCTATGAAAACCTTTCGCCTCCGGCAGACTCGGCGGGAAGCCTTATTACCGATGCCGTGAAGGAAGTCCTCCTCGATGCGAGTTTTCCTGATCAGCAAACGGATTCCCAAAAAGCCGAAATCCAGGCGGCTCTCCTCCGTCTTGTTTCCGAGACTTCCATGAAGATGGCGGAAATCGAAGTTGCTCAGTCCCAGCGCCTGAAACAGATGAAGAAAATCGGACAGGAAGTCCTCGATTATGATTGTTCTTCCCTTGAACTCCCGAGAATACCAGCTGTTCCCGTAATGAAGGCAAAAAGCTTTCCTGACACGAGCGGAACGACGCCGAGAAGCGTTGCCATCGAATACCTCAAGGATAATGAGATCATCAAAGGGTACAGCGACGGGTCATTCCAGCCGGAAAAAAACATAAATCGGGCAGAATTCCTCAAAATCCTGATGGAGATTTCGTTCCCGGAAGGAGAAGCCTTTTCCGCAGAGGATTGTTTTAGTGATGTGAGTTCCTCCGACTGGTTTTCGGGATATGTCTGCAGTGCGAAAGAAAAGGGGATCATCGGCGGGTATCCCGACGGAAGTTTCGGGCCAGGGAACACGATGAACGGAGCGGAAATGCTGAAGATCCTCATAGAAACGCTCGCTCCGGACGATATTCCAGAAGATTCCGCAGGGGAATGGTGGCAGAAATACTGGGACAGCGCGTCTGAACTCGGGATCATTCCGGCAGATGTCACCAGTTCCGGTTTTGTGAACCGCGGGCAGATGGCAGAGACCATGTTCCGCGCACTTGCACCGAGGGAATACGCCTCGGGAGCGTTCTTCTTCATCGATTTCGATACGGACCCGTCAGAGTTTATTTCAATCGACGATATCCCCATGGAGGAATCAGAATATGAATCGATAGATATCGGTGTCGATCTCACCGGAGGGGATTCGGGGAATGAAGAAGACGCCTCCGGAAATCTCTTGTATTCCAATTCTTCCGAGAGTTTTTCCATGAGGTATCCCGAAGGTTGGGATTATGATGAGGGAGCAGGAGACGCCATCGTTCTCTTTGGGAGCCCGAAAGAAAATGAGGGAGACGAATTTATGGAGAACGTGAATATTACGAATGAGGTACTCGATACGCAGATGACAACGGACGAATACGCTGACACGAATCTTTCCGTTCTCGGGTCTGACCTCATCGGATTTTCTCTTGTCTCAGACACGAGTGTTTCGATTGCCGGCACGACCGCGCGAATGGTCGAGTTCACGGCAACGGTGGACGGCGTTTCCGTCTCTGATCTCATGTATTTCCTCGTGAACGGGACAAAGGCCTGGATCATCACCTGCACGGCGAATCCCGGATCGATCGAATCATACCGCGATGATTTCGAATCCATGGCGGGAAGCTTCTCGTTCCTCTGACCGCTTTCACGACGAGTCGAAGAGATGATAGGCGAGCAAGCTGGTAAGTGAACAAGCGGATAAGCCCCACAAGCTCCCGCTCGCTTGTGCACTTTCTTTTGTGCTTTTTCTTTTCTCGTTTTTTCCCATTTTTGTACTTTGTATTTTGTGCTTTGTGTTTTTGATATTCCCGTGGACTTTTCCCGTGATTTCCGGAAAAATAATCGGGCACTCTGGCGCGGAGAGGTGGCTGAGTGGTCGAAAGCGGCACCCTGCTAAGGTGTTATCCGGGGCAACTCGGATCGAGGGTTCGAATCCCTCCCTCTCCGCCATTAGGTCTCATCTTTCGAATAGGGCACATCCCCTGAGGTGCCCCTTCCGACAGGCACATGAGGCAGTTGCGTTCATGGATTCTTTGTGCATCTCAGGTTTTTCGAGAAAGAGTCATTTCCCGGCGCTAGGGCTGCATTATTGTTACAGCGGTCACGTTATCAGCGGGAATGTAGTATTATTTCAGCGCAGATAATGATTCAATAATGCTGAGCTTTTTCTTTTACTCACCATTGGAATATGAATACTTACAATTGGTACTCGCAGATCATCAAACCCTCATGGTCGCCCCCGTCCTGGATATTCGGACCGGTTTGGACATTCCTCTATGTCCTCATCGCCATCTCTTTCGGCCGGGTGTTCCTCATGGCGTGGAGAAAAGAGATCCCGCTTCTCGTCGCGCTTCCATTTGTCCTCAATCTCATTTTTAATTTTTCATTCACCCCTCTCCAATTTGGGCTCAAAAATAATCTCCTCGCTGCTATTGATATCATACTTGTTCTCGGTACGCTTATCTGGGCGATGACCGCCATTTTTCCCTACGCCCGATGGATCACGTATATTCAGATCCCTTACCTGCTCTGGGTATCGTTTGCGACTGTTTTACAGCTCACCATCACGTATTTGAACCGCTAGTATTGCAGGGTATCGTGTTTCCTTTTTTGTTTGCCGATTCCACTTTTATGAATTGTATAAAGCCAAAACACACATCCAACAAGAATGATGATATAGAAGAGCGGATAGAAATAACGGGTTATCCCCTCGCTATACGAGAGGACCCGGAACTCCATATTGATAAGCCGGAAAAGTGTGAACCAGATGGCTGCCACGAGAGATGCGGTTCCATCGACTTTTTGTTTCCTGAGAACGAAAAAAATGAGGATGCTTCCAAAAAGTGCGGCGAGAAGCTCATAGATCTGTGTCGGATGAACGGGGTGGACCGTGAGGCTGTCGAGAAAGTTTTCTGAAATCTGGTGTTTGTGCGCAGGGCTGAATTGGGGGAATGTCACCCCCCAGGGAAGAGCTGTCTCTTTTCCGAAACAACATCCGTTTAGAAAACAACCGACTCTCCACACGGCGATTCCGATGCCCACGAAAGGGGTCGTCGTGTCAGCGAACTTCACGAGGGGAATTTTTCTATATCGGCTGATGGCAAAACCAGCAATCATTCCCATGGCGATCCCCCCGTACAGGGAAAAGCCTCTCGTATCGAACGCGAAGATCCGGGAAAGATCTTCCCGGTACCACGGGAAGTTTACGAGAACGTTGAAGAGCCGGGCTCCGATGAATGTGGAAATACCCATACCGAGAAGCATCCATAGCGAATCCTTCGCGCGAAACCCCTGTTTCCCCGCGAAGAGGAAAGTCCCTCCAACGACCACGAGCAACGCGGCGTATGCAAAAAACGTATATGCGGAGACTTCAAAAAAATGGAAATCGAGTTCGGGATGCATGAAAAAAATTACTTTTTTTCCAAATTCACCTCTGCCTTCAATTTGATACTCCCTCCGAGATAATCGAGGTCCATGCTTCCCGTCGTCGTATTCCTGCTGAAGTCCATATTGAAATTAATGGATGCTTCATCTTGCACGATTGATGCAGTAAGCTTGCCGTCAACATAGGTGAAAGGGATGCTTTGGGACTCATCTCCCTCGACCCCAAGAAGCAGTGTCCCCCCCGTCTCGCTTGTCGGAGTAATGGTCACCGTCACCGGCTTGACCTGATCTTTCGTCTTTTCTACTTCCTCAACGTCACACCCTTCTTCTCCTGCTTTTGCACGGAATTCCGGCTCGATATACACCTCTGTTACCTTGATCGTACCAGGCCATGATCCGGTGAGTTCACTGATCAAGGGAGCATCTTCATCACAGACATTTCCGATGAGATCCTTGTCGATATCCGCCTGATCGGCATTCGGCTGCTGAGGGCAGTTGTCGAGTTCATTGCAGATGCCGTCCCCGTCGACATCTCCGGAACAGTCCGGATCGCAGTCATCACCCATCGAATCGCCGTCGGTATTCGCCTGATCCGGGTTGCTGTCTTCATCGCAATTATCCTCTATGTCGAGAACACCATCGCCATCAGTGTCTTCCTTTTCTTCCTCATCTTTGTCTTTTTTATCTCCCTTCAGAGGCGGCAGACCTCTCGTGATCTCCTTGATGATGAGGTCTGTGACTTGCTCATCCGTGATATTCGGATCAGCGAGTTTTTCATAAAAATCTGATTTTGGATCAATGGTTCCCGTTTCATCTCCTTTCGGATCAGTTGTCCCCGTTTCGTCTCCTTCCGGATCAGTCGTTTCCGTTCCGTCTCCTTTCGGATCGGTCGGTTTCGTCCCATCTGCCTTCGGATCAGTTGGCTTGGAATCATCTTTTGCATCATCTTTCTTTGCCCCATCTTTTGACTCTGCAGCCTTCAGTTCATCTTTAAACATATCTTTTAATTTATCTGTGAATTCCTCTTCCTCTTCTTCCGTGAGGCCAAGTTCTTTCGCTGCTTCCCCTTTTGTCAGTTCTATAAGATCCGGGATCTCCACTTCCTCATACTCTCCTTTGTCATTTTTCACTTTCTGGAGTGTCGTATATATACCAAGAAGCGCATTCCGGGTCTCTTCCTTGGATGTCTCCGGATGCATGATGATGGCAAGATTTTTAGAAAAATCCGTCGCCGTATCGAGCGCGCCCTTTGCCTCGTTCGCGACATTTTTGGTTACAGTCGTCACGAATTTTCCTGCGTCCGAACTCTTGGTGACGACAGTGGTGACAAACCCGGAAAACTCAGACATATTTTTAATAAGCGTGTTCGTGTTTTTTTGGAACTGATCGATCTGATTGATCATTTCAGTATACTGTTCCTTCCCGAGGGTACCTTTTACAAATTTGTCATGGAGTTCGTTCTTTTCATTTTCAATGCTCTTTTTGAAGTTTTTCCAGGAGAAATCACCCCAGTAGATGTCCTGCGCATTTTTGATGGAGACTTCCACGCCTGAATTCACGATCTCAAGACCACCGTTCAGGATCTGGGCTCCGTCTTTCACGACTTCATGCGCGCCGGATGTATCGTAATAATCCTTGACCGCTTTTCCGGTCACTCTCACGGCGGCACAGCTTATGGCCTTTACAAACTTCACCGTCTTTATTGCTTCGCCCACTTTTTCCTGGAACCAGCCGGGCAGATCATCTGCGGAGGCGACAGAGAAAAGGAGGGAGACTTCTTCGGAGTCACCGCCCTTGAGATCCTCTTCTGTGAGGAGCGCGTCTTCCGGGATGCTCTCGAGATATGCGGTGATATTATTCCTGTAATCTTCCAGATCTTGGACTTCGCCTTTCAGGAGCTCGATCATTTCCGGACTCAAGTATTCCTTTGAGCCGTTGTATTCTTCGATAGATTTTTTTGCTTGGGCGATTCTCTCATCGATAGCAGCGACGTTATCTTTTGCAAAGTAATAGTCAGCAGTGAAGAGGAGGTCTTTCCCGAAATTCACGACCGCTGCGGTATGATAGAGTTGATTCAGAAGCTCAGAAGATTCCTCACTGAGGGGGTCTATTTTTGCAATAAATTCTTTATTGAGATCTTGGTAAGCAGTGTTCGGGTCTGATTCGAGAAGATAGTAGAGATTCACCGTCTGTGCCATGAGATCTCCCTGTTCTACCGCGTAGAGATCAATGAGCTCTACAAATGAGAAATATTTTTGGTATTGGAGATATCCCCAAGCGCTACTTTTTCCCATATCATCCGCTTCGGTTTTCAGAGAAACGAGGAGCGAAAGATTTGCTGAGAGGAGATTAATTCCCGATTGTCCATAAATCGTCTCCAAGTAATTGGAGGTACTTCCATCGATTTCCACGATAGCAGCGATGTACCATGCGAACGCATCCCTCTCATCCCGAATCTTTTTATCAAGGTCCATCATGAAGTTTATACCGTTGTCGAGTTCCTCGATGATCTCATCGGCTTTCTCATTCCGCTGCTCGGGATAGGTGATGGAATCCGGATCGAGACCATCAAAACTGCCGAAATAAAAAGGGCCGGCATAGGTCATTTCCGCATCGCTTTCACGGGTGATAAACCCTTCGAGCGTTTCCTGAGTCCATTCCGGATACTGCTCTTTTATCTCTCCGATCGCATTTGAGTCTCCCGGACCCTGGGGATCTCCACTGAATAATCCACAGCCAGAAAAAGACATCACCAGTAAGGTCAATGCAAGATGCATGGAGAGAAGTTTTTTCATCTTATAAAAAAAAATGAGGAAATTCATCAGAAAGTATCGTAGAACGGATTAAAAGTGGTGACAAGGTTCAATTATAATTCCTACACAATGAGTAGGCTTTTTGTTTATCGCGTTCTTCTCATCACTATCGGTCTTGAACTTGCCCGGATGCTTGTTGCGCATAATTTCCTTTCAGTGTTGAGCTCCTTGCGTTCGTTGTTGCCAGAAAAATGCTTAAACCAGACATTATGACGGGAGATGTCGCCATGGGAGTCGTTTCATTTGTGGCGCTGCTCGCCGCGTATCACTATTTCATTAATCCGATTAGTAATAGCGGAAGCAAAGAAGACTAATCATGAGGGTTTTCGAATGATGCTGTTCTTTTCAGATTGGGATTCCATCTGGCCGTACAGGGTTTGGACTAATTGCTCCGGGTGAGGGATGTTTTCTATCTTAAATTCTTGTTTCAGCACAGGGCTGTACACGGATATGGTCCCATAATGGAGCATCTTTCCGAGGATTCCCTGTTCAATGGTCGCTGACCCCATGTTTTGAAGGGTGATATTATCTTCTTTCATGGTGAAGATCCCCCTGCGGTGGAGAATGGAATCTCCCCTTACGACATATATCTCATTCGCCCATCTGAGTACTGTATGGACGACAAGGAAAAGTTCGATGAGAGATAAGAAGAGGAAGTAGATAAAACCAGCAGCATTGAGAAAATCGCTGGAAGATGAGCTCACTGACGGTGAGAGAAGATATGTTTTCGGAATCCGAATTACAAGATAGAGTCCAGCGAGAATAATCTCTATGAGGATGAGTCTGAATACAAGAATATAGTGACTTTGCCGATATACATTTGGGAAATGGGGCAGGATTGTCATTGTTGCAGGTGTCTATGAGCGTGAGAGCAGGGCAGAGAGGGTTCGTCAGGGAATATTACTCCTGAATGATCGCATGAATAAGCCACTCACCGGTCTGATGGGTGAGGATGAAAAGCTTGGTCACGGGAGTCGTGTTGTCTTCATACCAGTAGTACACGTCGACTTCCACGGAATTCGCGTCCTGATACCGGAGATCGTCGCCCGCCTGGACATCGGTGACTCCTGCTTCCGGGATGAGATAATCCGGATTCTCCTTCGCGTAGTCGCTCATGCATTTCAGTTTCTCTTCATCCGTATCCGCGTTCACCCATTTCACGATCGTGTCGCGGGGTTCGTCGGTGCCGGCGCACTCGATCGCCGTCCCGCTGCCCCTCCCTTCGTTCGATCCGACAAGATAGGGGCCGAACGAAAGAATGCCGGGTTCTGTGTCGACATTCAAAGGAACTGTAAATTCATCGGTGCTCAGGTTCTGCACAAAGATCTTCCATGAATCATTCCGCGAAGCAGATCCTGCGAGGTATTCGGCATACGGAGTGACCGTGATGCTTGAGACCCTGTATTCACCTCCGACCACGATTTCTGAGACTGCCTTTGTGGCGAACACGATCTTCTTGATCCTCCCGCCTTCCACGAAATATCCGTTCCCGCTCCGATCGATGACAAGCGATCTCACTTCGTCGTTCACATCGGATTTTTCGACTGAGTAGTATGAAGTCCCGTCTTCATCGAGGATCGAGTAGGTCATCGCGTCCCGGCATACTCCGAATACTTTTTCCGAGGACGAGACCGCAGGCCAGGAGCAAGACGTATGTTCTTCAAATGCGGGGATTTCGGTAATGTCTCCTGTCGCAAGATCGTATTTCACGATGAAATCAGAACCATCCTTCATCACCGCCGCAGTGAGGGTGTCACCGGAAATCGCGGGAAGATAAGAAATCCCGTAAGTATTCTCAAATCCGAGGGTTTCACTTTCTCCGGTCTCATTGTCGAAGGCTTCGAGCTGAAAGACACCAGCGGCTCTCGGATAAATGATTCTATTGCGAGCTGTATCAAACGCCAGCCGGCTCATCGTATTGAGCGCCCACTCATCAGTCCAGAGCGGAACAGCAGGACACGATTCCGTATAACAGTCGAGGACATAGATCGGGAATGAGGGGACGAATTCATTGGCAACGGGATATCCAAAATAAAGTCCCCGGTTCGCGTTCACATCTCCATCGCCGTCTCCATCTCCATCACCATCACCTCCTTCGCCACTCAGACGGTCGTATGTCGCCGACGGCTTATCGGTGATGTCTGCGAGAAGGCGATAGATCATCTCCGCCATTTCCCCCCTTGTGATTTGCTCATCAAATCCGCCGATGGAAGTGGGGATGGCACTCCGTTCAGCGAGCGCGTCCACAAAAGGCTTGTACCAGACATCATCGGTCTCCGTTTCAAATGCGAACGTGTTCACAATGATTTTCGCCGCTTCCACAAAATTGATCGCGTTTGCCGGCTTAAACGTTCCGTCGGGATATCCTCCGATGATGGAATTCATCTTCGCGACACAGACATATTTCGCGAACCAGTCGGTTTTCGAAACATCCGGAAAGAAAACGGTTTGAGAGGAGGAAGGAACATTTTCTTCGATGCATCCATCGATTTCAGCCGCATCGAATTTGGAATTGATGACGATCTTCGTAAACTCAGCGCGGTTGATGGTGACATTCGGCTTATATGTTCCGTCAGGGTATCCATTCACGATGCCCTGGTCGGCGACATAGGTGATCGCATCCAGGAACGGGGATTCCGCAACATCGGAAAAGGAGGCCGAGACGGCTGTATTCCCAAGGAGGAAAAAGAAGAACACAGCAAGCCCGGAAGCGAGAACACGAAGGTTCATGATCGTTGCTTTCATATGAGGATTGGTTAAAGGAAACTTGCTTTTGAGTGTATCAGGATTCGGAAGCAGTGACAAATGGGTGTTTTTTCTGTTTCCGCGCCAGAGTATACTGATCTCATGAAATCAAAACCCATCCACCTCGAAACCCATTACCTCATCAAAGCGCCGAGAGAGAAGATTTACGCGATCATGACTGATTTTGAGAACCTTCCCCGGTATTTTCCTTCGGTCGCAAAGGAAGCAAAAGTTTTAATGCGCGACGGGAACCGCTTTGTTGTCGAAGCGAAAACAAAGGCTTTTTTCGGGAGCAAGACTTTCACCGTCCTCATGGAAGGGGAACTCCAGCCCCCTCGCGGATTAATTTCCACGAATACATCTTCGCTCGGGGTGGAAAAGGAATCGTTCATGATGGAGGAAATCCCCGAAGGAACGAGGATCGATTATGTGAACGATGTCGAGATCACAAGCTGGTTTTTCCGGATATTCGGAAATATCCTCATTAAGCACCTCGCCCTCTGGTATTGGGAACGGGCGGTTTTTAGAAAATTGAAGACGATGATGGAGGAGAATATGAATACGAAATAAGAAAAGTATGCTTCCCAAAACTTTACCTGTATCAAGATTTTCTTTCGAGAAGGGAAGAATCATTGGAGTTTTTCCTGTGACAATCGTGAACAAAGAGCCTCTTTTAGAGACTGGATTCACCTCCGGGGATTTGAATGGTATTCAATTGATTACTTCCGGTTTTTTAGGAATTCTCTGTAATTCGCTTTCAGCGATGCGGAGCGCTCCCTGAATGATGGCAATATCTGGAACAATTTCTGGACGAGCAGGTGTTGCGGGGATTATTTCGAGCTGCGATTCCCGTTCTCTCTCCCTCTCATCGGATTCGCTGCGATCTCGGTCTGGCATAAGAGGAGAAAAAGTGGAGGTGATTATTGCGTAAAACCAATTAAAAGTCAAATAACGCGAAATGAACAAATAGAGCATTGTGGATTGCGTAAAAACATAAAAAATTGTAAAATATACAGAACACCATCTTTATGGAACCAGGTTATTCACAATCCCGTATTGGCGATTTCTTGAGAGGCTTTCGAAAAAAAAGACCGCCTGATGTTCAGACGGACTCTGTCGACGCTGATCTCAGTACTGTGACTGAAGAAATGAGGAGGGATGTTTCTGAAGCAGTCCCTGCAACAGGAATCGAAGGAGTGGTCACCGACCAAAAGGTACTCCAATGGTATTTTCGGAGGTTTGAGGGGATAGACACATCACCGGTCGCGACGGACCGGTTCATGGAAAAATCAAAGGAAGTATATAATGCCGCGTGGCTTTCGCGTGAGATCGCTCAGAATTTTGTCGATCACAACCGTGTATCCCCGGGGACGCTCGACGGAGTGACGATCACAAAAGAAAAAGTGAATGGAAACGGGCTTGTCCGCTACACCATAAGAGGAGCTTGGCCGTTTGAGGATCCAACGGGACTGATCAGTCCGCATTCAGAGAAGCCAAAGGAATTCAATACTGCCGGAGGAAACGGCATTGGATTAAAACAAGTCGCCATCCGATACTTGAGGGATTTTGGAGTGAAGCGCTTTGAGGTACAGGGACGTGGATGGACGGTGAACTATCGCCTCGCAAAGGCAGAGAGAGTGAATGAGGTGATCGCAAACAATGATTTCTCCCAGAGAGTACGTCACGACTGGCTTCTTGCTGACCTTCATGAAGCGGAAGAGCGGGACACATGCACGTATATTTTAGAAACCGAAAACCCGGAAGTCATTGCATCACTCGATGAACTTGTAAACATTGCGGTCTCTGAAAGGAATCCGTATCTTCAGAATCCAGATTTTAAAAATAAACATGGGGCGATAAAATGGCTGAAACCCAGCGAGGATGAACCAGAACCGCAGGGAAGGCTTTTTATCAACGGACAAGTGATGAACTATCGTGAGAAAGGAAAGAATGCGGAGGATTACTGGTATGGACCGGACATCGTTACACTCCAACTCAATGATATCGATTATTCCATGAGCATCGATCGGCCGCCGCTGACTGCCTATGATCTGAAAAAACACATCGAAACCCTCATCGCGTCCATGTCCAAAGAAGATCTCATCGATCAGCTCCGGAGATCAGAGCATATTTGGAGCGCAGTTTCGGACAGCGGATTCGGGAAAGACCGGAAAGGATGTTTTGTCGTTATCGAACATATTGTAGATAAACTCTGGTTCACTCCCGAATATGAGAACTCAGAATTTCCCGGTTTTTTCGGGGGGAAGCCATATTTATGTTTGGATTTCGGGGTAAATGAACAGCAAATCCATGACCTTCAAAAACTCGGATATGTCATCTATCCGTATTTCTTTTATAAAATCGGAATGCCGAAAGCGAGCTCGAAACTCGACTCGATAGAAGTGGCGAGCAATGAAAAGCCTCAGCCGGCACAGTATCGGAGACAAGAGATTGCTGAAAAATATGGTTTTACCGTCGCTCATGAACAGATTGGATCCGGAGAGGACCAAGCACAGCTTCTCCGGTCATTTCGAAAAAGGCTAGCGCCGCACATCATCCGAATCGAAAAAAGAAGAGAAATATCCAGGGCATTTCGAGTATATCTCAATGTGAATCTTCCGAAAGAGCTCCTCTTTCATGAAGTCTCGTCTCCGAAGACTGATGAACAAAAAGTCCTCCATTTTTTGAGAGGAATTATTTTTGCGGGTCTTAGCAGGAGAATTTTTGAGAAAGTCTTCACCTCGAGCGGAGATTATATTTCGACGTTCAGTATCGATTACGACGGTGTCATGGAAGAGCAAATCCTTTTCGCGAGAAATGTAAAATGTACAAGCGATCAGGGAGTATTCATCGAATTCGAGCTGGCAGAAGATACCGCAGAGGAGTTTGAAAGTCCGATCTCGGTTCGAGAAACAGAAACGAGCCAAGCTCAGAAAGTGCCGGTGGAGGGACCGGCTATCGCCGTTCCCCGAGAAGAGAAAAAACCAGAAGAGAGAGAAGCGGACAGAAAAGATTCCGATGGAAAGGGCGTCGCAGGAGCAGTGCCTCCGAAGGATGATCCGCTCAAAGATATTCCTGTGTCCCAACCGGCGGTTCCGGCAGGAGTGATAAAGGAGAGAGAAGTGAGTTCCGTGGAAGGAGTTTTGTCGACTGAGGAAGAAAGGAGGATCCAGGAGATGAGAGAAAGAATCCCCGAGGTCAAAGAGGCGGTTCTCCGGCTTCAGGCCATCGTTCCAAAGCACCAGGCGAGAGAAGGCGGGCCTGAATCCCCGGTAAAAAAATATGTGGGATGGCGAAATTCCCGGCATTTCTACGGACAGGCAGGAGAGCATGCGCGATATTTAACGGGAAGACATCTCCTCGAGATCCTCTCGGAGCATGATCAGGCGGCAATTCCGGTGCGGGTCGTGGAGAGGACGCATTCAGAAACAGAAATGGAAATGGCAAGGCTTAATTTTGTTCTCAAAACCCTTGCGAATCGATTCGCGACTCCTGAGAACGAAGTGGATGAATTTGAGATCGTCCTCGATCCCGCCAGTTTTCAGCTCGCTCAGATCGGAATGCTTCGCGAGTATCTCCATCTCACCACGAAAGTTGCTCTTCCGAACGACGTTTTTATTTATCGGGGGACGGGGAGCAAAGGCGTGAATATTGCTCAGAAAGCAATCGGGCTCCATGAATCGCTTTTCGAAGTGGATTTTCTGGAGGCGCTCAGAACATTTGTCCACGAGACAGCCCACAATGCATCGATGGAACACGGCCCTGATTTTATGCATACCATGGAGTCACTGTTTTCTGAGATGAACGCGAGATTGACCGGGATCGCCGAGAAGCTAAAAGAAGGAGTGGGATTGAGCGAGGATGAACTCATGATTTTAGAACTCAAGAAGAGATGGATGGCGATCATTTCAGCGGAAAGAAACGAAGAAACGGAGCTATCTTCCGACGAAATATCCGATGAGGCAGGAGAAGAAGAAGTCGAGAATTAAAATCACCAAATAATTTGGAGGAAGAAAACAAATTGATTGTTCTGTGTGTTTGCCCGCTTGTCCCTCCTTTGATTTTCCGCTACATTCAGAGCATGACGATCTGCAGGTGGTGCGCCGGCGAATTCCTCGTAACGGAGAGAGACAGAGATTTCCTGAGAAGAATGAGTCCGGTAATAAACGGAAAAACATTTCTCATCCCGGAGCCGACACTCTGCCCCTCATGCCGGACAAAGCGGAGATTCGCGTTCCGGAATGAGAGGAATCTCTCGAAGACGAAAAGCGCGCTCTCCGGAAAAGAGATCATTTCCAACATCCATCCCGATGATCTCTGGAAAGTTTACGAGCAAGAAGAATGGTTCGGGGACAGCTGGAATGGCACAGATTTCGGGCGGCCGTATAATTTCTCCAGGAGTTTCACGGAACAGTACCTAGAACTTCAGAGAGAAGTTCCGGTCTTCAACCTCAACATGCTCAACAATGAGAACTGCTCGTACTGCAATCAGGTCGCTTCCGCGAAAAACTGTTATCTCATCTACGGATCCATCAACTGCGAGGACTGCTATTACGGGAGCCCCTACTATTCGAAAAACTGCGTCGACTCGCTTCTCGTGCGAAACTCGGAACTCTGCTACGAATGCATCACCTCGGAACAATGTTTCGAATGCTTCTTCTGCCAGGACCTCGAGAACTGCCAGAATCTCGTGTTCTGCTATGACTGCAAAGGATGCAAACACTGCATCGGATGCGCCGGACTCCGGAATAAAGAATATTTTGTATTCAATAAGCCTCAAACAAAAGAAGAATACGAAAAAATCAGGAATTCCCTTGACCTCTCCAATCTGAAGCACACGACCGAACTCAGGACAAAATTCGAAGCGGTGAAAATGGCGACACCACATCGGTTTGCCGTATTCCTCAATTCAGAAAACTGCACGGGAGATTACATTTCCCACTCGAGGAACACGTTCGATTCCTACGATGTCCAGCGGTGCGAGGATGTGAGTTATTCGGCGCAGGTCATCGATCTCAAGGACTGTTCCGACTGTAATTTCACCGAAGAAAACGAACTCTGCTATGAATACACCGCCCACTATATCAACCAGAACGTCTCATTCTCGATCTCCACGCATAACTCACACGACATCCGGTATTCGAGTTATTGCATGTTTTCCAATAACCTCTTCGGATGCGTCGGGATGAAACACGGGGAGTATGCGATCATGAACATGAAGTATTCCAAGAGAGACTATGAAGACCTTCTCCCCCGGATCATCGAGCACATGAAATCCGACGGGACATGGGGAGAATTCTTCCATCCTTCCCTGTCCTATTTCTGCTATAACGAATCCGTTGCGAACGAATACTTTCCCATGGAAAAGAAAGAAGCGGGCAAGGCGGGATGGAAATGGCGGGAATCGAATCCGAAAGAGTACGCGCAACCGACCTGCGTTCCCGCCGGCGATATCGCGAAAGTCGGCGACTCGATCGTGAACGAGATTCTGGCATGCGGGCAGTGCCGGAAGAATTACCGGATCATAAAACAGGAACTCGATTTCTACCGGAAGTTCGGACTCCCGATTCCGCTCCTCTGCCCCGACTGCCGCCACAATGCGCGGCTTGCCATGAGGAATCCGAGAAGGCTTATGGCCCGGTCGTGCTCGTTGTGCGGAACGGAAATGAAAACGACGTACGGAGTGGATCGGACCGAACCGGTGTATTGCGAAAAGTGTTATCTGAAAGATAAATATTAGTATTACTCGCCCTCTTGCCTCACCCTTTCATCTGTGCGAAACTCGCGGGTGAGTATTTCATGTTCCTGCCATGAATTTCTACAAAAAAGTTTCCCGGATCGCGTGGGTCGTCGCCCTCATTTTTCTCATAGGGATTTTCCTCCCGGAGTATTTCGGGATCGACGGGATGAACGGAGGATTCGCTCTTTCCGTTTTTTCCGGCTTCTTCGCGATGGTCGCTATCATTACGGCGATCATTTACGGGATGTACGGGAAAAAGTTCACTTCCGTCATGAAAGGCGAAAATGTGATCGCGCGGTGGGAGTATTCGAAAGAGGAATGGGACAAATACACGGAAGAAGAGCACAAGCGGAACAAGGAAGGGAAAACCTTTCTCTTTTACATCGTCTCCGGCTGGGCGGTATTTTTCGGAATACTCTTTCCGATCTTTGACTTTGAGAATGGGATATGGGTCTCCGCAGTCATGGGAGGACTCATCCTCCTCATCGGATTTGTTGCTTTCACTTCGATCTGGTACGACCACCGGAGAAACCTGAAAAAGCGGGGAGAAATTCTCATCGCGAAGGGAGGGGTGATCCTCAACGGTCAGCTTCATAACTGGGAAGGACCGATGGCGAAGTTCCACGGGGTCGCGCTCTGTGAAGACAAGAAACAACCGTATCTTCAGTTTGATTATCAGGCGGGACAGGAGATCCATCAGTACTCGGCGCGGATTCCGATTCCGGAAGGGAAGATGGAGGAAGCGGAGGCGATCGTCCGGAAATTCATGGATCCGCAGGAATCATTTGTCGCTCAGAAGAAGAAGCATTGAGAAGAGGGAAAACCATTTGCTACAATCATTCCGTGAATACCTGCGTCCAGTGCGGGCAAAGCCATGAGGTCACTCCATCGGATCTGGAATTCTACGACCTCGTATCTCCTGTTTTCGATTCAAAAAAATATGAGATCCCTCCTCCGAAGCTCTGTCCCATCTGCCGGCACCAGAGAAGACTTGCGTTCCGGAATGAGCGAAAACTCTATCAGAGGAGATCGGATCTCTCCGGAAAATCGATCATTTCCATCTATGCGCCGGACCAGCCTTTTACCGTTTACGATCAGGAAGAATGGTGGAGCGACAAATGGAACCCCCTCGACCACGGGAAAGATTTTGATTTTTCCAGATCGTTCTGCGACCAGCTCCGCGAGCTCTATGAAGCGGTTCCCCATGTGTCGCTCTACAACACGAACACGGAAAACAGCTACTACACGAATTACGCGCTCAACCAGAAAAACTGCTACCTTGTATTCGGGGCGGGGAACAATGAGGACTGCATGTTCGGAAAATTCATCGTCCAATGCAAGGATGTCGTCGATTCGCTCGCCGTTTATCTCTGCGAGCTCTGCTATGAGGGAGTCGCTTCCGAGCGATGTTTCAACTGCCGGTATTTCGTGAATTCCAGGGGATGCGCGAACTCGCTCATGATCGAGGACTGCACGTCCTGTCAGGATCTCATCGGATGTTTCGGGCTCCGGGCGAAACAACACTGCTTCCTCAACAAGCAGTATTCGAAAGAAGAGTTTGAAAAGATCAGAAAGTCTTTTTCTCCCCTTATCCCGGAAAAGATCCGATTTCTAAAGGACAAAATGGAAGAGCTGAAAAGCACACTCCCTCACATCCAGTCCCATATCTATGCGAGCGAGAACTGCACCGGAGACAGCGTCTATAACTGCAAGAACTGCGAGAACGCATTCGACTGCAAGGAATCCGAAGACTCGAAGAATATCGCCTTCGCGCCGAAAACTATCCACACGCAGGACTGCATTTTCTGCGCGCCGGACGGAGACCGGTACTCATACAACGTCTGTTCGACCGTTGGCCTTGAAAATTCCATGGCCTGTTTCTATGTCTGGAACGGGAACAATATTTATTATTCCATTGAATGCCACCATTGCCATAATATCATCGGATGTGTGGGACTCAAGAACAAGAATTACTGCATTTTCAACAGAGAGTATTCGAAAGAGGAATACCACCGCCTTGCAGGAAAGATCGCGGAACACATGATCGGAACGGGGGAATGGGGTGAGTATTTTCCCTATTCCCTTTCCCCTTTCGCGTACAATGAAACAATCGCTCAGGAGTATATGCCGATAACAAAAGAAGAAGCAGAAAAAATCGGGGCAAAATGGCGCGATGAAGAGCCGGCACCGGCTTTTAAGGGAAAGGAGTTCACGCCTCCCGCCGACATCCGCGAAGCGGATGAATCGATTTGTGAAAAAGTCATGAAATGTGAAGCCACCGGGAGGAAATTCAAGATCATTCCTCAGGAATTCAAATTCTACAAAAAAATGGATATCCCTATTCCCACACTTTGTCCGGATGAACGGCATTTCCGGAGGCTTGCCCTCCATAACGCATACCGGTTCTGGGAGAGAGACTGCGCAAAATGCGGGAAGAAGATGAATACCGTTTTTTCTCCGGAGCGGCAGGAAATTGTGTACTGCGAAGAGTGTTATTTGAAGGAAGTGTACTGAAGATGAAACATTTATTTCTTAATCATATGACCACGAATGAAATCCTCGGGATTATCGCTTCGATCATTCTTGTCGCCGGAGCGATTGCTGCTGAGCCAAAGAAGAAGATTCATCCGGCAAAGTCATTGAAGAACTGGCTCCTGGCGCTTGGTGGGCTCGGGATGTTCACCTATTCCCTTCTCGGATGGCTTCAGGGAGGCGCGGTTTTCTTTGTTTATCTTCAGGGACTCGTTGTGATTTCCAGCGTTCTTATGATGGCAAATGTGTGTGAAAAGATCACAACCGGCATCGTCGTTGCCATTGGAACGGGATTCATCATCTCCTCTCTTGCCCTCTATCAGGGCATCAATACGGTATTCTTTATCCTCGGTCTCACCGGAATCGCGCTCGGGTACATCCTGAAGATGGGGACGATCCGGCGGAGTCTCGCGCTGACGCTCGGAAGCGCGCTTATTGCTCTTTTCAGCTACATCGAAGGGGACATGATCTTTTTCTGGCTCAATGTTTTCTTCTCTTTCTTTTCCGCGATATATCTTGTGCTCGGAATACGGAGTCGCAAGAAAAGGAGATGAGTTCTCGTATATATCATCGAAACGAAATCATTTATCCGGTATAATGGACCCGCTTTCATTCCATAGCCTATGAAAATCCTCATTGCCTATTATTCCTTTGAAGGAGCGACAGAAAAAGCCGCAAAGCGCATCTCAGAAGGTCTCAAGGCGGATCTCATGAAGATCCAGCCGAAAAATGAACGAACATCGCATGGATTCATGAAATTTTTCTGGCTCGGGAAACAGGCGATGATGAAAGAATCTCCCGAGCTTCTTCCTTTTGAAAAGAATCCCGGAGATTACGATGTCATCATCGTCGGAACTCCGGTCTGGGCATTCACTTTGACTCCCCCGGTACGATCATTTCTCAAGAACGTGAAGCTCCAGGGAAAGAAGATCGCGCTCTTCTGCACCCACGAAGGTGGATGCTTCAAGACACTTGCGAAAATGGAAGAACTCCTCCCCGGAAACACGATCATCGGGAAAAAGGATTTCGTAAACCCGAAAAAATCGAGCGAGGAAGAATTCATGAAGAAAGTGGACGCGTGGATTGCAGAATTGCAGAAGGCCATCGGATAGACATCACCTGAAAAAACTGACATGAAGTCCATCACACTCCTCAGCGTCTCCGTATTATTCCTTTTCCTCCTCCCGCTCCCGTCTTACTCGGAATCCTGTCCTTTCGGAGAAGTCGACTGTACCGGGAAATGCGGAGGATTCACTGATGCAAATGATGACCAATACTGTGACAACGGAGGACTTTCGGAACAGGAAAGCCCTGCCGAAGAAATTCCTTCGGGAGAGATGAACGAGATCCTCAGTCTCACTCTTCCCGATGTGGCTGAAAAATACGGGATCCCGGAGGAGGCATTGCTCGTGGCGATCGAAGAAAACATGGGGCTCTCTCTTTCCGGCACAGACGCAACCGTGTCTTTTCTCCATGATAATAATGGACTTTGCGTCGATTCGCTTCTCGCCATCCTTGAATCTCTGCAGACCGGGGAAGCGATCCCTGCCCCTGAGGAGGGAGACCTCACCGGAGAAGCGCTGAAATCGATGACCATACAAGAAGCTTCGGATTACTACGGAATAGAAACAGAAAGGCTCTCCAAAACGATTGCCGAACACTTCAATATCCCAGCACCTTCTCCCGAGACTTCCCTCCTCAGCCTTCATGACGGGTCTGGTGTCGGGATGCATGAGGTGAAGGTTCTCATCAGTGAATTGGAGAAAGAAACGCCACCTTCGGATGAAGTGGCAGCTCATGAAAAGCCCAAAGTAATGACACAAGCGGAGCGATATAAATTCTGGGAGATCTCGGTCGGAACGCTCTTGCTTCTCACTCTCTCGTTCGTTCTCCAGAAATCCAAAGTCATTTCACTCCTTCTTCACCGGAGGATCTGGAACATTCTCCTCCTCTTCGCCTTTCTTTCCGTGGGGATCAGCGGAATGCTTCTTGCTGTCGGGATTTTTGTGCCCTTCCCCTGGTCGATGATCGAGTTCCATGTCTGGACGGGGATTGCCATTTTCTGGATTTCCGTTTTCCATATCGGAGAGCGATGGAGGTTTTTTGCGAGGATGATCACTGGCGGGAGAATGCCGTAGCATTTTCACCGAGGACAGGTCGTTTGCTTTTTTTTCAAATTCTCCGCAACTTTGAGAATGAGGATTGTGTTTCGTATGGACAACTCCTCCACGAAAAACTTTTCAAAAAGGTTTCTTTCGCAGTATGGTGTGAATGATGAAACCGCCTTTTTCCCCGGAAAACATGAAAAAAGTTTTTCTCATTCTCGGAGTCCTCTGCCTCATCGCATCAGCGGTGATGTATTTCGTCGGAAACGACAACTCGCGCCTCAGCGAACTCAAGGACTTCTTCTGGGCGCCGCTCCCTCTCGGAGTCATCCTCGTCATCCTTGGTCTTCAGTCCAAGAAAGATCAGGGTCAGTAAATGGATGGTGAAACGTGCAAATGAGAAAGAATGCCGCTTGATGGATCAGGCACCCGTCCACGGGTATCTCTGTCTTGCGCATAAGACCTGGGTGGCGATCATGGGAAGGAATTTTCGCTCGGATCATCCCTTCCCTGGCGCTTTTTTGGGAAAAATGCGTATTCGGCAATGAGCCGCCCATTGCTTGAACTTGCTACAACACTCGGAAATGCTTCCCTGGAAAGAAGTTTTGGGATCGCCGGTAGTCTCGTGTGAGTTCGTCTGTGCAGTCCTCTGGGAGAGATCTCTGTAAAACTGGGCAGCAGTACTTGAGGCAAATAAAAGAGAACCGTTCCCATATTGGTGCCAGATGAGAATTCTATCGATTATCTCGATTGTCTTCGGATCTCCCTTTGATTCAGTTAATGCTCTTGCGCATAAATCCAAAAGATCATTGTAGAGCAAAGGGGATTGCCTCTCTTGTTCAGCGATTCTGTCGGGATTGGAATTACTCCCGTATGAAATATAAGAAGCCTGTGCGTACGCTTCTGTGAGCTGAGCAAGTTCCGCTTGGAATCGTTCCAGGGAAGACGATTCAGTCGCTCTTTCATTCATTGGTGGAATATAACATCAGATATGAAAACATGTATTCAGTATGAGTGAATACTTATATTAGGTCCCAGTGGACGCGAATCTGAGTTTCTAGGAATTGGTATGCGGAATCTTCCTTCTCGCGGAGTGCCGCGATATTTCTGATCTGACTGGTTGTGAACCCTTTCCCTTCGAGTGTATGAAGAGGGCTGCGTTGTGCGAGCAAAAGACGATATCTGATTTCCAATGCTTCCGGGATTGGTGTTCGCTCCATTCCTAATGTCAAGAACGCTTGATCAATTTCTGATCGTATTCTTTCTCTTTCCGATCGCTTTTGGTTTCCTAATGCGATCCCAATTTCTTTTTTATCCATCCCGGAGGTGTTCAATATCGTATCGGGCAGTCGGGGACGAAATTCGTCGGGCACACTTCCTGGTTTCATAAGGATGAGAATGAATGATTATTAATTATACCATAACATTATTTTCATCACAACGACTCTCACTCATGCCAGGCCAAGATCAAGTCAGGAGCCCTGATCGAGCGCATCAACGCTTTCATGATTTCCACCAAAATATTTTGAAAACGCTCCCGGCAAAATTCTAAAAATTTGAAAACTAGTCAAATTCCTGCTATACTGATCCCGATGAAAACCTCATATTCCACTTCCGTTTGTTGTTGCGCCCTCTCCTGAGAGCGTTTCAACCCGTGTCCGGAAATTGGAATCAGAACGCTCTCAGAATGACGAGAGTGTTTTTTTTATATTTTATTTCATCCCATGAGCTCGCAACTCGACCACATCGGGAAGACCCCGATATTAAAACTCAGCGCGTTTGAGCCCGGCGGGAATCTCTTCGCGAAACTCGAAAGCAAAAACCCGCTTTCTTCCGTAAAAGACCGGACCGCGTGGGGAATGATCCGGCATGCGGAGAGGAATGGGTTGCTCAAAAAGGGAAGTCTTCTCGTCGAACCCACGAGCGGGAACACCGGCATCGGACTCGCGTGGATTTCGCGCCTCCGCGGATACCGCCTCATCCTCACGATGCCGGATTCCATGTCCGTCGAACGGAGGAAAATCCTTGCCTTTCTCGGAGCGGAACTCGTTCTCACGGAAGGAAAGAAGGGAATGAAAGGTGCTGTAGAAGAGGCGGAAAAAATTAGGAATGAGGGCAATGCGATTTTCCTCGACCAGTTCTCGAACCCTGGAAATCCCGAGATCCATTATGAAACGACGGGTCCTGAAATTTGGGATGGCATGGAAGGGGAAATTGATATCGCAGTTTTCGGCGTCGGAACCGGTGGGACATTAAGCGGTGCCGGCCGGTATCTCAAAGAAAAGAATCCGAAGATTAAGATAATTGCTGTGGAGCCAAAAGAATCTCCGGTGATTTCCGGCGGTGTTCCTGCGCCGCATGTCATTCAGGGGATAGGCGCCGGATTCGTTCCTAAAAACCTTGACCGGAGTCTCATCGAAAGAATCGAGACTGTTTCCGGAGATGAGGCGATGTCTTCCGCGATGGAGCTTGCAAAAATAGAAGGGATTTTTGCAGGGATATCGAGCGGAGCCGCAATTTTCATAGCGAGAACAATCGCTCTCGAAAATCCCGCGCTTCGTGTTTTTACCGTTCTCCCCGATACCGCCGAGCGGTATCTATCCACCACTCTTTTTCCCCCATCGAAATGATCGCCATATTTGAAGATATCCGCGCCACGTATCACGGTGACCCCGCGCTCCGGAGCCGGAGATCCGGCTTCCTCGAAATAATTCTTTATCAAGGGCTTCACGCGATCATCTTCCACCGGATCGCGCATTTCCTTTGGCGGATAAAAATCCCGTTCCTCCCGAGATTCATTTCACAGCTCTCCCGATTTCTCACCGGGATCGAGATCCATCCCGGGGCGAAGATCGGAAAAGGTTTTTTCATCGATCATGGTATGGGCGTCGTCATCGGCGAGACCGCGGAGATCGGAGACCACGTCATCATGTACCATGAAGTGACGCTCGGTGGAACAAGCCTCGCCACGGGGAAGCGCCATCCGACGATCGGGGATGATGTTATGATCGGGGCAGGAGCGAAACTTTTCGGTCCCATCACCGTCGGCGACAATTCCCAGATCGGAGGGAGCGCCGTCGTCATCAAGGATGTCCCTCCGAATTCCGTTGTCGTCGGGAATCCCGGAAGAGTCGTCCGGACAAGAGGGGAAAAAGTCATCGACAAACTCGACACCGTCCATCTCCCCGATCCCGTGAAAAAAGAATTCGACAAAGTGGAAACGAGGATTTCACATCTTGAGGAGGTAATGGAAAAGCACCAGGTTCGAGCATGAGGATCACATGGGTCTTATCGGCTGGGAAGGCTGGCCTTCTTCGAGGATGATGAATTCATCCGGATTCTCCTGATTGTATTTGATACGGACCCGGTCTCCTGGTTTTTTGCCGGCCAGAAGAACAGGATTTACGTATTTTTCAGTTTTTTCCATTCCGAGAAACCGTACTTTCACATTGAGCTGGACGATGCGGTTCACCCTCACGAGCGAGTTTTGAATATCGACAATAGTTGCGTCCGCAGGAAAGCCGTGTTCCAAAAGATGCTTCTCTTTCCGGTAGCCCCGGAGGAAGAAGACAAATGGGAAGAGGAGGATAAGAAAAAATGACGCGCTGATAATGGCAAATGGGAGAAGCGATGCAGTGCCTCCATCCGGGAGCGAGGATCCCTTCTGAAACGAAAGAAAAACAATGAGTCCGGCGCTCAGGAAAACGACATCAATCGCAATAAAGACCGAAAAAACGGCGAGAGGGATTTTTGACCGCATAAGAAGTGGATGAGATCATGAGCATTGTACCTCAA
Organism: Candidatus Altimarinota bacterium; assembly: GCA_041739085.1. Taxonomy (GTDB): domain Bacteria; phylum Patescibacteriota; class Gracilibacteria; order CAIRYL01; family CAIRYL01; genus JBGSON01. The sequence continues at coordinate 13,043 of JBGSON010000005.1, read as the reverse complement.
ATAACGGGAAGAAAAACTCCATTTGTTGTTTGAGACATGGGGAAGAGAGTATACTCACTCATGATTTTTCTGACTCACTATGAAACGATACGCCTCCTTCTTCTCAGGTATCATTCTTTTCTTTGTGCTTTCCGCATGTGCCACCAATGAGACGGGGACACCAAACAAGGACGCAGGTAAACGTTCAGATGACACAAAAGCTTCCGTGGAAATGCTCACCGCGCGCGAAGCGTATGACGCCATGAAAGATACGATCGAGCAAACACTCGAGGGAAAAAACGCACGGCTCGGATATATCAGAGCAGAGGACGTCGATGCATCGGGGAGGTCAAAGAGCTGGAGTTTCAAATACTGCACCGATCATCCGGAAAAAGAAAAATACTCAATGATTTATACTTTTTACTGGACAAAAGGAGAAGTCGTCAACGGGGAAGAAGAACTCTTTTCCTACGGACTCGATACGCCGGATTTCGAGTATCTCTTCAACGACATCGGAGGAGACTGGAAGGATTCGACTGTCGTTGCTGAAAAAGCTTACAAAGCACTCGAGGGCAAGTGGGGCGAGGACAAAGAATCCCTATCGCTTATCCTCTCCTGGAATTCCGATCACCTCACCGGAAGTCCGAGCTGGTATGTGACAAGTCATACCTCCGGAGCAGGACCACTTGTTCTCGACGCAAAAACAGGAGAGATCGTTCAGTAAGTGCTTTGCGGTAATACATTCATTCAAAGAGAGGGAGATATTCTCCGTATCCTTCTTCCTCAAGGTTGTCTTTTGGAATAAACCGGAGTGATGCGGAATTCATGCAATACCGTGTTCCTTCAGGGCCGGGGCCATCCGGAAATACATGGCCGAGATGGGAATTCCCTTCGGCACTCTTCACTTCAGTCCGGTCCATCCCGGATCCGAGATCCTGAAGAAGAACGACATTTTTCGGATAGATCGGTTTTGTAAAACTCGGCCATCCCGTTCCGGAATCATATTTATCGAGAGAGGAAAAAAGTGGTTCTCCGGAAACGATGTCCACGTAGATCCCTTCTTCTTCATTGTCGTAGTATTCATTGCTGAACGGAGATTCCGTACCGCTTTCCTGTGTGACCTCGTACTGAAGCGGAGTGAGCCTTTTTTTAAGATCGTTCATCCCTGCTCCGATGCGACAAGAAGGATTTCCGCTCCCTGATTTTTTTGAGGAACATGATCTCCCGGAATTTTCATAATACTGAGCGTACCGGTCGCTATTTTTTTCGTAGTAATCCTGATGATATTCCTCAGCCGGATAGAATTTTTTCAGTGGGAGGATTCCCGTGACTATCGGTTTGTCGAACTGGCCGGATTTCATGATTTCATCTTTCACGCGTTCAGCAGTTTTTTTCTCTTCTTCATCCCGATAAAAAATGGCAGTGCGATATTGCTCGCCGCGGTCGACAAACTGGCCGCCGGGATCGGTCGGATCGATCATGCCGAAATACGCACGTACGAGGTCTTCATAGGATATGGTAGCGGGATCATAAAAGACTTCGACGGATTCCAGGTGCCCCGTCATACCGGAGGAAACGAGATCGTACGACGGATTTTTTTCATTCCCTCCCGAATATCCACTGAACGCTTCAGTCACGCCTTCGATGTTTTCGAATGCGGACTCGATGCACCAGAAACAGCCTCCCGCGAATACAGCGGAAGAGAGTCCTTTTTCTGCAATGAAATCCTCATAAGTTTTCCCGGTGGTCATCGTTCTGGAATTCATGGTGCAACTCATAAAAAAAAGGAGAATGCCGAAGCCGAAAAGGATTTTCTGCATATCATGGAGTCCGTGCGGACACTATAGTATTCACCCTTCGGAAGGAAATGGGCGAGTATGTACCAGGAAATCGGTGATCGGAGTCACAAAATCTGGACTGTTCAAGTCATTCGCCAGCGGAAGGTTCAGCAGCTTTCAGGATCTCCTGCATTTCATCCATCTGTGCCTCCATGCTCGCTTCGCGTTCTTTGTAGCGATCCTGAATATAAGATCGGCAGGAGACCTCGGCTTCGCGGATATAAGCGGCTACGCCTCGTTGTTCCGCGGCGAGCCTTCTCTTGCATTCCGCCATGAACCGCATATCCCCGGCCCAATCCCTTTTCTCGCTTGCCATGCAGAGGAGTTCCTGCTGGCGGGAAAGAGCCGCGATGAGTTCCTTTTCGCTTCGCGCCGGAGAGTAGACGCCTCCTCCGGACTCAGCGATGCTTTTTAACTGTTCCTCTTCCGCTCCATACACGTCAAAACCGATGACATTCACTTTCCCGGAAATGCCGGATGTATTGATCCTCGATGCGATTGGTGCAGGAATTCCACCACAGGTTTCTTCTCCGTCGCTCACGAGGACGATCCGGTTTGCATACTCTGTGGAAGGATACGGAGTGAGGATCGATTCCGCTTTCTCAAGTGCGCCCGCGATGGGAGTCCAGCCGGTCGGCTGGAGAGAACGGATCGTTCCCGCAATCCCTTCGGAGTTTACAGGGGAGAGCGGATACGCTTCTTCGATCCCGGCACAGGAAACGGGTTTGTCGGCGGAACTGTTCGATCCCTTGTGGCCATAGACGATGAGCCCGAGGTTCACGGTGTCTTTCAGCGTATTCACAAAAGTCTCGGCGGCTGTCTTTGCGATTTCGATCTTCTTTTCTCCTCCCACGGAAAGCCCCATGCTCCCCGAGGAGTCCATGATGAGGACGAGATTGATCGTTTTTCCGGAGAATTCGCCGGAGCAGTCTCCGTAGTCCGGATTTGCATAGCAGTCAGAGTAATCATCCGCGTTCGCGGCGACTGCTTCCTGATACTGCGCTTCGCATTTCGCATTCTCCGGAACTGCTCCATCGCCGGATGCTTCTCCTTCAATAGGATCAAGGAGAGACTCTCCTTGCCCGGATTCATCTTCTCCAACATACATCATTATGATTTCTTCATCTTCCCCTGAGATGGCAGTAAGGTCATCGCTGTTCAAAGCAACGGACCCGTCTTTCGTTTTGATATTCACTTCATCTTTCGATATATCCACCTCGTTTTCCCCTGAAGAAACCGAAACTTTGTCCTTATTCACAGAGACTGCACCGTCTTTTGTGGAAACCGTGCATCCGAAAAGAATCGGGAGTGTCAAGAGTATGCTCAAGAGAACGGATAACTTCTTCATAAGAGGAAGGATGAGATTGTTCTCATTGTATTCCTTCTTCTTCCTCATGAAAAATGCTTTTCTTATCCGAATATTTGAACATGAATCCTCTCTCTCTATTTCTCCTGGAAAAGGAGTGCGGATGGCATTCTCAGCATATCTCAAACGATTTCTTTCATTGATCCGGGAGGATGACGTCAAAATGGCCGCTCTCTTTTTTGTAGCGTTCAATGACCTTGAACGACATGAATTCCTCGATGAGCTTCTCGATCTTCGGAGAAAGAACAGCTCTCCCGCCGGGAGAATGAAGCCCTTTTCCCGTGATCACTCGTATCTTTCTGAGATTCCTTTTCAGGCAGTCGAGAAGGAATTCCTCGAATTCCCGGAGGCATTCTTCGGAGGACCGTCCATTATGGAGATCGAGTTCATCCTCGGGTTCGGCGGGTATTTTTTTCTTTCCTGTTTTTGATGTAAGAGAATCTCCCGAGAGATCCCGTGTAACCTTCGGGGAATGCTCCCGGAGGAGGTCTTCCATGGAAAAATCGTTTTTATTCATCATCCGCATGGTACGGATGAGAACACCGCAGGGCAATATGTTTTTCATACAGAAAATGTGGTACAATCATCATTGATCTCATTTCAGATACTATGAGTGATTCAGCGGATTTCGTCAGGGGAGCGGGGATGAGTCCGAGTCAAGACGACCCCTTCACTTCATTTGTGCGGATAGCAGGAAGCGGACAAGATGTTGAAGGCTTTCTTCCGGGCTATCCGGTAAATATACTGATTGCCCAATTGCGCAGCGGGCGCATCAGTGCTGACGAGCTCTCTTTTACTGCTCAAGGTACAAGAACGTTTATCAAACCGGAATCGATTGTCAGTATTTTTTCGGAGGGGACATGGAGAAGCATAAATGACATTATGAATAGTCCGAAAGAAGGTGAAGATACGTGAGCATTGAATCTCTTTCTCTGATTTCTTCATCCGAGATTCAATGAACAACTTTCATTCAAATTCATGAAATCACAGATCACACTCTCTCTTCTTCAGAATCTTCTGAAAAAAATCCCGAAGAGACATGTCACCACATATCAGGACATAGCACAAGCACTCGGGAATCCAAAGGCCGCGAGAGCTGTCGGCCGGCTCTGCGGGAAAAATCCCGATCCCGACCTTTTTCCCTGTTATAAAGTCGTCAGAAGCGACGGAACACCGGGTGGATATGCCCTCGGCATTGCAGAAAAGAAAAAGCGGCTTTCAAAAGACGGGATCCGGTTTTCACATGGAAAAATTGTGGATTTCGATACGGTCAGATTCTCTTTCTCCTGAGAAAGCTCATCTCGGGAATGTGCCAGGACGCGGAGGAAATGAAGGATCAAGTTTTCGCAGAAATTCATTCTCTTCCTGAGGAGAACTCAAGCAGAGATAGGGTCTTGCGACATTGAAATATCCCTGACAGATGAGAGAAATCTCATCTTTTGATACTTCAGGAGCCGAGTACCTGTACTCGATCGAGAGATCTTTATTTCCGGCGCGGATCTCATGATCTCCATTGTTACCGGCAACGCTCAGGGCAAAGGTGAGGGAGAGGATCAAGGAGAGGGTAACGAATCCGGATGAAATACCAACAGAAACCGGACTCTTTCGGAAGACCGCCTTGAAAACATTCAAAAATGAGTTCCGCTTCACCTCGTCTTCGAGAAGAGCGAGATGTTCTTTTTTCTCTTCTGCAGCCTTGCTGATCTTTTCTGACCTCAGTATGGTGTTTTCGAGGAGTTTATTCGTGAGTTTTGATATCTTTTCGCTGCTCGCGAAGTCGCACTTCCCCTTGAGGTTGTCGCACCGGAGGAGGCTCAGAAACAGGACATCCTTTTCGTTGCTCTCGTTCACGCACATGAATTCCACGAGCGAGAGATGGCCTTTCATGCACTTCGGACAAAGTACCGGGACTTTCACTCCGCTTTTCAGCTCCAGGTAGTACTTGGTCCGCTTCTCGTGTTCGAGCACCTCGAGCACTTTTCTGTTCTTTGTCCCCAGGGCATTCAGATATTCTTCCACTTCATCTTTCGACCAGCTCTTTGAGAGGAGCTTGTCGGAAATCTGGAGATCGGCGCTCAGCCGTTTCGGGACACGGGTTTTCGGCATGTTATTTATATTGATATCGTCCCGAAGTATATCATGATTTGCGGGTTTCTTCAATGCGGAGCGGCGTTATTTCAAGAAAAGGATATGATTTTTTCAGTTCAGAAATATTCAGAGAAGGATAGCCGGCGATATGCGCCGCATGGGCGTTTGTACCTGATTCTATTGCAATGGATATTCTTAATGGCGGATCGCAGGACCCATCAGCTTTCCACTTTTTAAGGGATGAAAGGAACCGATCTGTGACATAAACACTTTGTAAGAAATAATTGATAAGCGCTAATCCGTGAGAACCGATTCTTTTTTCTGCCAATCGATTCAGCTCCCGGAGGCCTTCTTTTGAAAGATACATTCTCACGACTGCTTGGATCTGAAGAGGTGACAGCGCATGAATATAATCTAAGTCTCTGAATTCGTTATCTATCACAGGGCCACAACCGAATTCAGTATGGACCAATCCCCATTCGGGTGATACGGAGGGGTCGCTATCCGGGATCAGATGATGAATCAATTTCACAACACTCCAGACTTCTTGGAGATACGCTCTGTGAGCAATTGTATTAGAGTTGATGCGTGAATCGGTCATGATGCCGTTTTCAGCGAGAGCGATGAGAGTCAGCAATTCCGTTATGCCTTCATTCAGGTTAATGAGAGCAATCCTCTTACGCGATTGAGGTACAAAACCGATCCCGGGAGAAAAGGGGGGATCTTTATTTTCTAAACGAACTCCCGGCAAGACACTTTTTCTCGAGCGTGCGTGAAATAATTCATGAACCAGCACATGAACACCTGTCTCATCGATTGGTTGCCTGTTTTGAAGTATTTTTTCCCGAAGGATTAAAAAAATATGCTCACACATCCTGTCATATTGCCCTGTGACGTCGAAAGAGTCTCCATCTAAAACATCTTGAGTCTTCATTTTTTTGGATTCTGACAATACCAAGGAAAAGTGCTCCATTCCTGATAAGACAATAACAGGAACTGCAGGCGCATCATCTCTCTGCGTTTCCCCTCTGTTCACTCCATGATCCCGGTGTCTTTTCATAAAATCTCCGACACAGCGTTTCGCTTTTTCGATCATTCGCTTGTTTCCCGGATCATCCAATGCGTTTCTTTTTCGCTCCTGGTCGCTTTGAATTATTGAGATCCATGCTTCTGAGAACCTCTTTCCGATGTTCATGCCTGATTTTTTCTCTGGAGCATCAAGCACAGAAGACATGATCAATGTGAGAATTTCCATTTCGTTAAATCCCATTCTTCTGACCATAGCATAGGTTTTGTATGCTTCTGCCAAATCCTGCTCTATCCCCGATGACGCCCCTTTTTGCCGAGAATCATAAGTTTCCTTGAGCCTTTGAAATGTTTGTGAGTCTGTGAGTTCCGGGAGAGATGAAGCAATTCTTGTTTCGAGTATGACTTGCGCAACAAGGAGATATTCCTTAATTCGTTCGGAATATTCGCTTTCCTGGGCAGTCAATAGTTCATCCTTCCTCTCCTGATGATCATCTCGTCCACTCAGATGAGACCGGATTTCCTGAATTCCCTGTTCGATACTCCCTGAATCCGTTTCTGAAGGCGCTTCCCCTTCTCTTTCCTCACCCTGAGACAAATCTTCTCGATGTGGAGCTGCGGGCTGGTCATTCATAATCCTTTTTTCGGGCTGTAATGAGATGCGCCCCTTTGTCATATGTAATATTTATGAAGTCTTATTATATCAAAAAAACGCTGTAGAGAACAGACGAAGGAAGAGAGAAAAGGAAAAACACAAAGCACAAAAGAAAAAAGACATGACACTATCTTTTCTCTTTTGTGCTTTTTCTTTTTTCTTCAGGTTTTTCCTGAGCTCCCAAGCGCTTCAAGGGTCCTCTCCAGATCAGGGGCGAGTGGGGCGACAAAGGTCTTCTCTTTCCCCGAAGGGAGGGTGAAGGTAAGAGATTCGGAGTGGAGAAAGCAGCGTTTCAGAACATGGTCGCGGAAGAAAAGCTCGTTTTCCGCGGATTTTCCGTACACCGTATCACCGACCACTGGGGATCCGATGGATGCGAGATGGACACGGATTTGATGTGTTCTTCCTGTGACGATCTGGAGTTTCAAATAGGAAGTGAGGGGGTCAGGAAAAACCTGAAGAAGCGTTCCGTGCGTCACTGCCGATCTCGCCCGCCTTTCATTCGAGACCGCCATCTTCTTCCGGTCCTTGCGGTCGCGGGCGATGGGGGAGTCGACCGTGAAGGAATCATGTTTCATTTTTCCGAAAACGAGCGCTTTGTAAAACTTCGTTATCCTCCGTTCCGCGATCTCATTTGAAAGATAACGGTGGGCAGCGTCGTTCTTCGCGACCATCATGACTCCCGATGTTTCCCGGTCAAGACGGTGGACGATCCCCGGCCGTTTCACGCCTCCGATGCCGGAGAGTTTTTTCGGACCAATGTGAAAAAGGAGAGCATTCACGAGAGTTCCGGAAGAGTATGTTTCATCCGGATGGACCACCATCCCCGCGGGTTTGTTCACGACGACGAGATCCTTGTCTTCGTAGAGGATGTCGAGGGGGATATCTTCCGGAAGGATTTCCAGATTTTTTGGTTCCGGGATTATGCAAGAAACATCCTGATTTTCTTTCAGGAGGTGCGCCACTTTCGTCACTTCCTTTCCGTTCACGGAAACTGCTCTGTCATGGATGAGTTTTTGGCAGTAGGTCCTCGAGAGATCCGTGTTTGCCGAAAGGAAAATATCAAGCCTTTTTTCAATGTCCTCCTCGGAAGTGAGAAACATTCTTGCATCGGAGGATTTTTTTCTCGGCACTGCAAAAAGAGTAATAGTGTGAATATACTACCGGAGTTTTTCCTTCCCGTGAAATAAACCCTTGATATACGTTCTTAAAAGTTTGTAAGGGTCTGTAAAAGTTTATACAAGTTTTTTGCGTGTGCAATGCATATCATCAGACCAACTTTTATGAACTCTTATAAACTTTTATGAACTTTTTATAAACTTCACATTATCTTTGCACTTTCCCCCTCCTCTCCATTATTATAAGCCCAAGTTCGTTTCAAGAATTATGTCTCTCCAAAACCAGATAGCAGAACTTCTCGATCGCGGAGTCTCTGAAATCCACATCAGAAAGGATCTCGAGGAAAAGCTCAGATCCGGGAAAAAACTTCGGGTAAAACTCGGCATCGATCCGAGCGGATCCGATCTTACCCTCGGCCACGCCGTCGTACTCCGGAAGATGCGGCAGTTCCAGGATTATGGCCACCATGTCATCCTTCTCTTCGGGACGTTCACCGGAAAGATTGGAGATCCGACGGGAAAATCACAAACGAGAAAACCGATGACCGATGAGGAAATCGCAAAGAATATGGCGACATACATCGAGCAGGCGGGAACAATCCTCGATGTCTCAAAGATCGAAGTCGTAAAAAACGGTGATTGGCTGAAAGACATGACGTTTGAGAATGTCCTCCGGCTCGCGGGGTCCTTCACGGTCCAGCAGATGCTCCATCGGGATATGTTCTGCGAACGGATGAAAAAGGTCCAGGAAATCAATCTCGTGGAATTTCTCTATCCCCTCATGCAGGGCTACGATTCCGTCGCGATCAAAGCCGATCTCGAACTCGGGGGGACAGACCAGACCTTCAATCTCCTCGCGGGGAGGCAGATCATGAAAGCTCATGGCATGGAACCGCAAAATATCCTCACCGTTCCCATCCTCGAAGGCCTCGATGGAAAAGAGAAAATGTCAAAATCCCTCGGAAATTATATCGCGCTCCTCGATTCCCCGCGGGACATGTTCGGAAAGACGATGTCCATTCCGGATCATCTCATCCTCCGGTATTTCGTGCTCGCGACGACAGTCCCTCTGGAGGAAATCAAGAAGATCTCGACTCTCCTCAAGGATGGAGAAAATCCAAGGAATGTGAAGGCAAGACTTGCCCGGGAAATCGTCTCACTTTATCACGGAGAAAGTGTGGCAAAGACAGCGGAAGAAGAATTCAACCGGATGTTCCAGGAAAAGGGAAAACCTGATGATATGATGAAAATAACATTGAAGAATGCAGGGCATACCGTTCTCGACCTCGTCATCAAGAGTAAACTCGTGGAATCGAATTCTGAAGCACGGAGGCTCATCCAGCAGGGTGCGGTACGGATCGACGATGAGAAGGTCGAAAAACTTGAGGAAAAAGTCCCTGTCCAGAAAAAGATGATCATTCTCCAGGTCGGGAAAAGGAAGTTCTGCCGAATTGTTTTCTCAAAGTGAGATCCTTTTCGTATGAAGTATGAAAATCGAGTGGCTTCCAAAAAGCACCGCTCATGAAGAAATATACGGGATGGATGCGTTCCGGGGGCTTGCCGCCATTCTCGTCCTCCTTTTTCACTTCTGGACGTTTTACCTCCTCGGAAGGGAGGTCACCATTTTTGGACTCAATATCACGGCTCCGTTCGCCGCGGGACATCTCGGAGTAGATCTCTTCTTCATCCTCTCCGGATTCCTCGTTTTCCTCTCTCTCGTACGGACTTCTTCGGTCGCATCCTATTTCCGGAAGCGGGCATGGCGCATCTTTCCGCTCGCCGTCTTTTTCACAGTCACTGTCTTCCTCCTGAAGCTGGACTATTCTTTCCCCGCGATCCTCGACGCGATTGCCCATATTTTCTTTGTTCAGGGGCTTTTTCCCGCGACATACCACGGTCTCCATCCCGTCATGTGGACGCTCACCGTGGAAGTCATTTTCTATGTTTCACTCCCGCTGATCCTTTTCCTCGGGAGAAAGAAACTCACTCATTTTCTCGAAATCCTTTTTTTTCTCACGGTTCTCAATTTCGCATACCGATTTTTTCTTATTCGGTATTTCCCCGGCTGGTCGCCTGATGAACGGATATTTTATTCCGAGCAGTTCTGGGGGAGGTTCGACCAGTTCACACTGGGGATCTGCCTTGGACTCATATTCCTCTTTCGTGAGAGATGGAAGAGGGGGCTCGAAAGGATTTCGGGACTATTTCTCGGGTTCGGGCTCATAAGCCTTGTGAGCACTTTCATTTTGTTTGCGAGTCTTGGAAGCGGATTCCGCGACATCCCCTTCCTCCAGGTCTTTCTCCATTTCTTCGTCGGACTCGCCTTCGCGATCTTCCTTCTTGGTTATCTCTTTGCTCCTCTTGCAGTGAAAAGGATTTTTGCACCCCGGTCCTTTATTTTTCTCGGGATGATCTCGTACAGCATCTACCTCTGGCATTTTCCCGTGACGTCTGTCATTTCAAAAGTGATCAGTGATCCGGTAATTGGATTTTTCGTGATCCTCTTTTTCACGATCATGCTCTCTTTCCTTTCCTATCTCTTTCTTGAAAAACCATTTCTCAGAAGAAAGACACTTTCTTCAACGGAACCGGGAAACGCAGTATGAAAAACACTCCAGGCCATTTCGGCATATACGGCGGAAGGTTCGCACCGGAAGTCCTTCTCCCCGCACTCCAGGAAACGGAGAACGCGTGGATGAAAGCAAAAAGAGACAAGAAATTCTGGGAAGAATTCGATCATTATGCAAAGACGTATGTGGGAAGACCCTCCCCGCTTACTTTCGCAGAAAATCTTACAAAAATGCTGAAAGGAGCAAAGATCTATGTGAAGCGGGAAGACCTGAATCACACCGGCGCTCACAAGATCAACAACGCTCTTGGACAGGCTCTCCTCACGAAGAGGATGGGGAAGAAAAGGGTGATCACGGAAACGGGAGCCGGGCAGAACGGAGTCGCAGTCGCCACCGTTTCCGCGCTCTTCGGATTCGAGTGCACGATCTACATGGGGGAAGAGGATATTGAGAGACAACGGCCGAATGTTTTCTGGATGGAGAGGCTCGGGGCAAACGTGATGCCGGTCGCCACAGGGACAAGAACCCTGAAGGATGCCACGAACGAAGCGCTCCGTGACTGGATTACCAATGTCGGGGACACGCACTATATGATCGGATCGGCGCTCGGTCCGCATCCTTTTCCCGAGATGGTGAGAGAATTCCAAAGAATCATCGGGAAAGAGGCGAGGCGGCAGATCCTTTCTGCGGAAGGGAGACTTCCCGATGCCATCATCGCCTGCGTCGGAGGAGGATCGAATGCCATCGGTATATTCACGGATTTTTTGAAAAACAAGAAAGTGCGACTCATCGGAGTCGAAGCGGGAGGCGTCGGGCTTAAGGGAACAGGGCATGCTTCCAGATTCTCGGGGAAGGGAGGAAAAATTGGGATCATGCAGGGATATAAAAGCATCTTTCTCCAGACGGACGACGGGCAGATCGCGGAGACTCATTCCATTTCCGCCGGGCTCGACTATCCGGGCATCGGTCCGGAGCATGCGCATCTTCATGATCTGAAGCGGGTGGAATACACATCCGCATCGGACAAGGAAGTCATCAGCGCTTTTCTCAAAGTCATAAGAAACGAAGGGATGGTCCCCGCTCTTGAAAGTGCTCACGCATGGGCGGAGGCGATCCGTCTCGCACCAAAACTCGGAAAAGGAAAAATCATCATCGTGAACCAGAGCGGGAGGGGGGATAAAGACATTTTCCTCATTGCCGACGCTCTCGAAGATAAAAAATGGAAAGCGTTTCTCAGAAAAAAAGGAAAATAATTCTTTTGACTCCAGAGAAGGGAGGACATAAAATCCCTGTAATGAGCTTGTATTTTCTCCAAATGATGATGAGCAAGCGGATAATCGGGGGGATTCTCGTCATTTTCTCAATTATTCTCTCCTTTGGGTTATTAGTCCCGAGGTCTGTTTTCGCTGAAGTCGTTACCGGAGAGCTCGAGAGGCCTCCGGTGATCATTGAGCCACCGATCGAAGAGCCCCCGGTCATTGAAGAACCCGTGATACCTGAAGAGCCGATCATTCCGGAAGAGAAAGTAATCGTAGTGCCGAAAATAAAGGAACCAGAACCATATCCCATCACCGATGCACAGGTCAGGGAGTTTAAGAAAAAGGCGTTCGATTACCTCCTCTCCGTTCAGAAGCAAAATGCGGAGGAGAGAAAAGCATGGGAAGAAGAAGAACGAAAAAAGATGGAGGAAGGACTCAGGCGGGATAGATTGGATAGGATCCGCAAAGCAGAAGAGGAGAGGATCCGGATTGAGAGGGAACGTGACGCAGAGAGGAACAAGCCGCTCAATCTCATCATGGAAACCCTTACATCGCCGGAAACATATGAGCGAAAAAAATTCGGATATACCGCTCCCATATTTCCGCCTTCGAGCATCGTTTCCCCGAAGGACATCTCTCTCGATGCCGGAGTCATCGGAATGAACGTCGTCTATGCGATCCTCTTTTTTCTTGTCATCGGGATTTCGAGCGTAATTTTCAATAATATCATCGAGGAGCACCGGGACCGGATGGACTCCTTTCTGGAAAAGGTTGTTTTCCCGCTCCGGATGTTTCATGGGGAAGGGGATCCGGGAAAGAAGGGGAGAAGATTTCTCTTTCTCCTCTTCATCATTATCCTTTTTACAATCCTCACTTCATATGTAAGCCCCGAATTCACAATTTTCAGGAGAGAGAATCTCGGGATCCTTGGAGTCACCTTCGTTGCCATCATCATCGGGGAGTACATGAAAGACTTTGTCATCTATTTTGTCACCCAAAAATGGAAATGCCCGGCGCTCTTCAAGCCCCATATCATGGGACTTCTCTTCGCGTTCATCTGCATTGTCATCACGAGGAAGTTTGACGTTTCCCCGGGATATGTGTTCGGGATCCCCATGGGGCTTTTCGTGTTTTCCCGGAAGTT
>JBGSON010000019.1:0-68388 GCA_041739085.1 Candidatus Altimarinota bacterium | reverse complement strand
CGCGAGAGGGTTCGTGCTCAGGCTGGGATTGATGGTGATGGAAGGACCCGATACTCCTCCTGATGATGTCGATGGCCATGCACGGACTGATCCGATATATGGATTTTTATCCCTGCTCGATAAAAATTCTGAATCGGATTTTTCACTGAAATCGATTTGATCGAGATCTATCGCAAATACCCCGTTCCGGGAATTTTGCAGTTGAACGCATCCATTATCAAGAATGCCGACATACTTTGCGTATCGGACATTGGGATCTCCAATTTTTTTATACGGGATCTTTCTTCCGCCAGCCGCGAGCGTCCGGACGGCATCTTCTACTTCATCGGTTCCGATCACGGGCTGGGGAGCAACGGGTATATCGACGTGGGTGAGAACGGGCTCTTCCACGGTTATTTTTTTCACATTCTGGTTTTCTGCAGATGGACGGGATGCCTCTTCTGAAAGTCCAGTCGAACGAGCATCCGGGACTCTGGACGATCCATCCGGATGGAGAGATCCCTGAGAAAGAAATCCTGTATGGACTTCTCCATAGACCATCATTCCCTTATCGGAAAGCGTGACCACGCTGCCGGAATGGAGACATTCATCCTGTGGGGTGTTCCCGTCGACGAGGAGGAGTTCGGAAGCATTTCCCTCGATCCCGAGTCCGATTATGATCTCATGAAGCATTTTCCCCTCTGACTCCACAGTATACGGAAATCCCGGGGGTGTGATTTCATGAACCGGCTTGTCACCCGCGACAACAGTTACCGTTTCAGTGTGACTCAGTAATGCAACGGCCGCATCGCTCAGCTCGATTTTCTTTCCCGGAAAGAGGCGGGCGGCGTCCCGGTCTGTCACTTTCTTTCCTTCGATGAGAAAGTTTTCTTTCCAGTCATGGGGATTGAGTCCGAGCTTATTTGACATCGCCCAAAACGTCTGACCGTGGACAGGTCCGACTTCGATTTCGAGAGGAGGTGAAGAGACTTCCGCTGCAACCTGCTCCTGAGAATTGGAATGCGATGCCTTGGCGGCATTATATTCGGCATGAAACATCACGGATCTTCCGACTTCGAGATTTCTTTCCTGAACCTGCTGTCCGTTGTCCTCATAGACGAGATCCTCCCAGTCCTGAAAACTGCCCCCGAGGCTTTTCGCGATCATTCCGGGAGTTTCACCATCCACCACTTTGTGCATTGAAAAATGAGATGCGACTGAAGATGTATCCGACACATCATGATGCGTTCCTCCATCCGTGATCCCGTGTCCTCCCCCGTCGCCGAGATCAATATTCCCGAGATCGCCGTCGAGTCCGTCGAGGATATCTCCGGCATCGCCTCCGGTATCTCCATGCGCATTTTCAACAAAACCGAAGAGCGCGCACGCGGCAGATGCGGTGAATACAGAAATCCTTTGTGCTTTCTTCACATCTTTTCTCCCGAAGAATGCCTTCACTTTTCCCCAGATGCGGGATTTTTTTGTTCCCTCTCCTTCTCCGGCCTTCATGGATTTGAGGGCGTTGAGCGCGTCCTCAAGACCGGATGCGAAATGGAAGAGAGACTCGAGCACGGCAAACGGCCGGACGACCTCCTCAGAATCCTCGAGCAGAGATGCGGAATCAAGGTGAGGATATTTCGCGAGGACTGCGTCGAATTTCGCCTGCGTTTTTTCTGACGGTTCCTTTGATTGTCTCAGTTCCGTGAGGTATGTGGAATACTTACCGGCATCCCGTTCCGTCATCCCTGCCCGTATGGCAAGGTTTCTGAGCGACCTCGACACCATATCCCAGAGAACATCTCTCTCGGCGATCTTCTGGATCGACTGGATCGATTTCGCGGATTCATACAAATGGAGAAGGGAATAGAGATGCTCCTGAACAAAGTCTTCCGCCTGCTCTTCCGTCATCCCCTGGCGGAGAGCGTAACTCCTATACGCATTACACACGAGGTGCCTCCGGTACGTCCCGACGGTTCTCACCATGTTCTGGAGTACTCCTTCTGCTTCGTCGATCGACATCTCGCCGCTCTTCACTTTCTCCTCGATCACTTTCATCTTCGCTTCGACAATCTTCGCTTTCTCCTCAAGCGGCTTTTCTTCGCCCGGAATGAATCTCACGCCGAGCGCTTCCGCGAGCTTCCGGAGTTCCTCTTTTTTCCCATCAAGAGACTTGACCTCCCGGTACATCTTCCCAGTGAGGACCATGAGTTCATGTTCCTTCCTCTTGATCTCTTTGCTCAATTCTTTCCTCTTTTTCTCAAGTGCCTGTCTTTGAATATTGTTGCCGGGATCCCTGAGCGGGCGAAGTTTTGACGCTGACGGGGCCATCGCGAGTTCATCTTCAACCTCCATCATCTCTCTCTGGAGTTGAAATATCTCTTCTTCTTGTACCGCGTGGTCCGTTTGCATCGCTTTATGCGCTCTCACCCGGAGGTCATATTTTCTGGCCTCTTCGTTGAAATAATCCGCATCTTTTTTCGATTCATCCGGAAAGAAATCCCTCCCGATCCGGATTGGAATAGCCTGAACATCTGAACCGGTGAAATCATTCACACTCGAGAGGGCTTCATGAAAGGTCTGCGAAATTTCCGGCACTGCCGTTTCTTTCTTTGTCCCTGCGCTTCCCTGATGAGACTCAGGAAATGTCCGGGAGCTTGAAACATGAGAAGGATTGTCGTCCCTCTCGAAGCTTCCCGATTGGAGAGATTCAGCACGCGATGATCGACCCATAGGAAAAAAGAGATAGATTACGATTATCTCCTTTTTTGTATTTCTGTCAATTTGTGTTTCCAACTCGTGTATTTCACCTGCGGGGGCATTCGAAAGCCATAATTGTGAAAAATGAAAGAGAATATTCCTCTTCACCCGTCAAGTCCATTTTCCATGAAGTCCCCTCATGGATATTCTCCTCTCTGCACACTCAGATATGATCATTTCCCTACATCATGGATGATCAAGATTTTAGTGTAAAAAGAATGGGAAGATATATCAATTTTCAATTACGAAAATAATCCTCCGCGGTTACATGAGTTCATGTAACATTCAGAAAAGCACAAAAACAGAAAAGAGTTTCCGGTTCTGTCATCCCGTCCCGATCAGCGGGATCGGGATCTCCCTCGACAGAAAAAGAGAGAACAAAAAGCCGGTGGCACCGCTGGTGTTTTATGGAATTCACAATGAACGTGGAGATTCCGGCTCGGAGGCCGGAATGACAAGGACTCTCTGTCATCCCGGACTTGATCCGGGATCTCCTTCGGCATAATAGTGAACGCAAAAAGTCATTGTGCGAATAATCTTTCCCTTCACCCTCGCGAGAGTCTCTCCCACATCGCTCATGTCGCTTCCAGCAACAGCTCACAGCCAAGGCTCAGGACGACAGAAGTGCATCAACTTTGCAAACCTTATGAACTTTTATAACTTTTCAACTTGCTCACTTCCGATAGAGCTCCCTGTGTTCGAGATACCAGGAGATGAACCCTTCCATCCCATTTCTCAGGGAAACTTTCGGGGAGTAGCCCAGTAACTTCTGAGCGTGAGAAATATCCGCCGCCGTCCGCGAGACATCACCGGGCTGATGGGGAAATTCCTGAGTCACCGCTTTCTTCCCGAGGATTTCCTCGACAATGGCGATGAGTTCGCGGAGCTCATGGGGATCTGAATTCCCGAGATTGAAAATCTCATGCTTCGCATCGAGGTCGATCGCCGAGAGAACGCCGGAGACGATATCGTCGACAAATGTGTAATCACGGGATGACGTCCCATCGCCGAACCTCCGTACAGGAGTCTCTTCGGATATCCATTTCGTGAAAAGAAACGGGGCCATGTCTGGTCTCCCGGAAGGTCCGTAGACCGTAAAAAACCTGAGTCCGATCGTCGGGAGCCCGAAAAGATGGGAATAGGTATAGGCAAGATTTTCATTCGCCTTTTTTGTCGCGGCATAGGGGGAGATCGGACGGTCGAGTTTCAAGTCCTCACGGAAAAGAGATTCCCTACATTCTCCGTACACAGAGGACGACGATGCGAACACAAAGTTCTTTACGCCAAATCGCCGTGAAGCTTCGAGGAGATTGAGCGTTCCCATGACATTCACCTCATGATAGAGACGGGGATCGGCAATACTCGGCCGTACTCCAGCTCTCGCCGCAAGGTGGCAGACTTTATCGAATTTTTCCTTCTGGAAGAGATCGGGGACGAGAGACTCGTCCCGGATATCTCCGCGGACCATCCGGAACGAACGGGGAAACTCATTCTCGATCTCATGGACATTCCATTCTTTTACTTCCGGGGAATAGAAATCGTTGAAGTCATCCAGTCCGACGACCTCATCACCTCTCCTGAGAACCGCCGTTGCGGTGTGCGATCCGATGAAGCCAGCTGATCCGGTGACGAGTATTTTCATGTGCGATGAAATAGGACTGGAACGGGGCGTTGCAATGCAACGCCCTTGCGCTCTCTGGATTTCCTTACGATGGCCTCCCGACGGAATAATACTTAAAGCCGAGTGCCTTCATGTCTTTTGGATGGAACATATTCCGTCCGTCGATGATGAGCGGTGTCTTCATGATGGATTTGATGCGATGGAGGTCCATATTCCGGAATTCATCCCATTCCGTGATGATGAGGAGTGCATCTGCATTTTCCGCGGCTTCATAGGGATTCTGGCAGTAGGTGATATTCACTTTCGAGAGCGATTTCTTCGCATTGGCCGCTGCGACGGGGTCGAACGCCCGGATGATCGCTCCGTCGGCCTGGAGTTTTTTGATGACCTTGAGCGATGGAGCATCCCTCATGTCGTCCGTTTTCGGCTTGAACGAAAGACCGAGCACCGCGATCACCTTATCCTCCACATTCGGGATGATGGAAGTGAGTTTTTTGTAGAGTTTCTTCTTCTGGCTCTTATTTACCGCTTCTACGGCATCGAGGATCTGGAAGGAATACCCGTGCTCCTTCCCCGTTTCAATGATCGCCTGGATATCTTTCGGAAAACAAGATCCTCCATACCCGATCCCGGCGTTTAAGAATGTCGCTCCGATCCGGTGATCGAATCCCATACCCCGGGCGATATCGGTGATGTCTGCACCGACTTTTTCGCAGAAAGTCGCCATTTCATTGATGAACGAGATCTTTGTCGCGAGAAACGCGTTCGAAGCGTATTTGATGATCTCCGAACTCCGCCTGTTCGTAAAAAGAATAGGACGATCCGGCGAGACATACGGCGCATAGAGCCTTGTCATCAGATCTTTCACCTTCTCGCTCTCCGTCCCGACGATGACCCGGTCCGGTTCCATCGTATCTTTGATGGCGGATCCCTCGCGGAGGAATTCCGGATTCGATGCGACATCAAAAGGAACTTGTATCCCCCTCTTCTTCAGCTCGTTCCCAATGATCTCCTCGCAGATTTCTCCGGTACCCACAGGGACGGTGGACTTCATGACGAAGACCGTATACTTCAGGACATACTCACCGAAATCCTTTGCGACAGCCTTCACAAAGCGGAGATCTGCCCGCGAGTCCTCATCCGGGGGTGTCGGGACCGCCGCGAAGATCATGTCGGCATGCAGGATCCCGTCTTTGATGTTTGTGGAAAAACGAAGCCTGCCTTCTCCGACGTTTCTATGGACAAGCTCTTCAAGACCGGGTTCATAAATGGGGATCCCTCCGTGCTGGAGGAGATCGATTTTCGCGCGGTCAACATCGATGCAGAGGACATCATTCCCGGTCTCCGCAAAACATGTCCCGGAAACCAGGCCGACATAGCCAGTACCGATAATCGTGATTTTCATATGGAAAAACTATTGAAGTTGAAAGTTGGAAAGTTGAAAGTCAGTAACCTCATCCCCTCTTTTTTCTTTTGTGTTTTCTCTTTTCTCCTTTTTGTACTTTATCCTTTGTATTTTGTACTCTCTCTCATGACTTGAAAAGACTCCCCCTCATTTCCGGAAGGGAGAGTCTTTCTACTGACTTACCAAAAGAAAAAAGGAGGAAGGGGTTCTCAGAGACCGAAGATATTGCAGACAAGGATGATGAATTCATAGCGGGTGACCGTATCGTTCGGTCGGAATCCGTCATCAGCGTTTCCGTTGATGAATCCGAGATTATATGCCGTCACCACGTATCCGTAGTACCAGTCCCCTGTCCCGACATCGCTGTATGGCGAACTCGATCCTTCGGGATTGTCGAAGTCGCTCACATCATATCCTGCCGCCCTCATGAGGATCTTCAGCGATTCTGCCCTCGTCATGTACTGACCCGGCCGGAAGAGCCCGTCACTATATCCCCATACGACGTTCATGATCGTCCCAACATGGATGAATCCCGCATACCATGCCTCTTTCGGGACATCAGGATAGGGATTCGCAGAAGGCGTCAACGTCGGATCTTCGGGAAGCGCTGCGATGGCGACCGCGTGTGCCAGGAGGACGATCTTTGTCGCTTCCGCTCGGGAGATGCTGGTGTCACCCCGGAAATCACCCGCCCCGATGATCTCCAAAGCCTGGAGTCTATCGATGCATTCCTGTACCAAGTCTCCGCCATCCCCGTCTCCATCACCATCTCCGTCCCCGTCTCCGCCATCATCGCTCTGAAGTTCTCCCGTCGGATCAAAGTATACTGCGTAGGTAAAAATGCGCTTGCAGTTCTTTGATGATGTCGATTCCGCGTAGAGCGTAATAAAAATCTGTTGTCCTGCTTCAAAACTTAACGAGGAGAGATCGACATAGATGTCAAAACATCCGTCTCCAAGATCCGTTACCTGGAGATTCCCTGCTCCTTCCGTAAACTTCTCTCCGTTCACTTCCACATAGATGCTCTCTCTCTTCACTCCCTTATCTCCGCATGTCTTGAAGGATACTTTATTGAGCTCCGCATAATACTTGTTCTTCACAGGGAAGATGTTCTCGTACGTCGGTTTCGGGCATGACCCTCCGCTCGAGGAAGACCCTCCTCCGCCTCCTCCACCTGAAGATGAACTCCCGTACCCGGAGGAACTGGAAGCGGCCACGGCAACGCTTGTGGATGCCAGGAAAGAAGGCAATACAGCCATCGAAAGCAACATGACGGAGAATACCGTCGAGAGTAATTTTCTGAATTTCATAGGACTATTAAAAAACAAAATACGAAAAAAGAAAAGGGTGTATGTTATTTATATCAATTTTCATAATCCCCTGTCAATAGGAGAGCTTCCATTTTATACCAATTCATCCGGTCGTATGTCAAATATTTTTTTCATAATCCATGCTATTCATATCACATTCCATTCATTTTCGTTTTTCGCCCGATACCCGCAGTGAAGTTTTTCACTCCTCTTTCACTGGAATCACAGATCTGTTTTGGAAAGATTTCATGACCGACTCCACTTAAAAAATGAATTGACGGGAAGCGTGAACGATCTATTATTTCACGTGCACCCCGCAATATTTTTGAGAGATTTCTCTCTCGCCCTTCTTCTCCTCATGAATTTGTCAAAAACGGACAAAAAGAAAGCTCCGGCGGAAGACGATGACCGTGGGCATGGCGAAGATGAGATTTCCGTTACACAGAGCGGGAGATCGGTTGTCGCGCAGAACAAGGAGGTCGCTTCCTTTGTCCAAGAGATGGACCGGAAGATCTCCTCAAACGAAAGAGCTCAGAAGTACAAGGACTATTGGGGCAAGAAAATCGGGAGACTCCTCGATCTGGAATCCGAATCGGACATCCGCTCGACCATGGAGGAAATCGAGGGGGCGTTTGATCTCTATGCTGGCAAAATCCCTGAATACATCGAATCGAGACTCGAGCCACAGGTTGAGGAAATGATCGATGCGGGAACTCTCTCGAAAAAAGGTGCGGAGAGGCTTCGGAAAGGATGGGAGGAAGGCATCGTGAACACATCTTCCGGATCTGCAGGTGGAAGCCGCGAGATGAAGCTGAAATATCTGGAACAGGACCTTCGGAATCTTGAGGAACGCCACGAAGCGATTGAGGGGATTCTCAAGGAAAAAGAATCCATGGAAGAAATCCTCGGAACGGAGATCCCATGTTCGTTTGCGGAAATTCCTTTTTTCTCGCCCGGGGAACTCAAGAAGTGGACGGGGATTTTTGATCTCATCCCGAAGCTCCTCAACTGCGATCTCTCCGTCCAGTCTTCGCCTAATGAGATCCTGAGGAAGATGAAAGACCGGCGGATGGCGATGGAAAAAGAGATGCAGATCCGCAATTCCCTCCTCAACGAAGGAGAGGAAGCGCTCGACGCGATGAAGGAAGCGTTCAAGTACTCGGGATGGGCTCCTTCCATCGGGATCTTCGGCGATTCGCTCCGGATATTCCTCTCCCTGAAATCGCAATGCCAGGGGAAAGGCGGCATGCTGAAATATTATAACCATCTCGCCCGTATTGCCCTCGCGGATCTCAAAAAAGCGCAAAAAGAGAGCGCCGATGAGATCAAGGAGCTCCGGGAATCATACGAAGAAAACCTCCCCTGGAACGAATCGCTCGCCTCCCATCGGGAACTCCTCGCCGAGCTCAATGCGATCCCTCCGAAATATCTCACCTCCGAGCTCCGGAAAGAGCGGATCGCGATCGTGGAAAACATCAAGCTCTGTCTCCTGGAACTGAAATCGGAACCGTTTGAAAAACATGTCCATTCGCAGAGGGAGATCGCGGAGAAAATCGAAGATCCGGAAGATTCTCTTTCCGCTCAGGAACATATCCTCGCCCTCGCAAAAGCATACTCTCCGCAAACAGAAGGGATCATGCGCGAGGAAGAAGTCCTCGAAGCAAATATCGGCGAACTGGAAGCTCAGATTGAAGAAAAGCCTCACGGAGAACACGGGAAAGGCGGAGAAGAAGAGGGATTGACGACCAACGAGAAGGTCCGCCAGCTCATGGTCGAAGAAGAAGGAGATCTCGTCATCTCCTATGTCCTCGCCTCCCAGGACCGGAAGGGCCTCCTCCGCGAGGGGGACGAAGTCCAGCAGGAAGCGATGACCCAGGAAGAAGACCTGGAAGAGGAAGCAGAGAGGATTGAAGAAGACTGGAGGCTCCAGGCTCTCGATCATCCGTTCTATGCGGAGCATGAAGAACTCGATGACATCCATGAAGAAATTGAGGCAGTGGAAACGGTAGTCGCTCCACAAGAGGGATGGGATGAAGAAGAAATCGAAGAGAAAAAGGAGGAAAAGATTGACGAGACCTTCGAGGGCATGGTCGAAGAGAACACCACAGTCGTGGGGCTTGATGAGAGAGATCTTGAACTCGGACTTACGAGCGAATTCGCGCAGGATTCCATCGATGATCTCCGCGCAAAGAAACATATCCAGGTCACAGATGAAGGAGGGAAGGTTCTCGGATTTGAACAGACACGGTTGAAAATCACTGACAAACTCGGCGCTCGTCTTGCTCCGATCGCAAGAGAAGAGGGACTGACGGATACTGATCTCAGGCAGGGAATATCTCAAAACTTTCAGGAGATCAAAACTCAGGGGCATGAATCCGCCATCCATCTCCTCCGTGATGTCGAAGGAGAAGGAGACAAAGAGGAGTGACTGACAAAAACAAAATTCAAAGTACAAAACACAAAACAGGGATGGGGACAGCAAGCAAGCGTTCAAGCGGGCAAGCATGCGATAGTTTGCCGCTCGTTTGCTTGCCCGCTTGAACGCTTGCACTCTTGAACACTTGCCCGCTTGAACACTTGAACGCTTACACGCTTGCCGCTTCTCACTTCCTCCTGGATATACCGCATCACTCAGTTCACAGCAGCGTCATTCATACCGGAAGCTCCCCTTCCGGAAGAGGAAGAGCGCTCCTGCTCCGGAGAGGGTGATCCCGAGGAGGATGAGTATTGTTTCGGGTCCGGTGGAGCTGTTTCTTGGCGGTCCCGGATTGAACGTGACCGGGATTTCGAGTGATGCAATTTTATCCGGAAGATCTCCATTCCCGTCGATGACCGTCACGGTATTCTTAATCCATGTCCCGCTTCGGACAGATGCTTTCACCTGCGCTTTGATGCTGATCGACCAGAACTCATCCGGCCGAAGAATCCGTTTGTGGAACTCGAGGGCATTTCCTCCCATCCGTACGCCGCGGGCATCCATCTCCAGGATGTCGAGATATTCAAACGGGAATTCTTCACGGAGAGTAAGGTCGAGGAGGTCCTCGTTTCCGGTGTTCCTGAAGAGGATGAGGTAATCGATCGTGTCGCCTGGGATGACCGAGTTTTTGTTCGCTGATTTTGAAAGTGCACCGTCTCCGCTCATCACCGGTTCGGGGATGATCGCTTCTGCTCCAAACCGGACATACGCCGGATCGGTCACTCCGATCCCTTCGATCCCGTCGAAGATGAAATAGAAGGGAAGGTCATCCGGAGCTTCTGCGCTCTTGATGACTGCCGTATTCACGCCGGAGACCTCGCCTTTTCCATTTCCGGATGTCTCGATCGTCGCCGTATAGGAAATGAGCACTTCCTTTTTTGCACCGATTTTTTCGATGCTGAAATTCTGATTCTCCTCATTCCATACAGCTCCTTTGACATTTTTAATTGAACTCCTCTGGAGATTACCCGCGGGAAAGGTATCCTCGATGACGAGGTCAAAGAGACTGCTGTTTCCTGTGTTTGAGACATGAATCCGATACGAGATGTCCTGAGAGCGAGCATTCGTGATGATCGCAGCTTCATCGGCAGAATCGGCGTTCATCCATGCGGAATCGCTGTCTTTCACCTGTTTCTCGATATGGAGATTCCCATTGATATGTTTCCGGCGGCGTCCGTCACCATCACCATCACCATCACCATCGCCATCACCGTCACCATCGCCGTCGCCGCCGATGGGTCCACGGACGGTCACTTCGGCTTCTGCAATCAATCCGATGGGAGTAATCCCCTCTATTTCAGTCTGGATCTGCGGAGAAAGCAGGACACGGTTGATGAAATCGGATTTATCGTTCATTTCGATGTCCACTTCGCTGCCGGTGCAGGTATATGTGACCACAAGAGTCGATCCCGGAGCAAAATCAGAAATAGAAAAGTCGGGATACATTCCCTGAAAAGTCCCCGGATCTTCAGCTCCTTCCGGTTTCGTGAATTCAGCGCGAACACTGTTCGGATCGCACGCAAGGTCCCCTCCTCTCGATCCTTCCCCCATTTCATCATGAAGAGTGAAATCCTGAAGGTCGTATGTCCCGTTCCTCACCTCGATCCGCATCATACTCTGTTGTCCGTGGATGATGGAATCCGGTGTGGCGGTCTTTGTGAGCGCGAGCGGACCTCCCTGAGGCTTCGAGACAAGGACGCTCGAAGAATCACAGGCGATCTGAGTGGTGTTGTCGTCTCCGTCATACACGCATACTGTATTGTGGACTTCCTCGTCCGTCCCTCCCGAGAGACTCCCTGTCTCTGCTTCACGGGTGTAATCGATCCGCAGGGAATCGCCCACGGAAAAATCATTACAGATATACTCTGTTGAGATTTCCCCGGAACACGTCACATCCCCTGTCGTCGCCATGCTGTCTCCCTGTATGTATTCGAGGAGATCCGCGTCGGAGAGGACATCGGTGATATCCACTTTTGCGACGTCGACCGCACCGGTATTCGTGATGACCACCGCATAATTCACGCGGTCTCCGTTCAGGAGATTCGGAACGGGGTCATCAGACCCTGTTACTCCATGGGCGCTCTTCGTCACCGTAAATTCCGGCTCGGGAAGCGGAGTGATCGTGAGGCGGACTGTTGATTTCTTTTCTTCATCCGTGCTTGATTCCGGCGTTGTCGTATTGATGACGGCCTGATTCCAGACATCTCCATTTGAGATTCCCTCGACGGTGTACGTGAGTGATTTGGTCTCTCCTGCGTTGAGATTCCCTATGGTGCATACGAACCCCTGTCCAATAGTAGCGGGATTGCAGCTATATCCGACAGGGAGTGCGACATATTCCATTCTTCCTGTGGAGGTCGAGGGGAGAACCGTATCTCTGATCGTGACATTCTCCGCTGTTCTGTTCCCTGTGTTCGCAAATGAGATGGTGTAGGTCGCTTGACTGATAAAATCCGCCTGTCCTTTGGGATAGATGCTCGAAGGGCTCACGGATTTATGGATCTCCATTTTCGCCTGAGGCTGGGGCGTGATGACGAGTGTTTCGCTCTGACTATTATTGTCTGAATTTGAATCAAGACTGGAAGAGAGAATGACCGCTCTGTTCTGAACCGTCCCCTCACCTCTCGGCGTTCCCGAATACGTAATCGTTGCCTGTTCTCCGGAACCGAGTGATCCGAGAGTGCAGGTGATGATCGTTCCGGCAATGCTGCATCCGGGATTGGAAATACTCGACAGATTGATCTCGAGTATCCCCGGCGGAGTCATGGTGATCGTATCCGTGAGCGTTACGCCATCTGCGCGGGCATTCCCAAGATTCGCGTATTCGATGGTGTAGAGCGCAGTCCCTCCTTCATTTGCCGGGATCGACTGGGGGACGACATTCTTATCGAGGACCGCGACGTCTGCAACAAGCGGTTCGATGATATGGATAGTCGCTGAGGAAGCATTGTTTGCAGTATTCTGATCGGCAGGTCCGGCTGAAGTGATACTCGCAGTATTCACCGCATTTCCCATGACTTTTGTACTCGCGCGGAAAATGATGGATCCGCCGTCTCCCGGATCCCCGATCTCCGCAGCGCCGAGCGTGCATACGAGTTTTGAGGTAGCGGTGTTGAAACTGCAGATCGAAGCAAATTCTCCGAGCCTTATGTTCTCAAAATACTGCGGATCAAGAGTGTCTTCGATCGTTGCTCCGATCGCGGTCATTCCTCCGACATTATCGTACCGGAGATGGAAGAGGACATCTTCCCCTTTCCGTACCGTCGCATCTGCGGCCGGAGTCCCGTCTGTCGCATAGACGGATTTCACGATCGAGAGATCCGTAATTTCCGTTGCGAGGACATTGATCGTCACCTCATCGTAGATATCGATCAGCGAGCTGAGAAGATTCGCATTATTTCTTATGATCCCGGTGTTTCCGTTCCCGCCGGAGGTTGTGACAACACCGTGGTATGTGATAAATCCGCTTTCTCCCGGAGCAAGCGATCCCGAAATGGGCGCACAGGTCACGGACGGGATCGAGTTGCTGACCTGACAATTGAGAAAAGAAGGATAATTATCAAGAACGAAAATCCCCATCGACCCTGTGGAATCGCCCTGGATGGAATCGCCGATGGTCACATCATTCGCAGTGATATTCCCGCCATTTTCAAATTCGATCATGAACTCGATCGTGTCTCCGACTTCCGCATTGACAGGTCCATCAGTGTAGGATTCTTCTCCTATTTTTCTCGCTTTCTTATCGAGGATGAGGTCTGTGTTTATCGCCTCGATCTCCGCTTCCGCATACGAAATATTATTGTCAGGGTTCGCATCGGGGGATGTCGATTCTATTTCCGCTTCATTGACGACGATCCCGGAATACGCACTTGTTGTTCGTATCCGGTATTGGATCCATTTTTCCTCCCCCGCGGGGATGTCAAAATCTCCACAGGCAACCATTACCTTATTCCCGTCTCCTGTCGTCATATCAGCAGGAAAATGACATCCGTTCAATGATCTGATAAACGTTCTTGATCCCCAGTCAAATGCATCAAAATGTCCGGCAAGGCTGTCCGTGAGTTTGATTTGGAGAGACGCTTCATCTCCCGTGTTCCCGAAGTTCACGGTATAGATAAGACTGTCTCCCTGCGCGACAATCCAGTGGGTCCCATCCTGAGACAATCTGCAGATCTGGTTTCCCGGAGCGCATTCTACGTGTTTGGTTATTTTGAGGTCAGGAGTCGGTTCATCAGTGATGACGACAGTGGCAGAGGTTGAGGCGGAAACACCCGGCTGATTTGTATTGACTATGACATCTTTCACGACATTCCCCGCACCCCCGGGCGCTCCGATCGCGTTATAATTCACCCATCCTGTTTCTCCCGGAGCAAGAGTTCCGAGATCAGTACAGGTCAGTGTCGAATCCGCGAAAGAACAGGATCCCGTGGAAGAAGAATAACCGCTGAAATCAGTAAACGTATAGTCGCTGAGCGTTCCATCGGATGCTACCGGATTGATGGAATCGGTGAGCCCCGTCACCATGATCGGTGCATTTCCTGTATTTTCAGTGGCAATGACAAAATCTACAGGGTCTCCTTCCATGAGAGAAGAAGGATCCGGAGTGATCGTCGTCTGGATAGCGTATACATTTCCGGGGACGGTCACCGTGGTCGTGCATTCAGCAGGCGGAAAATCTCCGGCGGCGGGCTCAGGATTTACCCGGAGCCGGTATACAGTGGTCACCATCGGCTCATCCCAGAGATCCCCGATAATGGGATTCCATGAATAAATGAGAATCGGACTCAGCAGATCATTGATGTTGTCGATCCTCCCGCCAAATCCGTATGTCTGATACCAGGAAAAGTTTACCGCTTCTCCGGGAGCGGTCGTCGTCGAGGGAGATGCAATAAAATTTGAACAGGTCGGGAGATCGACGCAATCAGTGATGTCATCGCAGGCAGTGCCGAGACTTCCTCCAACCGTGCCCTTTGGAAAACACTGATCGACCAGTCCATTATCGTCCGAGTCATGGCATCTTGTGGCACATTCTCCCATGGTGAGACATCTCGGCCCTGGTTGCCCATTGATGGTGCCTCCGAGTACACATTGATCAGCTTTTTGATCTCCGTTTGTATCATGGCACCGCTTGTCCGTTGCATTTATGATCTGGACCGACGCAGAAGAAGAATTATTGCTGGGATTTGGATCCTGGACTGCGGCACCGAGAGCAAGAGTCGCTGTGTTTGTAACGGTTGAAACCACAGTGCCGGTTCCCGTGTAGGAAAACTGGAGAATGTCGCCGACATCAAGAGATCCGTCCCCAAAATAGGCACTCACATTGATGGTGCAGCTGATGGTGTGTGTCGTACTGTTCCCTACGCATGAAACTCCTGCAGGAGTTCCCGTAAAATCCATCGTCATGTTTCCCGATGAATAGACATCGTTCACATCAAATGACACATTGCTCACGGAATCAGGACCGCTGTTTGTTATTCGAATTGAGTAGGTGACGGTGGTATTCAGATAAATCGGTGATGCGCTTGCTGTCTTTGTGATCGCAAGATCAGCATCAGTCGTACAATTATCTACCGTGCCGCATTCTATGGCACCGGCTCCCCCGATTTTGCATTGGTCATACACGCCGTTTAGATCGCTGTCATGACATTTTTTGATGCAGTTTCCAACATTTGCGCAGGTGACGTCGCTGTTATTTCCCGGCGCGCACGCATCATATCTCCCATCGGCATCCGTGTCCGCGCAGGTCTTTGAAAGCACATTCACCGTAACTGCTTTCGGACAGACTTCCCCGAAAAACCCCAACCCGGGAGTCTCAGACATCTGAAATCCGAGAGCATAATTTCCCGTGGTCTGAGGTGCTGTGATGCTAAATGAAAATGCATTGTTCGCCCCTTCGGCAACATCAGTCGTGACATTCTGATTGGAAAACCCGCTCCAGAGTGGATATCCCGTCGGTATCCTCAGGGAATAGGTGCTCCCAGCTGTCCAGGGGATGGTTCCGCTGTTTTCCATAGTGATAGCCCCCGAATAGCTCTCTCCCGCATACATGGTCTGGGGAAAAGTCGAGTTGAAGCACTGCGCATCGAGAGTCGCTGATGAACCTCCGCATCCCGCGGGCTTGATCCAGATCGTCTGGACTCCAATTCTCTCCGTGGTCCCCGGTCCCCATTTAACATACACCGCAATGTCCCCCGCAATCACGTTATCAGTTCCGGAATAGGAGAACGTATGGCGGGAGCTATTGTCCCAAGTTCCGCTCGTCCCTAAAATGGAATCATGCCATATCCAGTTGATATACCCGCCCAAAGCTTCCGGAGTATCTCCGCACTGTGCCTTAAAAGCATCCTGATCAACGGAACTGCTGATAACGACCGAGGCGTACACCGGACCGGGGGAAAAATCCGGACCGGCGGAGCAATTCGGGAATGCGGTGAGATTGACTGAAAATTCATTGCAGCTGAAGGTGGTCGTATCTGCTTTGTATTGCGCAGTGCGAATCCCGACGGATCCGAGCGTGACGATCACTCCGGAAATAAAAAGTGCTCCCCCGATCTGCAGGGATCTCGGAAGATTTTTTACTTTTTTGAGAAGATTTTTTACGGATATCATGAAATGCGTATTTATATCCCTGTATTATACCAAAAAATCGCGTTTTTCCTCAATGGAAGCGCCTTGACGCATTATAAGCTTTATGAGAATTAAAAAATGCGATTATCCTAAAATAATCCTTAGAAATGCCAGTATCCAAGCGAACAAGTGAGCAAGTCGGCAAACATATTTCTGCGGAAGCCTCCTCCCCTGATGACACCATGACAAAATCCACCTGAAGACAGATGACATTCACAAATTGCTTCCGGCTTTTGAGTATGAATCAAAGAAAGGGACGACTCAGGAAGAGCCGTCCCATCGAATTTCACGAACCGCTTGTTGGCTTGAACACTTGTCAGCTTGTGCGCTTGCCCACCCCAAAAAAGCCTCCCGATTGTCTTCGAGAGGCTTTCTGCCACTATTTCCGATGATCACGCTCTTTTTCTCTTCACTCCCGCAAAGACGAGAGCCGCGCCTCCGATGAGGAGGATGAGAGAATACACCTCGATTCCTGTGCTCTGGAGCTGAACCGGTCTCGGAATGCGGTCGACGGTGATCGTCGTCTCTGCATTGAGGGCAGAGAGATCCGTATTCTCAGCGCGCACGGTCACGAAATTCCTGATGGTCGTTCCTTCCGATACGGAATGCTTCACCTGCGCCTTTACCCGGATGACCCAGACTTTGTCCGGACGGAGGATCATCTTCCGGTATTCCATCTCCTTGTCCTTTTCGATCCCTCTCGTATTCCCACCGAGGTATTCGAGATAATCGAATGGGAAGAGGTCAGTGAGAACCAGGTCTTTGATATCCGCTCCGGTATGATTCTCAACGGTGATGATATAATTCACTTCCTCTCCGGGTTTCACGGAGGTCTTGTCGACCCTCTTCTTGAGTTCCACTCCTCCCGGATGGGTCTCATCAGGCGGGAATATCTGAGCCCCGAGCCCCGTCTTAATATAGGCAGGATCCGTCGCTCCGATCCCGGTGGTCTCGTCGACAACGAAATTGTGGGGGAGATTCGTTTCCGCATTGATGAGTGTGACGGTATTCACTCCGTTCGCAATATCATCCGCTGCTGCGACTTTTTCCAGAACGGCGTCATAGACGATCGTGATGGTTTTTGCTGCCGCGATTCTTGCAATGGTAAATGTCTGAGCCTGGGGATTCCATTCCGCATTTTCCACATTTTGAATGGATTTTCTCCGCATCGTGCTGCTCAGGAAAATATCCTCGATCACGATATTGTCACCCCGGAACGACCCCTCGTTCGTCACCTTCACCCGATAGGAAACAGTCTGTTCTCCCGCATCGGGAACCAGCGCTGCAAGATCATAGGTATTCGCATCCTGCCATTTTCCGTTGATATCCTTTACTTCCTTTACGATGTAGAGGTTGAGGTCGCCATGAACGATCCTGCTCCCTCCGCCTCCGCCTCCGCTGCCACCTCCTCCTCCGGAAGTGGGCCCGAGAACAAAGACGGTCGCGGACGCCGTTGGTCCGGTGGTCTCATTACTGGAAGAGAGCGTCGCGGTATTCGTAAACGCGGAACTCTCATTGAAATCGATTCCCTCATTGCTCGCCGTCGCGGTGTACGTGATCGTCGCCACGGCATCTGGACGGAGATCGGTAATGATGAACGGATTCGTTCCGCTGAATGTTCCGGATCCCGCGGGAGCGAATGAAGCGCTCACGCTATCGGGATTGAAGGTGAGATGCCCGCCGTTATTCCCGTCATGCGGGAGAACATCTGTAATGCTAAAGGTCTGGAGCCTTGTCGAATGATTCGTCACGGTGATCGTGTAGGTGACATCCTGACCCGTCCGGACATTGTTCGAGGGATTCGCAGTCTTCGTCATTTGAATTCCGCTCCTGAGATCGATCGTCACGAGAGCAGAGTCCTGATTGTCTGTGCCGTCCGGATCGAACTCGTTCTGATTGATGATGACAGTATTGATCGCTTCTCTCGTATCACCGGGTCCGGCATCGGGGAATATCCTCCGGACGCGGAGCACATACTGGAGGACATACGCCGTTGTGTCCGGCTTCAGATAATCCAGGTTTCCGACGATGCATCGGAGGTAATGGTTCCCCGCCACTCCGTCAACAATATCTGCGCATTGCGTTGGGAGAGTCAGGATCTCGAAACTCGATTCATCATAATCATCGGTGATGATGACATTCGACGCAGCGACATTCCCTTCATTCCAATAGGTGAGCGTATAGGTCACATCCTGTCCGGGCGCGGCTGTTTCTGCGGATACTGTCTTTTCAATATGGGTATCGACTTGAACCATCGTGTCGGGAAGCCGCACATTCACCTGATTCCCGTAGACATTGGCCATCTGGCGGTCAAATCCCGGTCCCTGCGGCCAGACGGACATGGAAGCCACCTGAACGCGGAAAGTGACGCTCTGAGCGCCTCCGGCAGGAATGTCCTGAGCAGGCCATGTGATCATGGTCCCACTGAGCATTCCTCCGTTCGAGATGGTGATCGAAGAAGGATTCACATAATCGAGGATGTCTCCGATATCATCCCTGAAAATGAAATTTTCAAAAGTCGCGACACCTCCATTTTCCTCAGCTCGCAGGGTATACGTGAGGTAGTCATTTTGATCCGCGGAGATATTCGTCCCCGATTGAGGATGAACGATCGATTCATTCCGCACGGTCTTCGAGATGATCACCGTCGGAATGGTGACGATGGCAATGGAGTTTCCAAACGCGTTTCGCAGGGTAAAATCACCACCCGCGACCAGCGGATCATCGATCTCAACGCGAAAGGTCTTGTACTGAGTCGTTCCCGGAAGGATATCGACCGGACTCCAGGAAATGATCTGCTGTCCGGCGCTATTTTCAGTGACGGCACCGCCTCCATTATCGATGACCGTCGTGTATTCGAGGATATCGGTGATATTATCTTCAAAAATATAGGCATTCCTCGTCACTGTTCCGGTATTCTCGACTCCCAGCCGGTAGGTGAGAATATCCCCCGGCCTCGCGGTCGCGTTTCCCACATATCCGGCACCGTTCACGGAAACTGATTTTGTGCGCCGGAGATTCGGAAGCGTGACGACGGTAACATCGTTTCCATACGCGTTTCGGAGGGTATAGTCGCCCCCGATCCCTTCGACATCCGCAAATACCTTCACCCGGAAGCGGACTTCCGCGGTCTGATATGCGGGGATGTTCTGAGCCGGCCACCTCAATGTCGTTCCCGCGAGCGTCGCTCCGCCAAAATCAGTTATGGCAGAGTACTGGAGGATGTCGGAGATATCGTCTTCAAAAATATGACCGGATACCGATGAATCAGAAGTCGTATAGGAAAGAATGTATTCGAGTTCATCTCCTTCAGAAGCCTGGATCGCAGAAGATGTTATTCCAGTATTGATATTCCATACACGCTTTGACATCGTCCCGCGGTTTGTCTCGTTCACATTTACAGAAACGGCCGCATCATTGTTTGTTTGATCTGCTTCCTGGGCGATTGGCGTCACATCACTCTCGATATGGGCAGTGCAGTTGAAATCCGCTGATCCCGCATTCCCGTATCCGTCCTTGAGTACTGCTTCAAAAAAGAGCGGCCCGTCAGTTTGAGCGGTGAGATCCCCGATATCCCAGCGGATAGTGTTATTGGATGCGTTGATGCTGGCCGATCCGGGCGCACTCATAATACTGATCGCGTTGTCATCGCAATCCACGAACACAGCAACCTCATCCATTCGTGAGTTCCCGAGGTTTTTCCAGAGGAGATCGAAATTGAGGGTTGTGAGAATATGATTCGGATTGAGGATGTTCGGCGGAACAGTCGCATCATCAACATGCATCTCGAGCGCGAGATCATTCCTCACCGCTCCTCCCGTGAGCGTCACTGTAGCATTGGCGCATTCGATCGGAGTCGTCATCGCCATATCATCCGGATCATACGTGCATGCCCGGTTTGCGAAATCGGATGACACTCCGGAAGGCGGGAGTACGTCGGCCGTCCGGGAATAATGGATCTCTACTCTTGTCCCGGGCTGTACATTGCTTAACGTGAAGCCATTATTGAGATTCCCGGATACCGTGGCAGAGTTCACCGGGATCACATTCAAGACGAGCGATCCGGAATCAAAAGAGAGACTCCCTGATGGTCCGGGAGTGAATACATCCTTGAGATTTACAGATCTCGTGAAATGGCCGTTGTTCGTGACGATAATGGTATATGCGGTTTGGACTCCTCCTGTTCCTGTCGGGAGCTCAGTCTCTGAGACGTTTTTTGTAATCCCAAACACATCATTTCCTTCGATCGTAACGGTCGCGCAGTCTCTCGGTTCATTATTGAGACTGATCTGATCAGCTGAAAATTTCGCGCAGTTTTCGATCAAACTTCCATCCGCCGCATTTTTTACTTCACTGACATATTGGTACTGCCATCTTCCTCCGACGGGCAGAGTCCCGATGTTGCATCGCATCACCCAGTTCGAAGGGTTGTTCGAATCCGGTGCAATACTGCATCCATTCGGGATCTGTTGTATTGTGAGGTGAGCCTCATCATAATCATCCGTGACCCAGGAATTCGTCACCGGGATCGCTCCTGTATTTTCAAGGCTGACCGTATAGGTGACATCTCCTCCGTTTTCGATATATTCCGGTTGCGCGGTTTTTACGATGGAGACCCGCGTCGAACCTTCACCGCGGATCATAACGACCGCTCGGTCGCTATTATTGGTCTGATCAGGGTCCGGATTATCTGACGTGATCGTAGCAGTATTGACCGCATCTCCCAAAACATATGCCTCTGCGGTATAGGTAATGTGGTATCTCAGGTTCATCGGGCTGACGCTACCGATATCGCAGGTGATCACACCCGCTGTCGCGTCATTTCTGCACCGGTCGCCTGGCTGGAGATTACGAATATTTCTCACATGCGCTTCGTCATAATCATCAACAATGACGACATTTCTCGCAAATGCGTTTTCAACAACGTCATAGGAAATCGAATACACGATATCAGCGCCGATTTCAACAGCGGTCTGATCAGCACTCTTTGTCACAGAGAGATCAACGCCTTCTCCCTGAGGACTGATCTGCACCAACACTGAGCTCGAGTTGTCATTGATGTTCGCATCAACATACCCAGGAGTCCGAGACGTGATATTCGCTGTATTCTCATACGAATTCGGAACCGAAAGCTCACTTCTCACCTGAACCTGATATCTGATCGGCCCGAGTGAAGCGAGTTTCTCATCCGGAAGTTCGGAGATGTTACAGGTTATATATCCAATTTTATCGTTGTATTCACAGATATCATTCGGATTATTTGTGAAGCGCACAAATTGCACTTTGTCGAGATCCACATCATCCGTGATGCTCACGGCCTGGACAGCCGGTATTTCTGCACGAAGCCCGTAGTCGAGTGTATATTCGATCACCTGCCCCGGATCGACGGACGGGTGATTCGAGGTTTTCTCAATGAAGAGATCAGGGAGAACGTCATCTCGAATGCTCACGGTGAGAGGTGGGCAAGCGTGGCTCTTTCCATCCTTGGCAAATATGGTAAGCGTAAACGTCGTGTCCTTGGTAATGCCGAATAGGATCTTCAGTTCTCTCAGGTCCGGATTTTGAGAATCAAGGATCGTTGCTGTGCCTTCTGTAATGACGACCCTTTGTTGATTCCGTGATTCCCATTGCAGCGTTAGCTCCTGATTAGGGTTTACCGGATTCGGGATCGCAACGAATGAAATGCACTGGGCTTCCGTATCCTCAATGGATCCAATCCTCACCGTAACGCTCGCCTGATCCGCTATCTGAGTAAATCCCGCAGTATTCGACGTGATGTTTGCCTGAAAAAGCTTTTCATTCACTCCCGGGATGAAGAGAATGATCGCCCCGAGGACGACAAGGGATCCGAGCCCGATGAGAGCTTTTTTGATTCCGGTCAGTTGTGGGAAGGATTTCATTTGTTTTTTAGAAAGAGATTGTCGTGGGAGGAAAGGGCTTACGGTTCGACATAGAGAGTCGCGGAATTCGTGATGTCAGAGTACTGCGTCGCGGGGATGCCATTTCCCTGAGCAGTCCTTGTGTATCGGATCGTCATACTCCCTCCTGCCGG
This sequence comes from Candidatus Altimarinota bacterium, assembly GCA_041739085.1. Lineage (GTDB taxonomy): Bacteria > Patescibacteriota > Gracilibacteria > CAIRYL01 > CAIRYL01 > JBGSON01. The sequence goes on along the minus strand of JBGSON010000019.1, from coordinate 46,161 downwards.
AAAGTTATGGAAGAGCACCCGGAAGATTTCCCCTCCATTGGCATCTGCCACCCTCTCTTCTTCATATGTGCCTGAACCGCTATTCCAAATAAATTCGATGTTTTCATACGGCCCGAGGTTCCCGCCATTTGTTCTCCCCGTGATCGTGTCGACAAGGAGGACATCTCCGGAAGCGGAAGGCGAGCTGTTGCTGACGGTCACTTCATAGGTGATCACCGTTCCGTGGGGGATGATAAAAGGACTTGCGGGATTCAAAGCAAGATCCGCGGTCTTCGTAACGCTGAAGACAGGAACCGGCGGAATTCCGATGGAAATCGTGATGCTGTCGGTGTTATTCCCGAGGAGCGGATCATGAATATTCTCAAGAGAACTGATGTCTGCAGTATTGGACGCTGCTCCCGTGTTCAAAACATTCATCGTGTAGCTGTAGGAGGAGAACGATGTGGACGGATTCAGGATACAAGCATCAAGATCAAGGCGGCATGTGCAGCGGATGATCCCGATATTTGCGGACGTCGAGTCATCTGCGTTCACGCAAGAGAGTCCTGCAGGAAGACCTGATGTGGAAACAAACGAAAGTTTTGTCTTGTCATATCGGTCTTCGATTTCATATCCCTGGACGACAAGAGGCCCGATATTCCGGAACTGGATGGAATAAGAGATCTGATCTCCGACGTTCGGCGTGGGATTACTCACCTGTTTTTGAAGTTCAAGATCAGCACTTCCGAAAATATCGACAGAGAATTCTTTCCAATTATTGTCAGGATCATGATCTTTCATATCTGTTGATTCGATCTCTGCTCTGTTCAATACCCCTTTCCCTGTTCTTTTCGCGCGGACAACATAGGAGATTGCTTTGATGTTTTCAGATCCTCCTTCAGTATAAGGGCTGACGGCATTAAACCGGCAGATGATCTTCGTCTTGTCATCTGTGCAGCGGTCGGGATCGTTCAGGCTCACAACATCGAACACCGCTTCATCGTAGTCATCGGTAAGAAGAACATTCGTCGCAATTTCCGGACCGTTGTTCTGATATCTCACATAATAGGTGAGCTCCTGCCCGGCATAATATGGTCCTGCGGGCGGATTGATGATGTACTTTTCCACGACTTCAAGATCTGCGCTGAGAGGCACATCATTCACTTCCCAAACCGCTGTATTATTATTAATCTCCGGATCATTTCCGGAGAATGCGATTTCTGCTTCATTCCGGATCAGACCGCTCCCCTTGATTCTTGCTTTATAATTGATCGTCCTCATATTCTTATCCAGATTGAGGAAATCGATCGAGCATTCGATCTGTGTTTTTGTATCCATACACTGCACTCCGTCAGCGGGATTCGTCTCGATGCTGACGATCTCGGCTTTTGCCTCATCATAATCATCAATGATCACAACCTTTTCCGCATCATCCGGGCCGGAATTCATATAGGTAAGGGTATAATTGACCGTCTCTCCATAGACAGCATAATTCGGGCCTGTCTTCTCAATCGCAAGATCGGCTGTTACCACGGCATTTCCAATATGAACAGTAACTGTGGATGCATTGTTTGTCTGGTCCGGATCAGGATATTCTGAAGAGATCGTAGCGGTATTGACCGCATCTCCCAAAACATATGCCTCTGCGGTATAGGTAATGTGGTATCTCAGGTTCATCGGGCTTACACTACCGATATCGCAGGTGATCACACCCGCTGTCGCGTCATTTCTGCACCGATCGCCTGGCTGGAGATCACGAATATTTCTCACATGCGTTTCGTCATAATCATCAACAATGACGACGTTCGTCGCGACGGCATTCTGAACCACGTCATAGGAAATGGAATACACGATGTCCCCTCCGATTTCAACCATCTGGGTGTCCGCGGTCTTTGTCACTGAAAGATCGACGGAATTATCAGCAACGGTCACTTCTTCAGTCGTAGAATTATTGCTGATATTCGGATCAGTGACCGTATCAGGAGTGCTTCCCAGGAGATCAAGGGCTGCGGAATTTTTCACCGTTCCTTCTGTCTCGCCGGCAATTCCCTCATAGGTGAATTCCACTGTTTCACCGACGCTCAGGGGATTGGTCACTCCGGTCGTCTCATCACCGATGGGATAACAGAGCATCCCGTTTGATGGAACGTCTTCACGGCAGAAAGCGGGAAGAGATCCCCGTATCATACTCGCAGTACCCGGATCAATGATGTCCTTGATGGAGACGGGGATGTCCAAAACATCAGGACCGAGGTTCGTGAACTTGATATGATAGGCTGTTGTTCCGTTCGGGGCGATGACATCCGAGATAGCCCATTTTTCGAGAAGGAGGTCCGCTTGCCTTTGGATTTTTACCATTTCATTATCGCTTTTCTCCAATCCAGCCATAGTCACCGTAGCAGTATTGCGCGCCTCGCCTCCGCTGATCACAACGACATTATAGGTAAGCGTGATTTCTGGACGATCGTTCACATTCGTATGACATTCGATTTTCCCGGTGACATTCGCGATATCAAGAGCAGTGCAATTCGCAAATTGGCTGCCATTGATGCTCACGATGCGCACCCGCGCTTCGTCGAAATCATCCGTGAGAATTATTTCCGGATTGCCGATAGCCCTGATGTTTCTCAGGTCGACATGATAATGAATGGTGTCGCCAACATGGATTCCATTCGGCGGGTAGGTCTGGTTCTCGAGTGCCCATTTGTCAATATCGATGTTCGGAGTGGTCCCTCCTCCAATGGTGACATAAACAGTTTCCGTATCTGATTCGTTTCCCATCGTAACGATCGCTGTGTTTTCAGCGACACCTTCTGCGATCCCGGTCGCGCTGTAGGTGAGCGTGGGAAGTTTTGCCGTTGGACTTGAATCGCCTTCACAGGATATCAACCCTTTCAGATCATCATTCGTGCACTTCATTCCCCATGCAGATATGCTTCCCGCGTCAACACTCAGGAGTTTTGAATCATATTCATCAGTGAGCTTGATGAGATCGTTTGTTGTATTTTCGCCCGGTGTGACGACAACGGTATAGTCTACTTTCCCGAGGAGCGGAATCAGATCTTCGCTCGCCTTTTTGTCCACCCGGACAGTCTGTCCTCCGGGAGGACCGACGGTGACCGTTACGTCTGCATTGTCATTCAAAGGATTCGTATCGATTGCTCCATTCGTCGCACGATATCCTACGGACACTTTATTGTGGGCATCTCCTCCTGATCCGGTGCTGTCACTTCGCGTTGTTCCCGCGTATGTCCATACTCGTGTTTCTCCAGCGGGAAATCCGTCGAGCGTGAGTTTAAAAACGCAGCGCATTTCATACACGGTCGACCCGGGAGGAGTATCCGAAAATGTGCATACTGCTCCGGGAGGAAGCTGACTCGCAATATCCACATCCATGTACTTCGTGTCGATTGCCTCCTCAATGTGGATTTCACCTTTGATCGTTTCCGGTCCGTTGTTGCGGACAGCAATGGAATAATTCACGGTCTCCCCCGGACTTGCATATTCTTTGTCGGCAGATTTCGTCACACCGAGGTCGGCATTCAACCCGATGTATACATCCTGCACATCTTTCGCCATGACAACGTTCCCGATAATCCCAAGGGCATCATTCTGAGCTTTCCCTTTTTCAATCCCCTTCCCCTGATACGTCAAAGTGATCGATGCTCCGGGTTCGAGAGCAGCTCCGGTCGGCAGAATTCCCGGGGAACAGATAATAAACTTTTTTTCGGATGGGATGGGGACCGGTCCGCCTCCCTGTATGATCACTCCGAAGGGAAACTTATTGGTGAGCACGCAATTAAAGCCTGCAGGCTCGTTGATTGAAGTGATCTCCATCCGGCCACCATCATACATATCGATGAGCCTCAGATTCGAATACCAGATCTTCAGTTTTGATATATTAGTGAGGACTACCGTGTAATTCGATGCTCCGTCGAGAGGGATCGCTGCGGGAGTGGCGGACTTTGAAATATCAATGGAGGCGCTATTGCAGTTTCTGACAATCGAGATTTCAGAACTGTCGGTGATCGAGCTGGGATTCCATCCGCATGAAGACGGAACATATACCCGGACTTCTCCTTCTCTGCACGATACGCTGAAATCCTTTGCTGAACAGTCCTGCAATCCGTCACAGTAGCTGATCGATTGCCCGCAGTTATTTCCCTCGATCCTCAGTTCGATGGGAGCCATGTGGATTTCTCCCGCGTTTTTGACCGAACCGCTGAAAGTGCACACCTGTCCGGCTGGTACTGAACTGAGGAGTCCCCTCTTATAACATGGAAAATCTGTCTCTGATTGGTCGGCCGTCTCCCAAACCGTAAATCCTGCGGGAGCTACGGTGCAGGAGGAATGGTTAAAATTACACGTCCCTCCGCAGTCCGCTTTCCCGTCAGCATTTGCATTCACGATGACTTGCTTTGTCCTTTCCACTCCATCCCACGTCACGCGGACTGTTGCGGTATGAACTCCCTCGGCATAGATGCTCGAAACATGATTTTCATAATTCATCACATTCTGAGATGCATCAAAAATACCGTCGTTCTCCCAGTCCCACTCAACCTTCTTCGAAGCCGAATCCATGCAGCTCTGGGCATTCGTGACATTGCTCCAGAGCCATGTCGGCTGGGCAGTCATGAAGATCGGCTGAGATGCTTTATAATCCGGAGTCCCTCCATCCATCGTTGCGGTCGCTTCAAGATCAAACGTGCACAGTTCAGGAGCAATGATGTCGGCCGAAAGATCCCCTCTGAAAGGAAGAGACGTGAAGAAAACACCGATCCCGAGGACAAGGACGCTCGCTCCCCAGAAAACGGGATTCTTATGAAGCGACTTCATCTTTTGAAGTGTTTTCATTTGTATTTGAGATAATATTTGCGCAAATCATGATATTCTATCACTTTTTCATCTACTTTTCAATGAGTTCAGCACTCCCGAATCCCCAATTCTTAATTCCTAATCCCAAATTCCTAATCTCAAAATGATGTTCGTACCTATTTTAAGCCTCAATCCTCCCTTCCTGAACTATTTATTTATACAATAAGTGCCTCGTGCGAATAAACGGGTGTAAATTTTTCTAAACTTCTCATCCGAAAATGAACATTTCTAGTGAACTAATATTTTATTCATAAATACACGCTGCACGCTTCCGCAGTCACTAATAAAAGGAGCAGCTTTTTGATAACTGCTCCCTGTTTTTGTCTTTTGAGAACGTTTACTCGAGTGTTTTTATCCGGTAGATCATTTCGACGATCTCCGCTCTCGTGAGAATATCATCTGCGGAGTCCACGGTCTCCGGAACAACACCCTTGTCCATGAGTGAGTCGATGTATTTCTCATACCATGTTGCGCCGTCCTCTCCCGGAGACATTCCGAGAAGCACTTTCGTGAAGATCTTTGCCGCTTCCGCGAAATTGATCTCCGATTCGGGTTCAAAGAGACCGTTCCCGTTTCCGGCAACGATCCCTTTTTCTTTCGCATAGCAGACGAAAGGGGCGAACCATTCATCGTTCACATCCGGAAAACAGAACGATCCGGAGGCTTCATGGGGATACGCCGCCTCGATGAGCACCTTCACGAATTCCGCGCGGTTCATCTTCCACTCCGGCTCAAAGAGTCCGCTCGGATACCCGTTCACTATCCCTTCTGCCTGGACGTATTTGATCCCGTCTTCATAGCGGTGACCCCCGGTATCCGGGAAACCATCTCCTTCTGATTGTTCGCCGGTGATCCCGAGGGATACGGGGTTCGAATACACTCCGCATTCTGCTCCGAGATAATCGCAAACGCGGTAATAGTAGGTCTCGCCTTGCTCGACATCGCCGTCGAGATAACTCCTCGCTTCTTCATCAGAAAGATAGATGTAGTCATCTCCCTCCATCACGGGATAGGTCGGATTCTCATGGGTCGTGCTCTTCGTGACTTTATATCCGAGAGGAGAGTCCCCTTCGACCATCCATGAGAGAGAGGCTTTTCCGTTTGATTCCCGGATGGAAAGCGTGATGGCGGTCACGTCGCTTTCATCAGAATCCCCATCATCCCCGTTATCCCCGTCTTCTCCATTGTCCCCTTCGACGGTGACTGAAACTGCATTACTGTATGTCCCGCATACTCCATCGAGATATTTGCAGACCCGGTAGTGATAGGTCTCTCCCTGCGCGACATCCGCATCGAGATATTCCCTAACAGAAGGCTCTGAGAGATACACATATTCATCCCCCTCCATGACGGGATAAGTCGGAGCTTCATGCGTTTTGCTCTTCGCAATTTTAAAACCGAGGGGAAAATCCCCATCCGCTTCCCAGGAGAGGAAGAGAGATCCGTCTTCTTCGGAAATTTCGAGAACAATGATGAGATCCTCTGCGGAGTCATCATCGGTGTCATCCACTCCTCCTCTTTCAATTTCTACGACTTCTGAACAGAAGCGGTCGGGACTCACGATAGAACAGACCCGGTAATAGAGTTTTCCGGACGGTAATTCTGTGTCCGTGTAGGTCAGGAAGTTCGGATCTGTGGAAAACGTGATGTATCCGTCGTCGGGATACACGGGATTCTCATTCGTCGCAGACCGGATGACTTTGTAGTAGGTGAAACCTGCCGGCGCGTATTTGTCCCAGCTCATGACGACATCTCCGTCCACGAGCTCTGCTTCAAAATTCATGTCGATATACGTTGGGGTGTTATATCCGCTCCCGCTTTCAGTGGTCGCTGATGCAGACGAGAAAGGGAAAAAAAGGATTGCTCCAAAAAGAAGAACTGAAAAAAGATTTCGATTCATAGGTATATGGGAAAAAGCGTTTCCTATTGTACTCTCGAATCCATGAAGAGAAAGGTCATTTTGAGGTACGAATTCATGTTTTCTTCAGACAAACGAGAACACAAAACGGAAATAATGATATAGAATGAGAAAGTATTTTATATTCTCTCCATGGTGAAACGACCTCAGGATTCAATTGAAGAAGTACTGAAGAGAAAGCAGTTCCGCGTCAGTGTTTTCGGTTCTGCCCGTATGAAACCCTCAGATCCGGAGTATAGGGAAGCCTATAGCCTCGGGAAAGAAATCGGGAAAATGGGATTTGATATTGTCACCGGCGGCGGTCCGGGGATCATGGAAGCGGCGAACTCAGGACATATCGCGGGAAGAGGAACAAAAGAGACCAGTTCCATCGGACTCACGATCAATCTCCCCTTCGAAGTCGATCCGAACAAATATCTTGATGTCCATTCCCACTTCGAGACATTCTCCCGCCGTCTCGATTCATTCATGCGCCTCTCTCAGGTGCTTATTGTTACGCCGGGAGGGATCGGGACGCTTCTCGAGTTTTTTTATTCCTGGCAGCTCACCCAGGTCCAGCATCTCTGTGCCACTCCCATCATTCTCTTTGGAGAGATGTGGGGGCCGCTCATGAAATGGGTCAAGGCCTATCCTCTGAAGAGCGGATATATCGGGGAGAAGGACGTGGCTCTCATCACCACTGCGAAAAGCAGGGACGAGGTCATGAACAAGATCCTTGAATTCCATGCTCTCTATGAAAAAGAAGGAGAGAGCTTCTGTTTCAATTACCTGAAATACAAGACAAACTAAGGCTTGGTGCGCATTCCCGCGAACATTGTTCTAATATTTTATTCATATATTTCATTAAGCACGTGATTTAGTGTCTATCCTCCACTTGTGTACTATTTTTTTATTCATAAATAACTCAAAGCCTCACTGAGGTCTGGTGCAGAGGTTTTTTATCCCGGAGAACGCCATTCTCAATTATCTCTCTGATGTGATGAAAAACCTGGATCAGAACGGATTTCTCCATGCTGACCCAGGCAGTGACCCTGCCCTGACCATGCAGACTGCTATTTATTTTTTCTCCTCATTGAAGAGACAAACTCCTTTCTCCCATCTTGCAGGGACAGAATCGGGATTCCATTGTCCATCGAAATGAAGATCCTCCCCTCATCCCCGGGGAGAATAAATAAAAACTCATACACGACCTCTTCCCGTGCTACGACGAGTGTCAGGAAACTCACTTTGACTCTCGGCTTTTCAAATGTGAGTATCGATGCCACTCCGTTCTGGAAGGACTTTTCTACTGCGGTGCTGTCTTCCATTGTCAGGATGAGAACACCATCCCCGCCAAGATTTCCGGGAACGGAAATGGAGATTTTCCCTTCTTCTTGGGGAGGGAGCACCCGGATTTCACTGGAACAGGAAAAAAGAAGGATGAAAAGAAGCGCTGATCCGATGGTTCGATGCATCTGTTTCTCCTTTCTGTGGAGTTTTTGAAATGCCGTGTCAGCCGGGAGATGGATTTCAGAAATATGAAATGGATCTCCAGCACTGACATTATTTTATGGCAGGCAGGGTTTCTCTCTTCAATAGGAAGAGCACTTTTGCAAGACCTTCCCTAATTTGAAAAGAGAATGATACCTGCCAATATATTATGTCAAAGAGCGAGAGTCATGTATATCACGCCAAGCGGATATTGTGAACAGCAAATTAAGAAATCCTTCATAAACCAAGAAAACACTAGGATAAAGACCTCATATCCATAATAAGATGGTAGAATGCAGAGACCGTATTCCACATATCTATGAATGGAGATGCTCCGACCGAACTCATAGAACAAACCCTTCGACGCATCATCGATAATGACGTCGATGCATCGCTCCGGGATGCTTTTCACTCAGCGATCCCCTCACTTGTCACTCGCACCCGGGAACAGCTTGGATCATCAACGAATTTGGAATTTGCTGCGAGAGAGACGATCAATATGCGGATAACAGCAATCAAACGACAAGTGGCCGCACTATCGATGGGATGAGCGGATTCACAAGAAAGAATTCCATAAGAACTACATTGAGACTCGACATTTCTCTTCATTCCCGATGAGCGAAGAAATCAACACATAAGGCTTATGGTCATCGATTGCGAACATATGGAGAAGGAACGAGCCTGCCAAAATTATAATTGAACTAATATTTTGTTCACTATCTTACCGTAATCCTCTTGTTCTTGACGCTGATAACGAGTTTATTCTCCGGTTTATAATCGCCTTCGAGAACAGTTTTCGCGAGTTCATCAAGGATGTCCTTCTCAATGATCCGTTTGAGTGGCCTCGCTCCGAAATGTGGATCGTACCCCGTCTCGAGGAGATGTTTTATGACCGAGGGATCGAATTCTACATGTAAACTCATTTTCTGGAGTCTTGGCTTGATCTTATTAAGTTCGAGGTAAATGATCTCCTCGATATCGCTTTTCGTGAGCCTGTCGAAAATGATGATGTCGTCGAGCCGGTTCAGGAATTCTGGACGGAACGCTTTTCGGAGGAGTTCATGGATTTTATTCTCCAGTTCTTTCGTGATCTTTTCGTTCCGGTCTTCGAGGATGAGCTGAGAACCGAAATTCGATGTCATGATGATGACCGTGTTCTTGAAATCCACGGTCCTCCCTTTCGAGTCCGTGAGTCTCCCGTCGTCGAGGATCTGAAGAAGGACATTCCAGACATCAGGATGGGCCTTTTCGATTTCGTCGAAGAGGATGACGCTGAAAGGTTTTCTCCGCACTGCTTCCGTGAGCTGTCCCCCTTCATCGTATCCGACATATCCGGGAGGCGCTCCGATGAGGCGCTGAATGGAAAATTTTTCCATGTATTCGGACATGTCGATCCGGATGAGCGCGCTCTCGTCGTTAAAGAGGAACATCGCAAGACCCTTCGCAAGCTCAGTCTTTCCTACTCCGGTCGGGCCGAGGAAGAGGAATGACCCGATCGGTTTCTTCCCGTCGGATAATCCCGCCCTTGACCTCCGGATCGCATTGGAGACCGCAGAGATCGCTTTCTTCTGGCTGATGACTCTCTTCGCGAGTTCATCCTCAAGCCGGAGGAGTTTTGATTTTTCCGACTCCACGAGCTTGGAAACCGGAATTCCCGTCCAGCGTGAGATGACAAGAGCGATATCTTCCGGAGTCACTTCTTCGCGGAGGAGAGAACTCCCCTTTTCCTTCTGTTTCTGGAGCTCCCCTTCCGCTTTCTTTATCTTCTTCTCGATCTCGGGGATCGTACTGTAGCAGAGTTCCGCTGCTCTCTGATAATCGGCTTTCTTTTTGCTCGTTTCTGCCTCAAACCGGCATTTTTCATATTCTTTCTGAAGATTGGTAAGATTTTCAATAAGCTCCTTCTCGCGCGAGAAAGTGAGCTCAAGCGCCTGAATAGATTCCTTGAGGTCTGCGATCTCTTTCCTTCCTTCCTCAAGACGCTTCTTGCTCCCCGCGTCTTTTTCTTTTTTCAGCGCTTCCTGCTCGATCTCGAGGGTGATGAGTTTTTTTCTCTTCTTCTCGAGTTCGATCGGCTCGCTCGTGATCTCCATTTTCAGGGCTGCTGCCGCTTCATCAACGAGGTCGATCGCCTTGTCCGGAAGCTGGCGGTCGCTGATATACCGATGGGAAAGCTCGACAGCCGCGATGATCGCCGGATCCGAGATCCGTATGCCATGATGCATCTCGTAGCGGTCTTTGATCCCGCGGAGGATCGCGATCGCATCCTCCACATTGGGCTCTTCAACGAGCACCGGCTGAAATCTCCGTTCAAGAGCGGCATCTTTCTCGATGTGATTCCGGTATTCCTTGATCGTCGTCGCCCCGATCGTATGGAGCGATCCTTTTGCGAGCGCAGGCTTCAGAAGATTCCCTGCGTCCGAAGAACCTTCTGTTTTCCCCGCACCGACGATCGTATGGAGTTCGTCGATGAAGAGGATGACTTCGCCGTTCGATTGCTCCACTTCCCTGATGACCGCTTTCAGGCGTTTTTCAAAATCTCCCCGATACGATGTCCCGGCGATGAGCGCGCCGAGATCGAGCGCAATGATCTCTTTGTTGAGTAGCGAATCAGGAACATTCCTCTCATAGATCCTCCGGGCAAGGCCTTCGACGATCGCTGTTTTCCCGACTCCCGGATCCCCGATGAGCACGGGATTGTTTTTCGTTCTCCTCGAGAGGATCTGGATCGTTCTCCTGATCTCGTCATCTCTGCCGATCACCGGATCGATCTTTCCCTCAGCAGCGAGATGAGTGAGGTTTATCCCGAATTCTTCGAGCGCTTTTTGTGGAGACTCCCCCCCATTTTCCCCGGCCGGATTCCCCTTTCGGAGTTCTAGGACGATCTTCTCCACATCTTCCGACTTGATGGAGTATGCATCGAAGATTGCGTCCTTCACATCAGTTCCGGAGACTTTTGCCATCGCAAGGAAGACATGGTCGATGGAGAGATACTCGTCTTTCATCTTCGCCATGATCTTTTCTGCCTCGAGAAAAACTTTTTGGACATCACGTTCAAAATGAAGCTCTCCCCCCTCGACCTTCGGGAGATTACCGATCTTCTGTTGAACGGCGCTGAGAATAATATCGGGCTTTGCCTCCAGCTTGAGGAGGATCTCCTTTACAACGCTCCCCTCCTGCTCAAGGAATGACCTCAGGATATGGAAGTTTGTCACTATGCCGTGGCCTCCAATATTTGCGCTCGACTGGGCGTCTGAGAGCGTCTCCTGAAGCTTTAATGTGAATTTTCCTGGTTTCATCGGTTCTGTAATAAATTAGCACTCTTGAGTTTAGAGTGCTAATTCATTCCTGTCAAATTTATTTTTTATTCTTTCTTGTATTTGCGGCACAACTGAAATAGGACATGTGAAGGCCCCTGCATGGTTATCCATGGAACTTCTGAGAGCATAACGAGGAGCGCGACATGGGGACTAAAAAATGTCAGCGCGAGTCCTGTGGCGAGAGCGTTGTTGCAGTATGTCTTTGAGAGAGAAAAGGTGATTTTTTCTTTCTGCGGTCTCCAGAATGGGGTGGCGTATCCGATGAAATGGGAGAGGAGAAAAAACACATGGAGAAATATTACGGCAATGAGGACATGCCCCACATTTTCGAAAATAAGAGAACGGTTTATGGATACCACGACGTAAAACTGAAAAAACAGGATAAGGACATTGATGCCTGTGATGAATCCTCTCATCCGGGGGATCGTCGACTGAAAGAAACGCTTCCAGAGTTGGGAGAGGATGACAGGGATGAATACAAAGAGAACGGTGGAATGAAAAATACTTAATGCGTCAACAGACACTCCGTTTGGAGAATACAGTAGGAGAAGGAGAGGAAGCGTAACCGGAAGGAGAAAGTGTGTGATGACGACTATGCAGAATGACAGCGGAACATCCGCATGATATATATCGCTGAGCGCCGGAGTGGAGACCCCTGCAGGCATTGCCGCAAGGAGAAGGAGCGCAAATGCGAAATCCGCATCGATGCAGACCACTGCCAAATACACGAATGCGGGATACGCCAGAAGAAATATAATGGCGACATAGAGGAGAAGCCCCGGTCTTTTCAATTTCGTTACAACTTCTCCGACGTCGATTTTGAGAAACGTAAAAAATAAGATCGCCATGAGCAACGGCATAATCAAAAATCCGAGGTGTTCGCCAAATTGCGGAAACAAAAGCCCCGAGAGAAATCCGAGGATGAATACCGCCCAGAAATATTTCTCCAGGAAAACAAAAAAATTCATGAGCCGAGCAATATGTTCGAAGGGCTGTCTTCGATCCCTTCCCGAAGCCGCATGATCATTTCCGCCATTTCGGCGCGGGTGACGGGTTGGTCAATGCTCATGATCGTCTGGGGGATAGCGTTTGAGAGCTGAAGGACATGGATATATTTTTCATACCACTCGCTCCCTCGGTCTGCCGGTTCAAACCGGTAAAACACGAGTACAAGGATCTTTGCTGCTTCCGCGAAATTAACGTTGGAATCCGGAGCAAAATTCCCGTCGCCCCTCCCCTCGATGATCCCGAGTGTTTTTGCACCGCAGACATAGAGCGCGAACCACTCTGAACCGATATCAGGGAAACATGCTGAACCCATGGAGTCTTCCGGATATCTCGCCTCCATGAGGATCTTGACGAATTCAGCGCGGTTGATCATTCCGTCCGGCCTGAAAAAGCCATCCGGATATCCCTCGACTATCCCTTCATTCTTGACATAAAGGATCGCTTCTGCAAAGACATGTCCGGCGATGTCGGGGAACGGCTCTTCGATTATCGCAGTAGATTCTCCAACGGTGATCTCAGCAGTATTACTGTACTCTCCGCATTCGTCATTCCCGAGATACCGGCATATCCGATAATAGTAAGTGATCCTGTTTTCCACATTCACATCTTCAAAACTTCTCCTGAAATCTTCGGATATAAATTCCGTTGTGTCCCCTTCGATCGGAGGATATACCGGATCGGGGAATTCCGTGCTCCGTACGAGATGATACCCCTTTGTAAAATCTCCAACTGCGTTCCAGTAGAGAAGGACATTCCCCTCTTCATCTTCTTCTGCTGTGAGAGTGATGGAAACACCGTCATCTTCATTATCGGGAGGAAGTGAAACTGATATTTCCGCGGAATTCGAATATTCCCCGCAACTACCGTCAGCGAGGGATTTGCATACCCGGTAGAAGTACTTTCCTCCTGCATCGACGTCCTGGTCAATATAGGTCCTCGCTTGCCCGTCCGATAAGTAAACATAAGAATCATCTCCCTGAGGAGGATATGTGGGGTCGCGCTGCTCTATGCTTTTCATAATCTTGTATCCGTAAGGGAACTCCCCTGCTACCGTCCAGGCGAGAACGATCGTTCCGTGCACTTCTTCCAGATCGAGTGAAATGACGGCAGTGATGCCGCATTCTTCATCCTCACATGTTTCTCCGGGAGATGCATCATCGGAAAGACCGGTGAAGATGAAAACTTCTTTTGAACAATACCGTGTCTCTCCCGCGACCGCGCAGATCCGGTAGTATTGCGTCCCTTCCGGTTTCACATCTGAGTAAAAAGTGAACGAGGAATCGTTGAGGAGCGCGATCGAACCGTCTTCCGGATAAACCGGATCGGAGTTCGTGTCCGAACGAACAACCTGATAGTACTGGAATCCGTCGAGCGGATAGGGATCCCACCAGAGCCTCACCTTTCCTTCCGAGAGTTCCGCATTGAGGTTCATGTCGACGAAAACCGGTTCATGGAATGCATCCGCGAGAGGAAGAGCAACAAGAAAAAGACCACAACTGGTCATCCCCCATATCATCAATTTCCGGAACTGGATCATGGCGAAATCCAAAATGAGAGAATATCAGGATTATACGCTCAGAGAGTGCAAAAAGAAAAAAGAAAAAGCACAAAAGAGAAAGGAAGAGAACAAACGCTTCTTCTTTTTTCTTTTGTGTTTTGTGCTTTGTGTTTCCCCTCACTTATTCCACTTCAGCATCGCGAAGTAGAGAGCGAGCTGAGCAATGAATATCGATATTCCGATCACGTAAACAGTCACCATGCTTCCCGGAAGGAAAAAGAGAAGAGACACGGCAAAGAGGATGCTGTCGAGAAGCGCGATGAGGATGACGGAGAAGAAAAAGATCGTCCATCCTTTCTCCGGCTTCGGGATCGTTTCTTCTCTCCAGAGGAACGCATCTTTCAGATCTTTCAGGACTGATTTCTGAAAGTAGTATGACTTGATCTGATTCATGACCCGTATGCTCTCGTGCCACGCCTGCCGGAGTCGGACGAGGTTCATGAGAAAAAGGAGTCCGATAACGAAACCGATATACGAAAAAAAAGCGATGACCGTGGGATTGATCCCCTTTGAGAATTCATTGATCCCAAAGATGACAGAGCTTACGATTCCCGTGAGGGAGATGAAGAAGCTCACAATCTTGTGCCGGTCTTCCATCGCCTGGAACGCGGTCTCACTCGCGTATTTGTATTCGAGTTCGAGGATGGTGTCGTGGTCGGTGGAAGGAGATTTGCTGGTTTTTGACATTGGACGGGATGGAAAAATGAATGGGGGAGGCCCCTAATTCTTACTTCTTACTTCCTAATTCCTAATTCTTTCACATACGCCGGAAGAGGGAAGCAGGAAGTAAGAAGTAGGAAGTAGGAATTAAGAAGTAGGAAGTGATTTGGATTCCTAATTCCTACTTCCCAAGTCCTAATTCTTACATGCGCGCCGGAGGAGAGAAGCAGGAAGTAGGAAGTAAGAATTAGGAAGTAGGGGTTCTAGAATCAGGCTGTTCTTTCCGGGTGATCCCGGAAATCCGCTCCATATCATCAAGGAGATTTTTATATTCATATACTGGCTTTTCCGATTCCATGGTACCGGCATCCCGCATTTTCTCTGTCGGGACTCTCTCTCTGAGCACCCAGGCAAGATTCCGGATTTGCCAGGGATCAATTCTCATATTGTTGATCCCTCCGATCTGGAGCTCATCACGAAAAACGCTTTCGTAGGTCTTATGATGCACTCTCACTTCGTAATCGATGAGCTTCAGGAGCTTTACAAATCCCCTTTCTCCCACAAGAGGCGTGAGATTTTCCCAAACTCGCATCATATCTTCGTCGTACCAGTACTGGTCGACATCCTTTTTCGTCTCAGGATCAGGCATGGGGAGGTAATGCGCGACCAGGTCGTTCACATATCGGGTCTCGACCGCGTTCTCGAATTTCTTCTGAAGCTCCCTTGCGCCTTCTTCAGAGTTCCCGGCATTATGGACTCCATCGGATTTATCTCCTCTGTCCAGGGCGTTTTCGTCAACGATGTAAAACTGGAAATGATTTCCTCCTCCCCTCTCAACCCTAACGGTCGATTCGCCTCTCTCCGGCGTATTCACCGTGAACTCGACTTCTTTCATGTCAGGGGAAAATTCCGGGATCCCCTGGGGAAATGTGCACCCCATATTGGCAAATGTTTCTGCGACGTCCTCGCCTCCAAAACTTTCTGCGATTTCAGTGCTCTCCTCCTCTGTCATTCCCGCCTCGGAACTCTTTTTCGCTTCCTCTTTGAGATATCTCTCGTACGCGTTCTTCGCTTCCTGGTAATAGTTCCAGGCAGTTCCGTATTCATCGAGACTCTTTTTCACCGCATTTTTTTCCTCTTCCGGTATGCTCGGATCGGCGAGAAAGGCATTCACGGCCGCGGGAATGGATTCTTCGACAGTCCCTGCCTTATAGCTCTCCTGGATCGCTGTCCATGCATCCCCGCTTTTTCCCGCTTCCGACATGAGTGCGATCCCTTTTGCTGAACGATCTCCGCTCATGATAACAAGATAGACTTCCTGTTTTGGTTTTCCGGTTATCAATTCATACTGTTCGGCAAATGCGATCTTCTGCTCCCGGGAAAGCTGAAGGATTTTTGCGGGATCATCAAGACAGCGATATCCGTTGAGGAGAATGCAGATGTCATTACAGATTTCCTTACTGTATGTATTCCCTTCTGAATCCTCAAAGAGATAGTTCCGAATGGACTTATTGATCCCTTCTCTCTCCTCCGCTGCTCCCATCTGCAGTGACCTTACTGCCTCGGGAGAATGTTTTCCCTGAACGTGTCGTGCCGCCGTGAGGGATTCTCCTCTTCCCAGGCGGAATACTCTCATCCCAGAAAGTGTCGGGGCATCAGGCGATTCTCTCGTTGTTGCGGAGTATCCCTTCTGAAGCTCAGGAGAATTCGCAATACTCTCGAAAACAGCATGCGTGTCCTGCTTCCCGAATAGGGCATACAGTCGAATCTCGACGTCTTGTTTCGTATCTCTATCTGAAATTTTTAGATACACATCGATGAAAGCTCTTCTTCTTTCGGGTGATCTGGAGAAGCCATGTTGAATATCTTCGGAATAAGCATCGAGCAAGGTAAACATCTGTTGAAGCTTCTCTTTATCTCCTAAAACCGGACGGAGGAGCTCCACATAATGTTTCGCTTCTTGATTTTCGATTTCTCCCCGAACTCTTTCAATCCCTATGAGCGGAGTTGTTCTTTCTTTTTCATCTCCTCCTTCTTCCGGAACCCCATCAGACTCAATTCGTGCGCTCCACTCATAGATATCCCGTTGGATTGCCCGCGCAACCCCTTGATTTGCATTCAGTATCTGTTGATAAAACTTACTTCCCTCGAGGGTTTCCCTCATCTTCCTTCCTTCCTCTTCCTTTTTTGCTCTGTCCCTTTCGGATTTTCTCCTCGCCTCCTTTTGTCCAGGTGTTTCTTTAGGTTTTTGAACCAGGGGCTCAAGAGTTCCTAGATTCTCATAAGCGCCATCGAAAGAACGTATTTCAGGATTTCCCATGAGGAATTTTTATTTGTATTTCATAGAATTTTACTATTTTTTTGGAGAAAAAGGAAGTTCATCTCTATGCAAATGCTCTTCAGGACGGATATGATGCATTTCAGAATCCTCTTCATCCCCATGAATTTTTTCGACAAATCCTGGTTCGAGCAAGATTCCGTGGAGATAGCGAGAAAACTCCTTGGCGCGAAGATTGAATACAATAATTGTTCAGGAATGATCGTGGAAACGGAAGCATATCGCGATGATCCCGCTTCCCACGCGCATCGCATCACTCCCCGGAGCAGAATCATGCTCGAGACCCATGCCCATCTCTACGTGTATTTTATCTATGGGATGTACCACTGCCTCAATATCACGACGAACAAAGGTTCGCGCGGTGCAGTCCTCATCAGGGCGGTCGAACCGGTCGAAGGAATCTCCGCAATGGAAGAGAGAAGAAAAACGAAGATTTTCAGAAACCTGACGTCCGGACCGGGAAAGCTCTGTAGTGCATTCGGGATTACGAGAGAATTGAATGGAAAGGAAGTAAATGGCGATTTCCGGATCTCTCAGTTCAAAAAAATCCCGGAATCTGAAATCGGAGTTTCTTCGCGGATCGGAATATCAGAAGGAAAAGACTTTCCCTGGCGGTTTTTCATCACAGGAAATCCTTGTGTGAGCAGATGATCTAGAGATCGAAGGAGATGAGGATCTCTCCCATATGCTCGCCGTAATGGCTGAGCATGATGAGTTTCGCCTTCCATCTCCCCCGCGAAGAAGAAATGAAAGAGAAATTCGATCGGTCTTTTTCCAGCGATTTATCGTCTTTCACGTTCCCCTGAGGATCAAAAACAGTGAGATGAAATGAGCTGACATTCTGGTTTATTCTGAGGTCGCGGATTTTCCATTTTATTTCGAAAACGGAAAACGGAAATACTCTCACTTTCACGAGAAACGGACCGATCTTTTCATATTGTCCTCCGGCGGGAATATTGAGAAAAACTTCTTCCTCAGCTCCAGCATTGTTTTCGTCGAACGGATCAGCGTTATCCTCTTCTTGGGCAGGAATTTCTTCATGAGGAACGGCAGGGATATTCTCTTCTTCCGGCGGATTTTCACTGATCGCTTCCGAAACGCATTGCGATTCCTTCATCACATATCCTCTCGCGCATTCGCACTCTCCGCTCCGGAGGACGGATGCGTCCCCATGGACGACTCTGCAATACTCTCTCTTCGGGAGACATCTCCTTGATCCTTCTTCAAAAATATATCCGGAATGGCAGGGGTTTCTTCCGCGGTCGTACCATTTCGCCTGAAGGTCTTCTTCCTCCCGCATATCCCGGAAAAAAATCATCGCGTCTTCCCACTCATCGCTCTGAGCGTTGCATTCCTCGATATAAAAAACGTATTTTTCCCAGGCGGCAAGATATCTCTCATTATCGCCAAGTTCACGGGCGATTCTCACTTCTGTCCTGAAGTCGCTCTCATAGCGGAGGCAGAGATCGTATTCATCGCTATACCACTTCAGGATGTCCGTGCGGCACTCGGGACTATAATCCTGCGGGACGCTCCCGTCGCAGCAGTCGAGGCCGCAGATCCCTTCACGTTCCTCACAGCAATAATCCTCGGCATTTGCCGTGCCGGAAGAAAAAGCGAGTGCGAAAATGGCTGATGAGACGAAGAGGATTTTTTTCAAGGAATCGGATAATACATACCGGTACTATTCTCCACGACTTTCTCTGAGAGAAGCAAGAAAAATATGAAAAAAACTTCACCAAGTGTTACAATGAACACGTGAAATCCATCGATCATCTGTATCGAGCAAAAGGCTATTCCCTCATCGCGGGGATCGATGAGGCCGGAAGAGGTCCGCTGGCGGGTCCGGTCTTTGCCGCTGCGGTCATCCTCCCGGAGCATCACGGGATCGAAGGGATCGATGATTCAAAAAAACTCTCTCCGGAGGTGCGGGAGTATCTTTTTCATGAGATCAGAGAAAAGGCGCTCTCATTCGGAATCGCGTGGGAAAGCAATGAAGAGATCGACCGGACAGACATTTTGAGGGCGACAAAGAGCACGATGGGAAAAGCACTGAGAAAGCTTTCACTCCTCCCTGATTTTATTCTCATCGACGCGGTGAATTTTTCTTCTCCGGACATCCCCCAGCTCGCGATCATCAAGGGCGATGAACGGAGTGAAAGTATCGCTGCCGCATCGATCCTCGCAAAAGTGAGCCGGGATATGTTCATGCTGAAGATGCACGAGAAATACCCGCAGTACGGATTCCGGGAGAACAAAGGATACGGGACCAGAGAGCACGAAGATGCTCTCCGGAAGTACGGTCCCTGTCCGATCCACCGGATGTCCTTTTCTCCAATGAAAACGCTTTCAGAATAAGAGATTCGCCCCGGCGGCAGAATCCACTGAAATATTAAACTCCTTCATGACAAAGCCGTATGCGAGGACAATGAATACAAATATGAAGAGGGTAACGATAATCTGATGTTTGAGCCGATGCTGATGATGGAAAATGCAATGGCGATGCTTGATGTAATCGAGGAGTTCGTCCGCGAAAAGGACGGAGAGGAATGACCCGGTAGTCGCGATGAGGATGATGATCCAGTACGGATACGGATGAAGGAGTATCTGGCGGAAGAGCTTCGTGAGAAAAAGTGAATCATAGATCTCCGGCCTGAAGACAAGGCTGAACACATTAATGAGGACTGCTATGAAGTAGACGATGAACTCGGAATAGAGCATCCTCATCCCGAAAATGAGCCTCATGGGAAGATCGATGACGAGTCCCGCTTCCGCAACGGGCGTGCAGACGACAAAAAAGCTCCAGATGATTGCGGCGAGATGCCCTCCGTTTTCCATCCCGTATTTCCAGGTGAGAGATCCGGTGTAGATGAAGAGAATGATGAAGAGGATCACAAACTTGATGAAGACCTCTCTCTTTGTCTCATGATGAAACAGGTGCTTCAGCCGGATGGGTTTCGATTCAAACATATCGTGAGGATACCGGAACTATGATGCGAGCAATAATTCCAGTTCGGCCACCATTTCTTCCAGCGTGTGTTCTCCCCCGCAGGAAGTCATCTGGACATTCCCTGCAAGATCAAGAACAACCCAGGCAGGGACAAATCCGCAGGATTCTCCGGTCAGTGCCTCATAGGAGATGTTTTCATTATATCCCTGGGCGACTTCCACCGGAAACCCGACGTCATCCCAATCGATGACCTGAAGCCAGATATTGACTTCATCCTTGTACTCATCCCAAACAAGGCGTTCGAATTCCGGCGCCTCTGCCTGGCAGTGGGAACAGTAGAGTCCTCCGATAAAGATGACCGAAGGATTCAGTCCTTTGAAATCATCGAGTGTTGAGACATCTGATATCCGGTATGCGGTAAAGCCGTCTCCTCCTTCTGTATAAAAATCCCGGAGCGCATAGAGGATGAACGCGATTTCCCCGCGGGTGAGCTCCTGGTCAAATCGTACAACGCTCTCGGGAACTGCATTGAGCTCCTGGAGGGCGCTCGTGTACGGCTCATACCACTCTCCTCCCGATTCCTTTTTGATCCCGATGCTTTCCACGATGATCTTTGCCGCTTCGGCATAATTCACTTCATCTTCCGGACGAAAGGTCGAATCAGGATACCCGCTGATGATATCGTTCTCGACTGCCTTTCTGAGATACGGGATATACCACTCCCCGCTCTCCACATCGGAAAAAGGGACTCCTGCGAGCGCATAAATATCAAAACCGGATGGGTCCTGCCCCGGATCGTAATCGAGGATGGATGCGACCATGATCTTCGTGAGTTCGACGCGGTTGATCGTTTCTCCTGGTTTAAACGTGCCATCGGGGTATCCCTCAAGGATCCCGTCCGCAGCAAGTGCTGATATCTCCTCATAGTACTTGTGGGAGGATGGAACATCGGAGAAAGCGGAAGCGGATAAAACCGGAAGGGCTACAGAAAATACAAAAATGAGAATTCTTTTCATGGAAAAATGGAAAAATCAACAAAAGAGTACCGGAAAAATCAAATGATTTCTAGGATATCCACCGTTGAAAATCAAGCATTGAATCCCTCCTCGTCGAATATTGAGCAGAGATTTGACAAGCATGGAAGAAGGAGGAAAATCCTCCTGAAATATTTTTATATATGAAAAATGACAGATCCTGTGCTCATGTCCGGGAAGGATGATAAGAAAACGAAGGATCCAAAAAACTTTCTCATCATGTCGATTTCCGGACTCAGCGGAAACATCGCCTGGAAGATGCAAAACGAAGGCCATCATGTCATCATGCATATTGATGAGGAGTCTGACAAACACGTGGCTGACGGATTTATCGAAAAAACAGAAAAATGGGAGAAATATGTCGACTGGGCGGATGTCGTCATTTTCGATGATGTCGTGGGACAGGAGGAAGGGAAAAAGGCGAAAGCGATGAGGAAGAGAGGAAAATATGTCATTGGCGGCACTCCGTACACCGACCGGCTCGAGGATGACCGGGGGTTTGGGCAGGAAGAGCTCAAGAGACACGGAGTGAAAATTATCCCGTACCGTGAATTCACGTCGTTCCCCGATGCGATTTCTTTCGTGAGAAAGAATCCCGACCGGTATGTATTAAAACCGTGCGGAGAAATACAGAACAACAAGAAACTCCTGTTTGTCGGCGAAGAGAAAGACGGGAACGATGTCATCCATGTCCTCGAAACATACGCTCGGATCTGGAAAAAAGAGATGAAACTATTTCAACTTCAGAAGAGAGTCTATGGAGTGGAGGTCGCGGTTGGCGCCTTTTTCAACGGGAACGAATTCATTGCTCCGATCAACGTCAATTTCGAGCACAAGCGCCTCATCACCGGAGATCTCGGCCCCATGACGGGAGAGATGGGCACCATCATGTTCTGGAGCGAAACGAATGTTATTTTTCGAAACACTCTTTTGAAAATGGAAAAGACATTCCGCAAGGAAAAGTATGTCGGCTATCTCGACATCAACTGCATCGTGAATGAGAACGGCATCTTCCCTCTCGAATTCTCCTGCCGATTCGGATACCCCACGATCCATATTCAAAATGAAGGGATGCTCGATCCCATCGGAGACTTTTTCTTTGATCTCGCTCAGGGGAAAAAGCCGGTTCTCCGGGTAAAGAAAGGTCTTCAGATCGGGGCAAGGATCGTCGTGCCTCCGTATCCCTATAAAGATGACCAGAAAGTATTCGAAGCATATGCGAAGGATACGAAAGTCACTTTTCTCACTCCAGATTATGACGGAGTGTGCATCGAGGAAGTACAGCTCAAGAATAATGAGTGGCTCATCACCGGACCGTATGGTGTCGCGCTTCTCGCCGTCGGCACGGGGCTCACGATGAAAGATGCCCGGGAAAATCTCGCCTCGCGAATCCGCAACATCCAGATCCCGAATATGTACTACCGGACGGATATCGGAGAAAAATGGGCGGATTTGAGCGACAAGCTCCTCGCGTGGGGATATCTCTCGTAGAAAAGACCGCATACTTCCTCTTCGCACAGCTCTGAACAACGAGGCACCCGCCTTCGGGTGCCAGCGAATTCAGGTCAACCGAGGACGGGTGACTCTTGAGAAACTGTCGTCTTCTTCAAATTCTCTTTTGATGAATGAAATTACGTCTCCAAATGTTTCGTTAATATGTCCTTTCGAAAATCTAATCTGATTTATTCCCAAAATATTTGAAAACTCGACCACTCCCACGATTGTTCGAGTCTTTTTGGACTCGAACATATTTTTGCTGGAGCAACTCTTCCTGAGTTGCTCTCCCCTATTGTGTCATTATCAATCAGGCTCCCGCCCCCACGACTATTCGGGGCTTTTGGACTCGAACGTAGCATGGAAAAATCTGTCCATGAGTTCATGACGAATGCTGCCATAGCCTTTGATGAGCTGCTCCTCAGGATGTTCATTCCCAAAGTGAAATGTCGTGAAGTCATCATACTCGACATTCCCCGGAGCTCTCCCGAGTATGTATGCAGCAAACGTTTCACAGAGTTGTTCTTCCACCGCTATAGATGACCGATCCGCTTCCGGATGGATTTGATCGGCATACGTCGACGCGTAATTTGAGGGGAAGACCGGTTCACGATGGAGCATGGAATCAATGAATGCTTTCCTCCAATCCGCATAGGTCATTGATTTTCCGTCCTGGAAATGGAGGACAAGACGCTTCGCTGATTCTTCTGACCGGAATGGTGCGACAATAGTATGAAAGAACTCATGGAGAAGCACATGGATTTGATAGAATTCGACCGCTCTGCGGTTCTCAGATACAGTTTTCGGGAGGAATGAAGGGAAAATGACTCCTTGGTGAGTATTCCCGATGAGAATCCGGGTGGGATGGTGCTCGATATGCGTCCCGTCTTCTTCTTCGTCATGCGGAAAGATATCGGCGGAAACCACTCTCCTGCACGGGCATTTCGCATCAAGGAATCCTTCCTCATTGAAATTCGGAATAGGGATAAATCTCTGATACTGGTAGTCCAATGCGCGAAGTGATGAGATCCGAAGCATCTCCGTTGGGAGATGGGAAAGAATATCGAGCGCAGTATTCGGTGGTAATTGAAGCGTAAAGTCATCAACGACATTTCTCACATCGATCCCTGAAATCCAGACATAATTCTCAGGAGGAAATGGTTTCGAGAGAAACCGCCTGAGTGCCTCTTCATACTTCGGCAGGTTCCTTTCCACATACTGGAGATTGGGTTTAAGGTCCATACGGTCCTTATTCGGCTCAATTTCTCTCGGTGTCAATGAGACCCCATCATCATCGATCATGGGAAAAAAAGAAAATGGGAAGGAACTTACCATAACCTTCAAGCGATATCAAATGAATGTATGAGAAAGCTCATATAGATCTCCTCACCCACTATTGTTCGAGTCTTTTTGGACTTGGACGATCGGAGGGTCAGTTTGAAAGAATATTTTGAATTTGCGTAATTGGGCTATCACCAAGATCAATCCAAGGCATGTTGAATCCGTCTTCTCCATTATTTGTTCCTTCGTCACGCCATGTGATCGTATAATAATCCATTACGGGAGCATCATAAATATCAATGGACGCAATAATCGCATCATCAAATCCATCGGTCGTAATGTCAGCTCTCACAACATACGTTTCTGAGACTCCATCAATTTCGTCGTAGTATTCTCCACTGCCCCAAGGAAGTTCTCGAAGATTATTGAAATCAATATCTAGAGAATCTTGCCCTACGATAAATTTAAACCGACTATTGAGAGGAGCTCCTACACCTGAAACAGCAATCACTTGATTTTCTTCATTATAAATTCTGACATTCTCTACGGTAACTTCCCCGATCGTATCAATATCAATGGTGAGCTTTCGCAGATACGCATCTTTCGTGTCAACGAGTTTTTCCATATTTAATCGCATGAGCTCCGTCTGTGTTCCCTGAACGAGAACGGTAGACGTGCTCGCATTTTC
This sequence comes from Candidatus Altimarinota bacterium, assembly GCA_041739085.1. GTDB lineage: Bacteria > Patescibacteriota > Gracilibacteria > CAIRYL01 > CAIRYL01 > JBGSON01. The sequence goes on along the minus strand of JBGSON010000019.1, from coordinate 21,588 downwards.
CGCGATCACGCGGTTTGTGAGGACATAAAATTCGTTCCCAAAATGTGTGTCATCGGTCGGTTCATAGTCGACAAAAAGAGTGTCATCTGTGAGCGGCATTCCTGATACATCTCCTCGTATATCATACTCATCCGCTTCAAATGAGAGATTAACCTCGAATCCCATTCCAGATCGCGCAATATCAGCACTATAAATTCTGTTGAGGACGACCTTTACGAAAAGAACTTTGTCTTCATCTCTCTCGATAATGAGATCGAGATCTTGTAAGAATGCTTCTCCTGTCGCAACAGCAGATGTTTCTGCCTGTGATCCATTATTTTTAAGAACTGGTGTTCCATCATCATAGAAAAGTCCCACATGATCAATAGCACGAGTATCATTTGGAATATCAACTCCGAGATAGGCGGTATCTACTTCATTGATATCAATGGTGAGGTCTTCAATATTGATATCTTCATCTTCTGCATGAAACTCGAATGCTCCCACTGCATGGGACGCACCATCATCGTTCGCAATGAGAATCGCGTTATCTGGCGTGAGAGACGCATTCAGCGCAACCTCAAGCGTTCCGCTCTCTACGAGCGTGTAATTTGCTCCGGGAACATCATCCGTATTCGCAACAGGAACCGCACCACCATCAATATTTTCCACATCAATTTCTGAAACATCGAGCGCATACGTCAGGAATACTTCAGGAGCGCTCAGCGGACGTCCGATGTCACAGAGCATATAGACCACTTGCTCTGTACCGCCAGGGATGAGAAGTCCGGGAACCCCATCATCCCCTAAAAAGTTTAATACTATTCTTCCGTTCACCATGGGTACGTTGAATTCTTCACCGGTGGATATGGTTCCATCCTGACGGAAGAGCGCGCACTCAGCAATATCACCATCAACCGCGGTACTGAGTTCTGCAAATTCGAGTTTTCGGATCATAAGATATTCATCTGCTTCAGTCCGAAAAACGCCTTTCCATACGAGTGCGCCATCCTGTCTCGCGACATAGGTATCATCAGCCAGGAAATACGGGGTAATATGGAGTGTATTCTGAATAATCCGATGGAATTGGGAAATCGGATTTCCAATGGGTTTGATGGGATGCGGTCCTGTTCCGTCTGGTCCTCCGGTCGAAACGAGTCCGGTTTTGAGTCCTGTAATTGTTATCTCCGGCATGAGGAGTTCAAATCCGATTTCACAATCGTTCATGGCATCAGGTCGAATATCTGCAACCATATCCATTTCAAGTGTTTGATTGAACCGAAGTCTCGGCTGATCTGACAGTGCTACAATGACGAGATCATCAATTATTACTGGGTTTGCCGGATGAAAGACAATGGCTCCAGTATTTGTGTTCACGAGATGAAAATTTTCAAATTGATTGACCACGTCATCTGGAGTAGTGCAGGAACCATCGTAATTCACGACAAATGTGAGCCCATTTGTTATTTGCACACCTTCTTGCAATTGATGAGAGATCGTCAAATTGCCAAAGCTATGATTAAAAGTCCCGGCGGGAACATCCTGGTATGTAGAATCTATTGCAAATACAATTTCTCCCGGATCAGGGATAATTTCTTGTACTACCACTCTGGAGATTCCATTCGCGCTCAGTCCCTGATCGTCTGTGACAACAAAAACCGGATAATAAGTCCCCGGCATGAAATATCGATGGGAAAACGAGTGTGATTTTGAAGGGAAGGAGCTCACATCTGAGAGAACACCAGCTCCATTCCAGAGGACTTTGTATCGGAGATACCCATTTTCCGGATCTCTCGCAGTAACCGTCCAAGTACCCTCTTCACCGACTTGCAATTGACTCGGTCCGGTGACTTCCTGAATAACAGGAGGAAGATTTTTGACAATAACCGGAATACTGTCCAGACCCATTTTTGAGAGTTCTCCTTGCGCTGGTACTGTTTGCTTCGCTGCATCCGCACTCATCAATGAAAAAAGGAGCATCCCAAAAAACACAGAACTGAGAAACAGAAATTTGAAAGGGAACATGTTCCCTCTCGAACAAATACGAGTTTTCATAGGAAAAATGATGATGAAACAGAGCAAGATCATAAAATTTTTTGACTGGTTTTGTCAAATAATGTTTTGTCAAATAATTGGGATCCCCAAGAGTACGAAAATCCTGTTCATTGTTTTTGCTGGCAGCAGCCTGCCGGAGCAGGTGTCCCGCAGGGCACCTGGTCCGTTGATTAGTTTCTCAACCAGGCTCCCGCCCTCGGGTGCGGGCAAACTTAAGATGCTCGTGGACGGGTGACTCTTTAAAAAAAAGACATGAAAAAAGCCCCCTTCAAGGAGCTTTGTTTTATCTGCTGGAGCGGGTAACGAGAATCGAACTCGTATTTCAACCATGGCAAGGTCGTGTACTAGCCATTGTACTATACCCGCGAGATGAAAAGAGCGGAGAAATGTTAACAGGAGGAAGCGAGGGAAATCAAGAAGGAAAAAAGAAAAAGCACAAAAGCAAAAAGAAGGGAAAAAGAGTGCTGTCATCCCGGCCTCCGAGCCGGGATCTCCGGATTCCTCCAGAAACATGGAAATGAACACATCGGCGCCATCCGCTCCCCTTTTTCCCACTCCGCACAAATGGAGACCCCGGATCAGGTCCGGGGGTACAGAAAAAAGAATCACTCTTTTCTCTTTTGTGCTGTCTCATTTCTCTTTTTTTGCTTTTCCTACGTCTCAAAGAAAAACGCCCACCACTGCTCGCGGATCGGCCTGATCTTCAGCTTCTCGAGTTCGATTTCCTTCGATGTGAGTCCGGAAAAATCAAACGGATCTTTCTCTTTCGCCTCCTGGAGAATGATCACCTTTTCCCCGGGATTCACTTTTGAGAGATTTGCTTTCGCGTATTTATCGACATACTCATCAGTTTTCTGAAACGAGTATCTCTCGGAAAGCTTCTTATTTTCCTCTTCCAGCCTGTTGATATCCGTATAAAATTCAGCATAGAGTTTTTCCTTCCTCTGGGAATTCCACACAGCGTTGGAAAAGATGAAGAGGAGATAGAGGGTCGCGATAATCCCCGCGATAAGGAATATGTATGCCGCAAGATTCTGGGTTGCATATGATTTCGTCATCGGCGGATAGTATATCCCTATTTTTTGATGATGCGAACACGATCGATTTTCCTTCCTTCCATCCGTTCGATGACGAGCACCGCTTTCGGAGTTTCCACGCTTTCTCCCCGGGCCGGGATCCTTCCGGTCATTTCAAGAACAGAGAGCGAAAGCATTTTTCCTTCGTCTCCCTTTTTCTTCCGGAGGTCGATGCCGACTTCATCTTTCAGTTCATCGAGGGTGATATTTCCGGGTACGACCCAGGTCGAATTTGAGATCTTGAGGACAATGTCATCTTCTTCATCCGTTTCATCAACGATCTCCCCGAAGACTTCCTCGAGGACATCTTCGAGGGTAATGATCCCCGCGGTCCCTCCGTGTTCATCAACCACGACCGCCATATGGAGCCGGTTTCTCTGAAAATCCTTGAAGAGTTCGGAGATCCTTCTCGTCGTCGGGACAAAAAGCGGTTTTTTCATGTCGAGATTTTTGATGAGTTTATGCTCTTCATATTCCTTCCAGGCTTTGAGCGTCTGCTTGATGGTGATGATCCCTATGATATTGTCGATATTGTCCTCATAGACCGGGATCCGGGAATGGGAGCGTTCTATGAAAAAATCAACTGCCTTTCCGAGCGGTGTTTCTCCGTCGAGGACATCGATATCAGTCCGGGGTGTCATGACTTCGCCTGCGGTCGTTTCAGAGAACTCGAGGACGTTCTCGATGAGCTCCTGTTCCTCCTTTTTGATCGCTCCCCCCTCCGTCCCGAGGGAAACCATGGCAAGCACCTCATCCTCTGTGATAGGGTCGTGCGCTCTTGATCCGATGAGCGATTCCGAAAGTTTTTCAAAGATCCACACGAACGGGAATAATCCTTTTGTGATGAAAGAGAGGACAGGCGATGCAGAGAGCGACACCCGCGTGTTGAAGTGCTGGCCGAGACTCTTCGGAAGGATTTCCCCGAACACGAGAATGAGCACCGTGAGTATCCCTGTGATGAGCCCAAGAGTCTGATCTCCAAATTTCGTCGTCACCCAGTAGGTCGTGAGGACCGTGATCAGAATATTGACGATGTTATTTCCGATGAGGATGGCGATGATGAATTTTCTCGGACGGTTTTTCAGCCACTCAAGAGATTCAGAACCCCATTTTTTGTGATTCCGGAGCGTCCTCACCTTCGCGTGGCTTATGGAAAGGAGCGCCGCTTCCGATCCCGAGAAAAAAGCGGAGAGAGCGAGGAGGATGAGGACGATGAGAAGAATTTTGGATGACGGTTCGCCGCCCATGGGAGAGAAAAAATTCGGATTCCGTGTCATAATACTGGAATCACCGGCAGCTGTCGAGAAAGCCACTTCTCTCCGTTCTTCCGTGACAGATTTCTCATCGCGAAAGAGATGAGGAAAATCCGGTTAATCCGGCGATCTGCTCATCGATATTGCCGGTTCCGCTCCATATTCCGGTATGAACACCATTTTTTCGTATTTCTCTTTCTCCTGAAGAATCTCCCGGAAAGCGTCTGGATCAGCAATGCTTTCTTGAAACATGAGGTTTGGAAATCTCCTTTCCTGATCAAAGACATATCCCCCGCTCTTTCCTTTCAGCGACTTCCCTTCCTCGATCGATACCTTTGTGAAGTTCTCCGGATTGCCCCGGGAAAACGAGAAGAACGCGTTTCTCCCCGCGGAAAGAAGAATATGCTCGGCCTCCGGGAATTTTCTCCGCAGGAATGCGCCAGTCGGGATGACGAGGAGTTTTATGTCGGGAAACTCCGACTTCCATGTGTTCCCGATGACCGCAATCGTTCTCACCGCCGTAAATGGTCCCGGCCCCTGAAGTGCGGCAAACACGGGGATCTTCTCTGGAGCTATCTTCGCCGTCTTCAGGATTTCCTGTATTTCGAACACGACATTGATATGCCCTGCTTCCCTGTTCCAGGATTTTTGAGCAATGATTTCTCCGGTTTCCCGGATGAGGATGATATTGCCCGAGGGGAGGAGACTCTGGACAAAAAGGATCACGGACTGGAGCAAGACGGCGGCGGAAATTGTGGCATAGAATCGGAATCAATTCAAATGCCGATAAAAGAAAAAAGAAAAAGCACAAAACAGAAAAGAGAGGATTACTTCCCTGTGTTTTCTTTTGTGTTTTCTGGTTTTTGTTTTTCTCCATACTCTCTTCCCGTGCGAGTCATCTGAAGGCAGGTGGCATTCATAAGATCGGAATCAGTCAAATGCCCATAAAAGAAAAAAGAAAAAGCACAAAACAGAAAAGAGAGAAATTCTTCCTTCTTTTTCTTTTGTGTTTTCTCTTTTGTGCTTTTTCCTTCCTGGTATGGGGCGTTGCAATGCAACGCCCTTACCTTCAGCTGACAGCGAAAGAATCAGCGGGTCTCGTGGGCCTCTGTCACCCCGGACTCAATCCGGGGTCTCCAGATGCTATTGTGGAATCGCACAAAAGCAACGAAACCACGAACTTTTCTTGGAATCAGCGGATAATTTGGAGATTCCGGCTCGGAGGCCGGACAGTGATTTCTCTCTCCTTCTTTTTTCTTTTGTGTTTTTTCTTTTCCATTTTTTCCCTATACTCTCTCCGCGTTCAATCCGGACCCATGAAAGATACCTGGAGCATATTCGACATCATCGGACCGGTCATGGTGGGGCCTTCAAGCTCGCACACTGCAGGAGCGTGCAAACTCGGATACATGGCGAGGATCATTTTCGGAAAGACTCCGACAAAATGCGTCTTGAGGCTCCACGGTTCATTTGCCGAAGTCTATAAGGGCCATTGCACTGATGTCGCCCTCGTCGGCGGGATGCTCGGCATGTCCCCTTCTGATCCGGATATGAAGAACGCGTATTCCCTCGCGGAAAAGGCGGGAATGGAGATCGAACTCGTGAAGATAAACCTCGGGACCGCCTATCATCGGAATACAGTCCAGTTCATCCTCTATGATGGAGACCGGAAGATGAGCATTGTGGGCTCCAGCATCGGAGGAGGAAAGGTCATCATCTCGTCGATCGACAAAGTCGATGTCGCGATCACCGGTTCGTATTCCTCTCTCCTCGTCTGCTTTGACAATACCTGTTTCGATCTCAATCATCTGCTCTATCTCATGACGAGCAAGAACATCTCCATTGTGAAAATGGAGACGACGCAGTACAAAGAACGCTCGATCATCGACATTGAGATCCGGGAATCGTTTAACCGGGACATCATCCTGGAAATCGAAAAAATATGCGGAGTGTACTGGGCCCGTTTCATCAACCATCTCTCCCACTTCGTCGAGGTCGGGATGTGATCATTTCTCATTTTTTAATGACGTATCAGTTCTTCTCGGCGAAAAAACTTCTCGAACTCATCGATGAGGGACATTTTACAAAAATTTCCGACATCGTCATTGAAAACGAGACATCTCTCACGGGGAGGAGTCATGAGGAGATCTTTGAGAACATGAAGCGGCGTCTCTATATCATGAAAGAATCCATCATGACCGGATCCTCCCAGATGAAAAGATCAAGGAGCGGAATGATCGGGGGAGAGTCGAAACTCATCGATAACCTCGATGGAAAGCAAATATTCATGTCAGACGTCATGAAACTCGCCACGAAATACGCGCTTGCGGTCATGGAGACGAATTCCTGCATGGGGAAGATCGTCGCGGCACCGACAGCCGGTTCCGCGGGGATAATTCCCGGATGCCTCTGGGCTATTCAGGAAAAATGGGGGATCGATGAAGACACGCTCTGCCGCGGTCTCCTCACCGCCTCAGGAATGGGGATCATCATCGGACATTACGCGACGTTTTCCGCCGCTGAAGCGGGATGCCAGGCCGAGATCGGGGTATCGACCGCGATGGCCGCCGCCGCGATCTCTGAGATCCGCGGGCTTTCTCCCGAGTGGTGCGTCAACGCCGCCGCTCTTGCTCTCAAAAACCTCCTCGGGCTCGCCTGCGATCCGATCGGGGGTTTCGTGGAAGTCCCCTGCGTGAAGAGGAACGCGATCGGCGTCGTCCATGCAATGACCGCGAGCGACCTGAGCGCGGCAGGCATCAAGAGCATCGTCCCGTTTGACGAAGTGGTGAAGGCCATGAACAACATCGCGATGAACATGAACGAAAACATCCGGGAGACGTCGAAAGGCGGGCTTGCCATTTCGAAGACCGCACAGGAGATCGTGGAGAAGATCAAAGTAAAGTATGGAAAATCAGAGCGAAGCATCACGGAACCTGATCCTCAATAACAAAACGAGAGAAGAACGTTTAGGGGAATACACTCATGCCTTCATATTCCATTCGTTCATAAACTCCTGGAGATAATTTTTGAGGATGATATGTCTCTTCCCGGCGATTTTTTTCGCTGTCTTTGTATTCATGAGCGGTCTGAGCAGAAGGAGTTTCTCATAAAAATGGTTGATCGTGGAAGACTTCGATTTTTTGTACTCAAGAAATGAGGCATGGAGCTTCGGTCGAATGGATGGCGTATGCATCGCCCTCTCCGTCTTCCCTCCGAAAGCGAATGCCCTCGCGATGCCGATGGCCCCCATCGCATCGAGACGATCCGCATCCTGGACGATCATGCCTTCGGGAGAACCGGGTTTCGTCGGGACTCCTGCTCCTTTAAAACTGACTTCACGGATGATCGTCGCAACGCTCCTCATGATGTCATCCGGTACGGAAAGACTCAGAAGCCATTCTTCTGCTTTTTTTGGGCCCGCGTTCTCGTCGCCGCCCGCGAATTTCCAGTCGGAAATATCATGGAGGAGCGCCGCGAGTTCGATGATAAACACATCCCCTTTCCCTTCTATTTGAGCAATGTGAAGAGCAAGCTTTGCTACCCGTTCCGTATGGGAAAAATCATGTCCGGAGGAATCCCCGCGGAGGACTTTTTGGACATAAACGCGCGTTTTTTGGAGAACAGACTGTTTCTTCATTTCTTTTTCCCGCTACTCTTCTTTTTCGTTGAGACCGGAGATTCTCCGGGGAGCACAATTTCTCTCCCCTTCACCTGGATTGCTTTTTCCGATTCCAGTTCCGCGATCGCTTTTGTCACGGTCTCGCGCGCGAGACCGGTCATCGATGCGAGCTTGTCATGTGTGATCTTCGTATTTTTCCAGAGGACTTTCGGAAGAAAATTTTGCTCATCTTTTTTCTTGATGTTCCTGATCGCATCAAGAACGCTTTCCTTTGCCGACAGGGTCGTGGAAGACGTGATCCTTCCTTCATATTCGCGCATTTTCTCGGTCACCATGTGGAGGAGCCGGAGGATGACCTGCGGATATCTCTGGATGACCGCGAGAAATGAATCGGTCGTCATGGCGCAGATCATGATGTTATCACTCGCTTCCGCGAAATAGGTGGATTCGCTGCTCACCTCCATGGCGATATTCCCAAAAAATGACCCCGGCTTGAGGATATCAAGGATCACTTTCTTTCCGTTATGCAACTGATAAAGAGTGATCTCTCCTTCTTTGAGGATAAAGACGCGGTCGAGCTTGTCGCCGGGGGAAAAGAGGAGTTCCTTCTTATTGAAGAAATGTTCGATCGAAAAATCATTGATCGCGACAAAATCTTCCTCTTTCAGCCCGTCAAATAGATTGAACTGTTTCAGGTACCAGTATTTAGGTCGGTGATGCATGTGAGTAAGAATGAAATCACTTCCATTTTCCCACTTTGCGGATATTTGTAAAGATAATCAGACTTAATTTGTCCACTTATAGCATTTCACTCCATAACTTCCGCCGCAGACCGATCAGGACCTCTTCACTTGAAACCCCCAGAAGCACGATGTGGGGAACGACGATCAACCGGAGTACCGGATGAAAAGACGTATTTCCCCCCAATAAGGTGAAGAGAGTAGTGAATAAGAGGGTGAATCGCGTCGGGCAGAAGTTATGGAAAAGAACTCTGCCTCCAGTCTTATCAACAGAGGACGAATTGTCAAAGAAAATCGCTTGCAAAAGCGAAGAACCGATTTTCCTGTATTATTTTTTTATACAACATGGGGAGGAGAATGTGTCCAGAGTCTTCCTCCGGTAGGTCTCAAAGGAAAACATCTCCTGAAACCGGCGGGAAACGTACTCCGATTCTCTTGTCCGGAGTTCGGGATCTTCTATAAATCTTCGGAGTGCATCCGCCATCGCGGAGTCATTTCCATAAAAAAGACCGCTGTATTTTTCACCGACGACTTCCGGAACACCTCCGACTCTTCTCGCGACGATCGGCGTTCCCGCTGACATCGCCTCAAGGAGCACCATCCCGAAGGGTTCACGGAGAGACGGGAGGACGAAGAGATCGATCCCCCCATAGAACTCTGGTAATTCTTCCTCTTTCAGAAATCCAAGAAGAAAGACATGCGATCCGAGTTTCCCGGAGATGATAAATGCGCGGAGAGATTGCTCTTCAGGCCCGGATCCTCCGATGACAATGACCGCCTCCGGATGACTTTTTCGTATTTCCGATGATGCTTTCAGGAGATCGATCGTGCCTTTCTCCCGCGAAAGTCTTCCGAGTGAACCGATGAGGAAAGAATTCGTATCGATATTCTTTCCGGTCTTCTCTCTCATCATCTTCAAGAGTGAATCCCTGTTCCATTTTTTATCGTTCATCGTTGAGAAATCCTTTTCCGGGATGAGTGTGTTCGGATGGACGATGATGTTCTCCTTCGCTCTCACATAGGGTATAAGCTCATTCTTCATGAATTCTGTAGTGACAATGATCTTCACTCTTCCCGAAAACCATCTCCAGAGAAAAAAATAGGGATTTTTAAAAAGCCAGTCCCCAAACGGGGCGTGATGCCCCCAGAAAACATTCATCCGAAAAAGAAGCGCGAGAGGCGTCCAGACTACTTTTTCGATGAATGTGAGGAATAAAACAGTATCAACTCGACGAAAAAAACGATAATAGCCGAGCCAAAGGATCCCCCGGAAAAAGAAAAATGGGACGAGGATGACGCTCCAGAGGATCCGGGATTTTGATGTGATGTCCTTTTCAAACTCCCGGTGCACGGAAAAATCGTTCTTTCGAAAAGCATCGGAAAGAAAGGGACAGGAGGTGAGGAGCTCCACTCCCCTGCCCTCGTCCCTCAGGATCTTCGCCATGAGGAGATGGATCTCCTCCTCTCCGCCCCATGCTGATTCCAGCGGGAATCTCGTGAGGAGAAGCGTCCCGTTTTTTTTCTTTTCTCTCTCCTGAGCCTTGTGCTCACTCATGGTCTTTTCTTAAAGATTCTGAACAATGGTGATCTTGAAAACCCCTTCTTCGCCACTGTCCCCACTATAGAAATTTCCTGAAATATCCTTCACATTCTTCATCTCGAAGGAATATCTCTCTCCGGGATTTTTCACCATTCCTGAGAAGGTGATAAAGGCGCTGTTCCCTTCGATCTCAAGATTTCTGATGATGATTTCATCTGTTCCTCCCGTCCGGAAGTCCAAATCCGTGAGCTGCACATCTCCTTTCTCGATATTGGGATCGATCTCTTCAGAAAACCGGATCTCAAGCGTCGAAATATCGGCAAACTGTGCGAACTGAAGAAGCGGCGGGACAATGTCCGGATGCCTTTCAAAAACGAGGATCTTGTCTTCATCGATCCGGTTGTCGCAGAAGAGGACATTATCCCTGGGGCTCATAGAATCACAGTGCTCTGAATGAAAGCGCATATCATTTTCTCCGCGAAGGGAGAAATCCCAGACATCTTCCCCTGTTCCGATCTGTTTTTCGATCGGGATCGAAATCCGCCCCATTTCGGGGATGTAATATTCCTCCGGGAAAGTGAAATCGACCGTGATGATCTTCTGCTCGCCGGGGTAGAGGACAATAAAAAATGAGACTTCTTCCCCGTACGCCTCGGTTCTCTGAAGCGGGTTCGTTTCAAATCCCCCGGATGAATGGGTCATCACCGTTCCACCAGGCCGTACAATGCGGATGTACGCCTCATACCGGTCGGACTGGAGATTGTACGTCCCTTCATGGGCAAGGAAAAGCGTGAATTCCTCATCCATCCTTCCGTCCGGATCAACGTGGATCGAAGAATGATAATACTTCCTGAGATAGCGGTCCCCTTTTCTCCCTCCGAGATTGGCGATGTTCACCGCCCAGAAACGGTTCCGCGGGAGCTCTCCGGTCCATCCTTTATCCGCGAATCTCTTTTCCATGACCGAGTCGGAGAAATAGAAAACGAGATGTTTTTTTTCCGCGTGCTCTCCGAGAAGAGAAAAAAACTCTCTCCAGAGGGTCGGACTGGAGAATAGCTGCTTTCTGATCTCATCCGCGAGGGGGAGGAAAAAATCTTTTCTCTTCTTCCACTCTTCTTCATTATGAGGGTCGAAGTTTTTTGTGTTGAACTCGAGGAGTTCGAAGAGATTCTCTCCTGTGAGGACTTTCCCCTCCACTTCGAAAGGGCCGAGGAGGTCGACGACATCGCCGAGAAAAGCGGTGTCCATAAGGATGACACCGTCGAATCCCAGTTTTTCAAATCTCGCGTCTTTTTTCAGGAATTCGATCGCACGTTCCGCATTTTCCTTATAATCCAGGGAGAAATTCGTATCGCGGAACACCCATCCGGCATATTTTTCATCCCTCGAAAGCACCTTTTCCACGGGATAGGGAGCAATGATCTGAGGATCCGGGATGGCGACATCTTCAGAATTGTAGAATTCAATGTCCTGAGAAAATCCATAGCTCCTCACGATCACAAAACTCGTGATGAATCCTCCGGTCGGTCGGAGCTCGTTCTCATTCACGAGGAGGAGGAGATATGTTTTGTCCTTCTCCATCCCCGCCATGCCCGGAATATCCCAGAAGAATTCCCGGAACGGACCGAGGATCGAATATATCCAGAGTCCGAACAAGAGAAAGAGAGAAAGAAGGACCGCCGCTCCGCCGATCCAGGAGAAAAGGAATCTCCCCGTCTTTTTGAAAACGCGTTTCCAAATCGGAGGCTCCCCAGAAAATTTCTCTTCGATACGCCGAAAAAATGGCTTCGTTTTCATCAATCTGCATTCTGTCAGAAAAGAAGAATAAAAAAAAGAAAAAATATTTCTCCATCTTCTGCTTTTTTGTTACCCTGTTGGAGATTCGTTTATTCTGCAGTGTCAAAATACGATGAGAATGCTGACTTTGAGAATCTTTCAACTTTTTAACTTTACAACTTCTTCGTTGCCCGGTCGCCAAGCGCCGTGATGATGGCGACGAATGAAATGAGTCGGAATCAGCCGGCGTCCTGCACGAAGAGCCGAAGGCGAAGAGTTGCGGGATCTCGTCAGCGTCAAGATATGATATACTATTCCGGAATGTTGCCCGGTCGCCAAGTGGTAAGGCAGTGGACTTTGAATCCACCATTCGCAGGTTCGATCCCTGCCCGGGCAGCCAACCTGCGCTCTTCGAGCTTCGGTTGGCAGAGCCAGAATGCGGGAAATGAGCGTCCTCGGACCGGAAAATAGGCTCATGATGACTTTTCTCGCGAAGGATGTCGATTCGCTCCCTCTCGCCATGGAAGAGATCAGGGTCCTCCTCCGGGAGAACCATCGCCTGAAAGATGCCGCGGAAGACGATTTCCGGATGTTTGATGCCGGGTCAATCGTCTCCTCCGCCCAGTCGATCGCGATCATCCTCACGGTCCTCCTCACATCGGTGGCGACCATCGTCCTCATCGTCTCCGGTATCGGGATCATGAAGGCCGTCGGAGCCCAAAAATCAAGCATCCTCTTCCAGTTCCTTCTCGAAGCCGTTCTCCTCTCCGTGATCGGGGGAGGCATCGGCATCGGAGTCGGGGAAAGTATTATTCCGTTCCTCAACAGATCGGAAAACTTTACCGTGATCTCTTCTCCGATCGCGATCCTCATCGCGTTCTCTTTCTCGGTGTCGGTCGGGATATTCTTCGGATTTTATCCCGCCCTCAAAGCGAGCCGCCTTGATCCCGTTGACGCGCTCCGGAGCGAGTGAACAGTGAATAAGAGTATTTGTCTGAAGCATTATTATCTGTAGAATGTACACAGAACTTCTTTTTTCTGAATTCTATGAAGCACGAAAAGACATCCGAACTCCAGAAGTTTGTGGAGAAGAAACGCAAAGAAAAACAGCCGGATGAACTCATCCTCGAAGAACTTGTGGCAGCGGGATGGGACCGGGGAGACGCTCTCCGGGCACTTGCGGGAGATGACGTCCCGAGACCGGAACCGCGAACCTCACCAGACAAAACAGCACCGACAACACAGACAGGGGCACCAGGCACACCTCTTCAGGTCGAAAATGTCCAGTACAATGTCAATGTAGGGAAGGTGAGATCGAAAATTGGTCTCGCTGCGACCATTTCCTCCCTCTTCGGCTGGATTCTTGCCTTTGTGCTCATGGGTACGCTCCTCACTCTCCGTGCAATGGCATTCCCCGACAGCGGCGACTCAGTGAAAGACCCGAAAGAAAACCTCGTCGTTGCTATCGCGGTGCTCATTCCTCTTCTCCCCATCTGGCTCTACGCCGTGAAGCGGATGAACCTCTCCCTTCTCGAGAATCCCGTGAATGCCGATGATGTGTATTTCAAAAAATCCATCCGTTTCCATTTCTTTGTGTCCCTCATCGCCACATTCCTCTGGGCATTTGTACTTATCTATAACGTTTTGGCGAGAGTACTTCTCAACAAAACGGAAATCACGAATACGATCCTCATGAACACCGCTATTTTCTTCATCCCACTCGCACTCCTCACATACTTTTTCTTCTCTTACCAGAAGCTCACAAAACGCTGATCTTTCCCTGAATACTTCTGTGAAATTACAATTCTTCATTCGCCATCCCCTTATCAACCGGATAAAACTGCCTGTCGTTTTTATGATTATTTCGGCTGTTATTTTCTATCTTGTTGATTTTCATCCGTACACGTTCAGTCTCGGGAGAAGGATGAGCCATTGCACGCAGGACCCGCTCTCGTCTTTCCCATGTTATGCCATCTATGATTTTTTTGTCCTCATCGTCATGGGAGGGATTTGTATTCTTTCGCTCTTCATCACTCTGGTGAAAATCGTTTTATATTTCCGAAATCATAAAAAAAAGTAATCGAATTGGCATGGGAGACAGCTCCCCTGAGATGACAGCAGCTGAAGGGAGATGACATCCATAAATTGTTTATTGGAATTCGCCCGTCCTCTCTGTTGGAGCAACTTTTCTTGAGTTTTATTTGGAGTCGCCTGTCCTCAGGCGACCCTTTTCCCTGTCTCAACGATGCACCCCTCTGCTGGAGCAACTTTTCTTAAGTTGCTCCCCTCTATTTGGGACCTATTCAGTATCTCTTATTTGCGTTGGCGGAGTTGAAAATCGCCGCCGAAATTTTCGGAAGCAATTGAAAATCGCTTCCGGAGTTAGGCCCTCCCATGACTTCATGGCTGGTCCTCGCGGAACGATTGAATGATCAAAAAAGCCGGAGTACATTGATAACCATGAAATCTTGCATCCAATGTTCGGCTCCGTTTGTAATCCCCGCGGCGGACAGCGAGTATTACAAAAATATACATGTTCCCGACCCGACCCGGTGTCCGGCCTGCCGCATGCAGAGGCGCATGGCGTTCCGCAATGAACGTCACCTCTATAAGCGAAAATGTGATTTTTCCGGAAAGGAAATCATTTCCCTCTATCCTCCGACAAGCCGGTTCACAGTCTATGACCAGAATGTATGGTGGTCGGACAAATGGGATGTCCTGAAGTACGGCCGGAGCTATGATTTTTCCCGTCCTTTTTTCGAGCAATTCGGGGAACTCCTCCGGGCCGTCCCGCGGATCAGCCTGCAGAACCGGAACAATGAAAACAGCGAATACTGCAACGACACGGATGACATGAAGAACTGCTTCCTCTGTTTCAACGCGGAACAAGCCGAAGATTGTCATTATTCGAACACGTTCGGATACAGCAGGAACTCCATGGATCTCATGTGGTGCCTGAACGCGGAGCTCTGCTACGAGTGTACGAAAGTGCATGATTCCTATCATTCGTTCTGGTGCCTGAACGGAAAAAATTTGAGCGACTGCTTCTTCTCGGAGGACTGCCAGAGTTGCCAGAATTGTTTCGGTTGCGTTGGGCTCAGGCAAAAAAAATATTGTCTCTCCAATGAACAACTGTCGAAAAGCGAATACGAGGAATTCATCAAGCATTTCGCATTCACCCATTCGTCGATAGCCGAAGTCCGGAAGAAAACGGCCGAACTCAATCTCCGCGTTCCCCACAAGAATCTTCAGATTGAGCAGAGCGAAGACTCGACCGGCGATTACATCTCGAATTCGAAACGCTGCGGTTCGTGTTTTGACGTCATGAATTCGGAAAATTCCAAATACATCTGGGACGGCCTCGTCGTGAACAGCTATGATTGTTTTAATACCGGAATAAACTCAAACTTTCTCTATGAATGCGTCGGGGTCTACAATTCGAACAACGTGAAGTTCTCCCACAAATGCTCGCAGAGCTCCGACATCCTCTACTCCGATTACTCAGCGCACTCGACGCACCTTTTCGGCTGCGCGGGTCTTCGGAACAAGAAGTTTCACATTTTGAACAAGGAGTATCCGGAGAAGGAATACTTTGAATTGCTCGCAAAAATCATGAAGCATATGGAATCGACCCGCGAATGGGGAGAATTCTTCCCCTTCACGCTGAGCTCCGTCGGATATAACGATTCCATGGCTCAGGAATATTTTCCGGTTGCGAAAGAGGAAGCGCTCCAAAAAGGATTCGTCTGGAACGATTATGTTTCCCCGAAAATGACGGGAACGAAAACCCTGGAAGCGAGCGCGCTGCCGGAGAGAATCGCCGATGTCCCGGACGACGTCCTGAACTGGGCGGTCGAATGCGAAAAAGACGAAAAACCGTTTAAGATCATCCCGCCGGAGCTTGAATTTTACCGGACGAACGGACTCCCCCTCCCCCGCCTCTGCCCCGACTGCCGGCATTATCTCCGAAAATCACGGATCAATCCCCGGAAACTCTGGACCCGGGATTGCGGGAAATGCGGGAAGAGCATGGAGACGACATACGCTCCGGAGAGGCCGGAGATCGTGTATTGCGAGGAGTGCTATTTGGGAAGTGTGTATTGAGAAGTTCCTTGATTACTATGAGCGCGGACTAGGCAGAAGGATTGGAAGAGCGGAGGGGAGAAGACATTATATACAGTACTTTTTTATAAAATCATAAAAAGGAATAAAAGAAGGGCATTTGTCTTTAATGATATCTATTGAGATGGTCTGTGCAATTTTTACGTTGTGTTTTGTATTCATGTAATCTTTTTCTCTGTCAGATGATTGGAATATTATTTTCCCCAAGTGCTCCTTTGGCGAATCTATAGATTCAGTATTAGTTGAGATTTTAGGTATTCTTTTTAAACTCATACTTTTTTTTAAATTCTCGGGGTCAGATAACAGCCATGCCTCGAGTTCTTGGATAGGTATTACAATTATATAACTTGAGATAGCACAAGGACATAATGCAGCTTCTATTTCATATTTCAGTTTTTTCAGATTTTTTTTGTCCAGATCATGAATGATTAATAATAATGAACATCCTTTATCTTTAAGGACCTTTGCCCAACTATTACACTTCTTGGTTATTTTCCCACAACCATCTCCGGTAAACTTTTCTGTACCAATTTTTTTATCCTTTGAAATCCGATGTATAAAAATACGTATAGTACTTACATCACTATCAGCTTCTGCAATAAGGCCAACTTTTGGTTTTGATTTCGCCATATTTAATCTTTAAATTACAGTGCTGTATCGTCAAAACCTCCCTCCCTCCAATATTCGCCAAGATTTCCAGTAGTTTTTAAATAATTTTTTAATGCCTTATAGTTGTTTTTACTCATGGTTTCGCTTAGTGGAATAGCTATAGTTCCTTGTTTGGATAGTTTTTTTACATATAGAAGATTTTCTGGCTTAAGGTGATCAAGAACAAAGTCAGAGTGAGTGCTTATAATAATTTGCTTCTCTTTAGCTTGTGATTTGATAAGAGAAAGAATGCTATTCAAGAGGCCATGATGAACACAGACCTCTGGTTCTTCAAGTAACAACAATGTGCTCTTATCCGTGAGAATATAATAAATAATAGCCAAAGCTCTAAAGGTGCCTTCCGAAAGTTGATTCGGAGATAGTTTAGTGCCGTCAATAGTAAAGACTGGAACTATTAATAGTTTTTTCCTCTTGGTAGTTTTTATTTTGACACCAGATTGCACTTTGTAATACCTTGAAGGCATTTCTAGGGGGTCCAAAAAAGAAATATCATCAACAAGTCCTATTCCCCGTTTCCCTACTGCATTAATAAATCTAACAAAATCTTTACCCTTTCCTTTGTAAGATTGATACATATCACGAATAAATTGCTCGTGAGCTTCTATAAATCTTCTTCTTTTTAATTCACCTTCTTCAAGTTCGATTGCATTCGGACACCGAGACGGATTAGAAAAACGACTTGCACTATAATAATTTATGCCGCCAAAAAAATGCATCACTTTATTAATCATGTTTTCCTTTTTTTTCTCATTCGCATCAAGTGGCTGTATTTTATTAATTTTTTCAGAATAAAATCGTGGGACCATAAAACGGTTTTTATATGGTTCCTGTGGGTTAAAAAGATCTTCCCATCCGTTTTTAGTATACGTCACATTTTTCCATTTTAAATAAACTGAAATAATTTCATCATTGTTGTTTTCATCTGTTTCAAAAGTTATTTCTCCTCTTATCTCTATTAAATTTTTTGAGTATGTAATTGCCAGTTCAAATTGACACGTATTGTGTATGGAAGTCCTTGAATCATGATGTAAGAAGCTCCAATTCAGTATTTGAGGTAGTTTTCGGAGCATCATTAGGGCGTTTAAAATATTACTTTTTCCTGCGCCATTAACTCCAATTAATGCTGTAATTTGCTTATTAATGGGGAAGGTTGTTTCCTTACAAGAACGATAAGACTTTAATGTGAATGACTTCAATTTCATGTTTAGTGGATTTAATTTCTAATTAATGCCAATTTATCAAATTCCCTAAATGTGAGCAATAATGTTGGCGTCTATTACCACCCAGCGGTCACCCGATAGTTCGAGTCTTTTGGGGGACTTGTCCAATCATTGGGGTGCTCTACCAGCATATCTGCAGCGGTGATTTGATGTCACCGAATCATTCCTACAAATCCCTCTTCTCCACCACGACAAACGAGGCGAGAAGTAAGACCGCTCCCGCAATGAGAAAAACCAGGATGTTGCCCGTCGGGATCCCCGCCCCCGCGAGGATCGACTGCGGAACGCCGTAGTATTTCATGAAGGAAAGATTGTAGATGAAGCCGATCTGGTCGCTGATGCCGTGGAGGACGTGCGTGAGATAGGAGAACGCGAAATATCCGCCTGAGACCGCGTACACGCTTCCCTTGGTTCTCAAAACCGTTGAGAAAAACGTCGCGAAGCAAAGGAGAAAAAAGAACATGCTCGATGCGAGGAGGAAGAGATGGAAAAACCCGGCGAGCGAGAGCGATTCCCCAGCGACGGAGCACGCGATGATGATGGAGAGAAATGAAAGGACGATGACAGTGAGTGTGATGGCCGCGGACGCGAGGAATTTTCCGAGGACGACTTTGTATCTCCGGATCGGGAGCGTAAACGAAAACTCCCCCGTTCCTTTATCGAGTTCTCCCGCGACGACCGCAGCTCCGAGAGAAAAAATGAGCACTCCGACGATGAGGATCCACGTGAGGGAAAAATATTCCACCGAGAGATATCCCTGGAGCGTGGTGAAGCTGTTTCCGCTCATCCCGAAGGCACTGGTAAAAGCTTTCGGGACGGATTCGAGGAGTTTGTCAAAATCCATCGAGAGCTTTTTCACCGCGGGGAAAAACGAGACGAGGAACGCTCCGTAGACGACCACGATGAGGCTGTACGTGATGATGCTCCATCTGAAATCCCGGAATGTTTTCTTGAAAAACGCGGTCATGGGTTATTTCTTGTAATATTCGAGGAAAACCTTCTCGAGATCCGGATACGCGAAATTGATGTCCTTCACCTTGTACTTCGAAAGCGAGAGCACGAGATCATTGATCGCGAGACTCTTCGCCTGGATATGGAGATAGTCCGGCCGCGACTCAACGATTTTGACGCCCTTGATGGACGAAAAATCCTTTTTATCGTACTCCCCCGCGAAATAGATTTCGACGATCTTGCTCCGGTGCGCCCGGAGGACGTCGATCGTCTCCACGTCGACGAGTTTCCCGCCGCGGATGATGCCCACCCGGTCGCAGATCTTCTCCACTTCCGGAAGATCGTGGGAGGAAAAGAAAATCGTCGTCCCTTCTTTTTTGAGATCAAACAGGATTTCGTAGAACGCGTTCCTCGTGAGCGGATCGAGGCCGCTCGTCGGTTCATCGAGAATGAGAAGCTTCGGTTTGTGGAATATCGCCATGAGGATGCCGATCTTCTGTTTGTTCCCCCGCGAAAGCTTCTTGAACGGAGTGGTGAGATTGCAATTCAATTTCTTTATGATCTCATCCGTGAATTTCTTCGTGGGCGTCCCTCCGTGGAACGACGCGGTGAAATCAAGCATTTCCTGCCCTGTCATCTTTTCATAGAGATTGAGATCGCTCGTGAGATAGCCGATGTCACGGAGAATCTCGACATATTTTTTCCCGACGCTTTTCCCGAACACAAGAGCCTCTCCGGAGGTCGGCCGCAGGAGATGGAGAAGAAGCCGGATGGTCGTCGTTTTCCCCGCTCCGTTCGGCCCGAGAAACCCGAAGATCTCCCCCTCTTCAATCTTGAGATTCAAATTCTCGACTCCCCGGGTGGGTCCGTAGAATTTGGTGAGCTTTTTCGCTTCGAGGATCACGGACATTTTTGGTACACGAAATGTAATTCTATTGTATACCTCATTTCGGGACAAAAGACATTTTCGGGGCCTAAAAAGGCTGGTTTTGGTGTCCGGATTTCTAAGTCGCCCGCTCGGCTGGCGGCGATTTGCAATCGCCGCCGAAATATTCCGCGTCTCCCGGACCAGGTGCTCATCGAAACTCTGCTCCGGCTCAGAGTGAATAATATACCGAGGAAAATATTGACATATATTTGACAGATAGCCATTAATGATGTATACAAACACCTCATTTTTCTAATTTTATATGCCCGACACTCTACGATCTGCGGAAAGACCTTCCCCTGATCATCTCCTCGAAGCTCTTAAAGCGGAAGTGTATGCTGATCCCATTCGAGATCATCGATACACCCTTCACTCTTCAGGAGTACCGCAAATGGCGATGTGGAGACCTCTTCCGGAACTCAAACTCCCTGATATTTTCAGAGAATTGGAGCAGGCGATACGTGCGTCAGATATTCAATCCTTGAAAACGATTGAAAGAGGATTAGAGAATGTAGCACGATCGAATATTCTCGGGAGAGTATATGTGGAATCACTGTGTTCTCTTTTCCGGTTCATTGGAATAAGAACAGCTGAAATTGAATCCCGGCAACAACCGTCTTCTCCCGACTCTGAACTGAATGCTGTTGCAGGAGTGGTGGATTGTACGAGAAGGGAGTTATAAGAAAGAGTATACAGTTCCTTAACATTTATGCATTGTAGAGAGCGATTCCGATAGAAGAGTATGTTTGAATTAACTTGCAATAGTTTGACTCACTCTTTCTTCTATTGGTATCACCTCTCTACACGACATACGACTTACAACGTCCCCGATGCAATCCGCTAAGCGCGAAAGGAGGAATCTCTATCGATGGATGATTGATGAGCGCATCTCACCGTTGAAGAGCAACCCGCCCGATGCTTCCGCAAAGGGCACAGACACCGGAGAAAATGGAGAAAATCATGCACATCCAGACTGGAACTGAAGCGACCGCGAAGGGATACAGTTTCAAGATCCTGTCCGCGGACACACGGCCATTCGTCCTGTACACCCTCGACGGCATCCCCACCCTCGGGGCTTTCGGAGATGAGGCATTCGCCATCGAGGTTTCCTCGCGATCCCGAGTCGAGGTGATCATCGCGGTCGACGGTCGCAACATCCTCACCGGGAACAAGGCGGCCATCACCGACAGCAAGCGATTCGTCATCGAAGCATATCGGGCCTCGACACTGCGCGCCTGGCCTGAGAGCACCGAGGGAGGTGCTCGGTTCATCTTCACGCAGGCCGGCGCCAGCGTCGCCGCCCACACGGCGGACGGTGACCTCTCGGCGCTCGGATACATCTCCGTCGCGTTCTTCCGGGAGGGCTACACACCGCCCGTCATGCGAAGCGGAGGTTTCCGCGGTACCACCCTCGGAGGTGGCGATGTCCTCCGCGGAGGGCCTGGCGTCGGAGCCGGAGCGTACACCGAACAGCACATCGGTTCGACGCACGGGCTCGTGCAGCCCGTGTTCGACCAGCTCCTCCAGGTCCGGTACCTCTGGTACGACGACCTCGCGCAGCGTCTGCGCAATCTCGGCTACCAGCTGCCTACCCAGCACCCCACGGGCATCGTCGGCCTCGGCGCGGCACAGCCGCTGGCGAACCTCGGCACCACGCCGC
>JBGSON010000002.1:0-4018 GCA_041739085.1 Candidatus Altimarinota bacterium | reverse complement strand
GTCGCCCCGGGAGGGGCGACCCCAACCGCTTGCTGGCTTGATTGCTTGCTTGCATGCTTGCACGCTTGAACACTTGCATTGCTTCCCCTCCCATTGACTCCCGCCGGAATATTCCGTATAAAGAATCCCTCTCATTTATGCTTTATGCCTGCAAAAAGAGAATATGAGAAGTTCCTCAGCGCTTTTGATGCTTTCAGCGAGATGAGGAGAAGTGAAGATATTTCCCCGGAAAATTCATTTCAGATTGAGATGAGAAATACCATCCGATCCCAAGTCGCGATACTCATCGAAGCGTTTCTCTACGGAGAATTGGACAATATGAAATCCCAAATGGTTCTCACTCTCAGCGAACTTCCTCCTCTCCTCGCCCAGGAAGTGTATGAGTCGCAGAGTGCGGAGGAAGGATCGACCATGGAATTGGACTTTATCGCACGAGTGATAAAGGATTTTTTTCCCGCACTGAGGCGTCTCCTCCGATACATGAAACTTTCAGATGATGAATGCATCATCTTGCCCCGTGAATTGATACCGCTCCGGAAGCGTGATGCAATCGAGAAAATCCGCGCAGAGATCGTGCGGGATCATGCGATTGCGATATTGCTTCTCCGGGTGAATGACCGGAGTCCGAAATATATAAATTAACAATTCCTACCAGATGAGCATCGCGTCGCCGAAGGAGAAGAACCGGTATTTTTCCCCTATCGCTTCTTCGTAGAGGTCGCGGACGATGCGTATACCGTCAGTTTTTCCAGGCGAGAGGAATGATGCGATGAGCATGATGAGGGTACTTTTCGGGAGATGGAAATTCGTGATGAGATGATCCGCGAAATGGAATTCCGCAGGAGGATAGAGGAAGAGGTCTGTTTTTCCCGACGATGCGCGGAGGACATTTTTCTTTTCTATTGAAGATTCAAGCGTACGGAGCGAAGTCGATCCTACTGCGGTGATCTCCTTTCCTTTTTCCTTCGCCGTATTCAGGGAATCTGCGGTTTCTTTGTTCAGGGAAAACCATTCCTCATGCATCTCGTGATCTTCCACGAGATCAGTTTTCACCGGCTGGAAAGTCCCGAGCCCCACATGGAGGGTGACAAATCCCATCACGACACCTTTCCCTTTCAGTTCCTTCATGATCTCGGGAGTGAAGTGAAATCCGGCAGTGGGAGCAGCGACGGAACCCTCTTCTTTCGCATACACAGTCTGGTATCTCTCGGGGTCATCGATCTTTTCATGGATGTATGGGGGGAGAGGCATTTCCCCGTATCTGCATATGAATCCCTGGAAATCAGGAGATGAGAACTCCACTTCGCGGACTCCGCCCTCTTCACATTTTTGGATGACTCCGGTCGTTCCGTCAGGGAATGAAAATGTTCTCCCTTCACGGAAAAAACTTCCTTTTCGCGCAAGGCATTTCCAGAGGTGAGTTGTCCCGGAAGAGGAGATCTTTTCGAGAAGGAATATCTCTTTTGAGTCCATCCGGATCCTTGCCGGGATGACCCGGCTTTTGTTGAGGACGAGGACATCGTTTTGACCGAATATTTCTGTAATATCAGAAAAATGAAGGTG
Source organism: Candidatus Altimarinota bacterium (assembly GCA_041739085.1). Taxonomy (GTDB): domain Bacteria; phylum Patescibacteriota; class Gracilibacteria; order CAIRYL01; family CAIRYL01; genus JBGSON01. The sequence continues at coordinate 2,455 of JBGSON010000002.1, read as the reverse complement.
TCTTCTTTCGCCCGTTTTCCGGTCATAGAAAAAGAGGCGCGAAGAGCTCCTCGATTCCATCGGCTTCTGAGCGATGAGTTCTTTCGGGAGATGATAATCAAATTCCGTAAGGAGCATGGATCGAATGAGAGATAAGGGAAGAGACTCAGGACAGGAAACAAAAAGGGAAAAAAGAGCAAAGGATGTGTCATTCCGGCCCCCGAGCCGGAATCTCCTGATATCTCGGGAACGTCACAAGAGACTATTGGCACCACTCGCTTCTCTCTTTCACCATTCGCACAAACGGAGACTCCGGATCAGGTCCGGGGTGACAGAGGCTCAGATGTATGAATTCGATGAACACTTTTCCACTTTACAATATTCCAACCTTCAACAAAACCTTCCGCCTTTTCCTGCCACCTTATTTGATCGTGAGTTTCTGAAGATCATCGAGGATCGCGATCCATGTCTTCCCTCTGAGAAATGTGAGCTCGACCCCGTTCTCGTCAAAGAAGACGGTCCGGCCTTCACGGGAATCTTTCGTCCATGTCCCGTGGGTATATTCCCCGTTCTGGAAAAAAATGATATCCCCCGATCCGACGTTCTTCATCCCCATCCTCCCCTTCGGATCGTTCGCGATCCGCCACATCTCTGCTTCCATGATGACCAGGTTCTCGACTCCGATATCGAGCTTCAGTCCATACTGCGAACGGACAAACTCTTTCCTCTCGGCATCCCATTCCCAGGAAGCGTCGTAACTGGATGTGGAAAAAGTCGTATCGATCGACGTCATAGGCTCTCCTTTGATCGGAATGTCCGAGAAATCAAAGATCTCATCAGAGAGAGGCGCGAAGCCGTTCTTGTCCTCTGTCGCTTCCAGATGGGCTTTCAGTCCTTTCGTACTCGTGAAGAGATTGTGAGGGGCATAATACGAATCATCTCTCCAGAAGAGCTCGCCGCTGTTGCCGATCCAGTGATGGTCGACATCGAGGATATCTTCCTGGTTCTTGAGCTCCACCATGACGACATCGCTCCCTCCTGCATGGATATAGAGGGAATGGAGCGGTCTCGCGAAATCAAAGAAGTAGGGGCGGGCGCTCCGGATGGGGCCTATCTTGTCAAAATTCTGGCGGGAGGAAAAGAATGCGAGGAATCGGGTGACCCCGCCTTCCGCGAGCGCCTCCACGACGAGATGCGCTTCGTTCAGGGAGATCTGCATCTTCCGCGCGGGATTGGAATTGTCGATCATCACTCCCATGAGAAACTCACTCTCAGCGTCAGTTCCCGCGATCTCTTCACCGTCAAACCGCGAATACATCCTCTCTGGTGGATTTACGGAGAATCCGGAATACGAGGAGTCAAATGTTTCAGCGATAAACTTCTCCTCGATCGACCATGTCGGAAGAGGTTCTCTTTTTTCAAGAGGACCGGATGAGGACTGACCTTTCGATATCAGTGAAAAAGACATCCCTTCCGGCCAGAAAATATTCATTCCGAGGACGCAGAGGAGGATGAACGCAAGAAAACTGAAGCTGAACCAGATATATCGCATGAGAGGGAAAATACGCTGAGAACATCCTTCTGAAGAACAATCTCTATGAGGATGGAAAGGCGGATTCCATTACTTGCCCTTTTCCGGAGCTGCGGCGGGGACTCCTTCTCCGGTTCCGGGAACGGCACCGGCTTCTCCTTCCGCGGTCAAAGCGGCGGCAGCGGCAGCAGCAGCTTCCTCTTCAGCAGTCTTATCCACTTTTGGAGGAGCGGCGGAAACAAGGATATCATCGAGATTATCCGTAACAATGATCCCCTCCGGGAGAATGAGGTCTTTCACGGAGATGTGTTCGTGATAATTCTGGAGAGTAGAAATATCCACAGAAATATCATGGACCAGGTTCTTCGGGAGGCATCGGACATTCACCTCTGTCTTGGAATACACGAGGATGGCGTTCTTTTCTTTGATGACCGGAGCTGTCCCGATGAAAGTGACGGGGATATGCGTGTGGACTTCCTGGCTCAGTTTCACAGCAAAAAAATCAATGTGATCGAATGAGGAAGTAATCGGATTTTGATCAAATGAATGGACGAGCACGGGGATCTTCTTCCCTTCGAGTTCAAGATCGATGACCGTAGATTCACCAGAAATCCGGATCGCCTTTCTAAAACTCTGATATTCGACGGTGATGACCATGCTCTCGTTTGCCGAAAGACCCGGACCGTAAACAACGGCAGGGATGAGGCCCTTTTTTCGAAGATCGGACGCTTTTTCATCCGTCCGTTTTTGTGCCTGAAGAACTGGGGATTCCATAATGAAGGGAGAAAGAAGAGGAGTAATCTTTTGAGCTCCGCGTGGGGAGGATCCGGCATCGGATGCGGAGTCGTCCGTGGTGCCGAGAGTGGGACTTGAACCCACACTCCTTGTGAAAGGAACGGGATTTTGAGTCCCGCGCGTCTACCAATTCCGCCACCCCGGCAACTG
>JBGSON010000026.1:0-37898 GCA_041739085.1 Candidatus Altimarinota bacterium | reverse complement strand
ATAAGGGACATACAATGAGGTCTGTAATCATGCGTACATAATGGGATTTTCGACATTCCGGAGGCGATTATTTGCTGCTGCGTCAGTGGCGTCAAAGGAGCAGAAGGCAATCCTTTCCCGGATATCACTGAAAAACATCCGACTCCAGTCCTCTTCAAGGCACATGAAGAACTTCCTCTGGAGCGTTGTTCTCTTCATCGCCTTCTTCGGATTCATGGCGGGAGGGCTCTATCTCATTGGTGGATACTCTGTATACCAGTCGTGGCTCGCGTATGTTTCCACAAATTTCGCGGACTGGTTTGGAGGAGATTCTCCCGTTCCCACGACAGAGAGGACGAGGATTTTTCTTTCCTTTTCCGCCATCCTCTCCGTTGTCGTCGGAGGGTATTTTGTCGCCATCATGACGTCCTTCATCATCGAAGGCCAGCTCAAAGAATATTTTAAAATCTCCAATATGGACAAACTCATCTCGAAGCTCAGAAACCATTTCATCATCTGCGGAGTGGATGACACGACCCGCGAGGTCATTCAGGAACTTCAGAAGATGAATGTGGATTTTGTCGTCATCTATCCGGACCACGAGAAGATCGAAAAACTCAGCGAAAAACTCCTCTACCTCGATGCCGACCCGACCCAGGACGACACGCTCCTCGCTGCCGGGATCGGAGAAGCGAAAGGATTCGTCGCGTCCCTCGATTCAGACCATGAAAACCTCTACATCACGCTCTCCGCGCGGTGCCTCAATCCGAATATTTTCATCGTGAGCAAGGTATTCGATACGCATTCTTCGGAAGCGAAGTTGAAAAAAGCAGGAGCAAATGAAGTCATCTCTCCGTTTCACATCGGGGGTCTTCGGATCGCTTCGCTCCTCACCCGCCCGACGGTCGTGACATTCCTCGACAAGATGATCCGCCAGACCGGCACGAATCGGTTTGAAGAAGTTGTAGTCGGCTCAGAGTCGAAACTCGCGGGTAAAACAATCGCGAAGAGCAGGATCCATGAAGAAACGAGTCTTGTCCCTCTCGCAGTGAAGAAAAAAGGCGAAGAGGCGTTCCGGTACAACATCACTTCCGATTACGAGATTGAATCCGGGGACACGCTTATCGTCATCGGAGAGCCGGAGAATATAGAGAAGCTGAGGAGGATGTAAGAAAGGAGAAAAGAAAAAGCACAAAAGAGAAAAGAAATGAACTGTGATTAATTCTTTCCTGATGGAGGAACTCTCCCTGAGTTGCTCCGAACTTTTTATGACTCATTATAAATGATATGCGATGTACATTTCGCCACGCACATATGTAATCCGATCACTGGGAGTCACCCGTCCTCGGGTGACCCATTTTGTTGGCACTCCGAAGGCGGATGCCTGGTTGATGAAAACGCTCATTCTCGGTGCCTGAGAGAAAGGAGAAAAAATTGACATATCATCCCTAATATGGAATCATTCCTCCCTTTTTTTGGTGTGACAGAGTGATATCCCTTTGCTCTTCATCTCATGCTATCGACGATATCCGCGCGTACACTGAAATGAAGCATGCGGGACAGAAACGCGAAACGGTAAGCCTCATTACGGGCAAGAACCATCCGTATGCCATTCATCTGGAAGAAACAGCGACGCGGTCAAGACTCCTCATTGAGACCGTGTTTCGTTTCGTTGAATCGAATAGTGATTTTTTTAGAGATTCAGAACAATGTCCGGAAAAGATGATTGCGCTTGCGCACCAAATAGAAGCGGAAATAGCTTTTCTTACCGAACATCCCGAGATCGTCGAGATCATTGCGAGATGCCACGACCTCTTTGAGGACTGCGCTCACGACATCTGCGATGAGACTTGCTTCAATTTTGGCAATGGAGATCATCCCTGCGTTCACCTTCCTTTTGAGGTCAGAGGGAGGCTCAATAGCCTTGGGCTCGGGGGAATTTTCATCCGCACAAGCATGGAAGGGATGAAGATGCTCACGAAGAAACCTTTCCCGACGCCAGCAGAAAGAAACGGGGACCTGTTTCAGAGGCTTAGTGGCGCGCCGCTTTATCTGAAGCTCATCAAACTCGCCGACCAGTGGCACAATTTGAGCACATTAAGCGGGAGAAGATTTCATAAAGCGGTTCAAAACTATCTCAAGATCAGACAATCCTGGGAGACTATTTTTTCAGAAGAAGAACTCTTTCTCCTTACCCATACGGATTTTCTCGAGCAACCCGAAGTCATGCGGTATCGCACATCGCTCTTTCAGGATCTCTTCCGGGAAATGGAATACCGGAGGAAGGAAAAACCGGAACCGGTCTATCTCTCGCATCCCGGAGAGGGGATAGAGAGAGTCGAAAGAGCATGTGATCCGGATGAGCTCCCGGATATCGACCTGGAAGCGATCCAGAGGAGATATGAAGCGGAAATCGCCCGGATGAACGGTCCGAAAGAAAGGATCGGAGGCATCTGGATCAATCCGGCGTTCCTGAGAGAAAAGAGCTCTGAAGAAAAAATTGTCGACCTCTCTATGGCATATTTTATGGGAGGGCAGAGAATACCGGCAGAAGGAGAAAGTCAATTGATGTGCCGCTCCCAAATGGAATGCGACGGGCTCATCATCCTCGAAAAGGCCCTTTGGATGGGGCTTCGGCCGACACAGCAGTTTGTCGGATTCGCATGTTATCGCGATGAGGCGGTGAGCCGTGGGCAGTTTCCGTATTACGGACTTTCCGACGGAACGACGGAAAATATCGGAGTTTTCCTCCGGCTTCTCGGGATGACCGGGCCTGAATTTTTGGCAATTCAAAGTGAGGCTCAATTCCGTGCAAGAGTGAGACTGGCGATCCACTCATTCAAAAGCGGGATCGCTGATTCATAGTCTTTCCCAGAGAGCCACCCGTCCACAGGTGCCTTGTTGAAAAAACCTCTACTTATCAGCGTTTCATTAACACGTCAATAAATTCTTCGTAGCTTATAATAGCAAAGTTTTTTTGTAAGAGTATCTCACTTATATTGCTTCCAAAATATTTCCGACAGCGGTTATAAAACCGCTGCCAGCTGCGGAATATGGAAGGCTCCATCTTAAACTCCGGACAATATTTATGTATTTTATTTACTCCTTCACCTGCCATGAGGCGTTATCCTCATACGATTTATCCGCATCAAATGATTGTTTCACAGATGATCCAGGATTGAGTGCTTTTCCAAGATCTAATCTCGTGTCTCCAATCCTTGTCGCCATCTCCGCTCCACCATATGCTACCCCTCCGATACAAACCCAATGGAGTTTTGCATCTGGAACAATTCTCCCCGCCTCTGCTCTCAAATCACGAAGCTCTGTTCCCTGTTCATGAATTGGATGATTAAAACATGAAAGAGCCCATTGTTTATGAATCGCTCTCAATCGATTTAATTCCTCAGCCGACACTCTTGTTTCTTTGCTTACCTCGTCTACAGTCGCATTCCTCCATTCGTAACCTCCACATCCGGTAAGAGCGGTGATAAGTAGAGCTGAAGCTATTGATGGTGTATTTCTTTTCATATGTTACAAAAAAAAATAAAATAGCAAATGAATGTATCAGAAATATTTTGTTCTGTCAAGTCGGAGGGGCCCTCTCAGTGTGCCTGGTCCGATAGTGGCTATCGTTGACGGCTTTTAAAGGAGCCACCCGTCCACGGGTGAACCATCCCGCCGGCACCCGAGGGCGGGTGCCTGGTTGACGAAGAAAAGAAACAAGAGAAAACAGAAAAGAGAAAAGAAGAAACAAGGAGTGCTTTTTCCTTTTGTGCTTTGGCTTTTCTCTTTTTTCTCACCCCTTCACCACCGCGAGCGGGTTCAGCTCAACGACAATGTCGACGAGATCTTCCTGCTCTTTCATGACGAGTCCGATGTCCTTGTACGCTCCGCTCGCTTCGTCGAGATCGCGTTTCCCTCGGATGCCGTGGAGGATGCCTTTTTCTTCGAGCTTTTTCACCTCTTCCTCGAAATCGAGTTCCCTCTGGGCCTGATGCCTCCCGAGTTTTCTCCCCGCTCCGTGGGAACAGCTCATGAAACTCAGGGGATTTCCTTTTCCGCGGACGATATAGCTCTTCGTCCCCTGGCTTCCCGGAATGATCCCGGTTTCCCCGTCTCCCGCGCTCGTCGCGCCTTTCCGGTGGACCCAGACTTTCGCTCCGAAGTGAGTTTCTTCCGCGGCATAGTTATGATGGATATTGATCGGACGCTCGAATGTGCAATTCGTGAGATCATGGCATATCTCCTTTACCCTTTCGAGCATACAGAACCGGTTCGCCTTCGCGAATTCCAAAGCCCACTCCATTTCCCGGAGATACGCCCGCCCTTCATCGGAATCTGCGGGGAGGGATGCGAGATCCCATTCCCGAGGGACCTGACATCCTTCGTCCTCATTCATTTTCCTCGCGATGATGTTGTAATGCCGGGCGATCTGGAGCCCGACGTTCCGGCTTCCGGAATGGATCATGACCCAGATATATCCGTCGCTCCCTTTCTGGATCTCGATGAAATGATTCCCCCCGCCGAGAGTCCCGATGGATTTTTCCGCATTCGACCACTCTTTCCGCACGACCGGATATTTCTTCTCTTTTCCTTCGATGGACGGGAGGAGATTTTCCCCCGGTGAGGATTTATGTTTATTAAATCCGACGGGTATGAACGCGCGGATGTCTCCGAGGATTTTTTTCACGAGCTCTTTTTCAATGGATCTCAGAGAAGTCTTCATCGCGCACATGCCGCATCCGATGTCGACGCCGACTGCATTCGGAATGACGACATTCCGGGTTGCCGCGACCCCGCCGATCGGCATCCCGTAGCCTTCATGAGTATCGGGCATAAGGGCGACGTGATGGAAGACATGAGGATGGTTCGCGAGATTTCTCGCCTGCTGAAGAGCTCCTTCTTCCGGGTGCGAACACCAGGAATAGATGGGAATGCGCTCTGAATCGATTATCTGCATATTTCCAGTATAGATGAAAAATAATTTTCTCGGGTAGTCTTCATGGAAAACCATCTGTTTTGAAGCTCAATTCCAATTTAAAAATTATTAAAGTCAAATTTATATAACTTAAATTCAAATATTAGATTAAGCCATTAAATAGATAAATTAAAAATATATGCCTAACGATATTGACAAAATATTGTTCTTGGTGTATAAAATCGCACTTAAAAATAATTTCATCATCCGTATGAGTTTTCGACAAGAATTACAGAGAGCATATGCGCGTTATGACCGACTCCAGGAATCACAACCGGGAGCTGAAGAAACAATCGAGGCTCTCGTCGAGGTGGAGAGCGTCATCAGAAAGCGCATCCAAGACTTCTGTACAACAGGCATGACACAAACGCATCGGTTGTATAATGGAGAGCCATCCATGAATAGAAGTGAAATCATGAGACAGCGGGACGAAATCGAGCGCCGTTTCATGAAGCTTGTTGGGGGACCATCATATTCGATAGATGACTTGCTCGTTCAACTGGGAGAGAAAGTACAAAACCTTCTTGACGAAGTTTCTGGGAACATGGAGCAATTTCTACTCTCCTTAGGAATTCATGTTACTAAAATTTCAGAGGTCATTCTTCCTCCAGAAAAGGGAGAGATTATCACTGGTTCAGGTGCTGGTTGGGAGAAGAAAGAAGGAGCGAACCGGATGGGAATGCTCATCGATCTCCTCCGTGAAAACGAAATCTACACGGATGATCTGAATGTCACCATTGGTAATATCTGTTCCGGGATCATGCGGGAATCAAGTTACGCAGCGGTCTGGATCCCAAGATTGTCACGAACGATCTTTCTCAATAATGAATATGGGGAAGCGACATTTGTTTTTCACGGATTTCTTCCGAAGGAGGATTTTCTGTCCCTCGGAAAAGACGCAATTCTCGAAAAGCACAGGGGGGCGAGAATTGTTTTTCGGGATGAGGGAGCATGGAAAAGCGATGTGGGAGAGGCTCTCTATTTCGAAATTCCTGAAAAAACTGAAAAGGGAACGAAGGACAGAGAAAAGCCAAAAGCGGAGAACAAGAGGCAAAGGAAAATCGACATTCACCATGAGCATGAAATCCGCGAAGAAATATTGAAGAAGTATCCGTCACCAGAATCGTTCATGAGTTCGAAGGCCAGGGAGAAATTATCGTTCGAAGTTTACGGAAAAGGATTGAATGCAATCGCACGCATTTTTGGAGTGGAAGGAGATCCCATCGGTCATCGTATTATTCAGGCAAAACTCGCGGAAAAAATCTATGGAAAAGGGCATGAAGCAATCGAAGCAGTCCTGAGAAACAGAATTCCAGTGGAAAATGAGACATCTCAGGAACAAATATTCCGTAAAGCAATACAGGAAAAGTATCCGACACCAGAATCGTTCATGAGTTTGAAATTCAGGGAGAAATTATCGTTCAAAATTTACGGGAAAGGATTAGGGGCAATCGCACGCATTTTTGGAGTGGAAGGAAATCCCAACGGTTGTCGTATTGTTCAGGCCGAACTTGGGAAGAAGATCTATGGAGAAGGACACGAAGTCATCGAAGCAGTCTTGAGAAACAATATTTCAGTGGATAATGAAATATCTCAGGAAGAAATATTCCGCAAAGCAATTGAGGAACAGTATCCGACACTAGAATCGTTCATGAGTTTGAAAGTCAGGGAGAAATTATCGTTCAGAGTTTACGGGAAAGGAATAATTGCTATCGTACGCATTTTTGGAGTGACAGGCGATCCAATTGGTAATCGTATTGCTCTCGCCGAACTGGCGGAAAAAATCTATGGAAAAGGGCATGAAGCCATCGAAGCAGTCCTGAGAAACAGAATTCCAGTGGAAAATGAGACATCTCAGGAAGAAATATTCCGTAAAGCAATTGAGGAACAGTATCCGACACCAGAATCGTTCATGAGTTTGAATTACAGGGAGAAATTTTCGTTCAAAATTTACGGGAAAGGATTAAGGGCAATCGCACGCATTTTTGGAGTGGAAGGCAGTCCAGTAGACCGTCGAATTATTCAGGCAGAACTCGCGGAAAAAATCTATGGAAAAGGGCATGAAGCCATGGAGAAAGTCCTCCATGAAAAGGGAACGCAATAAAAAGTAGATTGTATTTTCTTGGAAGAGAAAGACAATTTTCAACATCGGTTCTTCCACCTGTGCTTGGGATACTGCTCGTCGTACTCTTTCGCCGCATGCTTTGTGATCTTGTGCCATACGATCCCTTCGTACGCACCGATGATGGAAGCGAGCGCGCAGCGGCAGAGCGTCGGATCGACTTTCTGGGTGAGCTCATGGAAGACTTCGTATGGGTCGCGCGCAAGAAATTCTTCTTTCGTTTGTATCCCGATTGAGCGGAGATTTCCGGCAATGACTTTGCCGATATTCGGGAGGGATTCGAGGGAATGAGGATCCATCGGGTGAGAAAAAAGATTAGCTTGCCAGAGCCCCTTCTTTTTCAGGTCGGTGAGGAAGGAGATGGGTATGGATGCCATCGGTCTGTTCTGACCGGAGTCGTGTATTGGCAATACGAACTACGGATTCAGTAAGAACACGGATCCCGAGTTCGACCTGTTCCGGAGTCGTGTTTTCTGTCAGATCATGGCTCACGCCCCCTTCGCTCTCGAGGAAGATCATCCCCGCGGGGAAAATCCTTCCCATGTTCCCCGCATCATGCCCCGCCATGCTCGGGAGCCGCATGAATGGGACACCGAGGGATTTGCTGCTGCTCTCAACGAGTTCGGGAACATCATCTCCAAGACGGCAGGCTGGGGTGAAACTCATGGGATCGACCAGCAATTCCGCGCCAGGATATCTGCCCATGATTTCATACATTCTCCGGAAGATCTCCCTCCTGCCTTCGTCCATTCTCTCCGGATAGAGCGCCCGGGTGTCGAGCATGAGGAGCTCCCGTCCGGATCCGACATTCGGAGATTTTCCTTCCAGATTCATGATATTCACCGTTGCCCTGAACGGGTTATCGTTCGCATCAAAAGTCGACGCGAGAGATCTCACCATAAGAATGATCTCCGCCGCCGCGACCGCCATGTCTCTTCCCTTCCGTTCCGCCATCGGAAGGCTCCCGGTATGGAATGTTGGAGCTTTAATCCGGACAGAGTCTCTCGATGCACCGGCGATCCCTTTGCAAACGACCCCGATCATTTGTTCACCGGTTTTCGCGATTTCGCGCTCGATGGCGTCCGATTGCTCCACGTGGAGTTCCAGGTACGCCCTCATCTGGTTCCGGAGATTGAAAATTCCGTTCAGGATATTCGGCATGGTCTCTTCGGAAACACCAAGGGCTTCTAAGAGCGCGTCGCGGTTTTTCAGGCGATCGATATCCTCCGATGAAATCTTCCCCGTCATGAAGCCGCTCCCAAGGCAACTTTTTCCGAACCGGGAAGATTCTTCTGATCGGAAAGCGATGATCTCGAGAGGGCTCCGGAGAGAGATTTCCCCATTTTCAATCTTCTCTTTAATCCTCTTCACCGCTTCAATCGCCGCCGCGACTCCGAGTACCCCGTCAAATACTCCGCCATTCGGAACGCTATCGAGATGGGACCCCATCGCAACCGTTGGCAGATCCCGGGAACTTTCATCAGGGAAGAAATATCCGTGGAGATTTCTCCAGGGATCCACTTCCGTCTCCATTCCGATTTCCTCCATCATCTGTCTCGCGCGATTGTGGGCTTCATCTTCCTCTTTGGAATATCCAAGACAGTTCCGCCCTTCAGGAGAGAGACCGACTTCAGCAAGAGCTTCAAAGGATTGAGGATATTGTCCGAGTTCGACCGTCATATGTTGCGGGAAAATAATAAGAGGAAGGGGATTATGATACTCACCTCCCCGTGCGAAATGCAAATGAAATGAACTTCGTCATTATCCCACCGCATGGAGATAGCATTCCTCGCAGTACACCTTTTCCGGCCGTTCCGGTGAATAACTCGTCACGATATCCTTCTCACACTTCATGCAGGTCCGACTCCATAATTTTCTTGGATTTCTCATAATCCGTCTTTTCTCATGGCGGACAAGAAAATGGAAGCGGGGAATCGGAAGATTCATTTTTCGATAGAATTCGAGTTCGGCTTTCTGGATCCGGAAGAGTTTTCCCGATTCCTCGCACTCGATCGCCCAGTTCAGAATGTCGTCGGGAATATCGGATATATTTTCCGGAAGCCTCCGGGCGTCAATCTTTTTAGTGACTCCGGAGAGGTCGGGCTCCTGATCATCCTGCCATTTGAGTCCGCGCTTCAGGATTTCCTCTTTTGAGAGAGGGAAATACTCCTCCGCGAGCGTTTCATTATAGGCGAAAGAGGAAAGCTCCATCGGGAAGAATTCGCCCCATTCTCCCGTGCTCATCATGTGTTCGATGATACGGGGAACAAGCTCTTCATATTCCTTCTCAGAATACTGTTTATTCAGAATGCAATATTTCTTGTGCCGGAGGCCGATGCATCCAAAAAGGTTCGAAGAATGGGGGCAGTGGTTTGAGTAGAATGAGTTCGATGTTTCTCCGAGGCAGTGAACGGAAAAATACAGGTTAAAGGCATTGTATCCGCTGAAAGCGCATTCATAGAGACCTTCCCCGTCACCGCATTCCTGGCAGTCCATTGAATTTTTCAAAGGGTTGAACGCCTGGAAGATGTACCGCGTATCCCAGAGATGCCGGCTGTCAAATGAGGAGAATGAATTTTTGGAATGATTTACATATTCCCCAAAAACATTCTCATTGTGTGTTCCGTGGAGATATTTTTGGGGAAATCCCCGTGCAAATTCCCGGAACTTATTCTCCATTTCATGGATATAAGAATACGATTCAAGCTTCTTCACTTCTTCTTCGTACGCTTCTTTTGAGGCCGGCTTATTCCAGATGTGGTAAGTTTTGTTCCGGAGGTTCACCGAGTAGAGGCAGTTCCGGCATCCGATACAGCTTTTCAGAAAATAGGAATCCGCGCAGTTTTCGGAATCCTGGACATATGCCGCGTGGTACAGGTTCAGCGAATCGATACATTCATAGCAGAGTTCGCTCTTCTCAACGCGGAATGTGTCCATGCAGTTTTTTGAATTATTCAAGCTGTAGCTGAAGTATGAATCCCAGTCTTCGTCGGAATCGAAGATGAGGTAGCAGTTTTTATTCTTCCCCGCATAGTTCGTATAGGCTGCGTTTTCGTCGTACTGAAATCCGCGGTGGAGCGATGGTCTCGGGACGGCATATGAGAGGTCGCGGTACTGGTCGAAAAACGGTCGCCGAAAATCATATTCCCGCCCAAATTCAAGTGCATCCCATGAATCCGTATACCAGACTTCCTGATCATAGACCTTGAAAGGGCTCGAAGGATGATAATTCGAAATGATGTCTTTTCCGCTGAAACCGCATTTCCTTTTGTAGAGATGGAGCTGATTCGCCTGAGCAAGCCGGCGCTGCTCGCGACAGTCGGGACAGAGCGTCGGTTCAGGGAGAGGGAAGCGTTTCCCTCCGATGACCGGGGAGAGAAAATCAAGAAACAACCGGTCTTCATCCGATATTTCAAATCCCGTATTGCAGTGAACGCAGAGTTTCATTGGATGGTTTGGAGATAGCACGCTTCACAAAATATCTTCTCCGGCCTTTCGGGAGCATAACTCGTCTGAATATCGATACCACATTGGCCACAGTTCCTTTTCCAGAGTTTTTGCGGATTCCTCATTTTTCGCCTCGCTTCATGGCGCACGAGAAAATGGTGATGGGGGATTGGCATATTCATCTGGCGGCAGAGCTTCAATTCTGATTTCTGGATGCGAAAGAGTCTTCCCGATGATTCGCATTCAATAGCCCAGTTGAGAATATCATCAGGAATATTGAGGATGCTTTCTGGCAATCGACTTGCTGGAATCTGTTTCACGACTCCCGACATATCGATTTTTTCTTCCTCCTTCCATCGATATCCTTTTTTAAGAGCCTCGTCTTTTGTAAGAGGAAAATATTCCTGCGCGAGTGTCTCGTTATATCCGAACATGGAAAAAGAAGAGGGAAAGAATTCGCCGTATTCCCATTTGCTCTTCATGTGTTCGATGATTTTGGGAATAAGCGCTTCGTATTCTTCTTGAGAATACTGCTTGTTCAGGATGCAATACTTTTTATGCCGAAGCCCCATACAGCCGAAAAGGTTTGATGAGTGAAAACAGTACATTGAGTACTGTATATCCGAACACTCATCGAGACATGCGGCACAAAACAGCATGTTCACTGAGTTGTATCCGCAGATCGTGCATTCATACAGATGATCTCCGTCGCCACACTCCTGGATATCCATACTGGTTTTTATGGGATTCCATGCCTGACACACATATTTGCAGTCCCAGAGATACGAACAATCAAAGCAATATTGGGAGTTTTTTGAGTGGACGAGATAATCCCCGAGGACATCTTCGTTATGTGTCCCGTGCATATACTTGCGGGGGAACTCTTTCTCATAACGGGAAAACTCCTCTTTTGTCTTCTGGATTTCCCCGTACTTCCTCAATTGCTCTACGAACGTTTGATATTCCGTTTCGGAAACGGGCTGATTCCTGATATAGAATTTCTTATTCCTGAGATTCACCGAAAAAATACATTTCACGCATCCGATGCAGTTTTTCAGGAAATACGAATCGCTGCAGTTTTCGGAATTCTCAAGATATGCGGAGTTGTAGCAGGTGAGACAGTCGACGCACTCATAACAGAGTTCGCTGTTCCGGACGCGGAAGAGATCCATCGAGCTCCGGCATCCGTTGATGCTGTACGAGTAGAGGGAATCCCAGTTTTCATCGGAATCGAAAATGAAATAACAGTTTTTGTTCTTCCCGGAGTGATTCGTGTATGCGGAGTTTTCGTCATATTGGTATGCAGTAAACAGATTCGGCCTCGGGATTTTGCCGCGGAGTTCCGCAAACTGCTCAAAAAACGGTCTGGAAAAATCATAGTCTTGTCCGTACTTGAGCGGATCCCATGCGTCGCTGTACCACACGCTCTGGTCATAGACCGGGAATGGGGCATGAAGGGGGAACTGGGCGATGATCTCCTTTCCGGTGAAATCGCATTTCCGTTTATAGAGAAAGAGATGATTCGCCTGGACCAGCCTCCTCTGCTGGCGGCAGGAAGGGCAGAGCGTCGGTTCCGGAACGCCGATTTTTTTGTAAAACCCCCGGTCGTCGTCGCTCACATCGAATTCCGATGAACAGGAAGAGCAATGTTTCATGGAGTTATTGTACCGATTTCTCCTTCTGGGAAACAACAATTTTCATAAGGCACGATCTGCAGCAAGCAGGCAAGCCCGCAAGCTTGTAAGCAAATATAAAATGCTCATCCGCTTACCCGCTTGAACGCTTTCCCGCTTTCCGGCTTCAATTCACCGAATTCAGATAGCACTTCTCGCAATACACTTTCTCCTCCCTCTCCGGCGCGAATGTCGTTTCCATTTCTTTTTTACACTCTGCGCATTTTCTTTCCCAGATCCTCCTCGGATTCCGGAGGCTCATCCTCTTCTCGTGGCGTACATCGGGGTGGAGGCGGGGGACCGGGATGTCCATTCTCCGGTAGAAATCGAGCTCCGCTTTCTGGATTTTAAAAAGACGACCAGAAACAGAACATTGTATCGCCCAGTTCAGAATATCATCCGGAATTTCGGAAATCCGGCGGGGGAGTTTCTCCGCGGGGATTATTTTCGTGACTTCCGAAAAATCCGGTTCCTTCTCCGGGTACCATTTCCATCCGCGTTTTTCCACATCTCTTTGCGTTAATGGAAAATATTCTGTCGCCGTTGTTTCGTTGTATCCGAACGGGGAAATTTCAGTGGGAAAGAACTTTCCCCATTCACCTGTTTGCATCATGTGCCCGATGATCTTCGCCGCAATCTCCTCATACTTTTCCTTCGAGTATTTCTTATTGAAGATCGAATATCCGGCATGCCGGAGCCCCACGCATCCGAAGAGATCATGGGTCCCCTGAGGGCAGAGCATGGAATAGTAGGAATCTGAGCTGTCCCAGACATTCTCGCAAAAAAGTGTATGGTTCGCGTTGTACCCGGCAACGGAACACTCGTAGGACGCGTCGACACCCATCCCGAAATAGGTGATGTCATGGTTCCGGAAGCTCATTTTTCCGCCTTTCTTGATATCCGAGCAGTATTTCGACTGCTCGAGGAATTCCGCGTCAAAGCAGTGGAACGAGTCTTTGCAGTTCACGAGATAATCGCCCGTGCAGTTTTCCGTGTTTTTCTCCTGCATCCACTTTTGAGGAGATGCCGTCCTGAATGCAAGAAATTCCTGAACAATTTCTTCAGGAGATTTTTTCTTTTGCATGGATGCCACTTTCTCCTGATATTCCTTTTCCGTGCATTTTTCATTAAAAAACCAGAATTCCTTATTCCGGAGATTCACGCATCCGAAGCAGTTTTTGCATCCGATGAGGCTCGATGAAAAATGACATTCACTCGAATTATGCGAATCGATGAGATAAGTGGAAAACGAGCAATTCGTCGAGTTCAGTGTTTCATAACAGGCCTGGCAGTCATAGATCTTGAACCCATCGACGCAGTCGAAACACCGATTCATCCCTTTTCCATACAGGCACTTTTCCGATTCGTCGGAATTCACGATGAGGTAGCAGTTTTTCAGGTATCCCGCATGGTTGCAGAAATCGGAATTCTCCATCGTCGTCTGGAGGACGGCGAGGGAGAAATGGGGAACACGGTTGAAGAAACCGATGAACTGTTCAAAAAACGGGCGGCTAAAGTCATAGTCTGCGCCGTACTCCACCGGATCCCAACGGTCGCTCCACCAGCACTCCGGGCAGTACACGGGGAAGGGGCACTCGGGAGCATACATGGCGATGATGGATTTTCCGCAGAGGCCGCATTTCCTCCGGTAGTTCTTCCGCTCGTTCCTCCAACTCATCCGGCGCTGCATCCGGCAGGGCGGGCAGAGATCAGGTTCAGGGATCTGAAATTTCTTCCCGTTCAGCACGGGAGAGACATAATCATAGAAAACACGATCTTCGTCACTCACTTCGAATCCCGTTGAACAGGAAGAGCAATGTTTCATGGAGTCATTGTACCGATTTCTCCTTCTGGAAAACAACAATGTTCATAAGGCACGATCTGCTACAAGCAGGCAAGCCAGCAAGCTTGTAAGCAAATATAAAATGCTCTTCCGCTTACCCGCCTGAACGCTTTTCCGCTTTCCGGCTTCAATACACCGAATTCAGGTAGCACTCTTCACAGTATACCGTTTCCGGTCTTTCCGGAGAAAAGGTCGCCGGAGTCGATTTCCCGCATTTTGCGCAGTCCCGATCCCAGAGTTTTCTCGGCGAGCGGAGTGCGAGACGCATTTCCATACGGACATCCGGATGGAAGTGGGGAACCGGGAGATCCATTGTCCGATAGAACTCCAGTTCTTTTTTCTGAACTTTGAACGGTTTTCCGCTTTTTTCGCATTCGATCGCCCAGTTCAGAATGTCATCAGGGATTTTACCGATCGTTTCCGGAAGTCTCTTCGCGGAGATCCTCTTCGTCACACCTGAGAAATCCGGCTTGTCCTCATCTCTCCATTTCCATCTTTTCTTCAGGATCTCTTCTTTTTCCAGAGGAAAATATTCCTGAGCAATTGTCTCGTTATAAGCGTAGGGCGAGATGTCCGACGGGAAAAATCCGCCCCATTCTCCGGTCTTTTCCATATGGGAAATGATCTCTTTCCGTTTCTTTTCGTATTCCTCCTTTGAATATTCCCGGTTGAGTACGCAGTATTTCTTGTGTCGCAGAGAAATGCATCCGAAAAGGCTGTCACAGGTGAAGCAGAGATTGGAATAGAGAAGGTTGGAGTTGTGCCAGCAGGAATCGCAGGAAACGGAATTGAAGAGCCCAGAGCATCCGATCGTCTCGTAGCAGAGTTCACTCCGATCGTATCCCATGCACGTCATGTCCATGGAGTCATAGGTCTCATCCGCCTGGACGGTGTAGGCAATATCTTCGCATTTTGACGAGTCAAACACCGAACGAAGGTTTTTGCAGTTCTCAAGATTGCTTCCCGTTGAGTTTTGAGTATTGGTCTGGTACACCGCGCGGAAGGGGAACTGGGTCCGGAATTCATGGATAAAGTATGATCGCGCGGTCTCGAATCCTTTATGGGTATTCAGTCCGTATTCCTTCAGTTTCTCCAGGTATTCATCACGGGAATACTCTTTATTGAAGATGTAATACTCTTTGTGCCGGAGATTTGCTGAAAAGAGACAGTGCTTGCAGCCTTTGAGGTCAACGGAGAAATGGCAGTTCCCGCATTCTTCGGAATGATCGAGAAAAACGCATTCGTAGAGGTTCTTTGAAAAAAGGCACTCGTAGGAGAGTTCACTTTCATAGAGATAGAGGTAGTCCATGCAGTTTTTGTTTTTCGTGGAATACCGGCCGTACAGGCATTCTTCTTCATAATGGTTTCCGAAAGTCAGATAGCAGTTCTTGTTCGCGAAAGAGTAATTGCAGTAATCGCTGTTTTCGCACTGCTTGTTCACGATCCCGAGTCTCGGGACTTTCTGAAGAAGCTCGGAGAACTGCGGAAAGAAAGGTCTGGAAAAATCAAATTCCCGTCCGTACTCCAGGGGATCCCATCCGTCGCTCCAAAAACATTCCGTGCAGTAGACGGGGAACGGTTTCTCCGGGGAATAGAGAGACACCGTACTTTTTCCGCAGAGATCGCATTTTCTTTTATAGAGAGTTTTTTCATTCCGGAACGCCATTCGTCTCTGCATTCTGCATTCAGGGCAGAGAGAGGGGGAAGGAACATGCATCTTGGTAAGAAACTTCAGGTCTTCATCTGTCGTGATGAAACTTTCCGAACACTGCGCGCATGATGGCATAGGGAATGGGCAAGAAATACGTTGTGCTTCTTCACAATAAAAGAAAAATGAGAAAACAGAAAAGAGAAAAGAAAAAAATGCAGGCGAGCGTGCAAGCAGTTAAGCGAGCAAGCAGAAGCAGATAAGCGAAAATTCCCGTAAACTTGCTTGCTTAAAAGCTTGTTGGCTTGTCCGCTTGTTTGCTCGTTTTGATCTCTTTTCTCTTTTGTGCTTTTTCTTTTTTCTTTTGCGGTTTTGTACTTTGTACTTTGTGCTTTGTACTTTGTGCTTTGTACTTTTCCTAAAGCCATCCAGAGGAGAAAACTTCATTTGTATAACACTGCGATGAGAGTGTAGTATGACCGTAATCCTCGATCATCTCAAGATTCAGAAAATGAAGAAGATTCTTATCAACTCCATCCTCGTCCTCATCCTCATCACGACCGCGCTGACACTCCTCATCTTTCTCGATCCATTCGGGTATCAGGGAGACCAGTCGTATAAACCTCAGGATACAGTCCTGACCATTGAAAAGGGGACAGTCCTCGTGAACAACGGCCAGGTGCCGGATGAGACAATACTCAAAGAAGGGGATGTCATCGAGGTCTCTCCGGACGGACTCGCCTCTATCACTTTTTTCGAAGATTCCATTGCGCGGATCGAAGGCGGAACAAATCTTCAGCTTGCCCGGCTTGATGCTTCTGCGTTTGCAGTCGGAAAGAGTGAGGTCCTCATCGATCTCGAGAATGGAAGGATCTGGTCGAAGATCCAGAAACAGACGGATCCCGATATGGCGTTTTCCGTTCAGACAACGTATGTCAACGCCGGCATCCGCGGGACGGTCCTTGATATCTCATCGGACGCCGACGGAAATTCCATCATCCTTGTCCCGGAGCATACTGTAGAAGTCCGCTCCCTCGACCCCTATTCACGGGATGTGATCGAAGGACTGGAACTCATAGAAGGATCCCGGTACGTCTTCGGGAGCAGGGGCGAGCCGCTCAGCGAACGGATCCTGCCCGATGAAATGGAATCGGATTGGTATCGGGGCAATCTGAAAAATGACGAGGAATATGAGACAGTTCTTCGAAACGATCTCGGGAAGAGAAGAGAGGAGTATGCGGGAGCCCTTCCCGGATCATTCGGTTACGAAGTGAAAAAGATCCAGGATCGGATTGACCTTCTTACCGCCGGAGAAGGAAAGGTGAAAAAGACGCTCGATATTTTCGGAAGGGAACTCATAGAAGCGGCCATTCTTTTTGAAAAAGGAGAGATCGAACTCGCGAATCGTTTTCTCAGGGAAGCAAAATCGGAGATCCTGGATATGAGCGGAGAGAAAGGGGAGGAGATCTCTCAGGAAATATCTGATGTACTCCAGTCAACTGAGCAACTCATGAAACTGACTCTTCCGAACGAAGATGATTATGTCGTAAAAAACCTCATCTGGGATCTCAAAATCGAAACGGCACCGGAAGACGAGAGAGACAGACTTCAGGAATGGAAAGTGGGAAAGAGGATCATCGATCTCTATGATCTCTCAAAGGTCGGAACGGAAGAAGAGATGAGAAGTGCGCTGGAAGTTTTCCGGGATGAAATGCTGAAAGGAGCCGACGAGGACAATACATATCTTGATCTTCTCCCGGTCATCCTGGTGGATCCGTATTTCGGGAGTGCTCTCGATGCGAGCGGTGAACGTGAAAAAATGGAGAGTGAATTCGGGGAAGTCATGATTGATTACGACACTGGAGAAGCTGATGAAGAGACCGGCGAGGATACTCCCGAACGCGGACCTGAGGACATGTCTGAACCGGAGTCGGAAGGGGACTTCACGGAAGAATTCCTCGCCTGCGAAAAACCTGACATCAAAAATGATTACTGCGGAGTCTATATTGATTTTCAATACTGCAAATGCGCGTTCCACGGCGAATACTGCGGAGATATCGGGATGAACACAGAAGAAGCAAACACGTATCTCAATGCCGAGTATGAAAAATATGCCGACGAAGTCTGCGCTGAGGAAAAAACAACATGCGAGGCAAAAGCAGATTCGATCTGGGACCCGGAAAGGGACGGATGCGTGACGATGGTACCGCCGCCCTCAGCCGACGAAGATCCGGGAGGAATGGAGGTCGTCCCAGAGAATATGGATAATCTGGAACTCCTCGATACCGAATACAATCCGGAAGAAACACGCGGGGCTACTGGAGATTCGATAGAACTCCTCGGAGTGGCTTCTGAATCCGTTGAGAAATGAAGTGATGAATTTCAGCGTCCGCAGAGTTTTCTTTCCAGTTTCATTTG
Organism: Candidatus Altimarinota bacterium; assembly: GCA_041739085.1. Lineage (GTDB taxonomy): Bacteria > Patescibacteriota > Gracilibacteria > CAIRYL01 > CAIRYL01 > JBGSON01. The sequence continues at coordinate 19,790 of JBGSON010000026.1, read as the reverse complement.
CTCTCCTTTCATAAGATTCCTTTATGAATGAAATCAACAATTCGAAAAGCATGGGGGGGATCGAGAAGAGGTTTCTCATCGGCAGCCTTCTCCTCCTTCTCCTCATCTCGTTTCTCTTTGTTTCATCTTTTCTGAGCACGCTCTATGTCGCGCTCATCATCGTTGCTGCGATATACCCGATCCATAAGCGGATACGGAGATTCGTCACTTTTTCCAGGACCTTCGCGGCGTTCATCTCGATGCTTCTCGTCCTTGTCCTCATCATCGTCCCGCTTATTTTTTTCTTCATATCACTCGTAAATCAGGCTTCCGATGCCTATATCCTCATCAAGACGGAGATCAATGACATGGATATCAACAACTACAAGGACCTGCCGGTGGTGAAAAATTATCCGATGCTTCAGGGATGGATCGAACAGGTCATCACGAATGATCTTATTCCTCCCGAGGAAGTTTTCTCTGCAGTGCGGGATTCCGTCGGGACGATCAGCTCTTTTCTCATCGCACAAACAACGAACATCGTGAAGAACATCTCAGTCTTCATCCTCCACATGCTCGTTTTCCTTCTCGCGCTTTTTTATTTTATCCGCGACGGGGACAAGACGATCAGCTATTTGAAATCGATCATTCCGCTCCCGGAAAAATATCGCAATGAGCTCTTTCAGAAGATGAACGCGCTCATGCAGTCGATCGTCTACGGTATTTTCGGTGCCGCGATCGCCCAGGGGATATTGCTCGCGATCGCATTAAAGATCGTAGGATTCTCGAATGTTGTTTTCTGGGGCGCTCTTGGAGCTGTCTTTTCCCCCATCCCGTATATCGGGATCTCGCTCATCTGGGTTCCGTTCGTCATCGTCCTTTTTGTCTCGCAAAAATATATTGCCGGTGTATTCCTTCTTGTTTTCTGTCTCGGAGTCGTAAGCCTTGCGGACAACATCATCAAGCCCTATATCATCGGATCGACATCAGCACTCCATCCGCTCGCGGTGCTCCTCGTTATGCTCGGAGGAGCATTCGCGTTCGGATTTCAGGGGATCGTCTTCGGCCCTCTCGTCCTGAAACTCACTCTCACCTTTCTCCATATCTACAAATTGGAATTCGGAGAGAATCTCGCTCCCCCGGTCGAGATCGTCAGGACTCCCATAAAGAAGAGGAAATCAGGATAGCGTTGTCTCCAATTCTCTCCCGATTCGGTGGCAGGGATCTATTCTTCAATCAAAGAGAACGAAGAGGAAAATTACGATGAGTCCTTCGTTTTCATAGGGGACTTTTCACGTATGGAAAAAGCCCGGAGTGAAAGTCATAGTCTGGGTTTTGATTGAATGATGCTGAGAAGTATTATTGAGTGGCTTGCCCGTGCATGGAGCAGGTAGGATTTCCACCGGGACCTCCACACCCGCCGGCACATCCCCCTCCGCATCGTCCTGCGCTTCCTCCGCACGTGTGTCCCACAGCGGGAACCGCGGAGTCTATATCCTCTGCCGTTGTCGGGGGAGGATTCGCCGTTGCGGACGAAGGAGTGAGCGCTGAATCATCATTTACGACGGTGAATTTTCCGGTGAGCATGCCCATACCGCAGGAGAAGGGAATCGTTCCTTCTTCTTCTGGAGTGAATTCGATGACATTGAGACCTTTTGAAAGTTTTTTCTGCATCCTGAGCTTGGGAATGACTACTTCACTGCTGCATCCGGAGATATTCACCCCGTCGATTTCCCAGCGGACGGGGATCCCTTTTTTGATAGTAAATTCCGTTGGTGCAAAGGCGTAATCAACCGTCATCTTCACTACCTGAATCTTCTTTCCGGTATCCGTATCAACGACCTCAGAGGAAGTATTCATCTCGCTGCCACCCGGGTTTTTCCAAAAATCAATGGTGAATGAAGATCCGGCAAGGACGAGACCAGAGTTAAATGAATAGAGCGCGAAAAAGAGGAGCAGCACTCCGATGAATTTTTTCAAAACCGGAAACGAATTGTTTTTTGCATAGGAGGATCCGAGCCCGACCCCGAGGAGGACCGGAAGAGTTCCGAGAGCGAACACACCCATGATCAGTCCTCCCGTCACTGGATTTCCGGATGCGACTGCGGCAAGCTGCATGGATTGCGTGAATCCGCATGGGAGAAAAAAAGTGAGGAGTCCGAGAATGACTGGCGTGAGATGATGGTCGTTTTTCTCGATGTCGCTGATTTTTCTCGAGAGTGATTTCGGAAGATGAAATCCGAATCTCGTGATGTTCGGGACAAGGTTTAGTATGTGGAGACCAATATAAAAGAGAACTATGGCCACAAACATAGTGAGATAACCGGCAAAGCCCAGGGAGTACGTGATCTTGCTCCCGATAAGCCCAAGAAGGGCTCCGAGGAAAACAAATCCGCCGATCCGTCCGGCATGAAAGTAGAGATGCGGGATGAGTCTTTTCATGAGCGACGGCTTCTCATCTCCTTCGGAATACACACTTCCGAATCCCATGACGATGCCTCCGACGAGCGCGAGACAGGTCGAAATCGATGCGACAAATCCGATGATGAGTGCCACGAGAACACCCACTTTCGAGCCAAAAGCGGGAAGATTGACGGAGATGTTCACATTCTTCATGACTTCATAGAGAATGAATCCACCGGCGAGGATTGCGAGGAGGAGGAAAAAATCTTTTTGGGTAAACTTCCTATTCCCTTTCTTTTCATTTTTCAACGGATCCGGATTTGAAATGCTGTACCCGCATTGTTCAATAACGTTTTTGATCTTCTCATCCGACACATTTTTACTGAGCTCCACCACTGTTTTCCCGCTCTTGAGGGTAATCGAACATCCCTTCACTCCGGGGATCTTCTTCAGTTCCTTTTCCATGAGGAGTTCACAGCTTGCGCAATGCATTCCTTCGACATGAAAGGTTTTATTCATAAGTGGTGGATGACAAGAAATGATTTATTTTTTTTGTGCCGTTTTCATGACTTTCAAAAGTTCCTCGATCATAGTCAACTGGAGTTTTTCATCCCTTGATTTCATCGCATTCGCAAAACAATGATGGAGATGCCCTTCGAGGAGGAGCTCGTTCACGGAACGAAGAAGACCGATGACGGCGAGATTCTGCTGGATAATGCTGATGCAATACTTGTCCTCTTCAACCATGGTGACTACTTTGTCGAGGAGTGACCCAGCCTTTTTCAGGGCGATGGTGACTTTTGGAGAGTTGTGAGCCATAGGGAAGGATAAAAACCTAATACCATGGTATATGGTATCATGGACAACGAATCAGAATCAAGTGGTATTCGGGAGATTGATCACAGAAGCAAAAAGAGAAAGCACAAAGGAAAAAAGAGGAACTCGTGGCAGAGACATTCTTTTGTGCTTTGTGCTTATTCTTTTTTCTTTATATCGATGACGGCGATGGTGTTCCGGGATCCGACTCTCATGGGCGGCCCCCAGTATCCGGTGCCAGGAGAAACATAGAGGACGGTGTCATCGAAATCGTATCTTCCGTTTGAATACGGGAAGACGAGAGAAACAATGAGATTGAACGGAAAAATCTGTCCCGCGTGCGTGTGTCCGGAGAGCATGAGGTCGATGTTCTTGTCTCTGACGAATTCGATTTTCTCCGGGACATGGTGGAGGAGAACGGTGAACTTGGTGTTATCGATGGGAAGAGAATTCAAAGTATCCGGGAGATGGTTCTTCACTGCCGAATAGGAGACCCCGATGATCTCGATGCCTTCCGCCTCGGCAGTTTCATCATCGAGGACGATGATCCCCGATTCTTCGAAAATAGGGATCTCATTCATCGGGCCATGATAGTGCTCATGGTTTCCCGTGATGAAATATTTCTTTCCTTCCATCTTCTTGAGCGGGGCATAGACATCCGGAGGAAGAGTGTCATCGATGAAATCTCCGGTGATGACGACAATGTCCGGGTCGAGTCCGTTCACTTTCTCCACGATCTTCTGCAGGAACGCGTGGTTCTTCATCGCGTCGATATGGGCATCCGAGATCTGGACGATGCGAATGTCCTTTTCCACTTTGTCTGAAGAGATTTCAATAAAATCAGTTTTCATCACATACCGCGCGTTCACGACCCCGTACACTGATATGATGAGCGTGAGAATGATGACTCCGGCGCCGACGAATTCGGATTTTACGGGAATGAAACGGAAAAGTTCTGAAAGCGCAGTGAAGACGAGGGAAAAGAAGAGGATGCCGAGCCACACGGAAGCAAATGCATAGAAAAAAAGCGAGATACTGTCAGGAAGGAATCCTTTGATGATCCGCGCGAGGACGTAGGAAAAAGCGAGAAATCCGATGATTCCGAAATGCCAGATCTGAAGAGGAATATGGAAATACCCGATGAGCCGGTAGAACACGTAAAAATGAACTCCGAAGAGTACCGAGAAGAAAGTGAGAAAGAATGCTATGTATGTGAACGTATTTTCCATTGTTTTTCTAAACCACCGGGGAACATTCTACACGGGAATCTCCCGCTTCGTAAGACGCTTTGCCGGAAATATCAAAAATCCCCGCGTATTTCGTGAAGAAAGTTACGAAGGGGAGAATTCAAAAAAAAGACAGCGGGGGGAGGCGCGGGAAAAACGCCAACCCCCCGTGGAGCATGAGAGAAGAATGGATTATTATTCAAGCCGAAGCCTTTGCGGCTTTCGGCGCGAAAATCAGACGCTAGTTGTGGGTAGCCGACCACGCTGCGGTGTCGCCCGACTCGAACCCGTCTGCGAAGAGTCCGCCCCAGGGATAAGTTGTCCTGGGATGGTTCAAGTCGTATGACGGCCACTCGGGCACGGTCGATCCGCAGTGTGCGTACCACGGTGCGGGGTCAGTCGCCTCGGGCGCGAGCTCGACGGTGACATCGACATATCTTGTGTCGTTGGGTTCGATATATCCCAATGCGCACAAGAGGTCGAATGTGCCATCGACTGCGGAGGTGCGAGTGCACCCGCCCGAAAAGGAAGTCGTCCAGGTCAGCGTCCCGGGAGGGGCGTCGACAAGGAGAAAGCTTCCCCACGCGATCGCGCTGGTCGTTCCTTCATGATGCACCGGGTATCGCACGGTCATCGTGCGGCCCGAACGTGCAAGAAGCTGCGGCCAACACGACAGGTCGGGACCGACAACGGGGCCGGGCGGGATGCTCGGTGAGAGTGGCAACGAAGCGAAGTAGTGGTTATCAATGCTCCACTCCTCCACTTGATCACTCCCAACCGACATCCACCAGTCGGCGCCGGGGTCTGTGAGGTCCCAGTCGAGAGTGGTGTTGAACGTGACCGAAGTCACTTCACCAGACCCGAGCGTTCCGAGCTCGCACCAGACGGGGAGAGCTCCACTGAAGGGGTTCTCTGCCCAGTCCCGGCACGGGACATCAAGTGTCCACCAGGCCGAATACCTTGGCACGTCGCCAAGGATCCAGACATTTGTGGCGGTTCCGGGACCGTTGTTGGTTATGGTGAAGGTGCAGGGCACCGTCTCACCAGAGTTGATAAATGACCAGTCGATGCACGGCCCGGAGGCTGTAATCGAAAGGTCGGCGGCATTCGCGTTGATGGAAGCGACTAGCAACACCAGGACTCCATACTTCATGTCTCTGTACTCCAGTCGTCCCGCTGAAAAAAAATGAAAAGATCTGCTCCGGAAAAACCATTTTTTCCTGATCTTTCCGGAGCAGATTTCCTTTTTTGTTCTTCGAATAATCCATGTCTTCTTTCTTGCCCTTGCTGTCAAAGATCGCGGCATGCATCTATCCGAAGGTTCGGAAGATACACACACGTCACTCCGCAATGGGAGTGGGGATGGATTGAAACATAAAGAGAGAGAGTTGTCAAGAAAATTGTTTGGATAACAAGGAGAGAAAGTGGCATTCAGAAACTGTCATCCGAACTTAACTTTGTCATTCCGGCCTCCGATCCGGAATCTCCGCATGTAGCGGGACCATAATTTAATTGCCATGAGCACCGCTTGCTATTACCTTGCTCAAACCCTCAACAGGGAGACCCCGGATCAAATCCGGGGTGACAGAGGAAAAAGAGGCCTCCTTTTCAGGAAGCCTCTTTCGCTATCACGGATTTTCTATTTTCTTACTGCTTCACCGTGAACACCGATCCTCCTGTTCTTCCCCAGATCTCCGGGAAGTACATTTCCTCAGCCCGCGCGGGAGGATTCACGAATTCTCCGGAATGGGTGACGCGGAGATAGAAGTCGTAGGTGTAGACGCCCGGACTCAGATAATCCGCGAAGAGGAGGAGCCGGTCGTCGCGCATTTCTGTGTGCGTCCACGGATTCCACCACCACCAGGAAGAGATTTTATATGAGCGGGGAGCGTACCCGCCGTCATAATAGTCTTCAAAATAGGGCGTTGGTGTCGGTTCCTCAAACGGTTGGTTCAAAATGCTCTTGTCGCTCGTCGCGAGATTGAAGTTGATGAGCTCAGTCCCTGACGGGATCGGATTCTCGACCGCGACGAAATGTCTCTCATCCGGAACGACGACGGTGATCCGCCCTTTGATGACATCGCCGATCGATCCTCCGGAAACGGGATTGTCAAGCGCCGTATCATCAGAGCTATAGTATTCCCGGAGAATGGTCATGCCTTCTTCCCTGGCTTCGATCTTATCGATCGGGAGGTAATACTTGAGAACGAGATCATAATAGAGAGCTCCCTCCTCGCTCCCTTCCTTGAGGAACTGGACGATGAGTCCCTTGTCTCCGCGGTCGACGATATCCTCGGCAGATATCCTGATCTCGTGCGTGTCAAAGAGGGTGTCGCCGTCGACATGGTATTTCTCGACTTCGCGCTGATCCGCGACGATCGTCGCGTCATAATCCGCGAGGTTCTCCTTGCTCTTATCGAGGTAGTCGACAAACGCGTCGAGGACGGCGACGGTCGCCTGGGTATCATGCCACTGACCATCATGCCGGGATCCCGTGAGCCACCGGATCATTCTCGGGATGAATGGATTTTCCTGGAGTTTCCCCTCTTCATCACGGACGAGTGCTTTGAGATAGAGCGCGGTAAGCTTGTGGCCGGAATTATGGAGGGTGTAGTACCATCCGTCATCTCCCGGATTCAGGAACATCCCCCTCGGGTCGATCTCGAGTTTTGACTGGAGAGACTCGTGAAGCTTCTCCCGGATTTTCTCTTCGATCCCCATGTTCTGGAGGTGGAGGAGGAGATACACCTGCCCGTAATTCGTGAGGAGATCCTGCTTTTCGAGCGAAAAATCGGTCAGACCTTTGAGTCGTGCTTCTTCCGGATTATTCGTCGAGAGAGCGAAGAGCATGAAAGCGCGGGCATCCGCCTGATAGGAATACTTCATCTCCAGTTCCGTGGGATCGAGATCGCGCTTCGTTTCGTAATAATTGAGAAGGAAATTCGAGGCATTGGGAACAATATTGCTTGAGTATTGGACATTGTTCTCCTGGAGAATCGAGAAGACATAGAGGATATGAGCGGTGAGTTCGGCAGAAGGTTCTACTGAACCTACCCAGTATCCCCATCCGCCGTCATAGCGCTGATTCTTCGTGAGTGTGTCAACTGCTTCCGAAACGGCGTTCTCGTAGGTCGTGAGATTCCCGTATTCATCATAGAGAGAGGGCATGATGAGATGCCCTTCGAAATTCGGGAGATTCGTCGCTTCATTGTAGAGGACAAGCCCGAGGAGAGCGCTCGCGATCTGCTCATTGCATCCGTAAGGATACTGGACGAGATAATTGAGTCCGCTGTCGAGGAAATTCGCGAGCGTTGCGCTCGTCGTGATCGTGAGGTAACCGAGTGATTTTACGACATAATCCGGAAGACGGACCTTCTCGATATAGGAGAGAGTCGTTGTGACACCGGAGGATGCAACGACTTCAGGTGTCGAATAATGAAGAACGGGGAATGACATCTCCACTTCATCGACATAACCGCCGCCTTCGGCTTTGAACGTCACCACCGCTTTCTCCCCGACCACGCTTTTTGATGCACTCGTCCGGAAGACGACATCCGCTGAGTCATGAGCGGGTATCGTGGTTTCTTCGGTCGTATCTTCGATGGAGAGGTTTTCGGCAGTGAGAATTGTTATTACCGAGAGGGCGGAGTCCGTTTCATTGTGGATGTTTGCCCGGAGTTCGATTGAATCTCCGAACCGGATGAACCGGGGTGTCTGCGGTCTCAGGAGAAGAGGCTTTTTCGTCCGGATCTCTTTCTCTCCTTCTCCTGCCTGGAAATTTTCATTGAGTCCGATGACGATGACTTCCCACGTGGTGAGATTATCGGGGAGGGTGAAGACGACTTCCGTCTTGCCGTCTTCTCCGATCTCCTGGATCGCTTCAAAAAGTGCAGTGTCCTTAAAGTCGGTCCTCTTCTTCGACGCAAGACCGTCTCCGCCCTTCATTTCATCATCTGCCATTTCTCTTGAGACGCTCTTCTGCGCTGAAAAATCCGCCTCTTCCGCCATCATATCCATGGGAGCTGCAGAAGGGAGAGCGATGTTCATCGCTCCTTCCGCGTAATCCATCCCTCCTCCTCCGGTCAACGGGACGGAGGTGACATTGCTCAGGTCGATCTCTGTATTCAAATGGAGGAGAGTGGCGAGCGTCCGTACGGAGATAGACCTCTTCGAGTAGAAAAAATCGAGGATCTTCTGACGGGAAGAAGCGACGAGCGCAAGATTCGCCTTATCGACGACGATGACCGCGATTTCCGCGGGAGCATTTCCCTGGTCTACGCTCACGGTAAGAGTCACCTCTTCTCCCGGAAGGTATTCTTCTTTATCGGTGGTGATCGCAACGCCGAGTTCTTTTGCTTTCGTACTCGTGGTGATCTCAAATTCTCCGTAGGCAAGTGCGGGTTCAGCTCCGTACTGCTGCCCGAGGAGAGTCACGTGCATATTCGGGACCATCTCTTCGGTCACTTCGACCTCGATGACGGGATCACCGGTCAGGGTCATAAGAGAGGAATCATAGAGAAATCCGCGCTCCTTCGTGAGGAGATAGTTCGTGGATCCTGCCGAGAGTGGACTTTTTACAGTAAGGATCGCCTTGTCACCGACGGCATATTCGCTCTTGTCGGGGATGATATCGATGCGCTTCTCTTCAAGTTGCGTGACATCGACATAGTCTTTCGAGTAGATGTAGAGAGAAAAGCTCGCGCGCTGTTTTTGTCCCAGGTCATCCGTCATTTCCGCGACGACTTTATAAGTGCCCGGCTTGTCCTCGGGTGGAGTGAAGGAATAACTTCCTTTTCCCAGTTCCGCGGATGTGACATCGGATTCCGCGATGATCGCTTCTTCGAGATGATAGGTCTTGTATGAATATCTCGATGTGTCCTCTTCCTTTTTCTCATCCTCCACCTGTTCCTCGAGGATCACCGTGAGATGCGCCTTTTCCCCGGACAGAGGATTGCCGTCCGTATCGACGATTACGGTATGGATCGTCATCTCTTCTCCCGCTTTTCCGCTCCATTTCTCCGGCTTGAGTCCCACGAGTTTTTTCGCTCCGTGGGCGGTGAAGGAGGCGGATGAATACACCGGATTCTTGTTGCTGTCTTCCGCGGTCACTTCAACAGTATAGGTCTTGCTCACGCGGACCGGATCGAAGGTGATGCGTTTATCGGGAGTCGGGGGATTCATCTGCGCGTCCGCGCCTGAGAGCGGAAGTGCGATGGGTACGGATTTCGTGTACTTTCCATTCTCATCGAGCGTGAAAATCTCATTCCCCAAATATTCCGCATCGTCATAGGGATAATACGAGGAAGAGTAGGAGTACCGGCTCCCGTATCCATAATCGTAATCCCCATACCAGTAAGGGATCCAGAGCCCTCCGCCTTCTTCGAACACAAATCCATCTTCATCATCATACCGGTCGAAACGATAGGTCGATCTCTTGAGAGAATAATTCATCTCCCCGCCTGCAACCGGAGCTCCGAAATAATAGTCGGCGCTCATGGCAAGAGAAACTTCTTCTCCCTGCAAATAGTCTGGTTTTGAACTCTCTGCGGTCACTTCGAATTCCGGTTTTTTGTATTCCTCAACGGAAACGGAAGAACTGAAACAATACGAATTAAACCATCCCTCTGTGCAGAGTTCTATACTCACGTAACCGAGACCGACATCCTTGGGGAGAGGGAACGAGAAATGGAGCGCCCCCATTTTGTTCGTTGTATACTTCTCTCCTTCGAGGATCGTGTTCCACTGGGAATCCCGCACCGTCATTTTTACCATGGCGTTCGAGATAAACGAATAGGTGAGATCCTTGTCCGTAACAAGAATAGCTTTCCCCTCCACAGCATCGCCGGGGCGGTAGATCGGACGGTCGGTGAAGATGTATCCTCTCCCCTCGATGTATCCTCCCGGATACCGGTAGTCACCGGCATACCAGTCGGAGCTTAATGCGATGGAATCCCCGTCCTTGCTTCTCGCGAGGAGATAGCTGAATCCGGTGTTTCCGGCAGACTCGATAACTCCGGTCTCATCAGTTGTGCCGAGAGCTCTCTCGATCAGCTTTCTCTGTGAAAAAGTCCAGTCGTAGGTGAGAGAGGAAATATCAGCAGAAACCGGATCCCCGTTCGAGATGCGGGAGACCCATGCGAAGAGGTGTTCATTGTCGTCTTTCGACACGAGGGCAAGATCCGTTACCTGAACGACAACAGGGGAATACCGCGTTACTTTCTTCTCATTCTGTCCTCCGAAATAACCGCTTTCATAAATCGTATCCGTGACCCGCGGATGATGAGCGGAGACAATATACGCACCTTTTACGTATTTATCCCCGAGGATTTCTTTGAGATCCGCTTCGAGATATATGTCCTCCCAGGGAGAGTCCGGAATCTGTTTCTCCACAGTCGTAAAATACTCGCAGCTCCCGCTGTCCGGGATCCAGGGCGTATCATGATAAGAGTTATAGAGAGCATCCTCTTTTTCGAGGATCGCAGTGATGTCCGCCTTGCAGATGTCGAGGGTGACCGAATCGGGAATATTTACGGAATGAAACACGACAACAGGATTTCCGTCATACGGGACGATGGTGGAATAGGGAGAGACTGCGTTCAGCATGATATCTTCGTCCAGGAGTGGTCCTGTTGAATGTTCAAAGGTATATTCGTTTGAGAGCTTCTGTCCAAATACATCTTCCACTTTCGTATCCAGCCATACGCGGTAATCCTCTTCAAAATCAAGTTTCATCGTGATCTGGATCGCATTTTTTCCGGTGTATTTCGGGACCTGACAGTTCCAGTACGGTCCTTCGGTCTGATAATCGTTCCAGACGGGTGTGATGGAAATCGTGAAATCAGCGGGAGGAGCGGGATCGAAATGAAGGTTTTTGAGGACGCTCTCGTCATTGAACGGATTATTCGTAAAGATGCAGAGCTCTTTATAACTCCCTTCTTCTGAATATGTGCCAATGACTTCCGGTTTCGGGACGATGGTGAAGGGGACGTACACATCTTCCGGAAGAGTCCATCCTTTTCCAAGCCACTCATTGCTGAGCACGATCTCAGGACGGGACTCGTCCGCGGTGATCGTCACGGGAAGTCCCGCTGAGAATACAAAACCATAGTTTTTTTCATTTTCCAGGGGATCTTTGAACGAGACGATGATCCTTCTCGGATCGTTTATCTTTTCGCAGGTCTCTTCCCAGGTCGTTCCCCGCTGGGCGGGATCTGTGCACATCTTCTTATAGCGTATGGATCCTCCGGCAGCCTCGGGGATAGAAAAATTGTCAGAAATATCCTGGAGCGAAACGGGCGGCTGATCGAAAAAGAGCGTGTATTCCTCTTCCGGACCAGATTTCATGGGATCCGACGGAGATTCTATGACGACAAACGCTCTCGTGGAAAATGTCGTAGAAAGTACTTCCTCAGTCGTGAGATTCCCCTCTGTTCCGGACACACCGCTTTCCACCAGGATCGAATATGCCGAGCTGTATTCCCAGAATTTCGTCAGGGGTATGACTTCCACTTCGGACGCATCCTCGCCGCCGTCCTTGAATGAATAGTATTGGAGTGAATATTCGACGGGAGCCTGGTTCTCATCAAGGAGCGTGAGTTTTCCCTGAAGGCTCTCGAGATCTACCGGTTGATTAAATGAGAGAGTGAGCGGCCGGAAAGGATGGATTTCTCCGATGTATGTAGTTTCGAGTCTGATGCGCGGGGTCGTGAATGTGAAGGTCTTATCTTCCGTGAGAGTACCGCCGCTGAGCGAGGGGAATTCTTTCGGGACGGTGATCGAGAAAGAAGTCGAGCGGGGAAGACGGTGTTCGACTTTCTCACCTTCCGTGAGAGTGATCCCGTCAACGAAGCCGTCTGCGGGCATCTGTCCGTGGATTTGGAGCGTGTTCGTGCTCGCAAGCCGGTAGCGGAAGGGGAAAGCCGGTTCGACTTTCAGTCCAAAGTCATGCTTTTCGAGTTCATCGATCGCGCCGAGTTCAAATATCGGTTGGTTGAAGATGATGCTGACATCGGTATCTGTTGAAACTTCAAGGCCGTCTGCAGGAACGACCGCGAGGATCTTGAGTTCATCCGTCACTTCAAAATTCTTGCTGAATTCCTCAGGGAGGTTATTCCCTGCCTTATCGAATGCTTCTTTTGTAAGAGTGAGCGTATATTTCGTTCCTGCGGAATATTCCTCCTGAGGAGTAAAAGTCACGGTATTCTCCTCCCAGGTGTACGTGCCGGCGACTTTCGGTTCGATGATGATCGCCTCCTCGACGGATTTCGTGTCCATCTCCCCGGCAAACGTGATGGAAATAGGGGATTTCGCACTGATTTCATTGGTCTTGTTCGGGAGAGAGCTCAGTGCGATTTCCGTAAATCCCGCCACTTCATGAGTCTGCGGAATCGCATCGAGGTCGATGGTCGCTACCTCAGATCGTTGAGAAGTTCCTTCATCAGTCGTTTCTCCTCCGTCTTCGTCTCCGGGATCAGGTGGATCCTCATCCTGTATTGCAGGTTCGGAAGGAGGATTTTGAGGCTCATCGGAAGAGAAAAGCGAGCATCCGGAAAGGAGAATGACAAAAGAGGCAAAAAGAACGAAGGCGCTTCTTTTCATAAAATGGGGGAAAAATGGGGTGACGGATTCTTTCTATAAAACGAATCCGCGGGGAGAAAGTTTCTTATTTCCATGGGATGGAAGAAGAATTAAGCCTATTATACAGAAATTGGGAGGAAAGTACCTGAGTTTTTAATCGTCTCAACCTTCCCGAAATGAATGTGGAGTCCCGCGACGACCTCATTCTGAGGAGAGTCATCGTTATCGAACGATATCCGGTTCACTCAAAAGCTGAGGTATCTCATCAACAGATTCTTCCTCAAGAGGGATGAGAGGAACGATGATATAATTCGTGGTAAAGAAAGGATCAGATGGTTTCTTCTCGATCGGGAAAAGGTAAGCCGGAATGAGATATTCATCGGAAGTAAATTCCCGATATTCCGATTTTTTGTAGTACACGAATTCGGGTTTTCCGACAACAATGGTCTTTTCCGATTCAGAGACGGGAATGAAATACGGCGGATTCATGCCCCCCTTCCGGAGGACCTCTCTCAATTTTTCCGGATCGGAGACCGCTTCATATTCGGATTCTTCATATCTCCTCGTCGTGAGGTTCATAACGCCGGAGACTTTCATTTCCCGGATATTCACATTGACCGTGAGTCCTGTTTTTTGGAGGAGGGCATCGGATATCTGGGTTTCGTTGATATATTCCGGGAAGATGACCGGGATCTCTTCCGGAATATAGGGAGGGACCGTGTATTCGGGCTGGGTATTCGCGTTCTCTGCGAGCGTCCGGTCATAATTCAACTTCCATTCGCTGTTCACGTAAGGTGTCCCATAGAGCGACGCATCGATCCCATGCTTGGCAAGGAATTCTTCAGCTTGAGAAACGAGATCTGCGTCGGATGGGACATCCTCAAGAGTGAGCTCATTCTCGCTCGCGCAGTTCGAGGATTCTTCAGGAGTGAGATCACTTCCCCAGCATTTTTCAAAAGGATTCGGCCAGTATTCAAAAAGAGGGGAGATAAAGATTTCCTCCCGATCAAGAGAAACATTCGTGGAATATCCGTAGGGGATCTGTTGGGAAAAAGTTACGAAACTGAGTCCGCTCTTTTCAAATGCCTGGAAGTCCAATAAGCCGAGATCAAGAGACCCGGCGATCTCATTGATCGCCTGCTGAGAATCTTTGTGGGTGACCCGGTGATATACCGGGAGTACAGATGTTTCCGGGATCGGGATTTCTCCGTCAAAGACAAATTCATAATGATCGCCAGCGAGAGATTCGCTGTAGTTTTCCATCATTTTAACGTCAGCACCGCCCCCTCCTCCCCCCATTCCTCTCATATCGATGGCAGGCGAAGAGGAAAAATCTCCAAATGCGTCTTTCTGTAATGAAACGAGTTCGGGAGAAAAATCAAATGTGACTTCATCATCTCCCTTTTTATCTGGAGAAACATTCCAGTTCACGAATTGGAACGGGATAAAGGCGATAAGAAATCCTGCGGTGAGAAGGATGGCTTTTTCCCAGAACCGGAAGCTGGAGAAAAAAGACGAGGGATCTGACTCCTTTTTCCCGTATTTCTCCTGAAAACGATCGAGGAGTTCTTCCCTGAGTTCACGAGAAAAATCTGTGTCCATATCCATCTCCGGCTTTGCGCGAATGATCTCCTGGAGTATCCCGGAGAGCTCCTTTTCATGTTTTTTAAGACTCCCGTCGAGGAGGAGGAGCTCTTTCAATATCGCGGAAACGTTTTTTTTCATCATGAGAATTGTAAGAGGATGAGGAGGAGAAGGAGGATGAGGAATGCTTCTTTGATTTTTTTCACGCCCCTCCCGAAGATCATTTTAGAGTTCGCTTCCGTCTTTCCCGTGATGGACGCGATCTCGCGGAATGGGAGGTCGTCCCACACCCGGAGGAGGATGACCTCCCTCTGGTCGGGCTTCAGTTTCTGAAGGAATGTCTTGATTTTTTCGAGCCTGAGATTGGTGTCCGCATTCGTTTCTATGTCTTCGCCGGAACTCACATCGCCCATTTCATCAAGATCCTGCGTTTCGCGGTAGCTCCGGAAATGGTCGTTCATGGTATTCCTCGCGATCTGGTAGATCCATGCGGAGAACGTTCCTTTTTCGGGGTCATACGTCCCGATCTTCTCAAGCGCTTTATGGAAAGCCTCTGAGGTGATATCCTCGGCGGTTTCCCTTTGTCCAATCCTCGAATAGATGAAGCCGAAGATCCGACCGCAATAGCGGTCATAGAGAGCGCCGAAGGAATCGGCATTTCCCGACTGTGATTCTGTTGCGAGCACCCGGTCGTCGATCATGGAAGTGATAGAGAAATCATTCCATATAAGGATACGGAATTCAGCGTAAAAAAGTAACAGAATCCGGTAGAAGCACAAAAGACAAAGCACAAAACACAAAAGAAAAAGCACAAAAAAAAGAGGATGAGGAGAGTTCATAAAGCTAAAAAGTTCATAAGGCTCATGAAGTCCTCTTTTGATTCGTTCAACTTTACAAACTTTATAAACCTTAAGAACTTTACTCACTTCTCCTGTTTTTCTTATTGAGAATATGAAAAAGCGCCCCCGTAGAGACGCTTTTCCTTACCCCTTCGCACAGTATTTGTTTACTCGATGGTAAATACCGCGGTGAGCTCCAATGTGATTTCGATTTCGCCCGGATGAATCGTGTTCTCAGGAGATCCTCCGCCCATACCTCCCTTTCCCATATCGCTGTAGAAAACAACGTTATCGTAGCTCATCTCTTGCACCTCGAGGAGATCGCCGACCTCGAATCCAAAGACATCTCCGAGTTTCCCTGCTTTCTCTTTCGCGTTGTCGGATGCCATTTTTCTCGCCTGGTCGTATGCGGAGTCTTTGTTCTCA
Source organism: Candidatus Altimarinota bacterium (assembly GCA_041739085.1). Lineage (GTDB taxonomy): Bacteria > Patescibacteriota > Gracilibacteria > CAIRYL01 > CAIRYL01 > JBGSON01. The sequence continues at coordinate 3,940 of JBGSON010000026.1, read as the reverse complement.
AGAGTGTATTCGATGTTCCCGACATTTGTTGCCCCGTTCGCGGTCGCCGTATCAAGGAGAGCGGAGACGGTATCGAGATCCGTGATCTTTAACCGGAGACTATGACTCGCGGTATATCCGATGAGTTTCTGTGAGCTTTCCTGATAGTCATATCTCGGATAGACATTATAGTACTGGGTTTTAATGTTCTTCTCATCCACTCCGGCATCGATGAGAGCCTGGATGACTTTTTGCGCCTGGACCTTATTGAGATCCTGGGCTTCTTTCGAAGTGGCTCCTTCCGTGTCGATCCCGACATAGAGGTAAGCGGTGTCAGGGCTGACGGAAACGGTACCGATCCCATTGACTTTGACAGACTTCACTGTACCGACCTCAGTCGATGCGTCTGCGGGGCTCGACGGATAACGGTTCATGAAGCCGGTGACAGCGAGGGCGATAAGAAACGCCCCGAAAATGAAAGTGGATATTTTTTTCATAATATTGGATAAAAGGATGAAAAAAATGCTTGTGCAAACATGATTACGTAAATGGAGAATAAAAAGTAACAATACTTTTTTCTTTCGTACAAAAAATCACATGATGGGCGATCTTTCGCCATCCTCAGAATCAGGAAAACAATTGAGCTCAGTCTCAGAGCGCTGCCTCGATCGTTGCGGCGATCTCGAGGAAATCCTTTGCGTCCATTGCCGCCTTGAACCCCATGGCGACCATGCGGGGGAGCGTATTGATGACGAGAATCGACCCGTTCCCCTTTGGCACTATTATTGCAGCAAACGGGATTGAAATGTCGACTCCTCCGACATTAGCTTTTGTCCGGACAAGTTTCCCGAGCTGTTTCAGAAGGTCTTTATTCGCATTCAGTTTTTCAATTTTTTCGGGGTCGCCTTCGAATTTCGGTCCGGAAAAAAACTTCGGCGGCTGCAGTGAGATTTCACTCTTCACCGGTTTGGACAACTCAGCCGTGTAGAGGAGTTCTCCGGCGTGGGCTCCGATCCCCTGACGGTTCACATGGGCATTGAGAGTCGCGGGTCTCTTTCCGGGGAGCTGAAAAACAACAGAGAAGAGCAGCACTTCTTCTCTCCCGAAGAGAAGGCCAGCCCCCTCTTTAAGAAGTGTCCCAATTGTTGTCTTGCTCGCTCCGGCATCTTCAACGGTGTAGGGGACAGGAGAATTTCCTCCCAGTTCCTCCCGGAGCATCTCTTCGATTTTTGGCGCGATGTCTTCTGGTTTTTGATTCCCGAATGCGAGGTTGCCCATAGTAAAGATGACGAAATGAAGAAAAATCAACTTTTGTAGTTTAGGAAACGATATTCTAAAAGTCAATTTCTGAGCTCATTACAAAGAAATCGAGAGAGGATATTCAAGAAAATAATCCAGGATTTAAAAATCTCTTGACCTATACCTAAGGTAGAGGTATCATGAATACGTTCTCATTTTAATTTCGTGCCGTTCCGCATGAGGACAAGGAATGAACCAACATTTATTAAAGGTACGACATCCTTTTTAAAATTCCAGAATCGATTGATGGAGGCATACCTCACATTCTCAAGTTCTCCGTGAAAACATTTCCTTCTTTTATTCTTTCCCGATGAATCGAACGATTATTCCCATCCGCAAGATGCATTGCAGATCCTGCGAACTTCTTATAGAAAAGACTCTCGCAAAAATCCCCGGCATAAAGCGGGTGAAAGTAAGTCTCCCGAAGGCAGAGGCTGAGATCCTTTCCAATGGTACGCTCGACCTCGAACTCGTGAGAGAATCCATTGAAAAAGCGGGCTATGAAGTGGGAAAAAGTGAACGCAGACTCTTTTTCACCCGAGACACGAATGAATATGGATATTTGGCGATGAGCGCGCTTGTCGTCCTTTTTCTCTATTTCATCGTCAGTCAGACCGGGCTTCTCGATTTCTCCATCGCGATATCATCCGGTGCCGGCACTATCGCCGCTATTTTTATCGGCCTTACCGCTGGCGTCTCGACATGCATGGCCCTTGTCGGAGGTCTCGTCTTGGGGATGTCCGTAAAACATGCGGAGAAGCATCCGGAAGCGACAGCAATGGAAAAATTCCGTCCTCATCTTTTTTTCCAGCTTGGTCGCATAATTGCATTTTTTGTCCTCGGTGGACTCCTCGGTGAGCTCGGAGGATTCTTCGCGCCTTCAGCCGTCACTCTCGGAGTGATCATGCTCATTATTGCCGGAGTAATGCTTCTCCTCGGCCTCCAGCTTATTGATATTTTTCCAGCGCTCAGCGCATATAAGATCACTCTCCCGAGCGGCATCAGCCGCATGCTCGGACTGAGTACTCATCATGAAAAGGAGTATAGCAACCGCGGAGCCATGACTCTTGGAGCGCTTACTTTTTTCCTTCCCTGTGGTTTTACACAGCTCATGCAGATGAACGCCATCGCCACCGGCGGTTTTTTGCAGGGAGGAATCCTCATGGCCGCATTTGCACTGGGGACAGCTCCCGGACTCCTCGGAGTCGGAGGGCTTACCTCCATTGTCCGCGGAGTCGCTGCAAAGATTTTCTTTAAGACTGCGGGGATCCTCGTCATCGCATTTGCCCTTTTTAATTTTTCGAGCGGCTACAATCTCACCGGCTGGGATCAGTTCTGGAAAAATTGGTCGATGAGTCATGATCAGCCAGTAGTTATTTCCGCTCCGCCGACCACCGAAGACGGAGTTCAAATTGTGCGGATGAAGGAAACCGCGAGGGGATATGAACCGAATACATTTGAAATCAAAAAAGGAGTGCCTGTCCGCTGGATCATTGATGCTGAGGAGCCGAATTCCTGCGCTGCTTCCATAAGCGTCCCCTCACTCTCCATTATGAAGTATCTCGATCCGGGCGAAAACATCATCGAATTCACGCCTGCGGAAACCGGCGAGATCCGTTTCACCTGTTCAATGGGGATGTACTCCGGAAAATTTATCGTCGTCGATTGATTTATTCGATAACCATTTTTATCTCTTTTCCTTCACATCATGAAATCCATACATCTGAGTATTACCGGCATGCATTGCGATGCGTGCAGCAAGCTCATCAAAAGCGAATTACGCGACGTTTCCGGTTTTAAGGACGCGTCCATTGATCCGAAGAGCGGGAAAGCAACGATTGAGTTTGATGCTCCCGCGAAATCATCAGAGATACTCGCTGCGATTGAACGGGCCGGATACAAAGCAGAACTTGACGGAGACGATGAGGACGAAGAAGAACCTCATGATTTTCCCGTAAAAATACACCATGCCCCACCGGGGAAACCCCTGAAAATAAGCCTTGCTGCGACACTAGAGGCAGAGGGACAGGTGAAAGAAGATACTCAAGGAAAGCAATATTTTGACGGGAAGTTTGTGCAGAAAAAAACAGCTGATATTGCAGTACCCCGGACAACGGGTGAAGCAGAAAAATCTTCTCTCGTTCAGTTTGTAAAATCCCTGAATGTCCCTGCGCTCTTTGACTTTCTCGGAAGCCAGAAAAGTTCTGCTCATTCTGAAACTCAGATCACTCCTCCATACATCGCGCCTTCACTTTCACGAAGCGCTCCTCAGGGAGATTCATCCATGATCAGTCTTCATGTTCATGGAATGCATTGTTCATCCTGTGCGGGACTCATCGAGAAATCGATCAATAAACTCCCCGGGATCAGGCAGGCGAATGTCAATTTCGCATCCGAGAAGGCAACCGTGATCTCGGAAGCAGGCGGAGTTACTTCTGATGAGGTGATTGCTGCCGTTCGCGATGCCGGATATGAAGCGACTCGCGTTGATCAGAATGACCGGGAATATGAACGGAAACGACGGGCTCAGGAAACATCCCATCAGCGAACAAAATTCTTCGCTGGTTTTGCCCTGAGTCTGCCCATGCTCTATTTCATGCTTCTTGATTTCTTTCCGAGATTTCTCGGAGGCTCATTCCTCCCTCCCTATTTCGGCATCATC
>JBGSON010000023.1:0-30360 GCA_041739085.1 Candidatus Altimarinota bacterium | reverse complement strand
TCGATGAAGCGGTGCTCATCACGCAGGAATTTCATCTTCCGAGGGCGCTCTACCTCTGCGAATCATTCGGGATCGATTCCATCGGCTATTCAGCGGACAAGAGAGTATATGCGAACGAAAGGGAAGACGCATTCCGCGAATTCCTTGCCCGCGTTCAGGCTTTTTATGAAGCGACCCTTTTCCGGCATGATCCGAAATTCTTAGGAGAGAGAGTCGAGATATTTCCGGAGGAGTCGTAATGATAAAAGGCGTTGCATTGCAACGCCTTTACTATCGCTTCACTCAGTACACCCATCTTCTATTTCCTCCGGTACTTGAGATATCTCTCCTCAAGCCTGTCCCAGTGGAGATTCGCAAAAAATGAGGCAAGATATCCGGCCCGGTCGGGGCCGTTCTTGTGGTAGTACGCGTGTTCAAACATATCCGCGGAAAGAAGCGGGACACCGCCCCATAGAGCGCCGTTCTGATGGTCATCGACGAGGACGTTCATGAGCCTCCCTGAACTGAGCTGATCATCCGTGAGGACCGCCCATCCGCTGAGCTTCGTCCCCATGGCGGTCGCGAGAAAATCCTCTTTCCACGCCTCGAATGATCCGAAATTCTCTTCGATCGCTTTTACAAGATTCGGAGCTTTCTTCGGATCGCCGTCTCCTCCGAGGGAATACCAGAAAAGATCGTGGAGAAGAGCACCCCCGTGGTTCCAGGGGATCCTTCGTTTCATTTCTCCGAAGGAGGAATAATTCCCGTTGATATTGGAGCGGTCAGCGTCCGGGAGATCCTTTTCAATCGCATTGAGCGCGTTTACATATCCCTTATGATGTTTGTTGTAATGCCAGTCGGTTGTCTCGGGACTCATGACCGAAGAGAGGAGTGATTTCGCCTCTTCATCGGAATAGGGCCGGGGACTCAGTTGCCAAGTGTAAACCATATTTTTTTGGAATAAAATTCATGAAAGTACTTAAATGGTACTAATTTAGTCTTATTCAGTCAATGGGGCAGCAGGAGATATTTGTGAGAGAAATTGCAATTGCGGGGCAAACGAGATGGGGGAACAGAGTCCATAAATGTTTGTAGAAGTGGGAAAATGTTTAAGAGCGCAGGAAGATGGAAAATGGTCAGGGAGGTAACTCCCCTGAGATGCCCCGCGGGAAGGGTCACCCGAGGACTGGTGACTCCCAAAAAAAGGGAATACGAAATGAAGTTCATAGCGTCAATACAGTTCTTCAAATTGCGGAGAAGAAACCGCCATTGCCGGCTATTTTTTCAGGATCATATTCCCTGATTTTCGCTCAAATTTCCTCTAAGCTTTTTCTCAACTGAAATAAGCAGAGGATTGGCAGGATATGCTTTCTATTTGAGCTGAAATCTGATATACTCAGAAGAAGACATTTTCATCTCTTTTCCATGAAAAAAGCGAATACAGACGTCCCTCAGAAACCGATCAACCGCGGAACGGTGCTTCTCCGCTGGAAAGTGCCGGAATATCTCTATCATAAAAAAGGCCCGATATGGAAGGCAGTGGCGATCTTTTGCGTCATCGGATTCATCATTTACGGGATACTCACCCATTCGTACCCTTTTTCCGTTGTCGTGGGGCTCTTCGCAGGGGTATATTTCCTCACTCATAAGGAGCCGAAGATCATCGAGATCCAGGTGACGGACATGGGAGTCGCCGTTGACCATCGTTTCTATGAATACTCCAATATCAGGAATTTCTGGATCATCTACCGCCCCGGAGTCGTGGAAAATATTAACTTCCGCGTGACAAAGAACGTCATCAAAGAATTGAGCGTGCTCCTCGGCGACCAGGATCCTGCGGAACTTCGGGAGATCCTCTCTCGCTTTGTCCCCGAGATTTCGGGGAAAGACGAGTCATTTGTTGATCTGCTCTCAAGAAAACTAAAACTCTGAAATTCCATCTCTCCTCAAAACAAAAAACCAATACATGCCGCAGTTCGAACTCATCTCAAAGGCTGATGGAGCACAACAGGCAATAATCGCGCAGAAATTGTCTGATCAGGCGATTGATTTGGGGAAAAGTGTCAAACCGGAACAAAAAACTGATACTCACCTCCAGAGGCTCGGGATGATGATCATAAATCAGAATTATGCGCTCGTGAACGAAAACCTCGTGTATGCCGAACGCCTACGGAAGAGAGAAAGGTCGAAAACTTCTCCGGAGGCGGGAGTGAGCAATGCGGGAAAGGAAGTGGAAAGAAAAATGAAAGATCTGGAGACTCATGACGAGGCAATCCGAAAAATGGAAGGAACGCGCGAAGCCATGAAAAATGATCTCCAGGAAATCAATGTTGAAAAAGACCGGACGGCATCTGAGATCGAAGCACTGAAGAAAGAGATGACCCCTCTGAAAGATTTGATTTCTGAGCTCGGAAAAAGAGGAGCGCAGACTGCTTCGACCCCGGACGGGAGAACGATCCCTGATTTGAAGGCGCAGGTGGAAAAGATGGAATCAACAAAAAGTAGAGCTGAAGCGAAACTCAGCCGACTCAACGAACAAGCGGAGAAAAAGGTTGAAGAGGCAAGAAGGGAAGATGCGCGGCTCCAAAAAGACCCCGATTATATGAGGTTGAAAGAGGAACGAACGGCAATTGTCAGGGATTTATTTACGTTGAGAGAGAAAGAGCTCGGGAAAGAAAAAGAGTTGAAATCGTTCGAGGACAGCGCAAGGATCATCTACAAGATCGAAACGCAAGTCCGGCAGGACATCGCGTATATTCTCGCTGGCGAAATGGGAGAAACACGGGAAACGCTGAAATCAAAAACAGAGGATCGTCTCGGCGGACTCAGGAAAAGGGTTGAAGATTATTTGAGGGAACAATCCGGAAGTGTCGAAAGGGGAACCCATGCTCCTGTTTATGAACAAGCATCACAGGATTTCCTCGCGAAAGAAAAACTCGAAAACCTTCCCGGGGATCAGGACGACAGAGATCTCATCGCGCTCCTCGACGGAAATGAAGCGTGGGACAACATCGATCCGAAAAAGTTCACGGATTATTTTTCTGACCCGAGAGCGAATAATATCCTCGATTTCTGGAGGATGAGAGCATCCCGGGACCGGACGCTCTCGAATGAGGATCTTCGCTATATCCATGCGCTTGCGGCAAATTCAAAAATGGAAAAGATTACAAAGACTTCGCCAATGAAAGACCGAATACAGAAAGCGCTCGTCCAGATCGCGAACAATATTCTCAACCTCATCCAAACGGAGACTCCTCCGGATAAAGAGCTCAGGATCAGATATTATCTTGCGAATCAGGAAGAAGGGAAAGATGCGATACTTTCTCCATTGAACGACAAGGGGAAAGAGCTCAAGGAATCCGACATTTCTTCATCTCCCGCCGTTCTCCATGGACGCGTCGCGGAAGCGGACAAAGCTTTCGAAGGAATAACGGATGAATTCATGGGACAGTATGAAAACCTCTATCGGAATACTGTAAGTCCTCTCATGGAACGAATCAAGGAGAGCGGAACCGGACAGAATATCTTCGACCCTTCGCAAACAGAAGCAAACCGGATCGTGGACCTCTGGGTGAGCGGTGATATCGCTTCATTAAGCCGGATGTCTCCCGGTGAGAGAAGAAAATTCTTTGAATTTCTCGATCACTTCATGCGCTCTTCCGACAAACGATTCCAGCCGAGAGTCCTGAGCAGGCTTGAAGGTCAGAGTGAAGCGGGAAAAGAGAGAAAAGTCCAGTCGCAGAGGGAACTCATTTTTAATCTTGCACTTTATTCGATTGCCACACAGCTCTATGGAAACATCATGACCAAGGGGACTCCGGAGATGAGAGATGAGCTTTTGGCGGTCAATAAAACTGATGTTCAGGACATCGGGATCGTGACGCTGAATCAGAAATTCGATTATACAAAATTCGGGAATCTCGCTGATGGAGCTTCGCTCACAGCAACAGTGGTACAGGGCCTGGGGATGTACTATTGCGGACTTACGGCGGTCGTGAATCTTATCATCGCTCTCCAGGACTGGCATAATTTCGATGCCTATCTCCCGCACATAGCGCTTGGAGCGGCTGGATGCTGGGGTATCTCAAAATACGGCCACCGGCTCACCCATTTCGGAGATAAAGCGACAAATTTCATGAGATTCGAAGTCGCGAAGAATCCCAGACTCAGGAGGATCTTCGGCGAATTCATGCTGAATCCGGGTTCCGAACGGGAAATGCCACTCATCGAAATGATCAACTGGAAAGATGTCCGGATGAAGGAATTTCAGGAACAGGAGGGGAAGAGACGGAAAAACACCGTGACCTCTGCAAAGCTGAAAGAACTTGCTCCGGGCCTTCCTCTCCGGAACGACGGCGACCGAGCGCGGTTTCAAACCGAAGCTTCGCTCCTCTCGACTCCTCCCGGAGATGAGAAGAACGAGAGAAGGTATGAACTCTATTCCGTGCTTGCCGGGAATGACTTCACCGTCCATGAGATCCGCCAGATGGCATACATCCTTCATGAGATGAAATAACAAAAAAGCAAAAAAATATGGATTATCGTCCTGACAGCAACGGCCTCCCTCTCCGGAATCCATCCCCGATGGACGAATCCCAGTCGTCGGGGGCGATCACTTTTTATGAGCTTGAACAGAGGCTTCTCCCGCCGAGCTCAGAGGAAGAGAAAGATTCCCAGGAAGAGTACTTCCGGGCGATGCTTCCGGATGCTCCCTCGGATACGATGAATGAACTTCTCGTGACCGTACGGAATTCCGACGCGCTTCAGAAAAAATTGAAAGAACTCATCCCTGCCATCTACGGAAGAGACTATGATTCTGTCCGTCTCGAGAAAGCGGATTCTGAATTTCAGAAGCGCATCCTCGAAAACCTCCTCGTGACAGATTATTTTTTTGAATTTGACAGCAGAGGGGATTCTGTTCCGGAAAAGGATGAGGCGCTCACAAAAGCAAACGGAAAAGTAGATTCGAAGACAGACGATCCGAAAACGGCGCTCTCACGACTCACCGGAGAAAAGCTGCGGCGGATGACGGAAAAGAGAAGAGAGGAGATGGAGAAACTCCAGGGGAAAGAAATCTCAAAAGATCTGAAAAAGAAGAAACAGGAATTTGATTATCTCACGAAGCTTCTGGAATCGAGTGCTCCGAAACCGGAGACTCCGGTGTCATCTCCCGTCGTTGCTGACGCTCTGCCTCCGCCTCAGAAGACTCCGAAAGAAAAGGGAAGCGAAGTCGCCGCCCCTGGTTTTTCGTTCAGAACAGCTGATTCAGATTTTGGCAAAGAGAGAAGAGATGGAGGGGAGATGAAGGAAGGAGAAAAAGCGCGCATCCCTGCCCAGGGATCGGATCTTGTTCCGATGAGCCCGGAAGATTTTCTGGAGAAGATGCGGAGCTCGAGCAGGTTTTACGATCCGGAGTACTTTGAAAGACTCTTCAATATCCTCCCCGAATTTCAGGACACATTCCGGTTCAGCGTTCTCCCCGCGCTTGCTGATCCCATGGAGCAGTATTACGCGAAGATGAAGGCGTTCCTTGTCGGAAGGAGAAATGAAGAAGGATATGTCGATGACAGCGAGAAGGGCATGTACCGCGACAATGCTTCAAAAATGTCCGTTCATACCCAGCGCGAAGCGTTCCTCGTTCCTTTTCTCTTACCCGAATCCGATCTCGGAGCGATGGTCAGGGATATGCACGGGTCGGGGGAATTCGCGTCGCGACGAATGGTGTTTCCGAGAGAGAAGATCCATGCGTTCTTTCAGTCGAAAGCGCTCCCGGAGATCCCGAGAGAGATGGCGGAATCGCTCGAAAATGTCGAATTCAATGATCCTGAGACACTTTCGGCATCCATGAACGCTCTCATGTCGCGCCCGGATATACGCGATTCTCTCACTCCGTTCCTGCTTGCGCTCGGCCTGCTCTCTTTTTGGAATAACCGGAAAGAGCTCGGACAGAGTCTCTCTACCTACAGCTTTCCCCGGAACGATTATTTGGGGGCGTTTGGCGCGAAGATACCGGGACAGGGCGAGAGCGAGGAAACCGTCACCTCCACGAGGGGAGGAAGACCTTCTCTCAAAGGTGGACAGGGGCCTCTCCCCACACCTCCAGGAAAAGGCGCCACAGGACCTCAATCGCCAACTGCGAGCGGGGAACCGAGGAACGCGAATGGGGAGACGAGGGAAGCCTATGAAACAAGGACGAAGAGTGAAGAAACTGGAAAACAAAAACAAAATCGGCCGGAGGAGTCATCCCAAAAAAAGAGATCCGGGAGAAAAGCACCGAAGGAAGGGATGGATCTTCGGACAAAAGTCGCTTTATATGTGGGGGGGATCGGCGGAGGTATTGGAATATTGACATTTATCGCATAAAAAAATTCTTTTTCAAAATATCCAATGAAACGGATCCTCAAATTTATTTCGGGAAAACTCATATTCCTTATCGTCCTCGCGTTTCTCCTGAACGGAGCGCAGGTCGTACTTCCAGGAAATTATTCTGGAATGGAAAGAACATATGCGGTAACAACTCCGGTTGTAGTAGATCCCAAGGAATGCACTGAAATAGCTGCAGCGAGTTGGAGCCCTGAGCAGAGAGCCTTTTGCTTGAAACAGCTTGGCGCGGACGAAGATGAAATCCGATGGGGAAAGCTGGTCTCCATGGTCGTTTCGATCTTTACCCCGATCATCGCGTTCCTTGTAAAATTCATCGGGCTTTTCATGGGAAATGAAATCATCTACGGGAATTGGGGAGCGGCTGATACGGTACAGAAATTTGAGAATATTCTTCACACGGTCTGGCTCATCATCCTGGACCTCGTAAATTATATCTTTATCGTCGTGCTTCTCGGGATCGCGTTTATGTCCGTGTTCGGAGCGGCAATGCCGGAGAACAATAATTTTGAAATAAAAAAACTCCTCCCGAAATTCATCATCGCGCTCATCGCGGTGAATTTCACCTGGTTTGGCGCGCGGGTGATCCTCGATGTCGCGAATGTGACGACTCATATCGTGTACGCGATACCAAAGACACTTTTTGAGTCTGAAACAGGTGCGACTCCCCCCCCTAAGTGTGATTTAATACCCCCGGTAGTGCCAGCAGGACAAGCGGGCTCTGCCAAAAAAATAATAGATGTACAGCATTGCGCAATAGCCTATGTCGGGATTTTGAATAAGCTTACGCCTATTTCAGGAGCGCCCATTGACCCGGTTAAGCCAAACGATCCCAAAGCAACAGAAGCTTTGGCAAATATTGAACCAATGAAGGCTTACTATGACATTCCGGCAAATCAAGCTTCAATTAGATTATTTCAACAGAGTGGACGATTCGCCATATTCTGGGAGGACTTTAGTTGGGATAAATTTAACACAAATTCTATCGCCGCGCTCTTTGCGTATAATATCTTCCAGATCCAGAATCTTTCGAGCGCGATCGATATGACATGGGATCCGCGAGGAGTTCAAGTCGAAGATCTCATCATCAACGCGGGATTCTCGCTCCTCTTCATGATCATCATCATCATCTCGTTCGTCGTCATGGCGATCGTGCTCCTCGAGCGGGTGCTTGTTATCTGGATCAATATCATCCTTTCTCCACTCGCGGCGCTCATGCCGTTTATGACCGATTTCGGGATAGAAGCGGGAGACATGAGCGACAAGGGGATCGGGCTGAAATCATTCGTGGGCTACGCGTTTCTCCCAGCCCTCATGGCGCTTCCTCTCGAGCTTGGATTTATTATGATCTATTCGGGGATGCAGATGACCAAGGGGGTTGGACATGTTGCAGGGCTAGATGACATGATGGGTTTTCAGGCGCCGATCATTGCGAAAGTGAATACGTTCCATGAACTCCTCTGGTACATCCTCGCCGCCGCTGTGCTCTGGACGAGCGTTGAGATCGCACAGAAGAGCGCGAAGTTCACCGGCGATTTCATCGGAGGGATCACGGAGAAAGTGAAGGGTGTCGGATCGTTCATCGCGAAATCCCCGATGTACGCTCCGTTCATCCCCGTCGCTACGCCGGGACACGGAGACCATAAAGAGACACTCGCGATCGGAGATCTCGGGAGAATCACAGATCAACTGATGCAGACGCATAAAGACAAGTCTGCCACAAGAGTCAATAAAATCATGGGGAAAGAAGGATATGAGGGAGATATTAAGAGAGCTATTGATAAATTGAGCGCTACGAGGACAGATGAAGCAGCAGACCAAATTCAGAAGATTATGAGCGATAACTCCAGCGCCTCACCAGAAGCACTCATGGACGCAATCAAAAAGAGTGGAGTGCTTAAGACTATGGATTACACGGGGGCGCTCAATACAAGGCCTGAACTCAATGCCCTCTTAACTGGCTTAGGCACCAAAACAACTCACAAAGATGTGGGGCCAGAATTGACACGATGGGCATCTCAAAACTCATTAGGAGGATCGACTACTCCACCTGCAGGTGGAATAGTTGTAGGACGACCGACAGCGGACAATAAGATTACTGTTGGTAGTAAAGATGTGACAATTAATGTTGATGCCAAAGGGGAGAATAAAACGATTGCATGGGGTGAAATTCAGGCTGAAGTCCTAAGAGCCACATCTCAGACTGAAGCACAGAAAGTTATAACTGATTTGCGCACAAATGCCGGTGCTACAGTCAGTGGGCTACCTGCCAATTCTGTAAAACTCAATAATGGGGCAGACTTTAAGCCAACTCCATAAAAGATGGCCGTCATCCCCCTCTGCCGGAGCACGTGTGGCGAAGCCCACGTGGTCCGGTGGAGGGAGTGTTAAACGCTGAACGGGAAATAAATATCGCCAAAAATATTGAACCGTGTATAATGCGTCTCGCGAAAAAGAATGGAATGTTTCGGGGTGTAGCGCAGTTGGCTAGCGCGCAGCGTTCGGGACGCTGAGGTCCCGGGTTCGAGTCCCGGCTCCCCGACCATCTCCTTCTTCTCAAGAGAGGGGTGGTTTTTTTAGAAAATGATCCTGATGAGAAAATGAGGATAATAGTTTTTATTTTCTATGGATTGTTTTCGTTTTCAGGTATCAGTCAGAAAGAGAAACCGTTTGAGAAATTATGATTATTCATCAGATGGATTTTATTTCGTCACCATTTGCGTGAAGGGAAGAGGATGTTGGTTCGGGAATGTGTGGAAGGAGCATCCGGGCGACGCAGCGGCAAGAATTCGGATGAATGCATTTGGTAAAATCGTGGAAGAATGTTGGTATGATTTGCCGAATCATTACATGAATTGTGTTTTAGATGAATTCATCATCATGCCGGATCATGTTCACGGAATCATTGTGATTCAAAATCAACAAATTCCAGGTGAAAAAATTGGTAATAATCATGAATGTTGTCGGGATATGACGGCACGAAATGAATATCATGGGATGGATATCGCGGGGGATGGTACCGTAGGGGACGGTTTGGTAGGGGACGGTTTCAAACCGTCCCCTACGATACCGGGGGAATCCCCGCCGAAAAACCATTCATTATCCGAAATCATCCGCGGATTCAAAACATTTTCATCGCGCAGGATAAATGAAACAAATCCCGAAATAACATTCCAATGGCAACGGTCATTTCATGATCATATAATCCGAGATGAACGATCATTGGACGCGATTCGTCGATACATCAGAAATAATCCAAATAAATGGCATCACAATTGAAAATAGATGGGGGCCGGTTTCAAACCGGCCCCGACGGCCCCGAACAACACCGCCCATCAGTTTTTCCATAAAACAATCCTTCATCTCCGTCAATTATAATCCATGGAGAAAGAGCAGTTAATCTGGTATAATTGCCAGAACACTTTGAATATCAATACACATGGCGTCTCAGAACAACTTTCGGAGATTATCACGGACACTTTGTGTTTTGTTATGTAGTGTCGCGTTTCTCAGCAGTATTTTGCCCTTCGCTGCGTTGGCGGAAGACGGGAGAAACCAGACGCTCATCATCACCGCGTATTACTCGCCGAAGCCGGATCAATCGAGGTACATCCGGGGAAGTTATGAAGCTGATATGAAATTAAATGGACGCGGGACGAACGGCGCTGACGGAACCCCAGTATATACCGGGATGCTCGCCGCCCCCTCTGTTTATCCTTTCGGGACGAAAATATATATTCCCGGACTCGGAATCGGGACTGTTCATGATCGTGGCGGAGCGATCCAGGTGCAGGACGGAGGCCACCGGGTCGACGTCTGGATGGGATCAGGAGATGAGGGGCTTGCCCGCGCGCTCAACTGGGGAAAGAGGACGGTAGAGGGGATCGTCTATGACTCAGATTCGGGGATCGAGGAATCATTTTCATTTGACCATATCCCCGCTTATCTTCCCGAAGGAGTGCTCCCGCCGAAACTGACGCTCTTCCCGAAAGATCTCTCTCTCGGAAGCGTTGGAGATGACGTGCGGATCCTCCAGAAGCATCTCCGAGGTATCGGATACTTTGAAGGACCTGAGACCGGATATTTTGGAGAAGGAACGACAAAGTCCGTATTTGAATTCCAGAAAGCCGAAAAAATCGTAGCGTCCCTCGATGATTTTGGCGCCGGTATCTTTGGACCGAAAACGAGAAGAGCATTGGAAAAAGCAGTCACTCAGGGATACACGGCAAAAGAAGAGACTCCCGGAGAAGAGAAGGTTCTCAAGAAAGTCCACCCCCTCAGGACTTCAAAGCTCACTCCCGGGATCGGAGAAAAATCGAGCGGGAACGAGGTAAAAAGACTTCAGATGGTGCTCCGGAGCCTCGGATATTATTCGGGTCCTCTCACCGGGGTCTATGACGAGAAGACCGTCGATTCCGTCCTCTCATTCCAGAAGGAATACGGAGTGATCTCAAAAGACTCGGAAAAGGGCGCGGGATTTTACGGACCGAAAACTCATGAAACATTGAAAGGAGTCCTCGCCGAAAGGAAGGAGGAGATCGAGAAGATAAAGGAGAATCCGCCACCAGTGGCCGATGTGATCGTGGTCATGGAGAACAATGCTCCCGGAACAGGCGCTTCCGCATCCGGATCATGGAGAGATGAATCTTCTGATGAAGAACTCCTCCGGAATGCGGACAAGATGAAGAAAGGACATTCGGGAGAGGTCGTCCGGATACTTCAGGAAAAGCTCATCCGCGGAGGCTACCTCGAAGAGGGGATGAATACCGGATTTTTCGGGGATATGACGAAATCAGGCGTATTTTCATTCCAGAAGGACCATCTCCTCGTCGGAGATGAAGAGAGTCCGGGCGCAGGGGAATTTGGACCAAAGACAAGAGATGTGCTCCTGAAAGTCCTTTGAGCATTTTGAACATCAAAAAAACTCCGGATGTTTCGGAGAGGGAGTCCAGACTTTTTTTTTGGCTTCAACACAGAATCCATACTTGTTAGAATGGGTACGGGAGCATTTCAGTTTCCGGACCTATGGTTTTCAATATCCTTATCATCGGAACAGAACCGAAATGGGAGGAAGAAGAACTCAGCGCCGCGTTTCAGAGATCAGGAGTGAAGGCGTATGTCCTCGATCCGAAGAAGATCGTTATCCGGCTCGGCGATGACTCTCCGGAGCTCCTCTATTGGGGGATGAAAAATATCACGGAGCTCTTCAAAAAGAGCCGGATCATTTTCCGGAGGACAAGAGGAGCCCAGGAGAAGATGCTCGCGCTCGTCCTCCTCGCAAAACATCTCGGGATTCCTTTCACGGACACATTCGACAGCATCTGCAGTAATCTCAACAAGGCGGTCTTCCTCCCTTCCATCCGGACAAAACACATCGCGCACATCCCGACGCATTTCATCTCAAAATCAGGAGGATTTCATCCGAGAATAAAAAACCTGAAATACCCAGTTCTCATAAAGCCGTCTCACGGGAGGCACGGCGACGGGATAAAAATATTCAAAACGGAGAAGGCGCTCCGGGGATTTCTCGCGAAGAATACGAAAGACATACTTCTCCAGGAATTCCTTCCGATCGAGGAGGAGTTCCGGATCTTTGTCGTCGGAGGGAAAGCACTCGGAGCTGTGAAAAAAGTAGTGAGCGACGGGAAATTCATCGCGAATTATTCGCGGGGGACGACCTTCATCCCTTTCCGCATGGGATCCTCTCTCTTACAGGAATCGGTCAAGATCTGCGGCGATCACGGGATCGATATCGGAGGAGTGGATATTGCGAGAGTCGGAGAAACGTATTATCTCCTGGAAGTGAACCGATGCCCTGAATTCCGCGGTTTCTCCGGTGCGACGGGGATCGCGGTCGCGGATACAATTCGCGATTTTGTCCTTAAACTGCCGGGGAATCACTGAGAGAGGAAATGGACAAAAACCATTGGAATCATGGCTCTACTTCCTAATCCCTACTTCCTACTTCCTACTTCTTTCCTTCGGCATTTTAGAATTAGGAAATGGGAATTAGGAATTAGGGAGTTAGACATTGTCAGGGGGGCATGGGCGCCGGTAGTATGAAGGGGCATCAGCGATTTTTTGAGCACGAATGATTCTTCGGAAAATCAGCAGTAAAAAGCATCCCATCATCGTCACCATCCCCCACGCGTCAGTTTTTATTCCTGCTGAGATCCGGCGGATGATGCTCATCTCTGATTTCGAGATCAGAGAACAGGCTGACCTCTATACCGATGAGATCTTTTCCGTTCCGAACGCTCATATCGTGAAAGCAGGCATCTCCCGCGTCGTAGCCGACCCAAACCGGGCGCCGGATGACATCGAGATGGAATACCGCCTCGGAGCGGAAGGAGTGATCATCAGCATCACGGAAAACGGGAATCCGATTTATCATGAGATCCCGAGCGTGGAATCTATTTCCGAGAGGATCGAAAAGTATCATGAAAAATTCCACGAAGAAATCGAATCGCTTGTCCCGAAGATGAAATTTCTCATCGACGGTCATTCCCTGCGGAGCATCGCTCCTCCCACAAAGCATGATGCCGGAAAGAAGCGGGCGGAAATCTCTCTCGGGAACAGGGGATATACCACCTGCTCGCGCGATATCACGATGAAGACCGCGCATTTCTTCATGGAGAAGGGTTTTGAAGTGAAGATCAATGATCCATATTCCGGAAAATATGTCCTCGGGTACCACTGCTCGAGGAAGATATTTCCGGGGATCCAGGTCGAGATCAGGAGAGATCTCTACATGGATGAAAAAACCCTCAAGCCCCATCCGGAGAAAATCAGACTCTTTCGCGCAATCATGACTGAACTCATAGAATTCACTGCGCAGGAGCTTCTCAAAGAAGATCGAGCGAAATAGGATCGCAGGATGGACTTCCATTCTTTCCATTCGCGAAAATATCTGGCAGAATGGCGTTTGAATTGATCACTTTCCTGATGAATAAAATATTTGAACAATTACGGGTCGCGATCGTTGCTGACTGGCTTACAAACTATGGAGGAGCTGAAAGTGTCATCGAGTCTTTCACGAGGATCTTTCCGAATTCCGATCTCTTCACCACGGTATTCGTCCCCGAAGAGATGAAATCGCTCGGGGGAAAAAAAGTGAAGACGAGTCCTCTTCAGATTCTCCCGAGATTCATCCGGAAGAGGCATCAGTCGCTCCTCATGTTTCTTCCGAGGGCCATTGAGAGCTTCGATCTCTCCGGGTATGACCTCGTCCTTTCTTCCTCTTCCTTCGTCGGGAAAGGATGCCTCACGACCCCCGAGTCGCTCCACATCTGCTATTGCCACACGCCGACGCGCTACCTCTGGGATTCATGGCAGGAATATGTGAAGGAGTTCCCTTTTCCGAGAGGATTCCGGTGGCTTCGAAAACTGCTCCCTTCGCGGCTCTCAAAACTCCGGATCTGGGACCGGTTTGCCGCGGAGCGTCCGGATGTCTATATCGCAAATTCAGAATTTATCGCGGAAAGGATCCGCAAATATTATCGGAAGAAGAGCGCGGTCATCACTCCTCCCGTCGATTTTGAGAAGTTTTCCCGGGGGACGAGAGAAAAGAAAGGGGATTACTATTTCTCCATGGGACGGCTCACTCCCTACAAGAGATTCGATCTCCTCGTGGAGACTTTTTTTCGCCTCCCCTCAAAAAGACTCCTCATCGCGGGGAAAGGTCCTCATGAGAAACATCTCAGGGAGATGGCGAGAGATCATCCGAATATTGAGATCCTCGGTTATGTTTCGGATGATGAACTCGTACGGCTCCTCGGAGAAGCAAAAGGATTTCTCTTTCCCCAGATCGAGGATGCAGGGATCTCGCTCATGGAGGGCATGGCTGCGGGGACTCCCGTCATCGCGCTCAAAAAAGGGGGAGCGATGGATATTGTGAGAGAAGGGGAGAACGGTGTTTTTTTCGATGTGCAGTCCGTCCGCCATGTTGAAAAGGCGATAGATCATTTTGAATCGCTCACTTTCGATCGTAAAAAAGTTCAGGATTCGGTAAAGGAATATTCCCGGGAGAAGTTTGAGGAGAGGATCGAGGCGTTCTGCAGGGAGAAATGGGAGGAGTTCAGAAGTAAGAAGTAGGAAGTAAGAATTAGGAATTAGGGAAGCCCCCTACTTCCTAATTCCCAATTCCTAATTCTCAAAAATGTAAGGGGGGAGAATTAAGAAGTAGGAAGTAAGAAGTAAGAATTAGGGAAGCCCCCTACTTCCTACTTCCCAATTCCTAATTCCTAATTCTCAAAAATGCAAGGGGGGAGAATTAAGAAGTAGGAAGTAAGAAGTAAGAATCAGGGAAGCCCCTACTTCCTAATTCCCAATTCCTACTTCCTAATTCCTAAAAATGCAAGGGGGGAGAATTAAGAAGTAGGAAGTAAGAATTAAGAATTAGGGAAGCCCCTACTTCCTAATTCCCAATTCCTAATTCCTAATTCTCAAAAATGCAAGGGGGAAGAATTAAGAAGTAGGAAGTAAGAAGTAAGAATCAGGGAAGCCCCTACTTCCTAATTCCCAATTCCTAATTCTCAAAAATGATCCCCAGCGGGTCGACCTGTCCACCTCTCCCATAGCTGTAGCCTTTCCACCAGGCCGTCGAGGATTTCGGGAAGATCTCGAGATGGAGATGCGCTTCACGCCAGAAGATCGTCCCGATCTCCGTTTTTCCACGGAGAACCCTATCCCCGGTCTTCACAAAGAGCTCCTGAAGGTGGACAGAAAGGCTCGTGAAGATTTGTTCTCCGCAATTATGCTCGATCCAAACCGCTTTTCCGAGGATCCCGAGATCTTTTGTTTTGATGACTTTTCCATGAGCAATGGCATGGACAGGGCGATCCAAATCCCTTTCCGGTGATCCGTCTTCATTCACGGAAAACGCCTTGATGTCGACTCCGTCATGACCGTTTATCGTCGGCTTCATCCTCCCCGGAAGGATCGCCCGGTATCCGAACGCATTGAGGTAGCTCTGGTTCCCGGAAAACGGAAGGCAGAAATGCTTCACCTTTTTCTTCACGATTTTGATCCACGCCGTCGAAACGGATTCCCAAAGAAAAACACGGACATAGTTGAAGTATTTCCGCG
The DNA here is from genome assembly GCA_041739085.1 of Candidatus Altimarinota bacterium. Lineage (GTDB taxonomy): Bacteria > Patescibacteriota > Gracilibacteria > CAIRYL01 > CAIRYL01 > JBGSON01. Next base: position 14,913 of record JBGSON010000023.1, on the reverse strand, counting down.
GAAAATGTCCGGGATCGGCGAAGAAAAGAATTGCAGATTTCCCGGGGGAGAAATTATTCGTGATCCCGTTGTCCGGAAGTGAAAAACCATACGATTCCGCCTGAAACCTCATTCCGGAATAATTCCAGATTTCCACCGCCGGTGCGCCGCGGCTCATGAGATGGTGGTCCACAGATCCCGTATTCACGATAAAACTGTAGTGAAATCCCGGTTCCACTTCGAATTTGAACAACTGCTCGCCTGCCTGGAGCGGGATGGGATGGGCGCCTTCCGAAAGGAAGACGGGGGAGAGAGATTCTTCCGACGGTGACGAGAAGATCTCGTGAAGAGGCATATAATGGACAAGAAAGTCTAAAGAAATTTTTCTCCAGTTTCTCAGAAAAGGGAAGTCAAAAAGAGAGCAGCGTCTGCTGTTCGGACTTGCATTCTTGTATACAAAAAAGCCTCCCGGTTCTTTGAGAGGCTTTTTCTTGTTCCTTTAAGAATGGATTTTACTTTTTCTGGAACGCGTCCTTCCCCCCGACGGATCTCCAGATCGAAGCGATGAAGACGACTGCGATGACGAAGAGGATGAGGACGTCCCTCGTTTCATTTTTGTCGATCGGTTCGCCGAGGATGTCGGGTTTGTCGAGGAGCGCGATGAGGCCGTTCTGAAAGAGGACTCCGAAGGTAAAGAGGAAGAGAAGCCCAGCTCCGAAGAAGAGCACGAGTTCGAATATCGCCACCGCCTCTGATTTCATTTTCGGATAAAACCGCTTTTTCGAATGGAAAGACGGGAGGAAGAAAAGGCCGAGGATCATCGTGGGGACGAGGACAGAAACGAAGTTCACGAAGAAATGGAGTCCGTTCTCCTGCACTTCTCCGAATTCGATGAGTCCGTATTTCAGCAGGAAGTTCGCGAGAACGCCGATGAGGACCGCTTCAAGGAAGATGAGAATCCCCGTTCCATAAGTGTGGAAAATGTGGGATGCGTAGAGGAGGGGGGATTTTGATTCGCTCTTTTCCGTATCGAAAATGCTCGCAGGGAGGAAGCTTTTCCCGATGATGAGGAGATAACCGCCGATGATGAGCAAAACAAGCTGAATCCTGAGATTATCCATCGGCCAGGAAAAGGTGTCTTCTTCGCGGAATCCGAGTTGGGCGAGCGCATTACTCAAAAAGAATCCGATGCTTCCCACCGTGAGGAGGATTCCTGCGCCCCAGATCTTGTAGGAGAAGATCGAAGAGATGATCCGGTTCGGCGATCTCGCGAGGAGATAGATCGTCGGGATAATAATGACAGAGGCAAACACGAGAAGCCAGAAAAGGACACCAAGGATCACGGGCATCATATAGAGAGGGGAGAAATTGGGCATGGTACTCATGGGAGTGAGAAAAAAGGGGTTCCTTACAGCTGAAAATAGCAGAAAGACCCAGTACAATGCAAGAATTCTTTCAAAGAAAAATGAAAAAGCACAAAAGAGAGAGGACTGAGGTGTTCGCCATGTCTCCCTGCTTTTTCTTTTGTGTTTTTTCTTTTCTCATTTATATGGTTGTCCTTTCTGCTTCTTATTCGCACTTATTTCCCTTGACGCCACTTTTTCAAATCTGTACAATCCCATGGCATTTTGATCTTGGACAGATATTCGGATTCGAGTCTTTCCCAAAGCGGAAGGGCGTTCCAGAACATTTCCTCCGTTAGAATCTGCATATCGCCATGCAAGCTCTCAAGTACTCATCCATGCCCGGAATAATCGGAAAAAAAATCGGTATGTCTCAGGTCTTCGTCGATGACGGGTCTCTTGTACCCGTTACGTTTCTTATCTGCGAACCGAACGTCGTCCACCAGCTGAAAACGCAGGAAAAGGACGGCTATGAGGCAGTCGTACTCGGAGCGAGTCCGCTTCCAAAACCGACAAAGACGAAGAAATTCAAGAAACTGAAGGAGTTTTCCTTTCCAGAGGAAGTGAAGATGAGCGATACGGTGAATGTAGAGATCTTTGAGAAAAATGATCTCGTCACCATTTCCGGAGTATCAAAAGGGAAGGGATTTCAGGGAAGGATCAAACTGCACAAGATGAAATCACTCCGGAAGTCCCATGGAACAAAGTTTATGAACCATGGTTCCACAGGGCAGAGAGCCATGCCGGGGAGGACGAAGAGAGGGCTCCGGATGCCGGGGCGAATGGGTGGAGACGTTGTGACCGTCAAGAAAAAGCAGGTCGTCATCGTCGATGCAAAGAGAAATCTCATCGCAGTCAAGGGATCCGTACCAGGATCAAGAAATTCTTTCGTATTTATCAATAAGGAATAATGAAGGCTCCCGTTTACACACAGTCGGGTGAGAAGAAAGGAGAAATGGAACTCAAGAAGGAGATTTTCGAGGCGCCCATAAAACCTGATCTCATGCATCAGGCGTTTGTCCGGCAGATCTCCAATGCGAGGATCGATACCGCGAAGACGCTCACGAGAGCTGAAGTCCGCGGCGGGGGAAGAAAGCCTTTCCCGCAGAAGGGACGCGGGCGCGCGCGTCAGGGGTCCATACGGAGTCCGCTCTGGAGGGGTGGAGGTGTTCCTTTCGGTCCGACCGGCACCAAGAATTTTGAAAAGAGAATGCCGAAGAAGATGCGCCGCGCCGCTCTGTTCTCAGCGCTTTCCGTTAAAGCAAGCGAGAAGGACGTCCTCGTACTCCAGTCATTTGAACTCACGAAGCCGAAGACAACTGTGTTCACGGGGCTCATGAAGAAAATCCCTCTCAAGAGAAAAATTCTTTTTGTCATCCCGGAATCGAATCTCATCATCGAAAAAAGTGTATCCAACATCCCGGGAGTGAAGACGATCCATGTTTCATATCTGAACATTGCGGATATTCTCTGGTCAGACTCTCTCCTCATCCTCGAATCGTCTCTCAAGATCGCGGAAGAGTTGTTTTTGAATTCTCCTCAGAAATAAGACGCTATGGAACTCTCACAAGTCCTCATCGGCCCGATTGTCACGGAAAAAGCAGTGAATCTGCAGTCTATGAATCAGCATGTCTTCTCTGTTCACGGGGATGCGACAAAAATCGATGTCATGAACGCGATCCGGACTTACTATGGAGTGAAACCCGACGCGGTGAGGATCCTTTTCAGCCCGAGGAAAGAGAGGTCGGTCGGGAGAGGGAAGATCATGACGAAGAGGAAAAAGACGAAGAAAGCGATCGTGTTGCTTCCGAAAGGAGCAAGTATCGAACTTGTTTCCACCAAAAAATCATCTAAGAAATAACCGGACCTATGCCAATCAAAACATTTAGACCAACAACACCGGGCCGGAGAGGGATGAGCGTCGTCGACTATTCCGGGCTCACGAAGAAAAAGCCGGAAAAATCGCTTCTCGTTGCTGCAAAAAAGAATGCGGGGAGGAATGCCCATGGACATATCACGATCCGTCATCGCGGAGGCGGGGTAAAACGCTTTTACCGGATTATTGATTTTAAAAGAATGGATAAGCTCGATGTGCCGGCAAAAGTCGTGAGCATCGAATATGATCCGAACCGGACAGCATTCATCGCACTCCTCAATTATATGGACGGCGAAAAGCGGTATATCATCGCTCCCGAAGGTCTCAAGGTCGGTACGTCAGTCGTCACTTCCGAATCCGCTAAACCTGATGTCGGAAACCGGTTGATGCTGAAAAACATCCCCACGGGATACTCCATTTTCAATATTGAACTGACACTGAAGCGGGGAGGGCAGATCGTGAGGAGCGCAGGGTCGTCCGCAAAGCTCGTGTCCCTGGACGGAGACATGGCTCAGGTGCAGCTCCCGTCCGGTGAGGTGAGATATATCCACAAGGATTGTTATGCAACAATAGGAGTAGTCTCCAATCCTGACCATATGAATGTCACCATCGGGAAAGCGGGGAGGATCAGGAATATGGGGCGAAGGCCGCAGGTACTCGGAAAATCCATGAACCCTGTGGATCATCCGCATGGAGGAGGAGAAGGGCATACCTCGATCGGTCTTAAGCATCCGAAGACACCCTGGGGGAAGCCGGCGCTTGGCTTTAAGACAAGAAGGAGAAAGAATCCCTCCTCACGTTTCATCATTCGCCGAAGATCCGGAAAGAAAGTGTAATTTTTATTTTCTCTATGCCACGAAGTTCAAAAAAAGGTCCGTACGTTGATCCAAAGCTCCTGAAAAAGGTGTTGACCATGAATGCGACAAACACGAAAAGAATCATCAGGACTTGGTCGAGAGCCTCTTCGGTCCATCCTGAATTCGTGGGCCATACATTCGGAGTCCATAACGGAAAACAGCATTCCCCTGTTTTTGTCACCGAAAACATGGTCGGACACAAACTCGGTGAGTTCGCCCCCACCCGGAAGTTTAAAGGTCATGGTGGCAAACTAGCGAAGTAATTTTTATTTCCTTGCATTATGAAAGCGATTCTCAGACAGATCAGAATATCACCGAAAAAAGCGAATGTGGTCGCCAACCTTTTAAAAGGGAAAAGTGTCGAGGAAGCACTAGATCTTTTGAAGTATATCCCGAAAAAGGCGTCGAAGATCATCTCGAAGGTCATCGCTTCCGCTGCGGCAAACGCAGAGAACAATTTCGGACAGGACAAATCGAAGCTCATGGTGAAGAGGATCCTCGTTACCAAGGGGCCAACCTACAAGCGATTCATTACCATTTCGCGAGGGAGATCCCATCCCATAGACAAGATGACATCTCATATTACTGTTGAAGTCGGCATTTAATTTTTTTTCTTTTCTTTCTTTTTTTCATGGGGCATAAAGTCAATCCTGAGGGTCTACGAATCGGAATCACCCGCACATGGGACAGTATTTGGTACGCAAATAAGAAGCAGTACCCGAGCCTTGTAAACAGAGACCGTGAGATCAGAGTGTATCTCTTTCTCAAGTTGAAAGAAGCGGGGATCGCACGCATCGAAATCGAGCGGACAAACAAGAGCACCCATATTTCTCTCTACACGGCGCGTCCGGGTATCATCATCGGAAGACAGGGGACTGCGATCGAGGACCTGAAAAAGGAGATGTTCCACAAGTTCAAAGAGCATTTTGATATCGCCATCAAGGAAGTGAAGATCCCGGAGCTCGAGGCGAAGATCGTTGCTGACACGATCGCACGGCAGATCGAAAAAAGGATTGCTTTCCGGAGAGCGTCGAAGATGGCGATACAAAAATCGATGGAAGCCGGAGCGAAGGGGACCAAGGTGAAAGTGTCCGGAAGGCTGGGCGGAGCTGAGATTTCCAGGACAGAGCAGTATTTGGAAGGAAGCATCCCGCTCCACACATTCCGTGCTGATATTTCCTATGCAGAGGACAGAGCGAGGACCACCTATGGGGCTATCGGAGTGAAAGTCTGGGTCTATCGCGGAGAGATCTTCAAGAAGTCGAAAAGCGAAGGAGAGAGAAAGGAATCCGAACCGACAAGGTCTGAAAGTTAAGGAGAATCTCTTCCCAGGATTTGGATAGAATATGGATTCCGTGTTTCAAGGGGAGAGTTCTTGACGGATTATTGGAAATGGTGTAAATATTATACCCAATTTTCCGCTGTACTTTTTTTATGACCCAATCTCCAACCCCGCCGGAATTCACAGGAAGCGCAGAGGAACAACTGAGTACACTGAGAAAGAACCTTCATGCCGTTGGAGTGCCGCCGGAAGATGTGGATTATTTTCTGGGAAGGCACGAATGGAGGGCGCGAGTGCTTCTGTTCATCGCAGGAATTCTTGAACGAAAAGCGCTTCCAATACCAAATGTTGTCCAGACTCATGGGGAGAAGGAGAATGCGGTGACCATCACTCCAGAACATATCCCGTCGCTCGTTCGCAATATCCGGTCATACGCGGCACGGCTTCTCATCACACAGATCAGAAGTCCGGAGGAACTCGAGAAGGACCGGCTGGAAACAATCGGATTTGTTGAAGAAATCATCAGGAGGATGAAGATTCGAGCCCCGCTCAAGGGAAGAGATGCAAATCGTCCTTTGGAATCTCTCCCTGAAAAAAATCGCGGTGGGGAAGTGGATGAAGTTCTCTTTCAGAAAGGGTCATTGAATCTTTCTGAAGGAAATTCGCTTCAACCCATTACTCTCGAACGCTGGAGGACTTTTGTTGAATCCATCCTGAGGCTTACCGAATTCCATCGCGAAATATCCCCACAAAACAGGAGAATCAAGGAGCTGTGGAATACCGTGGAGATCATCCGCTCGATCGCTCAGGACAATGAAGATATCATGAAAGCATCACCCGAGAAATTCGATGAGATGCTCGGCATGTTTTTTTCGCTCTGTGACGACATGACGAAAAAAATCCCTCCTCTTTTCGACGGAGGATCATCGTTTCCGCAGGTGAGAGAAGCACTCATCGAATGCAAAACGAGATTCCGGCAGGAGTTTGATGATTCCATCGGTCCTATTCAGCGGGAGAGAAGGATCAATGATCAGATGGAAGTGCAGCTAAACCATATCAAGACGAGATTGATCAATGAGGATCAGCCATACGAATACGGATTTCTCGATCTCATAGAATTGATCAGAAAATTGATGAAAGAATGCTCTGCTGCCCTCGCGGGGAAGGAATCTGATCCGGAGAGTGCGTGGCGTCCTTTTTCGGATCTGGGAACAGCGTTTACGAATCTCCGGAATGTGAGTGAAGCTATCGAATCGGAACTGAGACAAATATATGCCTCATTTGAGGCGATGGGATTGTTCATGGGACCGGAGAAGAAGATCATCGTCGGTGGAAAACTCGTTTCCAATAGGTCTATCGCCGAAAGCTTAGCAAGAATGATAGAGTTGTTTGCAAAGCTCAATTGCAAAGAGAGAATGGCCCCAAGGTCAGAAAATGACCGCGGGAGAGGCGGAGCGGCAAAGAAAGTCTCACTCTTGGGAGCGATCAATGCCACGTACGATCCAACGTGGGGATCGATCCGTGAACACCGTTCAATTGGGGAAGTCGTTGAAACTCAAGTCGGGAATAGCGTTCGATCGAAGATTGCAGAAGTCGTCAGACTCTTAAACGGTATTCCACTCGACGAAATAAAAACGTTCGCAGAGGATTTCACGACTCATGTCCAGCCGGGAGTCCATGCTCTGTTTGTCGAGTCCCTGAAAGAAAAATTTTGCGTCGGGATGTTCAAATTCAGGGATTTCTTCCTCATACGCGCCGCGTTGAGTCTCACGGTCGCCGACCCGAGAGCGGTCTTTCCTGAAGATCATTATCGGGAGGAAATGTTCGGGAGTGCGAATGCGGAAGATGTCCGCAAGATCATTGCAATGGCGACATTATTGAGAATGCATTTCGAATCAGTCTATTTCACCACACAGTTGCTTGAAGGAGTGAGGTTTTCTCCGGATAATTTCCCGCAGCTTTCCAGAACGCTCGCACTATCCTTCCTCGACGCCCCAGACCCCATGGGAAGAGCGGAGATGGAGAGGATTCTCATTTATTTTGAAGATCTCTTCTACCATCTGAAACCTTTGATCGCCCAGTTTGCCGGACATTCGAAACTTCGATTTCAGGACGCGCAGCGGATATCAGAGCCGTTGAGGAATCTTGAAGAAGAACTTTCTTCGTTCGTGAGTTTAAGATCGAGGGCAGCGGCGATTATCGGTCAACCTTCGTGGTTCGACCGCCTGCTCACGATCAACCTTGATTACTGCTTTTCGGAACCAGGAGAGGGAGATGGAGCGATGCAGGAATTCCTGAAGGGAAAGAACATACCGCCAGAAGGGAGAAAACAACATGAAGCAGAGATCAAAAATCATGTTGAACACTGCGGCCACATTTCTGGAGAGAAAAGAAACGAGTACGCAGCTCAAATGCTTCTCCTCAGCCAGAGAATCGAACATAAGCTGACCAGAATCTGGGAAGCGATGGAAAGCATCTACGGTTCTCTTTTCATCATGCCGGTTGATGCGAGAATGAGGGCTTTCAGTACCTCTCTGGATTCTGATAGGAGCAAAACTTCTCGTGAAGAAGCTCCATCAGGATCATCCATATTTGCAGAATTGCGGGATGAAATGGCAGAAGAGGAAAGAGGAGGCAGAGATGGAAAAACTCCGAAAACATGAAAATCATCCCATTCCAGACTCCGGGAAACACTGATTGCGGCGTATTAGAAGCATCTCTCCCTCCAGAGATTTCTGCAGATGGGTTGAGGGATCGTCCTGATCGCATCTCGGGGGAACGGAAAAGGATTCTGGGAAGGGTTCACCGGATCGCGGATTCCGTGATCAAAGAGCTCGAATCACTGGAAGAAAAACTCGTGTCCCTCAGTACGGAACTCGGAGAAACGAGCATCCGAACCCGATTTGAGGAGATCCGGCTCGCGCTCGGGATACTGGCTCGCGAGGGAATCGGAGGAGGAGATACCTGTGGAGAGCTCTACTCTGAGATTGCCAAGTCAGACCACATATATCAGCTGGAAAACGTTGATCCTGATCTCTCGCTGTTTCTTCGCTCACTGCTTTCGCATATCGATTTTGCAGTTCTCCCTGTGATTACTCCGGCGCTCGGGTCCTCCATTTCATTTCCCCGGCAGAACGGATTAAAAGACGGAGAGAATCCGATCGTCCGGCAGAAGATCGCTGAGCTCGGGACGATCGTCCATGACGCAAGGGAATTGCTCTTCATGCTCTTCCTCGTTTCTTCTCCTTCAGCGATCGACGTTGGAAACGTGCGCGATGATCTTGGAGAAGAAGGAAGAGAAAGGCCGGAAAACCGTATCCGCTCGTTTCTCATCGAGATACGTCAACTTCTCTCTGCGAAGATCGCAGACGTGTCGCTCGGATTTGCGATGGTCCAGGATGGAGATAAAACCTCCGATGAGTTCGGAGGAGAAGTGTTGTCACTTTTTCAGAGTTTGGGAACGGTTTTTTCAGAATACCGGGGCGAAATTGAAAGGACGTTTGAGTTCCGTTCTCTTCAAATCCAATTCCTGTCCATCCTCGAGTATTATTCCGCGTTTTACGAGATGCTTTTGAAGGAAGAGGAAAGCAAAGGGAAAAAGAAGAAGCGGAAGGGAGCCAAAACCCGTTCCACGGCAGAATTCATGAAAGAATTCGAGAAGGTGATGAACCTGTTCACCATTATGGAGCAAAGAACAGCGCTCCTCATTCATGAGCTTTCCCGGAGTGACGGGGGAACTGCGTAATTAATCCAGAATTTCAACGGGAGATTTCTCCAGGTCCATTTTCCTCGCTTTCCGGTACGCCTTTATGACGAAGAGAAAGAGGACGATCGTGATCACTCCTGAGATCCCCTGTATCATCATATTCGTATTCATGAATACCTGAGAGAGAGGAGCAAGCGCGATGATCGGAAGGAATGTGAGGACTTTTTCATACTTCAGCTGATAGTAGGAGATGGGAGTTACAAAAAGGGTGAGGACCGTTCCCACGAGGAGCCCGAAGATAATGGTGTAGCTGATGCACGACCAGAATACATCGATGAAGATGAGCGGGACGATTCCGAAGGTCGTCGACAGGGTCGTAAGAAGGATCGGCATGAACCGTGATTTTCCTGATTCTGCGATGAGCGGGAAAATGCTCTCATTCGGGAGTTCCTGATGTCTTTTATTGATCTGGTCGATGAGGATGATGGAGTTATTGACGACAATCCCTGAAAGCGTGATGAGACCGATGAGATACGGAAGGCCTTTCACAGAGTTCGTGACCCAGAGTCCGAAATTGACGCCGATCTGTGCGAAGAGGATGGTCAAGAGGATGAGAAGAGGCTGGGAGAATGAATCGAACTCGATGACGAGGATGAAGAAGATGAGGAAGATGGCGATGACAAAGAATGTCTGGAACGCCTTTATGAGTTCCACATTTGCTGCGTTTTCCCCGGCATCCTCTATGGTAACTCCATCGGGGAGATTATATCCATCGATGCGTTTCAGGAATTCCGCGCTGATTTCTGCTGCGTTCCCGTTTTCGTCGAGAAGGCTGGATACGGTAAACGCGAGTTTTGTGTCTCTCCTGCGAACGGTGCTGAGGCTCGACTGAAGGTTCTCGTCCACGACTTCACTCAGAGGAATGTATTCACCCATCTGGTTCTGGAGAGAGATATTGAGGAGGTCATCAATGTGCTCGAGCGTTTTTTCATCATACTTCACAATAATATTCATATCTCTGTCTCCTCGGGAAATAGTCCCGATATTGATTCCTTTCACGGCTTTCCGGAGAAAGAACGCGATGGTGTCCGGATTCAAATGGAGATTGATCGCCTTCTCCCGGTCGACGCGGAAAAGGAATTCTCCGGCCGTGAGTTCGATGTCATGTTTCACTCCCGAAGTCCCGGGGATGTCTTTCAAGATTTCTGTCAGGTCTTTTGCCACTTCCTCCGCTTCTGGGATGAGCTTCGGAGAAGACATGACCACCCGGTATCCTACCGGGAATTCGCTCGGAGGCCCGTTCTCCGCATTGGCTATCCTGATGGTAGCACCGGTATCAAGAGCATAGGGTTCGAGGTCCCGTTTGAGTTCATTGGTGACATCGACACTTGTTCTCTGGCCCTTTGCTTCCCGCTCTTTTGCATCGTAAAGTTCAACATAGAGGTTCGCCTGGTCTCCGCTTACCGTCGTCTGGACTTTTTTTACTTCGGGGAACGCGAACACTTTTTCTTCGATGGCAGGGAGAAGCGCTTCTATTGTTTCTGCGGTCATCCCTTTCGACTTTTCCACCTGGATGGTGAAATAAAAAAGATCTCCTGTCGGGAAAAGGATAAACTTTACGGGAAGGAGGAATGAGAGGGCAAAAGAGAGAGAAACGAGCCAGAAAATCCCGAGGCGGAAAAATCGTTTTGGGAGAAGCTTCTTCAATGTGAACTCATAGGAATTAACGAGAAATCTTTCCGTTGCCCGGAACGGTGTCCGGAAGAGAGCGAGGAGCCCCTTGAGTAAAGTGCAGACGTGTTTGAAGACTCCGGATTTGGTCTCCGAGCATGGTTTCTCTTTCTTCTTCGGCTTCATGACGACCGATGCTATAGCCGGGATGATGAGGAGTGAGATGAGGAGCGCGGAGATCTGGACAATGAAAAGGGTAACGGGAATATAGGAAAGGAATTTTCCGACGAGTCCGGGGAGAGAAAAAAGAGGGATGAATACGACGATGTTCGTGAGCACGCTCGAAATGAGCGGGCCATTGAACTCACGGAGGGTCGCGATCGCGGCATCCTTTGGATCGAGCCCTTTGTCGATGTATATCCGGATCGCCTGAACGATGACGATGGAAGTGTCCACAAGGATCCCCAGGGCGATGATCATGGAAAAGTTCACGATGAAATTCAGGGTTTCTCCAAGGACGAAATGATAGAATCCGATGGTGGTGAGGACGGTCATCGGAATGACGAGGGCCGCGACGAATCCTTCCCGAAGGCCTATAAAGGCGAAAAGGAGAAGAAGGACAATAAGAATGGCCTGCCATCCGGTGTCAAAAGTGTTCACATAGCTCTCCTTGACATCTATTACCGCCTCCATGGTGTAGGTATATTTGAGATCATCCGGGAAATTTGTGATCGCATATTCATCCATTTTTTTCCGGACGTTTGCATCGACAGAAAAAATATTTGCATTTTTTTTCTTACTCACACTCAATTCGACCGCATTTTCTGTTTCCTTTCCCGGAAATCCCATCCGCATTATCGAGTTCGTGTCTTCCCCTTTTTCCGTTATTGATGCAACATCTCCGATGGTCAGCATGCTCACTTTTCCATTTTGGGAAAGATTTTTCAGATTGATGTTCGCGATGTCTCCTGGAGTTTCATATTTTCCCTCAAAGCGGATATTGTAAGAAAAAGTCTCGATCTCAAAATCACCGACCGGGGTATCCCGGTGAGAACTCTGGATCGCGAAAATCACCTCATCCATGCTCGTCCCATATGCTTCGAGTTTTGCCGGATCGATATCGATGACGATCTCGCGATCGGCTCCTCCCATAATATTCACGCTCGCCACATCCGCAATGGATTCGAGATATGTCTTAAGCTCTTCAGCGAAGTCCGTCAGTTCATAATCCGCATATGGTCCGTAGACCACGATCGAGAAGAATGGCTGCACCATCGAAGTGTCGACCTCCAGAACGTATGGATCACTCTCGAGGTCGCTCGGAAGATCGGATTTTGACTCTGATACCTTGCTCCGGAGGTCGTTCATGGCTTTTACCATGTCCACCTCCGGTTCAAATTCGATGCTGATGGTCGAAATGCCGTTTTGTGATGTCGAGGATAGTTTCTTGATGCCGTTGATCACTCTCAGCTTGCCCTCGATTTTTTGTGTGATGAGAGTATCGATATCTTCGGCACCGGCCCCCGGATAGACGGTCGAAATGATCGCCATTCCAAAGTTAATCGACGGTGAGCTTTCTTTTGGAATGAGATAAGTACCGAGGCCACCGAAAATAATCAGAACAATCCCGACAAGGACTCCCACTTTCTGGTTTCTTATAAAATATGTCGACCAATGATGGTCTTGGTCTGCGAGATTCTTAATCTCTTCCGTCGGGTTTTTCTCAGAATTGGCCATGGGGAATCATCATATGAATGGAGTGGAGAGGTTTAGCTCTCGGAAGGTGCGGAAGGAATCGATTCCGCTCTTTGAGCCTCATCGGTGTAGGGGGAAGAAGGAAGGGGGTCCGGATCCTTTTCATCGACCATTTCTGCCTCATCACTTATTTCATCCGTTGTTTCTTTGCCGGCAGTATCTGCTATGGCTTTTTCATCGAGGATGGCAACCGTATCTCCTTCCGCTATCCCGGGGATTTTTTCACGGATAATGATCTCACGGGGAGAGATCCCTTCAACGATCTCCACGCTGTCCTGATGGATCTGTCCGATCACCACTGTCTGTTTTTTCACGAAGTAGAGTTGTTGCTCTTCCGACGTCGGGATCGAGAGGAGATACCCCGGAAAATTCGAGGAAGCGCTTATTTTCTTCAGAGACTCGATCTCGTTTGAATATTTCTCGAGAAATCCTTTTTCTTTTTCTGAACTCGCCGCGGCGGCTGTTTTTTCCGATTCGATGGCCGCATCGATGTCTTTCGGGAGGAGCCAGTTGATGCTCCGGGAAGATTTCTTGAGAGACTCCATGAACTCCTTCTGGAGAGAATAGAAATCATCTCCTGTCGGGACTTTCGAGAGAACAAAGACTTCCGCTGGATCTTGCGAGACAAGGCTTGTGAGCGGGATAAACACTGCATCATCTTCTTCAGGGAGCTTCAAAATGCCCTTTGCGAAAACATTCACGGGGAGATTCCGTTTCTTGTTGTTCACAGAGATCTCCACAGTGATCTGCCGGGTGTTCGGGTCTGCGGTCGGATAAATCCTTTCGAGCCGTCCCTTCAGGGGTTCAAAATCTTCAATGATGATATCGGCCTTCATCCCTTCGCTCAGCCCGTTTGCGGTATCGACCGGGACATCGCCCCTGAGGGTAAGAGTGTCGATCTCTGCAATCACGAAAAGGGGGCTCCCCATGTTCACCGTATTTCCTTCTTCGACGGTCTGGGAAATGACGACTCCCTTCACCGGGCTTTCTACGGTGAGTTTATTGAGTTGGATGAGGGCTTGATCGAGCATGTTTTCCGCGTTCTTATACTGGGTCTCCGCTCCCTGAATGCTGAGCTCATTGATCTCCTTCACATTCTCGAGCTGGTTCTTCGCCGATTCAACTGCTTTTTCTGAAGTCTCTACCGCGGAACTCATGGAACTTTTTTGCACTTCGTTCTGGGAGATGAGCTGTTCCAGGTTCTTCTCAGCCTGAGAAAGCTGGTTTTTCGAGTTTACGACTGAAAGCTGAGCGTTTTGGACCCCCTGCGGAGACTGGAGTCTGAAGTCCGTGATCCTCTGGGAAAGTGCGGTGATCCCCTGGTTTTCAGAATCAACGACAGACTGAAAGGTATTGATGGTCCCGGCTAGGGTCTGGATCGTGAGATCGGTGATCGTATCGCCGACGATCGTATTGTCCGCGATGTCCTCCATGATGTTCAGGAATGATTGAAAATCCCTGCAGAGAGACTTGATCTCCGTCATGACGGAAAGGCTGTAATCAAGGTCCTTCCATTTCTCATCCGTTGTACTTTCGATCTTCTTCTCGAGATCAGCGGCTTTCGTATTGAGGAGCCTCCATTCAGAATCAGCGGAATTGAGGAGGTTCGGGTCATGGAAGGAGACATAGGGACGGGGGAGCCGCTTTTCCTTTTTACTCGAGCTCGTAATCCCGAGAATGTCATCTCCATAGAGAAGGATATCCTGAAAGCTTTTGAGGGTGGAATCTCCGAGATCCCGTACATTCTCACCGAAATTTGCCTCAGTCTTGATGTTGTTTTCATTGATGTCGGAAAGCGTGTTCTCGGCCATCTCCACGGATGTCGCCGCGATCTCTACTGATTTCTTCGCGGCTTCGATCTGCGAATCGATGGAATCGAGGGTCTTTTCATCAGTATTTTTCGCATTCTTGAAGCTGATCTCCGCCTGTTCAAGAGCGATCTTCGCGCTCTCCTCGTTCCGATCCGCAGATCTCTTCGTCAGGGAGAGCGTCGATTTTGAATTATCGAAATTGATGAGGGAATTTTGATAATTGAGCCGGATGGCATTGTCATCCTCCTCGAACTCAAGGAGGAGCTGTCCCGCCTTCACCTCATCTCCTTCCTGGATATTGAGACTCGAGATCGATCCGGAGACTTCTGCAGCGAGCGTCGTTTCTGATTGCGGTTCCAGTGTTCCGGAAACTTCGATTTCAGGGATGAATTTTTCCTTTTTCACCTTGTACATCTTCACGAGCTTCACGGGCTCTTTCTCCGCAGTTGACGCCGTCCCGGTCCCGGTCGATGAACATCCCGATAAGGAGACGATTGAGATTGAAAGAAAGAGGATGAGAGAGGATCTGAAAAACCGTTTCATTTTTTCGGCTGAAAAATTAAAGAAAGAAGG
>JBGSON010000010.1:0-38708 GCA_041739085.1 Candidatus Altimarinota bacterium | reverse complement strand
CGGTTGGGGTCGCCCCTCCCGGGGCGACCTTGCGGTCACCCGAGGACGGGCGACTGGCAATGGACTTATATTTTTCACATATTTTAAGCAAGTGCTCTGTAGCTTTCTTCCAATATTTAAATGCATTTTGCTTGCATTCTGTTGATATATATTGACATATATTTTTGTTTGTGGTATAAACTTCCTCACGCTCATTGACACCACCATTTCGCAGGCAGTCTTCAGCCCTCACTTTTCTCAGGAGTCTTCGGAAGAAGTGCTATTGAGTTCCGAGTGCTGACGTCCTGCCTGCTCCCTCGGTTGAATCAGGGCATGAGATCAGATCTGCCTCTGGTTTCATCCCTTAAATCAACCAGCCTCATGGTGAGGCATTTTCAATCTTACATTCCAAGGAGGAATGTTATGAAAAAATCCGCAATGCTTCTTGTGATCATCTCCCTCTCGCTCGGCTGCGCAACTGTTTCTAAAAAATCGAAGCATCTTTCTCAGCCGAAACCTTGCATCATCGTCTTCATTGAAGTTGAGGAATCGGGGGATAATGTATCCTTCGAATCCGCAAAACGAAATGGTGTGGAATCGTATTGGTTCGCAGTCGGAAATGCCATTTTCTACCACAACAGCTTCGTCGAAGAGACATCCGACTACGGGCTGGTCATTGAACCTTCATCGGAAATAAACAGTTTTATTGTTTGGTACTCTTTTGGTCAAGAGGTGTATCGGTGGGATGTTCAGTTCATCCCGAAGCCAAAGTTCGCCGCCATCTTGTCATTTTGTGAAGGAGACGCGAGAGTTTTAAGTGGATTGGTCAAAGTCAAGGAGGTGCGAGACCGTGATCCAGGAGTTGTTCGTTATCCGAACACTCCTTTCTAATCTGTCAGTGCAGGACGATGAGAGTGGTGGCAGCATCGGGAACCCCCTTGCTGCCCCCCTCATTTCCGCTCATTGACACCACCATTTCGCAGGCAGTCATCAGCTCTCATAATTCATAGAGAGTCTTCGAGAGAAGTGCTTTCTATCCCGAGGGCTGACGTCCTGCCTGCTCCTCTCGTTGAATCAGGATATGAGATCAGCTGGAAATCTGGTTTCATCCCCTGATTCAACCCGCCTCACAACGAGACAACTTCAACCATCCTTCAAGGAGGATTGTCATGCAGTTCCTATTCGTTCTCACACTTCTCAGTGCCGTCTCCACAACCGAGCTCATTGTGCCACAAACCGACACAGCTGCTATTTTTCTTCGTATCAAGACGGGAGACAGCGCTGTCGTCTTCTCTTCCAACAGCACCGATGGTGGGAAATATTCCTTTTCAGTTTCTTCACAAACGAATGCCGATCCTTCTCCCAAGCAAGAAATTATTATTAGTAATCACAAGATAGGAAAGGTGAATTTTGTCATTACGTACAAATTCCACGGGAAACAGTATCAATTTGTCATTTGTTTCCATACTACTGGAAACGAAGAGTTTTCATTACTTCTCTATCCTGGGAAAGTTAAGATCCTTGATGATGAGAATGGGAATCTGAAACTGCGTAATATTGAAGCATTGGAGGAGCTCAAGGACGTCAAGTGAAGGTTTCAAGCCTTCTCATGAGCGGTGGCAGCAGCGGGGAAACCCCCTGTTGCCCCCCTCATTTTTGTACAAATAAAATTCAGTGATTGCTTCATTAACTGGAGACCTTTTTTAGCGAGCAAGTATTCAGGCAAGCAAGCATGCAAGCTTGTCAGAGTGCCCGCTTTATTCACGGGTATTGACTTTTTATCCCACTTATGTTATTAATATCCGCCGTTCTTTTACACCACCATCACGCAGGCAGTCTTCAGCACTCATTTTCCGAAAGTCTTCGAAAGAAGTGCTCTCGGATCCGAGCGCTGACGTCCTGCCTGCTTATCTCGTTGAATCAGGGCATGAGATCAGACTCAGTTCTGGTTTCATCTCCTGATTCAACCACGCCCAAACGAGGTGAGAGTTGAACTCGCACAACCCTTTCTCCAAGGAGGAGAAAATGCAGAACCAAAAATTTCTTATGATTGGATTTTGTTTGTTCTTCATTTCCGCTGTCGCATTGGCAATGATAGAAGAATACAACTTCAACAACCGTCTGCAGGTTGGGGAAGCTCTCTCAAGCAAGAGCGTATCCATACAAGGGCTGGCAACTGGCGGCCGGTTTGGCTACGAACACAGGGGCTATTCTGTCCAGACCACAGGCCTGGAAGAGAATGATTATGTGACCCTGGGAGATGGCCACACTTTCCTTCGGACTCCGTTTCCAAAAGAAACTCAGCAACTTAATGGGGAGACACTAAGTCTCAAATATGGCGTTTCAGGAAGCAAGTATCATGGAACAATCCCGTTTACGAGAACGACTCGTGTTTTTCTCTGCGACGGGTTTGTTGTAATCGTCGACATTCATGATATGGAGATTGTTTTCATGCAGGACGGTCCGTAGCAATACGGACACCTGAGCGGCGGCAGCAGGGACTCCCTGTTGCCCCCCTCTTGAATTTACTCTTTATAAAGCTCAGTGATCGTTTTGCCACTTGGAGAGCTTTTTTAGCATGCACGCGTTCAAGCATGCAAGCGGTTTATCAATCAAAGACTGGCTCACTTGAACGCCTGCCGGCTTGCTCGCTTGTCAGCGTACCCGCTTTATTCACATGTATTGACATTTTATTGCACTTATGTTATTAATATCTGCCGTTCTTTTACACCACCATCACGCAGGCAGTCTTCAGCACTCATTTTCCGAAAGTCTTCGAAAGAAGTGCTCTCGGATCCGAGCGCTGACGTCCTGCCTGCATTGTTGAATCAGGAGATGAGACCCTATTATTATCCCCTGATTCCACCAGCCTCATGGTGAGGCATACAATCCAACATCTCGGAGGTGGTTATGACGAAGGAAGAGCAAGAAAGAGGTCTTCGTATTGCAGTTTGCGCACTGTGTATATGCCTGTTTGGGTCGGGAACGGTGATGTACACGGTACATCTCGAGGAAGCAAGAAGTATACGTGAAGGAAAATCACTCTCTAAATATTCTATTTCGATAGAGCACGACTTCGCAGCAAGTGCACGAGGTGCCTATTATTGCCATCACGGGTACTGGCTCAGTGCAACCGTCGAAGAAGAAACTTCTGTGCGGCTGAAGGGAAGCGTATCCGTTCAACTTCCCTCCATTCAAAAGGATTCCTTCTCGTTTCGCGATGGAGAAGTTGTGAAACTTACCTATGCCCGCCATGGGCAGTGGTATACCGGAAAAATTGAGCTCTTTTCATCTCAGATATTTCTCTGTGATGGATTTGTAGCTCAATGCTCCAGTGATGGAGTAGATTACATACCAATGAAGCAGGACAACGAGGTGCGCTAGCACCTCCACTTCGAGTGGCGCGGCGACGGGTACCCCCCGTTGCCCCCCTCAAGAACTTACTCCATATGAAGCTCAGCGATCGCTTTGTCATCGGGAGAGCTTTTTTAGTATGCCAGTATCCAAGTGTTCAAGCATGCAAGCCAGCAAGCGGTTTATCACCTAAATACTTGAACACTTGCCGGCTTGCTCGCTTGTCAGCTTGCCTGCTTCCCCTTCATCTCTATCGTCTGCGTCGGATACGCGAATTCGAGACCTGATTTTTCAAATTCCTCCATAATCCCGAAATTCACGCTTTCGAGGGCTTTCAGGGCGTAATCGTAATCCGCGTCCGGGCCGAGAGAGGCATTGAACCGTACTTTAATGACGAGAGAGAAGTCACCAAATGAGAAAAAAGTGACGGAGAAAGTATCCTGAACGTCGGTGTTCTCTTTGAGGATCTTCTGGACGATCCCGACACCTTCCTTTAATTTTCCGAGTGGCGTTCCGTAGACGAGCCCGATATTGAAATCAAACCTCACACTGTCTCTTTTTGATATGTTCTCTACCACGCCGTCGACGATCTTTGAGTTCGGGATGATGTACTGGGTGTTCCCTCTCGGACTCTGGATCCGCGTGCTCCGGATGCCGACTTCTTTCACCGTTCCCTCTTCCGTTCCGATCTTTACGGAATCTCCGACCCGGAAGGGCTGATCCATGAAGATGGAGAGGGAAGAGATGAAGTTCCCGAGAGTGTCCTGTGCGGCGAGCGCGAATGCCAAACCTCCGAGTCCGAGTCCGGCGACAAGCGAGGAGACTTCAAAGCCGATATTCGAGAGGAAAACGAGGATCGCCAGGATCCAGAGAACGGCGATGGCGAGTTTTTCGAAGAATGGGAAGATCGTTTTTCCGAACTCATTCCGTTTCATCATCTTGGAAAAACTGTTCTGAAAGATGATGAGGAGGATCTTCTGGATCGCTCCGGTGACGACGACGACGATGACGAGGGTGAAGAAAAGAGAAAATCCTTTGTCGATGATCTCCGGGAGTGTGAGCATCGACTTCGCAATATAGAGACCGGAGAAAATTCCGAGGAGCGTTGCAAAAATGGCGATGAAATCAACGATCTGATCGTCCACTTTCGTTTTTGTCTTTTCCGCGAGCCTCCTTCCTTTCCTTGTCGCGATATGGGCGATGATCTTTCCCGCGATAAAACATCCGATGATCGCGCCGACCGCCATGAGATATTCCATGAGGGAATTCTCCCCAAGCATTGTTTCTGAAAGATAATCCATGGGAACTCAATAAAAAAAGCCGTGAGGAACATTAGCACGGAGAAGGCGATTTTTCCAACTCTTCCCCCTTCGTTTTCAATTGCAAAATCCCTTCTCTTTCTTCACAATTCGAAGGCTTTCCTCATGTGTTTCTATGAAAGAATACCTCGATCTCGCCCGGCATATCCTCGATCACGGAGTGGAAAAAAAAGACCGTACGGGAACAGGAACAAAGAGCGTCTTCGGATACCAGATGCGGTTCGATCTCTCGAAAGGTTTTCCGCTCCTTACGACGAAGAAGCTTTTCCTGAAAGGGATCATCCATGAGCTCCTCTGGTTCCTGAAAGGCGAAACGAACACCAAGTATCTTGCGGAAAACGGCGTCAAGATCTGGGACGCGTGGGCGGACAAAGACGGAAATCTCGGCCCCGTGTACGGAAAGCAGTGGAGAAAATGGGAAGCAAAAGACGGTCGGTTCATCGACCAGATCGCGGAGGTCATCAAACAGATCAAATCAAATCCTGATTCCCGGAGGCTCATCGTGAACGCGTGGAACGTCGGAGAGATCGACCACATGGCGCTCCCGCCCTGCCATATGTTCTTCCAGTTCTATGTCGCAGGAGGAAAACTCTCATGCCAGCTCTATCAGAGGAGCGCGGATGTCTTCCTCGGAGTCCCGTTTAACATCGCATCGTATTCTCTCCTCACGATGATTGTCGCCCAGGCGACCGGCCTTCAGTTGGGAGATTTTGTCCACACGTTCGGGGATGTCCACATCTATTCGAACCACATGGAGCAGATCAAACTTCAGCTCACGCGCGAGCCTTTCCCTCTCCCGACGATGAAGATCAATCCCGAGAAAAAAAACATCGATGATTTTGTGTTTGAGGATTTTGAGCTCCTGAACTATGAAGCGCATCCGCATATCAAGGGGGAAGTGGCGGTATAAACACAAAGCACAAAGAACAAAACACAAAGAACAAAACTGATGGAGATTTACTTTTGAAATATGCGATACAATAAATCTGATGCAAAAAGGAGATTTAAAGCACAGGGCGTTTCTTTTCTCGTTGAAAGTGTTGAAAAGCGTTGATGTAATGAATTCAAAAGAAATGAGTACAAAAGAAATTGCGAAACAGCTTATCCGAAGTGCAACGAGTATCGGAGCAAATATTGTGGAAGCCCATGGCGGGAAAACGAAAAAAGATTTCGGAAACTTTTTCCACATCGCTCTCAAGTCAGCAAATGAAACAAAATACTGGCTCGCCCTTCTTCGGGAATCCAAGAAGATAAAAAGAGAAGAAGCGGATTCTCTCCTCCAAGAAGTCATGGAATTATCGAAGATTCTTGGAGCAAGCCTCGCGACGATGTACAGTAAAAGAAAAGCGAAAGAGGATCAGACTTCATGATATTCTGGTTTTGTATTTTGTACTTTGTATTTTGTTTTTTTTATGTTCCTCCGTCTCGTCGCTGCCATCGGGAAAAACCGTGAGATCGGGAAGAACGGAAAGATGCCTTGGGATCTCCCGGATGACCTGAAACACTTCCGGCATGTTACAGAGGGAAAGCCGGTCATCATGGGAAGAAAGACGTATGAGAGCATCGGAAGGCCTCTCCCGAAGCGGACGAATATCGTCGTGAGCAGGGATCCTGATTTGAAGATCGAGGGAGTTCATACAGCGACATCACTTGAGGAGGCTTTGGAAATTGCGAAAAAGGAAAACCCGGAAGAAGCGTGCATCATCGGAGGCGCACAGATCTATTCGCTCGCACTCCCGTTCGCTGACCGTCTTTCGCTCACCATTGTCGATGGCAAATTCGATGCCGACGCATTTTTTCCGGAATTTTCAAAACATGAATGGCGTGAGGTCTCCCGCATCCACCATGAGAAAGACGAACGGCATAAGCATGCGTTTGAGTTTGTGGAGTGGGAGAAAAAAAATTGCTCAAGTGTTCAAGTTGGCAAGTCAGCAAGTGGGGCATGGAATGATAAAATATAAATAACATGTCTTTAAATCTCTGATGAGAATCTCTCAATTCCATGAAATTATTGCCTGGCAAAAAGCTCATGCATTGACGTTATTCATCTATAAAATCAGCAAGCGATTTCCGAAGGATGAAAAATATGGACTCACTGACCAGATTCGTCGGGCTTCGACATCAGTTTCTGCAAATATTGCAGAAGGTTTTTCAAGAAAATGTCTGAAGGATTCGCTCCATTTTTATAACATTTCTGAAAGCTCTCTCGAGGAAGTGAAATATTTTTTATTACTCTCACGAGATCTCCATTACATCACTGAAGAAGAGCACCAGTCTCTCCAAGTGATTGCGGATGAGGTTGGAAAAGTCCTCAAGGGATGGATGAAATCTCAAAAATGAATATGGCAAGATCTTCCCATGCTTGAACACTTGCCAACTTGAACACTTGTTCGCTTTCCCGCTCCTCTCACTTCCCCACCCCGATCAATCCGAGATACCACACCGCAACAGTATGTCCATATAAGAGTCCCAAAACAGTCCCGACAACGAGGAATGGTCCAAAGGGGATCATCGAAGATTTCTCCTTTTTCCCAATGGACATGAGGAAAAGACCGATTATCGCTCCGATGAAATAAGAAAAGAAAAGCGCAACGAGTGTCGCTTTCCATCCGAGGAGGAGTCCCATGATCGCTCCGAGTCGGAGATCACCGCCTCCCATCCATTTCCCTTTTGAAACAAGGATCTGAAGGGAAAAGAATGCAAGCGGGATCGCGGCT
This sequence comes from Candidatus Altimarinota bacterium, assembly GCA_041739085.1. Taxonomy (GTDB): domain Bacteria; phylum Patescibacteriota; class Gracilibacteria; order CAIRYL01; family CAIRYL01; genus JBGSON01. The sequence continues at coordinate 31,339 of JBGSON010000010.1, read as the reverse complement.
CCGATGAGCGCGTCGATGAAGTTCGGAGTGAAAGGGAATGGAAGCGCGAGGAGGATGAGGATGATGAGGGGGATGGAGACTTCATCCGGTATTTCAAAATATTTGAGATCGTACACCGTGATGATGAGGAGGCCTGTAACAACGAGCTCAAAAAATCCGAGACCGAGCCAATATTCCACGCAGGAAGATGCCGGATCGTACGGAGCGATGAAATATGTTCCCGCCCAGGCAAGCCCCATGAGAAATTCGACGATGGGATACTGGGCTGAGATCGGTTTCTTGCAGTATCTGCATTTTCCCCTGAGGAAGAGCCACGAAAAAACAGGAAAAAGGTCAGCTGCTCCGAGAGTATGATGACATTTCGGGCATTCCGATCTCCCGCCAAGAATCCCTTTTTTTCCGGAATGGAGCCTCAGGATGACGACATTCGCAAACGATCCGATGAAGAGACCGAGGAGGAAGAGGAGGAGAGGGAAAAATGGTGGCATACGGAGAGTAAAGATGTGTATATGATACCTTATTCGCACGGGAGCATGGTAGGACTTTCGAAAGGATTCACGAGTTTAAGTGTTCAAGTGTTCAAGTATTCAAGTGTTCAAGTATTCAAGTATTCAAGATGAGTTTCTTTACTTGCACGCTTGCTCGCTTGAACACTTGCTCACTTACCTCCCCCTTGCCCATTGACACATCGTCAGGTATAATGTAAAGAATAACAAAGAATTTTGCGCGTTCTCCTCATGTCTGATGATGAAGAACTTCCGCCGGCTGGTTATCCCGAAGATCTTCCTCCTGAAGAAGGCGGTCCCAAGGATCCATCTCCATCCGATGAAACGATAAAGAATGCGTGCCTTTCGATTACGCGGAAGTGCTTTGTCATCGCCGAGGGTTTCTCGGATTTTGTGCGTGAGCATGAGGCGCTTCTCCGGCCCGGAGATCGGACTCAGATCGAACACTTTACCGGTGAATTCCGTGAACTCTATGCATCTTCGAGCCGGTTCCTGGAAATTGAATTTGGTGATAACAGTGAACTCAATCCGGAAACCATGGAATCAGCGAGAGAAGAGATCTTGGACCAATTCAGACTTCTCTTCGTCCTCATCGAACAGCGTGCGATCTATGGAAAAATCCTCGGCAGTTTCCGGAGGGATCCGGAGAGATCCTCTCCTCTGAGCTTCATCGATCTCATCGCCACGAAAGAACCGGATGTGGAGAAGCTCTGGCGGGAAATGGGGCTTCTCTCTGCTCCGGATTCAGAGCGGAGAACTCCCGAGACGACGATCCTGGAGAAAGCCGAAAAGGCGATCCGGCGAATTTTTCCGGAGCCATCAGTTCAAGGTAATGCGCTGAGGATAAAGAGAGTCAGGGGAAAGAAACCACCGAAAAAGGAAAAGAGGGAATTCGATCCGGGAAGGAGGGCCTTCCTCCTCGGCATTCCTCCCGCAGTGGCTCTCATTGCCGCCACTACGGCGGATCATGCCCTCACTCCTCTCGCTTCTGTCATATCCCAAGACATACCGGGAATCAAATCGCCGGAAACTCCGGTCGAAATCCCGGGTCAACTTCTCGGAATCCCGGAATCCCGCGTCTATGGAGAAGGAGAACTCGCTGAAAACTTTCTCAGATCATTTGAAACGCTCTTCGGCGGAGTCGACGGAAATAGTTTCATTTTTGTCGATGAGAACGGAAATATAGTGGAAAAGATCATCCCCATTACCCCGCATGTCTTTCCCGAGGATGAAGAGAATGTGCTCGGAAAGAGAATTCATGTAATTCCGATTCCTGCCTCTGAATATGACTTTACCGGGGTTTCTGAAGACCAGAAAAAAAGGATGATCACCGCGTGCTACCAGGAGGGAGGCCGCGTGAAGAGACGCGGAGGTGATCTCATCCGTATTCTCACAAACAAACGACTGCGGCTCTCCACGGGCGACCGTCAGCGCATTCGACGGCAGGAGCGGGGCGGAGCAGTCCACTTTGTCCCGGGAACTCGTGAGGAACTCATCGCTGAAATGGAGCGTGTCCGACTCCCTGAGGACACAAAAAGAACGATCCTCACCATCTGGGATGCAAACAGCGGCGAACCGAATCAGGAATTTTATGATAAGTGGAGGAGTTATTTTTCAGCTCGCTACGGGAAAGAAAAAGGACGGGGTCTCCATATCCGGAAGGCAAACGGGAGAGAACTTCCCGTGTCTTATTCTGTCCGGGGTGTGCTTCAAACATTTGAAGAAAAAAAAGAGAACACGTTCTTCCGGTTTGCGTATCGGAACGCGGAGGAGAAAGTAAAATATGAGGGCGAATCGCTCACAAAACTCGAAAGCGCGAGACGGATATTTTCAAAAGGAAGTCTCCCGAAAGGTCTTCAGGATATTATTACCGGAGGCATTTCATTTATTGAGACAGGAGGTTTTCAGGATCTCACGAGCTCGGCGCAAGCAGTCGGCCCCTGGCAATTCCTTGCAGGGACAGCCCGGGAACAGGGCCTTCTCGTCGGGAGCTACCAGCGCATGAAAGCGCAGACAGGAGACAGCGTGTATCTGGATGAAGCGACGGCGGACCACTACCGGATCACCGAAGGCTGGTACCGGCCTTCAAGGAGGAGAAAGGGCTCTGTCCATATTGACGAGAGGAGGGTGTTTTCCCGCTCAACGGAAGGCGCGGAACGATATTTCGCGAAGATCTATTCGAGACTCCAGGAAGACCCCTATCTCAAGAAGATCATGGGAGTATTTCAACTCAAAGAAGAAGATTTTCTCTTCCCCGCAGTTCTCAGTTCATACCATTGCGGAGAAACGCTCATGCTCCTCGTCATCAAATGGTTCGCTGAGAATTATTCTGTCGAGGCTGTGACGAGAGACCTTGGCCCTGGTCCGCATGGCATGAACGTGTATGTGTACATGAACGCCCATGCGCTCGCGCGGAAAGACGAAGTCGACGCATTTGTCTCAAAAGAATCACCCGCACTCCGGAGAAGCGACGGAATACGGTACGGAAAAAAGTCGGTGGACTACGCTCCGAAAGTTATGGCGATCAGTCGTCTCACGGCAAAAAAACTGGAGAACCCGGCCTCAGATCCCGAAGTTCCAATGGTCTCCGAATATAGGCCCCCGAGCCATACTCCGCAGGAAAGAGCAAAACCCGCTGACCGGCGCGATTTCATGCGGACATTCCGGAGGATCCTCTCTCCGCCAGCGGCGATCGCTGCAGGAGTCGCCGCCGGGGTGGCGGCTGAAGTCTTCAGAGACACGGCTCTCAGAAAAAGGATCGACGTCACACGGAGGAAACTCCTCACTCTTTTTCTCGCCGCCGGAGGCGGAGTGGCAGCTGAGAAGATCGGACTTTTCCATGCGATCGGCCAGCTTTTTGAAAGAAAAAAATCCAAACCGTCTCCCGAAAAATCCTCCGAATCCGGATTTGATTTCGGAAAGATCCCCATGAGCGAAGATCTCGGAAGCGAGCTTGCCGGACTTGATTCACTCCTTGATGCGAATTCTCAGTATAGCGCTCCTCATTTTACATCAGGGAGAAATCCTGAATTCCTCAGGTGGCGTGAGTCCCAAACGAAGGGGGGAAGGGAGATCCCTGAATTTCCAAACGTGGAATCTGTCCTTGCCCGGGCGGAAAACGATGTCCTCATCCCGTTCAGAGAATACTCCTCTCCCTACTATCGTCTCTTTGATGTCGGAGGCACGAAATTGAGAAAGGAGGGGACGAATGACAAAAGGAGAAATCACAGTGATTACATCTATGGATATCCCCACATGGAAGAGCTCGTAAAAGATATTTCCCACGAAGTGAACCGCGAATTCTGGAATGCCGGTTTTCCGCGTGATTTTCGGGTCCGCCCCATCCTTACCTGTCTCGTGAGACCGGATTCCTATAACCGGCTCATCCCGAATTCGTCCGGCAATTCCGCGCACCGGAATGGGATCGCGCTTGACCTGAGCGCATACCGATTTGATATTGTCGACATCAGGGATCAGGAGAATTTTTCCTTTTATCCCATGCCGGATGATAATGCCGATGGTGTCTCATACGGCAAAACATCCGGTGTCGGAAGAAAACATGAAATGGTGAAAACGTTCTATCACGCGGCGCTCACGAAAGTCCTCAAGAAGAAATACGAAGCGGGGGAGATCTTTCTCATCGAAGAGTCAAAGGGATCGTCGAACCATCATTTTCATGTCGTCGACAAGATGTTTGACGCGGGGGCGGGTGGGCAATAATGGTTTGTTGTTGAATGGAAACGACAGGAATCAGCTCTGATTTCCTCTTGGTCATGCGATAAAAAGAGCCATCCATCTTTTGCTCGTTTTTCGGTCAAGGAATCAGAGAAGAATATCCATCGGATATGACGCACTATTCACCAGCAAATCACAGGGAACGAAAAAGGAACCGCCTCAAGGATTACGATTATTCACGGACCGGATGGTATTTCATCACGATCTGCGTCAAACACCGGAGGAAAATTTTTGGAATCCTTCGCGAAGGAAAATGTTCCTCAATGAATACGGTAGAATTGTTTGGGATCAATGGTTGTGGATCGGGAAACATTTTTGCCGCGTAAAATTGGATGAATTTGTGGTCATGCCCGATCATGTCCATGGGATTTTATATATTGAAAATGATGTGGATATCGCATTACCCGATGAACATAACGGGATCCGTAGGGGCAATCCTAGGATTGCCCCTACCGCAATCGCCCCACCAAAAACCAACCCCGTTTTATACCATCGCCGCCATAATTTATTATCCAAAACGATGAACGCATTCAAAACCACATCGTCAAAAATCATCCATGAACATGGATTCCATGATTTCGCATGGCAACGGTCATTTCACGACCGCATCGTCCGGGATGAAGAAGCACTGTATTGCATCCGGGATTATATTCGGAGGAATCCGGAAAAATGGAAGGGGGAATTGGCCCATGAAGACCAGACGTTATCGGAGTCGCGTGCAGATTTCCCTTGATAAAAAGGGTGGATTTATGATAAAATAATCTGATTCTTGTAATAAAAATCAATATCCATTTGAAAGAAATATGCGTTTTGAGCGCTTCAATATAAGGCCCTTCCGCAAGAAACAAGCTGATCATCTCTCCTATGAAACGAGGATAGTTTTCGAGACTCTTCCAGCTGCCCCTTCTGAAGGTGGAACGCCTGACCGGACACCGGTTTCTCCGGGGGATAAAGTGGATGCACAGCAGATTACCCGGCTAAAGGCAGAATTCACAGCATTGGATGGGAAGGAGGAAAAAATTAGCTCTGTTTTCAAACTGGAAGGTGGTGGACGGTATTCCGTTTTCCCCGGTGCGCGGCAAATTATTCAAACACAGATAGCGGAATCAAAAAAGGCGGAAGAGAAAACTCGTCAGGGGAAAGAGGAAACCAGGAGTAATGGAGATACACAGAGAAGAAGACTTGACACTGGTCGCGGACAGAGCCAAGAAATAATAAATGGCGCGAAAATGCGATATGACACTGCAAAAGCAAGTTATGATGCCGCTGTGAAACAAAAAGAAACCCTAGAAGCCCAAATTAAATCTGAAGAAGAAATTGATAAGGTGCTTGGCGCAATAGATGGCCTTCTCTTTCTAAGACAAAATCAGGAGAATGATTTGGCTAGGGCCTCCTTTTACGAATGGATAGACAAAGGCACATATAGAGATAAGATAGAAGCTCTTAACAAGCAAATCGCTCCTCTCCGGGCTCACCTTCCCATTCAATATCAAAGCATCGACGATCGAGGGACAATGAACACTGCGCTGAATACCAATAGACAGAATCTGAAAAATCATACTGATCAATCGGCCGCTCTTGAGAAGCGGATTAAAGAACTTGAAACTTCCCGTTCGAATCAGGAACTCCTTCACAGGGTTAGCGTTGATGGATTTGCTCAGTTATCAGATGAGCAAGGGGCCGCGCGTATAGCCCAAGATGCAAAACAAGCGGAAGCGGATCAGGCCTTCCAGGCGGCGCAACTGGAGTACCGTTTTTGGCGGAATGTCGCTCAGTTAGCTTTTCCGGGAGAAAATATCACTCCGGAAGTGACCGGAGGAAGGATCGACCGCCTCTCATCTGATCAATTCGAAAGCAGAATCAGAGCTTGGGAACTCAAGAATCAGAGAACTCTTGTCCCTGCCGAGCGATTGGTCCTCGAGCGGTTTCTTCCTCGGGGGCTCGATATGAGGGTGGACGATTCCCAAAGAGCGGTCTTATCCTCACTCTTCCTGAAATCAAGAACAAAGAAACGACTTGAGGCGACATCGAAAAGAGTAGAGCGGAATCCTCTGTATCTCGCGCAGTTTTTGAAAAATGAAGTTCAAAAACTGAAAGATTCAAGTAGTGAAAAGACAAGATCAGAATTGGAAACACGAATCAGTCAGGCAGAATTAAAATATAGAGGGTTTCAGGATAACGACGAACTGGGATCTCCAATGAAGGATATTATGAGATCTGTGTGTGGAACGCTCGGCGTGGCTTTCCCTGATATTAGTTTTTCCGCCCCGTCCGATTCCGCTGACGCACTTGAAGCATATGTGGATACAGAAAAAGGTATTGAGTATATTGAGAGAATCACTACCGCTCTGAAGGGGGCAGAAAAAAAAGATGATGCTGGGTTCACAACTCTCCTCGGTATTGCTCCAGGGGATAAAACGAAACAAGTTGAAACTGTAAATCGTGTCCTTGGTGATATGAGAAAACTTCTCGAATCACAAGCGCTTTCCATTGCACAGGGATACATCGATTTCTTCACGGCACAAGAAAAACTGACCAATCTCTCGAGCTTTATCTCTTCAGGAGATTCTCCGACGATCACGGTGAATGCAGAAACCATCAGCACTCGTATTCGGGATCTTCAGTCTCAAAAAGATGACCGGGAAAGAGAGAAAGCTGCGATAAGTCGTGGGCCAGACTCGTGGAAAGATGAGGACAAGATGATTTCAAAACTGACACAGCAAATCGCATTGATAGATGCTCAGATCAACGGACTTCGCCCTCTCATTTCCCGCGTAGAAGGGATTGAGGCGGCAGAGCCGGCGAAAGCTCAATATACAGAGACTCAGGATAATCCCATTTTCGACCTCCATTCAGAACCTCAAGACCGGTTTAATGCTCTCACAGATACCATTCTCTATGTGAACGATATTCTCTTTCCGAAAGAAGAAGGTCTCGATCCTATAAATCTAAAAGTTAGACAATTCCTCGTTCATATCTGTCTCTACAATTCTGTTGATCCTGCCGCACTCAGTAATTTCTTACAATCCCTCCGAACTGACAAACTCATTCCATTTTATGATGCGCTTGGAAATGATCTCAAGATAAGCGAATCCCCACAAGTAGCTGTCTCTCCCTCTTCCGCCTTGGGATCAACTCCCCCTTGGACACCGCCTCTTCCATTTTCTGAAACAAAAAAATTCCTTACTGGCGCTAATGTGTCGGCGGATTCTGTTCTTCCATTCCTGAAACCCGGTGCTAATCCGCAAGAAATCATCGATCAATTTAAGGAAAAAACCAACCGCGAAAGTCTTCAGGAATCAAAAGAACGCAGGGACATACTTGATGCCAAATATCACGATCGCTATTTTCAGTACAAAAATCTCATTGATGCTCAGGCAAATCGAGGATGGATCGATTCCAATCCTGAATACTTTGCCGGCAACTGGTTTGATGCGGACGGGAATCTAAAGACAAATACGCGTGATGAGATCATTCGAAAAATTCTTCCCATAGATTCGCAGGGAAAAGTCCGCTTCAAAGATAAGGACATCTTGGCTTCAGATCTTTTCACCAAGATCACGGCAAATGATTCTGATGCGATCGCGTGGGTGCGCGGACTCCAGTCCTATATTCAGTTTTACCGCGGGGAAGGGGGCCAAGAAATCCAGGCAAACGCAAGTCTGGAAGAAGCGCAGAGAGGACTCAACCGGACGAAACCGGGTCTCGGCGATATCCTCGTCGGAATCAAAGACAAACTCGTCTATGGAGACTTTACGGACAAAGCTCAGGTCGGCATCCTCGCCGCCGCACTCTGGTTTTTCGCGAGGAAGTTTACGGGGGCGAGGACCGCGCTCTTCGCGCTTGGCGGTCTCTGGGCGCTCGATGCGATCCAGGCGGACACGACTGATCTCTTCGGCGGCCAGCGGCTTTTTGACAAACTCATCTCTCCGGACTTCGCGGATGTCCGGGGAACTCCGCTCGGAGCATTCCTCAACGAATCCGATTTGAAAGGTCCGATGGAGCAAAAGGCGGGCCTCATTATGACCGGAATTCCCATCAGTCAGCTCCTCGACTGGTCAGAGCCGATACTCCTCGAAATGCAACCAGGCACGGAACCAAAACCGAGGAGCGCGGGCATGATCTACATGGAAAAAATCCCGCCACAGATGAGATCCCAGATGACAAAAATGTTTCCCCAGTACCGCGGAAAGGACGAATTCAAAGGAGCGATGGTCTTCTGGTCTGTCTTTGAAAAATTCCTCGTCCGCTCTTCCGGAAGGGCGACCTATCACAAGGACGACAATACTCCATCCGCATTTAAAGGGTTCAATTACATCCGAGCGAGATATACAAACGAATCAAAAATTCCCGAGGGCTATGAACAGTACCGGAAAGATATCGGGAACGCGCATGAACGGTACGCAAAACAGCCTCCACTCTTTTCTCTTGTTCTCGAACATGAGATGTCGCGGACGGATATCATTAAATCCGTGAGCGAGAATCAGACCGCGATCGAATGGATGAAGCAAGCGGGCAAGGACATCTACGACAAATACGGTCCGCTCCTCGTGGACGCCAAAGACTGGACGATCGCGGAAGCAGAGAAGCTCTTCGATTACCTCCGCCATACCGCTTTTCCATTGGCAAAGGCAAAGATCGCCCAGCTTGCCTCACAGGGATGGCGCATCGCGAAAGATACATATGAGAGCGGGAAAAACTGGCTTGTCCTCACATACGCGTCACACCGGGTAACCATCGAAAAAGTGAAAGCCGCGGGGATCTGGCTCATCAAGGCTCCCTTCCGCGGTGTGGAATGGATGATCGAGACCACGGAAGAAAATCTCCCGAAAATCCTCGAAAAGCTCCGCCACATCAAAGACAATTATGTCATGGGATGGTATGAAGCGCTCACAAATTCAACAAATTCGGAGCAGGAGAGACTTATATCCTCAGGTGATGATATTCTTGCCGCCCTCAAAGATATGGGTATCGATGATGACATCAAAACGGTCTACGGATTCGTGAGAGATGATGACTTAAGGGATTTGTGCACGAAATTAGTAGATGACGGGGACTTTGTAACAATGATCAATTCGTTCAGAGGTCCTGCTAATGTGGCAAAATCATCCACAAATAATGCGAAAGATATGACAGGGACGTATGCGATTGGTGATAATATCACTCAGGGGGAAATCGCACGGCTCTTCCTCATGAGTTCACTTGGTACCGCAAGCGCTCTCAATCTCGTTGCTAACACCGGAATATCGGCAGAGAGAGGGCTGGTCGAATTCGTTGATTTCCTGAGGGCGCTCACCATCACTCCGCTCAGGGTCGTATACGGAGTCGGTACAGTGGGATTCTCGGATATGATGAAAAACCTTGATATCAAAGCACAACAGGGAATACAGAAGTTAAAAATCGACAAGATCAATGTGAGATCAGTGGAGTCCTTTCAGCAGATGCAGAATTTCATCGAAGTCTACCCCGTAGATGACTTTTCCACTCCCGGACTTTGGACGATGTCAAAAGTCATATCATATGAAGATGCCGCCTTTAGTGTAGCAGCAGCTTCTTTCCCAAAAAAAAGTGATGACCAGAAAAGCTTAGCAAAAGCGCAATTACACTTAGCGCTTACTGACATGAATAATTTAATACAACTGCTCAGATCCCCTCCAGGACCCACCCAGCAAAATCTGTTTAATGCCCTAGTGGCAAGCGCGGGCAAGTACCTGAACGCGACTTAATCACACCACCTCACATATTGACATTTGTCAAGCATAATGTACAATGATTTTCTCTATAATTTCCATCTATGACAGAGCATGGGCCACACGGCCAGCAACATCATTCCGGCGAAGAACTCCATCATGAGAATGGTCACGATGACAGCCATGCTGCGCAAGATCATCACGCTGAGACGGCGCACGGCGCAACTCCGGAATCCCATGGTCCGAGCCAGGAAACCCTTGAGGCAGCAAAAGAACAGTTGGGCCACGGCGTGGAAACCCTTCTTCAAAATGCCGCCGCGTCCTCAGAAGTGATTGGGCATACTCGTGAAGGAATTTCTGGACCTCTTCATGGCGATCCTGCTGCTCCTTCGTCAGAACCGACACTGTTGGCGAAAGGCCTGGCACAATTATCAAAACTCCCGAAAGTGGGTGCTCTCATCGCCGGGATTCTCCTCGCCGCGCCGAGCGCTCTCTTGGCGCAGCGCTCCAGTCCGGAAGAATTGGCAAGAGCAGCGATCGCGAAGGGAACAGCAGATGGAACGTTGACTCCACTCGGTCCTTCTGCAGCGGCAACGACCCCGTTATTTGTAGGAATTTTTAAGTTCTTGCTTTCAGCATTACCCATCGTAGGTCCTCTGTATTTTAATGCCCGACAGCATTATCGGAACGCCGTCATGAGCGAACCGAATAGAATGGCATTAGACAACGCGGGTTGGGGCGTATTGAAAGGTCTGGGGACTGGAGTCCTCGCCGCCGGCCTCGTGAACATTCTCACCGGGGGTGCGCCTATCGCCGCCATCGGTGCCGCGGCTGCCGTTAATATGGGATGGGGTTACCGCGAACGCGTGAAAGCGAAGAGACATTTCTTCCGGCGGAATGAGATAATGGAGGAAGTAGAGATGCCATCAGGTGATAAGGAGATGGTCTTCTCACTTGATGATGGCATGACAAGAGCCGCCGACATGGACAGCATTATGAGGAGAATTGAAGAGTCAAAGGGGACCCCAACTTCCGTATTCAAAGGGAAAAGCATCCACGCCGTGATCGAGGCGCTGGGAAAACGCGCAGCTGATGGCGGAGGCGTGAATCCCTTTAAAGGAATTATCGAGAAACTGGAAAAAGCGCTCGCGGACAAAACGGATACGAAGGAAATCGATCACAAAATAAAGGGACTTGAGGAAGAACTGCATGATCTCGATGAAGATCCGGATCCGGAAACGACAAGACCTCTTGCCCATGAAGTGAATCGGAGAATTCGAAGACTAAAACTAGATCTCAAAGATCTTAAAGATCCGGATTCTCCCGAAAGAAAAGAGCTTATTCTCGGGAAAGAGGAGGAAGTCAAAGACATTGAACCACAGATTCAATCGCAGATTGCAAGAAAAAAACGAAAGGATGACGAAGCAAAAAGTCTGGAAGAAGAGATTAAGGCAATGCGAACTCCTAAACCAATACCAGATCATAGTAGAGAAATCGCTGATATAACGAGAGAGATTGGAGAAATTGACTCATCATTTGCGGCAATTGATGAGGAATTATCACGTGTTATTGTCCCACCTCTCCCTGAAAGAAGAACTGAATTGGAGGGTCAGAAACGCACGTTGACTCAGCAAAAACAAACACTCAAAGAGAGAATAGAACAACGCAGGCGAGAAGAGGAAAAAGCAAAAGATGGTCAAGGGAAATCAAAGAGAGAGATGGAAGCTGAAACTGCTCTCCGCAAATCTGCATCAGAGGCGAGAGAAGCGTCTCAAGCTGCTTCAGATAAAATTGACGAACTTCGGAGCAAGCAAGCACGCCTGACAAGAGAGGTGGCAAAGCTTAGAGATCCAACTTCTCCAACGGTAACAACAGCCACTAAAGCAAAGAACAGGGAAATTACAGCAGCCGAAGAAGATAAAAACGACCTCATCAACAAGAAAAGAAGAGAATTGAAAGCAGCACAAGAAGAGAAAAGGAAAAAGCAGGCGGAATCTGAGCTGGACCGGCATCAGGTGGAAAAGATCCTCATGGATGGATTTCTGACTATTTCGGGCACTAGGGAATCAACGTTGGATGATCTTATTACTTCATTACGAGTCGATGAAGAAACCCGTACCGCATTGAGAGAATTCCTAAGAAAAGGTGTCGCAAAAGGCATTGATGAGGCGAAGAAAAAAGAAACGATAGAAACCTTGAAAAAAGGTCTTCCCGGATTCGGAAATGAAAATATTTCGAAGCCACTGGTACTCGATTCATTCGTAAACAAAAATCCAAATGCACTCAGACAATGGTTTCGAAAATCGACGAAAATTCGAAATTGGATAACGGAACCATTCTCCGCACAGGTGAATTTTGTCGATTCTACTTCAAAAAATCCGGAGCGGAGACTGGCATACCTGAACGCGCTCGTAAGAAATATCACGAACGTAAGTGTGAAAGGGACCCATTATACGAAGGAACAGGCTCTTGATATGATTCTAAGCGCGGAAAAAGCCATGCAGCAAGGCCGCCCCCCCGATCCGTCGATAGCGGTAATCAACGAGGCGATAGCCAAAAAATACGAGAAGCATTTGGCCATGCTTGATGAAAATGGGAGTCCTGTCCCTGGATTTATTTCGAAAGTCATTCGCGCGAAATTGGAAAGTTGGAGCCCTTGGGCCGGCGGGCTTTTTGGAACTGTTATTAAATCGTCGAGATAATGATCTCTTGTTTTTCAAACATATTCGGCTCACACCACCAACGCATTTTTTTAAGCGCTCCGCATGCCCCGGGCAGTAATCCTGCTCCTTCCGTCGGGGGCGCAGCGCCAGGACTTTGGGGACTTCCTTCAAATTTCCCGATTACCCGGTCTGTCACAGGGATTGCCTCAAGCGACAGTGCTCTCGGAAAACTTGCTATTCCCCTGATCCCCTCCGCTGTTGGAGCCGACATTGCCATTGAAATGGGCCGACTTGGGATAGAATATATCCCTCCCGCCATGGGAAAAGTATGGGAAGCAACTCGCTGGAGCATAAAAAAACTCCTCTCTGGGGCTGGCACGATTTTCGAAAAAACAGGAAATTACCTCAAAGACAGTCTCCTGGACGGGACACTACATCCCATTGCGAGAACGGTGCGCAACAGTGCTTATTCGACTCTTAACTGGGCCGCCCATGTCCCGGGAGATCTTTTGAGCGTGCCCGGAGCGATTGGAAACGGATTGATCGGAGTAGGTTCAAAAGGTTTATCAATTCCGCTCAAACTCCTGGGAGCTCCGCTCAAAATGCTTGGATTTGGAAAGGTGTCCGAATTTGCCGATCATATGTCTCAGTCAGGAACAAAATCACTGAAGAAAGTAGGAAAACCATTTGAGAACACACTGGGGACCATCATGGATCTCGCGCGCACAGGCAAGGATAATCTTCTTGCAGCTGCCCGCGGGCACACAAGTGCTCCGATAGGCGTGGTGAGCGACAGAATGGGGAATGAAGTGAAAGGATTTTGGACCAAGGTAGCAAATAACCCGGGTATATTTGAAACAATGTTTAAAACCAGGGAATGCATGCACACTGATATGTCAGGATCCCTTCGACCGGCGGAATTTCAGGGTGGTGGTCATGCCGAACCTGCTGCAGACCACGGAGGCGGGCATGAAGAGGAACACGGAGGAGGAGAAGACCATGGCGGCGGCCATAAGTAATCCATCATTTCTCAAACCGGAATTTCGCTCCGCGCTTTTCCATCTCCTTCAAAATGAGGTGGAAGAGTTCGTCGCGCTCCGCATCCGTGAGAGTCCTGTCGGGAGCTCTGAATTCAAAGGAGAGCGTCACCGATTTCTGCCCTTCCGGAACGCCTTTCCCCTCCCAGACTTCCATGACGGAAAAAGAAGCGATCCTTTCATCGAGTTTTTCCAGGTCTTTCGTGATCTCCGCGATCTTCTGTTTCCTTGGACAGAGGATGGAAAAATCAAAAGGAATCTCCTGGAATTTCGGGAGCGCGAGGATCTTCTTTGCTTTCACGGGGACTTCCGCGAGCGGGGGAATGGTCATGCAGATGATCGTCGACGGCGAGGGGAGGTCGAATTCCTTGATCGTCTTCGGGTGGACTTCGAATATCTTGATTTCACCGGCTTTCCCGACCCGATACACGGCGCTCCTTCCGGGATGCGCGAACGCGACATTCGGTTTCCACTCTTCAAGTCTCGCGTGCCAGCCTTTTTCTTCGATGATCTCGTCTGCGATCGCTTTCGCTTCGATGAGTCCGTCTCCCGCGAGGAGAGACGTTATTCGGAATTCTTCCACTTTCCGGTTCTCTTCGAGCCGGAACACGTTCCCGCATTCGAATAACCGGAATGTCTTCGTAAACCTCCGGTTCTTTTCCGCAGTTTCGAGGAGTCTCGGCGAGAGAGAAGGCCTCATGATCGCAAGGTCTTCCGAAATCGGATTCGCGACATGGACATATGATTTGAGATCGGTGAATCCGCATCTTTTCAGAAGACTTTCCCCGGAAAAAGCGAGGGTGACTATCTCGTAAAAACCGTTTTTCACGAGGATCCGCGCGATCTCTTTCTCGAGCTTTCTTTGAGGTGCCGGGGAAAACATGTATGGCTTCACCTCCGGGGCGATCTCGGCAATACGGTTCAGACCGTAGATCCGGACGATCTCCTCCGCGATGTCTTCCGGGATGGAAATGTCTTTATTCCGCCACGCGGGGACGTTCACGTCGAAATTCCCTTCCTTCATCTCCACGAGGAAAAATCCGAGATCTTCGAGGATGTGCTTCATCTCGCCTTTTGAAATATCCATTCCCGCGATCCTCCGGACAAGCGCGGGATCGAATTCGATCATGCGCTGCTTCTCGTCGTAATGCCTGAGGTCGAGGATTTTTGATGCGATCTTTGCTTCCGGGAAGACTTCGAGAAGGAGTTCGATCGCGCGGTAAAATCCTTCTTCCGCGGTCTTTGGAGGAATTCCCTTTTCATAGATCACGGAAGCTTCCGTCCGGTGGGCGAGAGCAAGAGAGCTTCTCCGGATTTTGATCGGGTCATAAATAGGGGCATGGAGGATTATGGATTTCGTCTCCTCGCGGATCCCGGAATTGAGTCCTCCCATGATCCCGCAGAGATCGAAGATCCCGTTTCTTTCATCTTCGAGGATAATTGTCCCCTCCGGGAGCTCTCTTTCGATTTCATCGAGCGTCGTCATTTTCTCCCCTTTTCGTGCAGTCCGCATGGTCCAGTCCTTCCCGACGAGGTCGGCGTCAAAAGCGTGGAGCGGGATGCCCCGGTCGAGCATCGCGTAGTTCGTGATGTCGATGAGCGCTCCGAGCGGACGGATCCCACAGGATTCGAGTCTTTTCGCCATCCACTCCGGAGATTTCCTCTTCCCGTCGACACCGATGATATGGACCGCCATGTAGCGGGGACAGATCTCTTCCGGTTTCCGTATCGTGATCTCCATCGGGAGAGGCTCCCGGCAGGTCGTTTCAACGGACGGATATTTTCCTTCCTTCGGGTTTGATATCCCGCATGCGTTGAATTCCCGTGAAAAACCGACATGGGAAAAGAGGTCCGGGCGGTTCGTGATCGTCGTGTTTTCCACTTCCAGTACCGCGTTCCCTCCGAAGACATACGAGAAAAATTCCTGTCCGATAGGTGCGTCATCCGGAAGGAGATATATTTCCTTGTTTTCCGACGGCCCAATGCCGAGCTCTTCCGTGGAACAGATCATTCCGTGGCTCGCTATCCCCCGGATCTCTGCCGCCTTGATCGCGATCTTCCCCCAGAGATTCGCTCCGACGAGGGCGACCGGGACTTTCGCGTGGAGTTTCAAATTCGATCCTCCGCAGACGATCTCGAGAGGCGTTTCTCCTCCGACATCGACTTTTGTGAGCGAGAGCTTGTCCGCGTTCGGATGTTTCGAAAGCTCGACGACCTCACCGATGACAACATTTTCAATTGCTTTCCCGATGATTTCCATGATCGGCTCCCCGAGCGGTGTCCCCTCGGGAAAAGTGATGAGTCCGGACTTTGTAAAAGAAGTCCCGAGTTCCGCTTCCGTGAGGGCCATTCCTTCGCTTTTTGCTCCATGGACGACCGCATTTTCAACGCGCACACCGGTCGGGAGCTCTGTTCCCGGAAGCGCAACGGGATACATCCCTCCTTTCGCGAGTTCAAAGTCTTTCCCCTTTCCGAAAACGATCCCTTTTATCCCATGGGAACCGAGATCGAATTTTCCGGCAAAAAGTTCCTTTTTTGATTTTTCAAGCTTCGTAAATTCGAGGAGTTTTCCCGAAACGCATGTCGCGTAAACATCAGTCGGGAGGATGATCCGTTCTACTTCTGAGCTCTTTTCCGTGAGCATTTCCGCGATCCTTTTCGGATTCTTTTCGATGAGCTCCACGTAATCCGATATCCATTCGAGCGAGATCTTCATGGGAGAGTCAAAATATCGAGGGTGATTGTACGGGAAGGAGGGGGAAAAGGGAAGTGGGGATGACTCAAGATCACTCGAATACATGAGCAATACAAAACACAAAGTACAAAACACAAAACCGTTTGATTCCAATTTTCTAAAATATTTTGTACTTTGTACTTTGTATTTTGTGCTTTTTTCTACTTCCCATGCTGAAATCACTCCTCCCTTTCATCAAAGATTATCTCAGAAAAGGCGAACTTATCCGCGAACAAAAAAGCCGCTTCGAATCCATCCGCGTCCAGTCCAAAGGCGCGATCGCCCTCCTCCGGAGGGGAAATGAATATGAGAGCAGGACAGCGGTTTCCGCTGCAGAATCGCTTTTCGTGGAACTCCACCCCATTCTCAAAAAAAATCCGTTCCTCCTCGAGCAGGGGATGTACTCTGAAGCAGTCGAGGAGTATGCGGAAGCGAAATATCTCGGCGCATTTCTCACCGGAGAAGAGGCTTCATTCCCGAAAAATATTCTCCTCACAGCCGAACAAAATCTTTCCGGAATATGCGATGCCACGGGTGAGCTCGTACGGAGGGCGGTGACGATCGCTCATCCTGATCGCATAAAAGAGATCGAGGGATTCCGGGATATCACGGAAGAGGTCGTCCGTGAACTCTCGCGCCTCCCTCTCTCGAAAAAAATGCGGAGCAAATACGACGACTCGGAAAGGAATCTCCGAAGGATCGAGGAGATCCTCTATGACCTGAGGCTCATCGCACTTAAGACGCCGGGGAAAATATAATCTTCCGCAATCAAAATTTCCTTATAGTGTAGGGGTATTGTTTTTCCCTATTCTTACTAATATTTCATTGATTATTTCTATCAACAGGTCGATGTCATTTTTTTGCCTGCTTTCTTCTTGATACATTTTTGATAATTCTATCGCCTGCTTTTTGGCATTTTCTAAATATTCAATGTTTATGTGGCGAAAGTGTTTTTGGTTTGAAAACAACCATGAAATAATATTATAGGTTTCGATGTCCTTCTCTTTAAGTAATCGCTCCTGTCTCGTTATTGCTTCATTCTCCGAATCGGCTGCGAATATTGAGGAAAATGAATCCATATGAAATCCCATACTTATGTCATCTTCCAATAATTTCTCTAAGCTCTCAATGTCTCTATCATTATAATTAAAGACAAAATTCAAAAAGCATCCAAATGTCGAGGGAGATGCTGTTGGGAATAAATTGACCGAAAGTTCATTAATTTGGTTGTTAATACCTGAAATCGCATTTTTGTTAAGATTTTCCCGTATCCAATCGAAGTAATTATTTAGAATTTGTATAATAAAAATATCATTATTCTGCAGTCGGCAGTAATTTATAGTCCAAGTTTTTGGATAATCACCTTCCCACAATTCCCAACCATAACTATCACCTCTAGAGCGTGAAACCAAATCAAAAAAAGCAAAACAAAAATTATGAATTATTGTCTTATATAACCCATGATGAGTCTTCTGGTATTCTTGTTCTTTCTCCATTTTTTTGGTCATTTTATCTACAAATTCACCGAAGTCTTTAAAAAGCATAATTCTATGATTGCTTTTCAAAATATACGTAACAATTTTGACAAAAAAATCATTATAATACGAATCAATACTATAAGGGGGAAAATTTAATTCTCGATCCTTTTTATTGCGATTATTCCAACCCTTCTCACCCCATTGTAATAGATTTGGGAAAATGTTGTTTGTTATCAATATCTCGTTCCTTTTTTCAATATCCTTCAGATAATTTTTAAGTAATCTAATCGAAAGTTCAAAGTATTCATATTTCAAAGCATTATTAATCCCTGCAATAAACAATCCTGTATATTCTTCCTCATCCTTATATTTTAGCTTTTCCCTGCCCCAAATGGCTTGCCATGAATCAAACAACTTTTCGACAAGGTCATTGTCGTTCTTGCTCCAAAAAGTAAATTTTAAATTTTTTATATACTTTTTCTCAAACCGATCTTTATCTCCGTGAATATATCTATTTATTTTTATGGTTGGGAATATTACAAACAAAAAATATAATACTAATACTATTATGGAGCCAATTTTCCATTGGTGGGAACTATCAATGGAAAAAAATGAAAAGAAAAATAATGTAGCAACTGAAATATATGTAAGCAGCCAATAATTAAATACTTCTGAAAATACTAATCTCAATTGGAATTTTTTTTCTGCTCCTTCAATTCTTAATATCTCTGATAAAAATGCGATACTTATGGGTACCAACAAGGCCAAAAATCCAAGTATTACATTCTGAAATGATGATGGATCTAGATATTGAATCAGTGGGCTTCCAGAATATTGAACCTCCAATGGACCAACATCTATGCCTGCAGCAAAACCTTTAAACATAAATTCGACGTAGAATTAATTGGCCGTCGCCGCCGCCCAGAGTTCATCTCTCGCTTTCTCGCATGCGGTCCGCGCGCATTCCAGATACTTTTCGCTCTCTTCCTTTGCGTCCCGGTACGCGAAAAGAATACCCCTTGAGGAATTGACTATGGCGCCCTTCCCGCCTTTGTAAAAAGCAGGAGCGACATCTTCCGCCGATCCGCCCTGTGCTCCATAACCGGGAACGAGAAAAATCTGCGCCGCCATATCTTTCCGGAGGAGCTTCAGCTCATCAGGATAGGTCGCTCCGACGACTGCTCCGATGCTCGAAAACCCGGACGCTCCCACAGAATTCCTTCCCCAGATCGCCACCTTTCGTGCGACATGCTCATGAAGGAGTTCGTCTCCCACGGAGAGATCCTGAAATTCTCCCCCGCTCGGATTTGATGTCTTCACCAGGATGAAAATCCCCTTCCCGTTTGCATCGCATTTCTCGATAAACGGAATGATCCCGTCGCTTCCGAGGTAGGGGTTCACGGTGAGCGCATCATACGGACGGAAATTCCCGAGATATGCTTCCGCATAAGCTTCGGCAGTCGACCCGATATCATTTCTCTTCCCGTCGAGGATGACGAAGAGTCCTTTCTCCTTTGCGAAGAGAGAAGTCTTCTCGAGCGCCTCTATCCCCGCAGATCCGAAGATCTCGAAAAATGCGGTCTGGATCTTTACGCAGGGAACGAGATCATGGACCGCTTCTATGATCCCCGTGAGAAACGTAAGGATCGACTGGGCAGGCTTCACTCCATCTTTCTTCAGATGATCGGGAATAAGATGAAAATGAGGATCGAGACCAAGGCAGAGAGGAGATTTCTTCTCTTCAATTTTCCGGAGGAGTTCATCCGCGAAGTGCATAGAGGTCAAGTCAGAAAAGAGAAAACACAAAAGAGAAAAGAATCCCGATACATTATCTTATTTCTTTTGTGCTTTGTGTTTTGTGCTTTGTTCTAACTCATGACCGATCTCTCTTTCTGCCCCCTTTTGATCCTGTTCTTCAGATCAGCATAATAGAGGACTTTCGAGATGATGAACCAGGTGTAGAGGATATCCGTGATGAGCCAGAAAAGACGCATGGAGAAAAACCGGATCGCCTCAAGCCGGAACCAGAGGAGGATGAGATAGACAACGGCAAAGGTGTTGAGGAGGAAGGTCGATTTTTTGAACGTCTTAAAAAGCGCCTTGTGCTTGTCCCGGTCGATGACTCTCTTCCCGAAGAAAGAAGTGAGGAAAAGGAGCGCGCTGCAGGCGAGCGTGAAGATGATGAACCACTGGGGATCAGGGATCGAGCCTTTGCTCGTGAAAAGGAATTGAGGTATGGAGAAGTTCATAGAAATAAAGTGAAATGGGAAAATCTATTCTTTACCTTTTGTTTTTTTCTTTTTTTTCGGCGTTTCTTTTCCTTCTCCGCAATACGGGCAGATCTTCCATCTCCTGGAATATTTCTTTGAACACTTCCCGCACTCCTGGGTGAGCTCTTCTCCGCAATTTGGGCAGTATGCGAACTCCGTTTTCGCCGGTGCTCCGCAGGAGAAACAGAAATCTGATCCTCCTTCAAGAAGACGGTATTCGAGGTCTTCCTGATATTTTTCGAGGAGTGTCTTTTCCGGCCGGATGATGAGATAGAGGACCAGCCCGAAAATGGGGAGAAAAATATTGATGAGGATCACTCCGATCTGGAAGAGGATGTTGGAACTCCGGTGGATCGCATCCCGTGTCACCCAGATGACAAGAGAGAGCCAGAGCGCGGCACAATAAATGATGACGATCCTCGCGACATAGTCAAAGCTTGCGGAGTTCATAAAGAAAGTAATCTTGTCGAACCACTCGAGGATGGGGAGATCGATGTTCATGGGAATAGTAAAAAAAATTATTGCTCAGGGGGTGCGCTTGTTTCTGCATCCGTTTTTTCCTTCGGATCGGGCGAAAGATGGTCTTGACCGGTCCGGTGCGTATGAAAAATGAGGAAGAAGATGGAAAAGAATGCGAGGAGAAAGCTTGCGAATTGCGGGATCCGCATCTCAAAGAACTGAAGGTTGATCATGGTCGTCGTATCCCCGCGGAAAAACTCGAGTATTCCGTTTCCGATAAACACAAAAAGTACGACCGTCCCGAAAAACGTCCCGTCTTTTTTGGAAAAATGCTTGTACCACCACTTCAGCCCGACGATAAAGAGGAGGAAAAAATAAAAAAACGAATAGAGCTGCACGGGATGGACCGGAACGGAATACCTGACCTCCATCATGTTATAGGTCACTCCGAAGGGAAAATTCTCTGAGACCGGCCTCCCATAATCCCATCCGGAAAAAAATGCCCCGATATTCCAGAACATGAGAAGGAGGAGCGTCGGGAGAACGAAAGCGTCAAACCACTTCCAATAATTCTCCTTTTTTACTACTGCAATGACGAGAAAAAGGAAAAGAAAGCCTATCCCCGTCCAGAAAGGATCAAGCCCTCCGTGCCAGAAGATAAAAAATTTCTTGAAGAAGACAATGGATTGCTCCCCTAACCCCGTCCCTTCATAATCTTCCTCAAAGTACGACCAGAAACGGCCCATGGCGCCGAGTCTTCCTGCCAGGAATCCCCCGATGGCAAAGAGTATGAGTTTGTCATTGAGGAACGAAAGAGACAACCCTTTCTCGTGTACCGTCCGCGTGAGCATCCAGGTGCAGAGGATGACACCGAAGAGAAAAATCACCCCACCAGTCGAAAAATAGAACGGCCCTACGGGAAAATCAGTGAAGTTCACAATACAAATATGAATTCAATCGCGGTCAATTCTACACAAAATTATCTCGAAAAGACAACTTCCTCCTGTAAAAACCCATCTGCGGGTTAGAAGTTAAAGATATAGAGGAGGAAAAGCCCGATCGATACGAATGAGGTGAGGGCAAAGAGTATCCCTCTTCTTCTGAGAAAGTGATTCCAGAGGCTGAGTGTAACGGAAAAGAGAAAAAGAAACGCTGCGCAATCCACAAGGAACGGTGTCGCGAAAAGGTTCTTTACAAAAGGCAGGAGAGGAGCGAGCCCCTTTTCCACAGTAAACGCACCGACAAAAAAGAGCATGGTGAAAAATCCGAGAAGCCATCCGATAAAAATCCGCATCTCCTGGAGGACGAACCCCATCGTCATTTTTCCGGAGAGCTGTTGCTGTAACTCTTCTGCTTCCTTTTCGATCTGTTCGTCGATTTTCTGCTCTTCCACTTCCTTTTTCGACCGCTTCCAGAGGCTGAAATAATTCATGAATTCCTGCCACCTCTGTTTCCTCATGACGGAACTCTTGGAAAAGAGGAATTTTTGGAAAGAGATGATCATGTACTTGAAATGGCTCGTCTTTTGTATTTTTTTCTTGAGCCGGTCTTCTTCTTTTCTTTTTTCCTTCTGTCTTTTTGCCGCGAACTGGCGTTTTTTGAGAAGCGTATTGAGTCTTCGTGAGATATGCTGGAGCTGTCCGAGCGTCGATGTGTTTTCGAGCGCCTCTTTTTGGACTCCTTCGACCACCTGGTCGTCCTCTGTATCCGATATCCCCTCGTCTTCGATCATCCTCCCCTCATACTTGAGAATGACCGAATGGATGCTTTCAAACAGGTCTTCCGAGAGCTGCTGGATATAGGAGAGATTCGTGGAGAGCTTCATGCGGATGAGGATGTCCTTGTTCCGCCTGATCGTCCGGTATTCCTCAGGCATTATTTTTTCTTTGTACTTTTCGAGGATTTCTTCTGCTTTCTGACTCACGGTATCGACCTCGTCCTGGATCCTCTTTCTCTGTTCCAAAAAATTCTCATTCGTGAGTTTCACGACTTCTTCCCGTTCAGACTGCATGACATCGCGGTGCGGCGCTTCGATCCCGAACTCGAAGAGCACTTCTTCTTCCAGTTCCTTCAGCCCAACGGACCCCTCCTCCTGCCTCTTTTCCTGAGGAACACTTGCAGGACAAAGCCCAAGGACGCTGAAATTGTATTCCGAAACAAGACGCCGGTACGCGTTCTTCCTGTCCGGAGCATCGATCGTTCCGGAAGCCTCCTTCCCCTTCGTGTCCCGCACAAAAAACCAGAAGCTCTGGATCCCCTCGTCGATCGGCTGGAATTCCGGGCTTTCATCTTTTGATATCTCGAGAACGGAAAGCCCCATTTTGTGAAGTTCTTCTTTTGCTCCATCGACATCTTCAGCGGTGATGAGTCCGGTCACCTTCTGATATTCGTTGTTGATCGCGATATACGAAAACTTCATGAGTGTATGGATCTATTTTTTTGCGGGACTCGGGGGAGTCCTCTTCTTATTATTGTATCAGATTTTGGGCTCTGAAACAACGTTTTTCCCTGTTCTCCTTGAGAGAAGCTCCAGGCAGTATTTAGCCAAAATGTCAAGTTCCACATTCACCTCCTCCCCGGACCTGAGGAATGCGAAATTTGTCATTTGCAGCGTGTGGGGGATGATGGCGACGGAAAATTCTCCACTCTTCAATTCTCCTATGGTGAGAGATATACCGTTCAGCGTGATACTCCCCTTCTCCACAATAAAACCGGAGAACTCTCGCGGAAGGGAAAAAGTGAACCATTCTCCCAGCGCAACATTTTCTCTTTTCAGGAGCTTTGTCCTCCCCTCGATATGTCCGGTGACGATGTGCCCTTCAAATCTCCCGTCCGCACGGAGTGCTCTCTCAAGGTTGACCTTCTCCGCACGGCCGAGGTTCGTCCGGGTGAAAGTCTCCGGGACGACATCGAACCCCATAGCATTTTTTGAATATTCAACGAGGGAGAGGCATGCTCCGTTTACGGACACGCTCTGGCCCGGCACGATCTCTTTGAAGATTTTCGGGCGTTCGACCGTCATCCTCCCCTTTTGGCAGGATATGACTTGTGATACGGCCTCGATGATCCCGGTGAACATGATGATGATGAATGGTCTCCCCTATTTTCCCGGAAAACATCATGTCTGCCAAGGACAAGTCGGCAAGACTCACCACTAACTTTACAAACTTTTTAACATTATGAACCTTATAAACTCATATTGCTTTCCCATTCTCCGATGATTCATTTGATTTCTTCCACGAATTTTGCGAAAATAGGTACGACAAAATCGGAAGCATCTTATCGAAGAATGAAAACATTCTTCGTTTTTTTTACCCGCTCATCCTTATTTTTATGAAGCCACAGTTCATTGCCGCCATCAACCAGATCTGCGCAGAAAAGAACATCCCCCAGGAAGTCGTTATGGATGCGGTGAAATCCGCCATCGCAACTGCATTCCGGAAAGATTACGGGAATAAGGAGCAGGAACTGGAGATCATCCTCCGGGATGATATCGATTTTGCCTCGATCCTCGTGATCAAAGAAATCGTGGAAACCGTTGAGAATGAAAATTTTGAGATCTCCTTGAGCGATGCGAAGAAACTGAAGAAGGATGTTTCCGTCGGTGATGAGATCAAAATCGACGCGACGCCTCTCGGATACGGAAGGATCGCCGCCCAGGCGGCGAAACAGGTCATTCTTCAGAAGCTTCATGAAGCTGAGCGGAAGGCGCTCTTCGCGCGCTTCAAAGACCGCGAGGGAGAACTCCTTACCTCTGCCGTGAACCGCGTTGAAGGAAGCCAGGTGTTTCTCGAGATCGAGAGGACATCCGTCCTCCTCCCGACGAGGCAGCAGATCCAGAACGAAAGATATTTTCCGGGAAAGCGCATGCGCGTCTATCTCGACGAAGTCGCCCAGACCACAAAAGGCCCACAGCTTCAGGTCTCGAGGACTCATCCAAAGCTTGTGGAAAAGCTGCTCGCACAGGAGATCCCTGAGGTCGAACACGGCGATGTGGAGATCATGGCGATCTCCCGCGATGCCGGATTCCGATCCAAGGTCGCTGTCCGTTCTGACGATCAGAAAATCGATCCCGTCGGCGCCTGCATCGGTCAGCGGGGTGCCCGCATCCAACCGGTCATGGATGAACTCGGCGGCGAACGGGTGGACATCATCGAGTGGGATGAGGACGCGTCGAAACTCATCGCCCGCGCGCTCCAGCCGGCTGAGATCTCAAATGTCGTCATCGTGACTTCAGATGAATATATCGATGAAGCCTCCGGGAAACGGATAAAAAAACGCGCTGCTGTCTTCGTGGATGAGACCCAGCGGGCCATGGCCATCGGGAAGAAAGGACAGAACATCCGGCTCGCTTCCGATCTCACCGGATTTGAACTGGATATGTATAATGCCGAAGAATACGAACCCTTCAAGACAAAACTGAAAGAGCTCCTCGATCTCGACGGCGGAATGCCGAAGGGGGAAGGGACTGGGATCGAGTCTCATAATACGGACGAAGAGGCGTCGGAGATAGCGCCCGAAGCAGGAGATGCACCTTCGAAACCGAAAAAGGCAAAAAAGCCGACAGTAAAAAAGGCTGCGCCCGCAAAGAAAGTGAAAAAAACTGCGAAAACGGAGTAGCTTTCCCGCGGAAAATTTTGAGAAATCTGAAGGGAACATGAAAATGACCTGACATCTCTCTGGATTTTTTATTTCATCTATGCAATAGTCTCACCCTCATTTTTCTTTGTTCAATGGGCGCCGATTCTTTTAATCCATCTCTTTCTTCCTCATCATCCAGGACATCTGCTCCTTATGAACTCGGAGATCCTGATTTTTTTGCTGAAGACTTCTACCCCGACCTCCTCGGCCTCCTCATGAGCCTCTCCCAGGACGAGAGGCGGCTCTGGGCTTCTCTTTCGGAATCCACGCATTTTCAGATCGCTGAACTCATATTCAATCGGAAAGAAGAATCTCTTCCCCCTCATCGTATCAACGGAGAGAGAATGACCATTTCAAACCTTTTCCGCCGTTTTCTCGGGAAAGGGAATGTCACATCTGAAGCATCATCTCTTGATCTTGGTCCGGCATCATCTCTCGAGGGAGCGCATGACCTCTCCCCGAAAACCCTTCAGGGGGAATTCATCCATCTCCTTCATGTCGCACTCGGAATGGAAACGCCAAATACACCATCTGAGGCCGGGCTCCGGAACTGTCATTGAACAATCCGATATTCTTTCTTTGTCTACAGCGCGCTCTGAATCGAGATGGTTATTTGGTCCTCCAGTTTTTTGGGAGCCTCATGTTCTCTTCCTTCGCTTGAATGCCATTCGCATTGATGATGTCCCGAATGATCTTCCCGACCTTTATGGCGAGTTCTTCGGGAAGATCTCCGTTCTTTGAGAGTGAAAATGTGCAGGCTGCCTCTGCTCTCTGGTCTTCCGCGACTTGCTCCAGCAGCCAGTGAAAACTTTCCGTGCTTTCCGTAAACCGCCTTGAGAGATCCTCGATCCTCCCGAGATCCAAATCCACAGCTATCTTTCCCCTTCCCTCAACAATGATCCTGCAGAGGATGGGATGGATTTCATCGAATCCGACTTCTCCCCCAGGGTGTGATTCCTTCATCTTTTTCAAAACAGCTTTTGCAAGCTCCACCGTTTCCGCTGGGGTCAGATTGTCATAGACGGATCCCGGCAGTTTTATTTCCTGTGTCATATGGTTATTCTAAAGAAATGAAAAGGGTTTAAAAAGAAAATTATTCCTTGGCGTGGATCCCAATGGATCGGAGGAAGAGAAAGAAGTTTTGCTCGATGATGCGTCCGGATTCTTCCGGATTCACATCATGAGAGAACGATCCGATAACAGAATACTCGAGAAGACCGCCCCGTTGCTCCGGCCTCCCTTTTTCATATTTTCTCAGTCCATTCCGTGCCCGACTGTCGATGATCGCTTCCTCGTATCCGTCTTCCGTCTGCAATGAGCCTGCTACTTCTTTGTTCACCTGGGCAAGGATCTCATTCACTTTTCTGCCATCGATGGGATGGAGGAATGTATAGATCTCAAATTCTCCTCCTCCGACACGGACGATCGCATAGCCATCATCCCGAGGAAATGCCGTCTGAAGTCTTTCGATGAGAAGGCGGTGATACCGGTCTGTCGTCTCGTATCCTTCTCGGATCTTCCCATTCACCGAACCGGTGTTGTTCGCGTCTATGGAAACCCTTCCTATATGCCGGAACGAGCCTTCCTGAACATCGACTTTTAAATCGCGGAGTATTTCCCGGATATTCCGGTTGACATATTTTCTCGTATTCGCGTTTGAGCCTGACTCCCTGAACTGGATTTCCTGAAGATCAAATGCCAATTCCTGATATTTCCTTTTCTGCTCTCCGGTCGGATCCTCGATCGTCTCCATTGCTCTCATCTGGCGGATGATACGGAGAGCAGATCCCACATCTCCTTCGCCCGGTTTCGCTTTCTCCTCTTTGCCCAGTCCTTGCTCGAACTTCTGAATCGCTGCGTCATCGATGTCCTGCAACTTTCCGTCTTTGATTTCCTTCGCTCGGTGAAGCCCGTCCTCAAGCGGTCCGGAAAGCAGGCGGCGAAATCTTCCCTGCGTCATGTCATCTTTCGGAATACGGAGTCTCGCCATCTGAAAATCAAGAAGCGTTGCGGGCTCCACCCCTGCCGATCTCTCTTCAATGAGTACGCGGAGCGGACTCTCTGCCGGGAAGATCTTCGGATCCGCACGCCGGAGAAGTGAATACACATCCTCGAGGATTTCCTGCCGGACTTCAGAGTCATCGGAATTCAGATTCTTCGTAATATAATCGAGATTTGCCCGTCCTCCGACAAGGTATTCGATGTGCGAGCGCTCTGCCGGGGGAAGGGAGGGGAGAGAAGTGGAAAGGGTGTCAATGACGGCCTGTGACACCTTTCCTTCCAAAAATCGGAGGTATCCTTCAAGCGCAAATTTTTTCTTCGGCTCCTGAGGTTTCTCCTGAACCTCCTTTTCCAACTCCTTGCCATAATCCTCCGTGAGCGACCTCTTGTCCGTGCGGACATTCGCGAACCGCTGGGCTCTTGCCACGGACTCCTGATACTCTGCAAGCGTTCCTTCCATTCCCAGGCTCGAAAATTCAAGTCCGCTGAGGTGAAATATCGCCTGTCCCGCCTCTCTCACCGCCATCAGGAACTCCTCATAATTCGGTTCCTTTCCCTTCACGAAATGTTCTTTTGTGATCTCAACGAATCTTCCGAGGAAGAGGTCGACCATATTCGCTCCATGCTCATGCCCGGCGATCCGCGGAGCAAATTTGTTTGCGGGCCCCATGTTCCCGACATCTCCGAAATAGAGGTATCCATTGTGGACGATGACAAATTCATCGCCTCCATGTTTGATGATGACCGGTTCAGAATTTTCATCTGAATTCCGAAGTGCTTCCATCATCTCTTCCGTCTGGGCAAAGTTTTTTGTGTACACGCCTTCGAGGATGTTTCTCCCCCGTATCACGGTGTTCGCGTGGAAGAGCGTGCCATAAGCTTTTTCCTGAAATGATGACCCGAGATCGGGAGTTCCTTCCGGAGAAGGAGCCTTCGGCTCAGAAAGAGTTTTGCCACGGCTAAGAACTGATTCATCATTTCCGAATACAGATGCTTCCGGTCTCGGGGATGACAATTCAGCACCTTGAGTCCCGGGATCGATGGTTTTCACAAAATTCATCCGAAATGATCTCGTCATAAATGCTTGTTTTCCCGTATTCTCATCAACGTTCCCCCACATGGCATCAGGATTGATTTCAGAGGTGTCGACAATATACTCAGAGATGCCAAAAGAACCATCTTCGGCATTCGGAAAGTTTTTCCTTAATTCGAGGATCATGTCCCGGCGCTCTCCCGTAATTCCTTGAACATCAAGATACGCATGGAGCTTTTCAAGATCGGAAATACGGAATTTTCGGTATTTCCAGTTTGGGTATTGAGACTCCTTCTCAAAGATTGTCTCAGCCTGCGCATCGGTGAGTCCTTCTGCTTTCAATTCTCCTATTCTCTCTTCCCAAACAAATCCGCTCGGCCCATTTACTACCGTAAGGACAGGGTCTCCGCTCATAACCCGGGACACCCGTGAAGCATCCGCAGCGGTCGACGGAGAAAAACCACTCCGAAGCAGGAGTGTGAGAACGCCTGTCTGAGACGTATTTGCGGTCATGGATTGACGTCTCCCTGTTTGATCCGCTACTTCCTGAACAACGCTCTCTACAGCAGAAAGGAGTTCATTTCCCACTCCCTGAGCACGGAATCGATCATCGACAATCCGATGCGGCATTTCCCATGTGTCACCATCGATTTTAAAACTGTATACCGCAACGCTCTGTCCTTTTGGGAGCTTTGAAGAATTGATGCTGCAGTTCATAAATTTCGTGATCGTTGTTTTTCCATCGCTGTCCGACTCCTGAATGATATTTACCCCGACATCAAGCAGAAGGGGATATTCCGGATTTTGATTCGGAATTTCGATGGAAGAAAGCGGGATTACCCATGTTTTTGAATGAGGACTATTCACTCTCGTCGGTTCTCCAGTCGGAACATCTGGAAGGCTCAGCGCTTCAACAAGTTCTCTGCTTGTTTTTCGGACTGCATCTGGTGAAATGGAATCCCAGCTGATACCGAGATCGACTTTCTCTGAAACAGGAGTATATGGTTTGAAGTCGGGATTGAGCCGGGCATTAATATCACGGGATGAAGGAATTGCATTTTGTGGCTCGCGTCCATCTGAGCCATCCGGATCTCTTATTGCATCAGGGTTGAGATTCGTGACTGGTTCGGGTTCATGAAGAGACTGATCCTCATCCGCACCTACTGTTGTCTCTTCATTCGCGGCACTCCGGAAATGCGCAATCTCATTCCCCTTCCGTGCGGAAAAATTCCCCGTCGCCGGATCACCGATGATGATGAATCCGTTTTTCTTCAGATACTTCGAAAGGGTGATCTTTCCCTCTGGTGAGTGAGATTCAAAAACGTATTCATTCCCAGAAGCAAGCTTCGCTCCGTAGGTCCGTTCGATATCGCTCATTCCCTTTTCATCCCTGTTTTCCTGAAAGAGTCGTCGGAGAGAGATCGGTTCTGTGGTCGCCTCAAAGATCATGATATTCGTGAATGTCGTCCCCGGTCCATTCTTGGTTGTTGTGGTGATTTCCTGGGAACAGATGATTCTTCCATTTTCAATCCGCACCTGAAATCCTTCATTCGAATACTGCGCTCTGATCTCCGCTTCCATCTCTGCCTGCTGAGCCGCATCGTACCGGAAATTGCTCGTGACGACGGCTCGTCCATCGCTCTCAGTCGTCACACTCCCTTCCGCGGTGAGTCTATATTTCCCAAGTCCATATTCCATCCGCTTTCCGTCGAGACAATTGTACACAGAAGCGATATATCCGAGGAGTGGATGGATCCTTTGCGCTGTGCTTTCCATCCCTTCTTCACCGAATTCTTCCAGGGCTTCTTCTCCCAGTCTTTGAACGAATTTCCGCAACCCCTTTTTTGTGAGCATATCGATCTGATGGGGATTCATCTTCGGGAGTTTGTCGACCATCCGCGCCCCCCAGCCTTTGAGTCCGCCTGCGACACGATTTGCCGACGCAAATTTTGAAAGCGCGTTCCCCGCGAGTTTTCCGAGACCGAGGAGCGCGAACGTCGTGATAAAATTTATGACAAACTGCTGTCCATAGACTTTCGCGAGTTCTTCCAGGGGGATCTCTTCATACTTCCCGGTATCGGGATTCAGTACTTTTTCGCCGGTGATCCATTTCCCGAGGAGAGATCTGTTTGAAAAATCAATCCCTCCTTCCTTATTGTCATAGACCGCGCTCCCCCAGGCATCAGAGGCGAGTGTCCCGAGTTCCTGCCCGACCATTCCTCCAAGGGCGCCGCCCGCCGCGATAATGGCAAGTCCCGCAACTCCGCCAACACCTGTCCAGAACGTGGTAATCGTAACGATTGCCCCGACAGCGACGAGGATCGATGACGCAAAGATGATTCCTTCCGTGATGAGCCACTTCTGAAAGTCATCGACTCCGAATTCTGCCGGATTGAGTATGGTTTTGCAGAATTCTTCGATCTGTCCATTTTCGATGATACTCGTTATCTGATCGAGCGCTACGGTCTGCTCTTCGATTTTTCTCTCGAATTCATCGGACCAGAGTCCTTTTTGCATCTGTTTCAGCTGTCCGAGATCTCTTTTTACGAAACTGAGGTTCTGCCGGAGCTCCATGATCGAGCCCTGTGAATCGATGACTCCTCTGGCGAGCCCCTGCGCCCTGGTGATGAATGATTCCGTCTTGTTTCCCTGGATCCCGGCCTGAAAATGCTGTTGGAGCGGCAGAAATTTCCTCTGGAGATCGGCCCCCGCTTTTCCGACGAGTGCAAGCCGCGGGTTTTTCGACATGGCCTTCATGATGTTGCGCTGATCGCCTTCGCGTTTCCGGTCGAACGATGCTCTTTGCTTGGGTGTGATGACGATCTCAGTGGGAATAGAAACAAGTGTCGGTTTCCCGGATAGAAGAACCGGGACTTGAATATTGCCGTTTGGCTGGATGTGAATATTTCCTTTCTCGTCTTTCTTCACAAAGACAAAGTTTTCAGGAGCGTTCATCGCCGCGATCGTATTGATCTTTCGTACCGGGATGGCGGTCCCCCTCTCCTCAGGAGCAGACCGAAGGCGGATTTTCGGGCGCGATTCCTGAGCTTCAAAAGCCTGGATGATGTCATTCACCATTTCCGTCTGCGAAT
>JBGSON010000047.1:0-13471 GCA_041739085.1 Candidatus Altimarinota bacterium | reverse complement strand
ATGATCCTGGAAGCAATCGGGACTCCCACATCCCTTCCTGCTGAATCTCCATTCTCAGATGTCGATCTCAGCGACTGGGCCGCAAAATATGTTCTGAAGGCTCATGAACTCGGCATGATCAAACCATTTGGAAAGAAACTGAGGCCTCATGCTGCCATCACGAGGGGAAGTCTCTGCAGAGCACTCGTGAAAAGCAAATCGGAGCTCTAAAATGACAAGCAGTAGAGAAAGCAACAGGTAAGAAAGACCTACTTCGTGCTTTATTTTCTTGTATGCTTTTTCCCCCATTTTTTCTGTTGCAATCCATCACGCGTCCCTCTATCATCGCATCTTCCCTTTTAAGAGAATAACTGGGCATTCCTATCTTCTCCATGGAAACTGATCGCAGCCTCTCCGGACGGCTTCCCCTTGCAGAAACAGAAACAATGGAGCGTGAAGAAGCACAGCATTCCATTCATCGTTTTCACATCTTCCTCTCCGGACTTACTCCGGAACGAAAGGATGATATCTTCCATCTCATTTTCCTGTTCGGAAAATTCCATACCTATCTCGGGAAAAGAACACTGTTTGCGATGAAGGAGCCCGAGGATCTCCTGTCCTTTCGGGCAGAGCTCCGGGGCATACTCGAGAGTATCAAAGAAAGATTCATGAATCTCTTTGAAGGAAGTGTGTACATGGTCGAGGACCTCGATCGGAAAGCCGCCCCGCTCATGAGTGGAGATTTCACAACAGAAAATTTTGAAAGCCGGAAGATCGAACTCGATGAAACGCGAGGGAGAATACGGATGCTCCTCATCGGCTTTCTCACCGTTACGCTTCAGGACGGAGACCGGAACTATGCTCCCGTAGTCTGTCCGGACATATCGGAAGAGATGAAACAAAACCAGGAATTTTTCCGAGCACTGCTCTCTCTCCAGGAATCCATAGAGAGAATGAAATCGGGAAACGCATACTTTCCGATGCTCATCACCCTTTTTCATGGCATGAAGTCGACAATCCACAACCGTCCCGCCCCGGAAAATGTTTTCAGCATGCTCCGTGATTTCATTTCAAAGATCCAGTTCATCATAGAACATCATGAGCATTCTTTTTACTATACCGAACTCATTGTCTTCCGAAAAGTGGCAGACCTGTACATTGAAAAATGCAGGATGCTGGAGCGTCACTATCAGGACTTGCCCGGATCTCTCCAACATGGCCGTTCTCAGAGAACATCCCCTCAGACGCAGAGCGACATCGTCAATACTTGTGACGCGATGATTGGCCTCACGAAAGAACTCGCTGCCTTGACGGATGCCGGCATATCGAAAGAAATCCCCGGAGCTCCCAAGTCAGATACCTTCTCGAACTTCATCCTGATTCTCCTGAGCAGCGTAAAAAACAGAATCCTCGCTTTGAAGTAGCCTCCCCCTTCTCCCGATGCCCACGATTCTGTCTCAGGCAGAAACAACATGCACAAAGACGTCCTTATGGACCTGCCCGTTAAACTTCCTGAGCTTCTTTTCTGAATACTTCACAACCCCCTGAGCAACCGAAAAGAGCGTAAAATCAACGCCCATCCGGACATTTTCCCCCGGAAAAAACTTTGTCCCCCTCTGCCTCAATATGATATTTCCGGAAATCACTTTTTGTCCGGCAAACTTTTTGACACCGAGTCTCTTTGATTGCGAATCTCTACCGTTCGTGGTCGAGCCGCCAGCCTTTTTATGCGCCATGTCCGTCTAATGAAAGCGGGGGTATTCTATTCGCTGAGCATTCGAGAAGTCAAGATGAAAGTAGGAGCAAGGACCGAAAGCAGAGCGCTCGCCATAAATATACATGACGGATAAATGCATTCGTAGCGGAGCTTTCTCTCTTATTGCTTTTGTGTCTTCTCCATTATCTTACCTCGGATCAGTCGACAAAAAAATGACCGGCGTACACGAGAAACTCTACTCCAAAAAGACTTTTTCTTTTCCCGCTCTGTGCTGTCCGCAGAAACTCCTCGATCTCTCTCACCTGAAGGAATGACGGGATTGCATTCCGGAAAAACGATCGCAGGATCTCGCTCCTCAACACCGGGGGGAGAAGAAAAAAAGCATTCCGATCATATGAGCATTCTCCTTTTCCATTCTCCAAGGTCCTGGAGATCTCCTTCTTCCTCATCCCTGATTCTTCTTCCAGGAATTTCGATGTCGATGCGTAAAGCTCTGAGTTTCTGAGGATCGTCTCATGAAAATGCGGGAATCTCTTCTCGATCATGGGAATGAGCGTAAGCCGGAGAAAATTCCGGTCAAAGGCATCCGCCTCTTCGTTCGTCTTGTCCCGGCAATACGGAATCCGGTCATTCTCGAGAAATGAAACAATTTCTTTTTTTCTGAGAGGAAGAAGCGGTCGGAAGAGTTTTCTTTTCTCGTCCCATCTCTCCATACCGGAAAGCCCTTTGACACCGGTCCCCCGGATGAACTGGAAGAAAATCGTCTCCACCTGGTCATCACCATGATGAGCGAGAAAAATTGCTTTCGCATCATGCGTTTTCAGCACCCGGAAAAGGAAATCATACCGGGCATCTCTTGCACTCTCTTCCCCCTTCATCGGCGTCTTCCACTCTTCTGTTTCATATGTCCATGACTTCATCCCCGCATATTTTGAACAAAATATTTGATCATCATCCGATGCCCGCCCGCGGAGTCTGTGGTTGAAATGAGCCGTAATTACATTCTGAAAATTGTCCCTTTTGAGCATTTCTCCGAGAAATACCGAATCAGGACCTCCCGAGAGCGCAAGGACAACCCGATCCTCGGGATGGAATGGCTGAAAGGAAATATGACGCTCCTCCGGCTTCATAAGAAATGGATAGGGATCAAAGTGAAATGCGCTCTTCAGACATACCGGATCTGAGTGACGGTGCACTCAGTTTTCCTGATCACCCCCGACAATCGGAAAAGAAAGAAGCCAAGATAGGAAACGAGACTCAAGATCCAGGCAAACAATCCGGAGAAAGGAGCAAGGATAAGGAAGACAAAGACGGCAGAAATGACATTGAGATTATAGTTTTCACCCAGATTGGAGATCCTCTGAGAGAGAAAATCTTTTGCTTCCCCGCTCATCGCTTCCGAGTCCGGCATGAATCCGGGATCCCCTGTCTCTCGGGAAACATCATCGAGGGATATTTTCTCCATCGAACTCATGAGCTCGCTTTTTATCTCTTGAAAAATTGACGTTCTGTCCACTGTGTCCATGCACTGAGGATCTCCTACGCAATCAAGATAGATTTTCTGATCGACCATGTTTTCTATCACAGGATCAAGAAATCCTCCTTCGAGAACGGATTTCTGCGCATTTTTGAAGGCGTCTTCGGCGATCGCATTGATATCTCCTGTTTTCATGACATCACCGAAATTCATTTTTTCTCCGCCGGGGAGTGACATCTCCTCCATTGATCCGATGCCTTCGATAATCCTATCTGATATGTCCTCTGATGTATAAGCAATGGCGATCCCGAGGCAATAGGAGATGATAAGAAGGAGCATAAAAACCGTAAGGGCGGGCTTTGCGGCCTCAAAAAACGAGGGGTGGATGTGGTTGTCAGACCGGCTCCGGATCATGACGAACATCACGGCAAACGCAGCTCCGGCGACCGCGTAGGAATAGACGAGATCATCATTGTGGATGTTGAGTCCAAGGAGGATGAAGATGATCGGCCAGATGGCAGCAAGCCATTTTGTGCTCGGGACGAACGCAAGTGAAACCGTGGCGAAGAGAGAGAGCAAAAAAAGAATGATCGAAAGGATAGAATCCGCTCCCATCCAGGATCCGACGAAGAAACCAAGGACGAGGGGGAGAACACTGCATGCCAGAAGTATTCCTTGCCGGAAAGGAAGCGGTGAGTGGTCCATATTGCTCCAGTGAAAGAAGATTCAACGGGGACATTGTGCCTTTTTTTCTGCAGAAATAAAACTCCTATTTTTTGGAAATGGAATTGTATTAAGCCCCAGTTGTCTATACAGATTGGAGGAAGAAAGATTTGAGGGGAGGTAAGTAGTTACAGGAAGAGTGAAGGTGAAGGCAGTTGTAGTGGAACATCCACTCCTGGATTTTCTGTTGGAGTTGGTCATTGGAAAGATCGGAGAGAGTGAGAAAGGAATAGAACTCTTCATCATCGGTACGGTGGGATCGCTCCACAAAGCAATTGTCCTGGGGACGTGCAGGGCGGCTCAAGATATGCTCAATACCATTTCTGAGGCAATACTGGGTAAAGGGATGGACTCTGAGGAGCTGATGATCCCGCTTTTTATTGCCACCGAGATAGAGATTGGTAAAGGTGGAATGATTATCTGTCTGAACACATTCCACTCTGATTCCGATTTCTCCGAAGAAGGCGAGTGCTTTCTTCAGGAAGTCGAGAGAATTGGCATTGGAGAGCTCCTCATAAATGCAAAGGAATCTGATCTTCGTTGCAATATCAATTGAACTAAACTGGTATCTTTCTCCCGACCGGAGATCTTTCACCTTATCCGGAACCACCTTGGTATCTATCTGGATACGGTATCCGGGATAAGGAGCATAGAATTTCTGCTTCGTCTTTTCCCGCTTCTTCCTATGCCTTCTCACGAGTCCTGTCCGCTCCAGAATGCCACGAATGGCCTTCTCCCCAAGAATTGTCCCCGCGAGTCTGAGTTCGTGCACGAGTCGCTTTGGTCCGTAGTTTGTCTTCTTCCGTAGGATGATCACTTGTTCTTCCAATTCTGCCGCTGTCTGCCAAAACACTCTTCCCTTTGGTCCTGATTTCTGGGGAACGATTTCTTTACGCCATTCGTACAAAGTATTCCGCGACAAACCATGCTGACGTGCAGCTTGGCTGATCCCATGAATCTCTGAATCCCTCAAAACTCTC
Source organism: Candidatus Altimarinota bacterium (assembly GCA_041739085.1). Lineage (GTDB taxonomy): Bacteria > Patescibacteriota > Gracilibacteria > CAIRYL01 > CAIRYL01 > JBGSON01. The sequence continues at coordinate 8,595 of JBGSON010000047.1, read as the reverse complement.
TGCCGGTGTTGTATCCGCTGATGCTCGTTAATGTATTGCATAGGCCCAGTGTATCCCTCTCCCAAAACTGTCACCTCAACTGGGGCTTAATATATTTTGGAAATGGAATCTCATTGACTTTTTCAGAATAAAAATGAACAATCTCATTCCAAATATTTTATTCTTCCCTATGACACGTCCACAAGAACCGGATGTCGGAATCTGGACCAGCGAACAAGACGGAGTGGATGCAAACAATGTGATCGTCCATGTCGATCAATTCACATTTCGGGTCAAACAGGTCATGCAGGGGATCGAGGAATTCCGTGGATCCATGCCTTTTCAGTTCATTGATGAAGCGGAGGGAGAATCGGGAGCTCCGACTCCTCTCTATTCCCACTGGAAAAAAAATCCGGACGCTGCCTGGACAGACTTTCTCCGCATCCTGAATATAACCGGAAATTCGGTCAATCTCATCCTGTCAGGGGTCGCGGCAGCCAAGTTTCCCATTCTCCGTCTTCTGCAGGAAAATCCTGAAGCCATGAAACGCCTTCACCGCATCATCCTCCTCTCGTGCGAGAATGAATCAAAACTCAGAAATGCGCTCGGAGACCTTCTCCCTAAAAACGCTGCCTATGTCTGGTATGATAATGAAGCATACGCCGAACCCTGGGCATGGTCAGATGATGTGGATATTGATGATCTCATACGGAAAATCCTCGGGTTTCCGGAAGTGAAGAGGTTTTCAAAATGATACTTCATAGGAGAGAATATGGACTCTTCCCCCTTTTGTGAGAATCACCAGTGCCGAATGGACCTTGAACCACAGAAAATTCCGGGTTTTCTTTGTTTTGCGAATCTGCTTCCCCGTCACATCCTTCATGGTGCGGATGGGCTTATCGCAGTCGATGTTCAAGAGCATTTCAGAAAAAGGGCGCAGAAAACGCAGGAAACTGCAGAAAGATTTGAACGCATGGTGGAAGCAGTGATCCGGGAAATCCGTGCAGCAGTCGAAAAGAGCATTCCTATCATCACTCTCTCCTTTACGGTTCGGGATGAAGTCCCCGATCTTGACCCCTGGGGAAATGAGATATTCCAGGAAGTGGAAAGAGAGGAGCTCCCACTTCCCGAGGTCCTGAATAGCATTCCGGAACCGAGAATCCACTTCAATAAAACAGAGAACAGTCCGTTTGAAGACAATCTCATCCGGGATCCGTTCCGAAAAACGCTTACTCGGATTGGGATAAAGCGGCCACTCATCATCGGTTTGAACCAGACCGCTTGTCTCTATGAAACCGCTGAATGGTTTTCCTCCCTTCAGATGGGTTTTCCGATGATCCCACGGTCAGTTTCCACCGACATCAACATGTCCGAATGGGAAGTTGATGCATTTTTTCGCCTCAGAAATCGCTCCGCCATGCTCGTGGATTAGGCGGAAGGCTTCTCTGTGAAGGAATGTCCTTCCTTTCGGAGCGCACCCGAAAGCGGTTTTTTGAGTTCTTCCACAATGAGAGGGATGACATCGAATATTCTGAGCCGATATCCCTCCCGTTCATGTTCTCCGACTTCCGGAGTCCCGGGATAGGTATTTCCGCCGATCAGTAATCCATTGAGATCTGCTTTTTGAAAAAAATCAATAATCCTCGCCCGCGCTTTTTCCTGAAGCTCTCTCGTGCAGTCTCCTTCCGGGAGGAGATGGGTCGCCATGAAGACTCCGTTTTCCAGAGTATTCATCGCGCTCTTCTTCATGACATATGAAAATGCCTCGATGAACGATCCGCCTGTCGAGATGAGGTCATCACATCCGATGAGGAGTTTCAACCTCTTTCTCTGTTTCGGAGTCAGTTGATAATTTTTCCCGTGAAATTTCCGGAAAGGCCAAAATGCATCTGTGATCCTCACTGTTTCCCCGTCGATCCGGTGCTTATCCGTCCATACCATGGATACGGGGGCTTCGATCTCAGCGCTTACTCCATCCGCGATCTGCGAAACACGGTCGGAGCTTCCCTTGTCCGGGGCAAGGAGAGAAAAATCGCTCTCGGATAATCCCAGGCGGGTGATGAGAGAGATGATCTCCCGGACGGCGAGTGTTGTCGTCTTCACATTCTTTGTCGGACACTGTGCATGATTTCTGAGATTGGAATTGTGAAGATCCACAAAAACCGCTCCGGTAAGATTGTGATTCGGTATTGTGAGATGAGCCATCATATCGATCCCGCGAGTAAGTTCACGGAATGGCCTTTCACTCGACTGTTCCTTGTCGGAGCGGGAGTAGCCGAAATACGGATTCACAAGAAAATGACTCTTTATCCCCCACCGGTTTCCCACATATCCGAGCGTGCAGAGAGCGTCCCAAATAGCATCGGCATCATGAGTGGCGATGACGGTGATCGCATTGTTCCCTTCGAGATGATGGGAACAGTTTTCACGGCCGTGCCTTGTAAAAAGCTCCCCATCAAGATATTTTCCTCTTTCCATCTCTGAATAATGGGCCTCAAGGTGCTCCGCAAGCAATTGAGCCTGGAGCTCAGCACCAAGGCTGGAAGCAACGGTGATGGATTCTCCGGGAGTGCCACAATCCATTGGGGGAACACAAAAGAAGGAGGTGATTATTGCATTTCCCTGAGCATTGTCAATAATATTGTGATTTTTACACGCAATTACCGTCCGCATTTCTTCTCCATCTCCCGATACGAGATGGTCATCGATACCGGACGACCGTGCGCGCAGGAATACCCGTGTTCTGAGGCATCAAGATCTCCTACGAGCTTTTCCATCTCTTCCTGCGTGAGCGGATCTCCGAATTTCACTGCTCCGCGGCAGGCCGCATACGATATGATCTTTTCTTCCCCCTCCGCGAGCGCATTCTTTTTTCCCGGGGTGGAGGATCCGAGATCATCGAGTAATGATTCCAGCATTTTCCGGAAGTCGACTTTTTCCAGCCCCAAAGGGACAGAGAAAAGCGAGATTTCATTTTCGGAGAACTCATCGATTTCAAAGCCAAGCCCCTCAAACGTGGTGCGGTACGATTCGAGGAGTATTTTTTCCGAACGAGAGATGCTCATGACCTGCGGAACGAGAAGCTTTTGTGATTCATTCTTTTTGAGCCTCAAGTTTTCCCGAAGACGGTGAAACCGGATCCCCTCATGTGCGGCATGCTGATCGACGATCCGGAGACCGTCCTCTTCTTCGATGAGGATGAATGAATTTCTGAGTTGTCCGATGATGATTGTTGAATTATTGCCTGATAAATCCGGGCATGAAGACTCTTCGGACTCTGATTGTTTGCCCATCCTTCGCGTGCCGAGAAAATCCTGAGAGAACAGGATGGCATCCCGGATGAGCTTTTGAGAATTCCTCTCTCCCCCTTCTCTTCCTGTTTGTCGCGAAAAAGATTCATGGATCGGCGGGATGACGAGAATCTTCTCTCCCTCCCCACATTGATCATGGAGTCCAACCACAGCTCCCGGCTTGTCCCATTTCGGCTGGAGCGCTCGCTCAACGGCATGAAACACAGTCTGAAAGAGTTCTCTCTCATCCCTGAATTTTACTTCGCTCTTTCGCGGGTGAACATTCACATCGACGAGATCCGGCCGCATATCGATGAGAAGCACAGCGTCCGCGTGCGTTCCTTTGGGAATGAGCGTTTCGTATGCGCGTGAGATCGCCGAGGAAACGATCCGGTCAGAGACCGGACGGGAATTAATAAAAATGCGCTGGTTTTTTCGGTTTCGCCGATGGACATGGGGATGACTCACGAATCCCGATATTTTCATCGTCTCTCCGAGGTATGCGGCGGGAAGGAGTTGCTCTGAAAAATCATTCCCAAAAAGGGCGGCAGTCCTCTTATGAAATGCCCCATCTCCCTTTTGTCCGGAAACATTCATGATCACTCTTTTATTCACGCGGAAGCGGAATGATTTTTCAAAGTGAACAAGGGCGTAGTTTTCGATGATCTCCGTAATATGGGAGGTCTCGGTGCCGATGGATTTGAGAAACTTTTTCCTCGCGGGCACGGTGGAAAAGAGATCTTCGACGATGACCTCCGTTCCCCTCGGGGATGATGTTGTTGTTGGAGAATGCGGTTCTTCGGACGTGACTTCTAAGGCGAATGGAGAGGATTCCGTTTTCGTTCGGATCCGGCATCTCGATACGGATGCAATGGACGCAAGCGCTTCCCCCCGAAACCCGTAAGAGCGTATGGAGGAGAGATCATCAAACGAAGAGATTTTGCTTGTCGCATAGCGCGTCAAAGCTAAGACGAGGTCATCAGAATCCATGCCGGAGCCATTATCCCGGACAGCGATCTTCCTGAGTCCTCCGTCCTCAATTTCAATGTCTATCTCCGTCGCTCCGGCGTCGAGTGCATTCTCTATGAGTTCCTTGACGATGCTTGCTGGTCTCTCGACGACTTCGCCGGCTGCAATCTGGTCTCGAAGAGCCGAAGAAAGAACATGGATCCCTCCCATAACAATAAGATGAAGACTTGACCAAACTGTAGCGAATTTGTCCGCAAATGTAAAAACGAGCCGTTTCTTGACTCTGTATCGTTGAAATGATGGAAAAAATCTGATATAATGCTTACGCATGATATTTTTCCCTATACCAATGAAATCCTCCAAATTGCCTTTTGTGATGTGTGCTCTTTTTTCGACTGCCTTCGTCCTCTCTGGTTGTTTTCAGGAAAATGAAACTCCGGTTACTCCAACTCCTGACAAAACCGGGCAGGAGGAAAATACATCAGAAAATACGGAAACTGTTGAAAATACAACACCCGTCGCCGAGCCTGGAGATACCATTGAAAATGCTGTATCGAACGGGGATGAATCGCTCTGTGAAGAATTCACGATGGAAGACCAGGTCGCCCATTGTAAGAATCTCGTCCGGTATTCGAAAGCAGTAAGCGGAGCGGACGCTCAGCTCTGCAAGACCATCACGGACGAGGCTCTCATGAAGACATGTGAGAACTCGATCGTCTCTTCCATCGCCGCGCAGGAGAACGATCTGGAAAAATGTGACGCGATCACCGACGAGGCTGAAAAAGCGAGTTGCAAGAACAATGTGACCTATGTGTCCGCAAGCATGGACCGGGATATTGAAAAATGCTCAGCAATAACCGATGAAGATATCCGGAAAAACTGTGAGAACAACATCTATCACGCCATTGCCACAGAAAAGAGCGATGAAACGAGTTGCGCGAAGATCTCTGACGAAAAATTAAAGGAGGCGTGCAATAACGATGTCCTTCTCACAAAAGCGATCAATAGCAAGGATGAGGGATTCTGTGACAAGATCACGGACGAAACCTACAAGACAAACTGCAAAGACAATCTCATTTTCGTCATTGCCGCAGAAAACAAGGACCGCACAGCGTGCGAGAAGATCAGCCGTGAAGAATTCCGCGCGAACTGCGTGAATAATGTCATCATCATCGAAGCGATCGATGCCTATGACAAGAGGATCTGCGACCAGATCACGGACGAGACTCAGAGAGAGGCATGCCGGAGGAATGTCCCTGAAGCTCCTCTCGCTTCGCCAGATCCAGTTACTCCATCGGAAGCCATTGCACCTTCTGAAGCACCTTTAGAAGTGGAAGTGTCCGTACCTTCCGAGGAAGGAACGATCGAACCTGTCCCAGTAACCGATGAAGTACCTGCGGAACCTGCAGTGGAAGAACCGGCACCGGTGACAGAACCCGCCGCCACTCCCGAGGGCTGATCCTCACATGTGATGCATATGAAAAGACCCTTTTTCGAAAGGGTTTTTTTATTTTTCATTCCTCTCATGACTGATATAGTAGAGGAGAGAAGTATCTTTGTTCAAATATTTTATACAATCTATGGAAAGGCTGAATACAGCTTTTGAGAAGATGAAGTCCGACGGGAGAGTCGGCCTCATGGCTCATCTCGTCGCCGGCTATCCGTCCGTCCGAGCGACAGAGGAGCTTCTGGAAGGCATTGCCAGTGTCGGAGTCGATATTCTTGAACTCCAGATCCCCTTCTCAGATCCGATCGCAGACGGCCCGACGATTATCCGTGCTTCTGATTCTTCTCTGAAAAACGGAACGAAGCTTGAGGATTGTTTCCGGATTGCAGAGTCGTTCCGGCGGAAGAATACGCATACTCCTCTTCTTTTTATGGGATATGCGAACACACTCGTGAACAGAGGAATCCCTGAGTTTCTTCGGGAGGCAAAGCACTACGGGGGAGACGGATGTATTATTCCTGACCTTTCTCCGGATGAGGAAGAAGGGGTTTCCTATTTGCGTTCGTCAAAAAAAGAGAAGATTGCCAGTGTCCTTATCCTCAGTCCGACGAGCAGCAGAGAACGCATGAAAAAGATTGCCGACTTCGGATCCGGCTTTTTTTATTGCGTTGCCCGCACGGGAGTCACCGGGAAAGAAACGCGCTTCACTCAAGAACTTTCGCAATTTCTCTCCCGGTGCAGAGCAGTGACGTCGCTTCCGATCGCAGTCGGTTTCGGAGTATCGAAACCCGAGCATGTGCGTTTCCTCCATGGGAAAGCCGATGCCGCCATCGTGGGATCTGAAACCCTCCGCGTATTCGACCGATCCGGCATCAAAGGAGTGCTCCGGTTTCTCGAGACGATGAGAGATGCGGGAAAAACACGTCCCGGCCCCTGACATTCTTATCCACCTTGACCTATGTATGAGATCGAAGCAAAAGCGTGGCTCAAGACTCGTGAAGAAAAAAACCGAGTGATCGGATATCTTCAGGAAAATGGGACGTTTGTGAAATCCACAGTAAAAAATGATACGTATTTTGCGAAAAAAAATGCTGAGACATTTGATTTCCGCATCCGGAAAATGGATGGAGAAGTATTTGTCACGCGTAAAAAAAGGGCTCTCGTGAGGAGCGTTGAAAGGAATGAAGAGTTAGAGTTCATGATCTCAAGTGAACACGCATTTCTCGGACTCATCGATCATTTGGGATACGTTGTGTTTCTCGAAAAGACGAAGACTACTGATGAATATTCCCTCGGTGAAAATTTTACCGCGGAAATCGTGAATATCCGGGGACTCGGAGATTTTCTTGAGATCGAGAGACTCTGCAGTGAAAAGAAGGAAATCGCGGACGCTCAGACGAGCATTGAAAGGATATTCGCAGAACTCTCTCTCGAAAAAAACATCGAGCCGTCTCAGTATACCGTTCTCCTGAGACAGAAAGAACGCTCCACGGATCACTGGCAGAAATGATCCTGAATCATCCGCCCTCTCAGCGATTGGATCACTCCAGGGATATGCGGGCGCAGACCAGATATTTTCTGGAGTGCTTCCCAGAATGTCTTATCGATTTTCCTGATGTGTGAACGGCGGAAATGGAGCCACGGCTGGTAGAGGCGGATTTGATACCCGCAGAGGAAATCTATGAATCTCGGAGTGTCTTCATCTTCAACGAGAATATTTTCGAGATTGAAATCAAAATTCCCCGTCATTTCTTCCTCGTGGATCCCTTTCACATCCAGCACCTTCTGCCAAAAATCTTCGCTGAGTTCACTTCCTGAAAGAAGATGAGACATGAGTGTCTCGGCGATCCCACCACGAAAATCACGGATGAGCTCCATGATGAGTGCTTCTCCCCTGCTTCCATCCGTTTTCAGCACCGAATCGACTCCCACCACATCGACAAAAAGCGGCTGAAGGTGGGAAGGGAACATCGAGCGGATCCTTTTCGCTCTCTTCATTTCATACTCAGCGAGTGAGGAGATCCCGTTCCTGAGGAGATACTTGAGACAAAGATGGCGGAATGGGATTTTTGCGCAGAGTTCCGGCTCATCTCTCAATTCAAATACCTCGCCCTGTTTCCCCTCACTGATTTTTTTATCCAATCGGTACATGAAGATTCAAAATTATAGATATTTATGTCATATATTTTTCTCTGTGTCAATTCACAAAAAATGGAGCCACCGATGGGAGTTGAACCCATGACCTACGCGTTACGAGTGCGTTGCTCTACCACTGAGCTACGGTGGCGCGGGGGTAGTGTAACAAAAGTTTTTGTTTTTGCAAATTCTCTCTTCCTGGAATCTCGCTCTTCCCTTTATTCTCCCCGAAGTGTAAACTCAGCTTCCGTACATTTCTTAGATCATTCGTGCCGAAGACAGCAAAACCCTTTGAACTCGTTTCCAGCTTTTCTCCTGCGGGAGACCAGCCTCATGCGATAAAAAAACTGGTACATGGCCTTGAAAACGGGGCAAGATATCAGACGCTCATGGGCGCAACGGGGACGGGAAAAACATTCACCATGGCGAATATCATCGAGAAGGTCCAGAAACCGACTCTCGTTCTGTCCCACAACAAAACCCTCGCTGCTCAACTCTGCAACGAATTCAAACAGTTCTTTCCGAAAAACGCGGTCTCATATTTTGTCTCCTACTACGACTATTATCAGCCGGAAGCGTACATAGCGAGAACGGATACCTACATCGAAAAGGAAGCGACCATCAATGAAGAGATCAACAAATTCCGCCATGCCGCGACATTCAACCTCCTCACCCGTCAGGATGTCCTCATCGTCGCCACCGTGAGCTGCATCTATGGACTTGGAGATGTCGACAGTTACGAATCCCTCGCGGTCACGATCAAAGTCGGCGAAG
>JBGSON010000028.1:0-56018 GCA_041739085.1 Candidatus Altimarinota bacterium | reverse complement strand
GAACGAGCTGGCTGTGCTTTCCGGTATAGAGCACTTTTCGGAAATTGGTGTTTGCGAGTGTCTCTTTTTCAATGTTGGCGCTATATCCTTTCATGCGGGTTGTTTAAAAAGAATAAAATGTGTGCGGGTGGATTATACCACACACAGACTTTGCTCAAATAATGGCGTCTATATCTCTTTATCAGAAAAAACCCAGCTCAGGGGATGAGAATTTCACCGGAAATGATTTGCAATCGCTTCCAACTTAGGAATCGCCCTGCGGCAGCTCGAGAAAGTATCCCAAAGAACGCATGAAGTGGTCCCTGTCTTATTGATTATTTCCTCCGCAGGATGTCGAGATAGCACATGCCATATCATCTATTTCACATGTACCACCATTACAGACGCCATCACACCGTGCTCCTCCAGTGGTACAGGTACTCGGACAATCTGTGTCGACTTCACACTCACCCCAAGGAGCAGAACAATTCGTACCATTCCCAGGTCTTCGAGTTGGTGAATAACAACTCCATGTCCAATCTATTCCATCACCGCCTGCTATTTCTGAGGTAATGCAGCCAAAATTACAGGTATTCTCTGAGGGCGGAAGAAACGACGGTACTTCTGTAGCAGAGCCGCAAGAAGAAGTGCAATCCGTAGTATCTCCATCCCCGTCACCATCACCATCACTGTCTCCGTCTCCATCACCATCCCCGTCACCGTCGCCCCCATTATATCCACATTGGCCGTAGATAAGGGTACAGCTGCCGGACAGGACACATATTCCTCTCGAATTACAGATTCTCTCACAGGACGCTTCATTCGCATCACAAACGGGAGAACAATCTGCATTTGCATGACACTCGGGGAGGAGGCCGTCATTAACACTGCTCTTGCTCTTGAGTAAACCTGCGTCGAGATCGCCGCTCTGCTTTACTTCTGATTTGCAGGCAGAGAGGAGAAGAAGAATCCCGAGAAAGAGGAATCCGAATTTCAGGAGCGCGATCAGCGGAAGTGTTTCAGTTTGTGTGTGTTTCATGGAAAAAGAGAAAAATATTTATGTATATTTTACCATTTTTTCTTCTTTGTGTCTATTTTTAAAACCTTGTTTCTATTCTCCGGGAGGCACCTCCCCTGATGTGCTCCGTGGGAAGAGTCATCCGAGGATGGATGCTTCAAAAAATTGCCTGTTTCTTTTTCACCATCCCTAATCCTGGATCTCAATATCAAACTGTACCGTCGGCCCGCCTTCATCGCTCCGTGTCCAGGGTTTTGTCCATCCGCCATCTTCGAGATCACTTGTTGTTGAGGTAATCGTTCCTATAAAACTAATGGACACGCGTTTCATGTCCGGTGTGATTTTTACCTCTTTCGTGGGCGATGTGTAGACAATCTTTTCTTTCCCGTCTCCATAATCGCTCGTTGTACTGCCGTCCCATCCGATCTCGCCCGTGATAGAGAGAATCCCGGTCGCAGGATCATATGTTCCAACCCAGTGCGCCCATCCGGTTCCACTGAACAGTTTTGGTCCCCAGGTCGTATTCACGGTGATATTCTTTGTACTGTCGAATACTCCATCTTTCACCTCGATCTTCGCCTTCGTGAGGATCTGTTCGAATATCTGGCTTTGCCAGCTGTTTGTTGGAGGATCAGGGAAAGAGATGAGCGTAAAATCACCCTGTATCCCGATGCCTCCGGCATCCACACCGAATCTTTCCTTCAGCATAGTATTGTAGAGATCTTTTCCGTTCGTCGAATTCCACGCCTGAAGGAGCGAAACGAGGTCTCCTACGGAAAGGTTGTCTTTATCCGTGAACGTGTTCGTCGTCCAGTCTTTTCGCTTCGTATCTTTCACTATTTTCTTCACGGTCGAGAGAAGATTATCGAGCCTTTCTTCCATCGTCTCCGTGTCATCGTCATATCCGAACGATTCATCTTCAAGGAGTTTTGCTTTTGTAAACGCATCGATAAGGTTTCGGAGCCGCTCTTCCTCCTTCGCGAGTTCGTCCTCTTTCGACAAGCGGGTTTCAAATTGCTTTTCGAGGTCTTTCCGCACCTGCTCCCGGACTTCACGGAGCTGAGCGTCCGTCGGTGGCGAAAGTCCGAGATTTTCCCGGCGTCTTATTTCGCGTTCCACGTATTCGCTCTCGAGCCGGACCGCGATCCCTTTCATCTGATCATAGACCGCGCCAAAATCGCCCTTGTCCACATTGTATCCCCAGAAATAATCATCCGACCCGTTCTTATACGCCTGATACGCCGCTTCGATCTCGCTGTCTTTCCAGAGATTGATGTTGTACTGGACGATCTCTCCCCCCGCCTTAAATAATTTGGTAATGAGAAACGCATCCGCGATCTTTCCTCCGAGCACCTCCGCTGCTCCTTCGAGATCTCCTTCATACAAATATCCGAGCGCCTCCGCAGCGGCTTCGGCGTACTCCACTCCTTCTTTTGACGAGAGGTTCTTGAGAGCACTTTCAAGAGCCGACTTCTCCACGTTTTCCGCGACCTTTTTTCCGAGGAAGACCATTAGTTTTTTATTGAAACCCTCCGCGTCGTTCCGGCGGAACGCATCGAGGATCTCGGCGTAATCATCGTCATTCGCGAGGCTTGAGATGATCTTATATTTTGCGGATTCGTCGCTCATGCCGAGCTGCACGCGGAGGAGGTTGTCGACCGCCTGTTCCACGATCTTGTCGACGATGTCATCCGCCTGTTCCTGCGCCATCTCTCCGAGCGTTTTGCTGTGAGTGTACTTCTTGACCCGTTCTTCCACGCTCACCTTCCCCGTGCCCCAGAGGCTCATATGATAACTCTCGAAGGTGATCGTCTTTGCCTCCGCGTCTGTGGTTATCGGCCGGATCATGTCCCAGTCGCTTCCGTTGTAATACACCGCCCACACCGATTCTGTTTTCAGATCTTTTTCGCTTGCTTCGGGGACTTTGAGCGTGATCGTCATGGGGGCATTGAGCCTCTTCTGGCTCGATGTCACCTCCACCGGAGAACCGAGAGGAGTAAAGCGCCCGGCATCGACCGCAGGAACAATGGACGGATTTTGCACCGTCACTTCCGTCGAAGCATCAAATGTGTTCTCCGGAATGGCGATCTCCATTTTATTTTCCTCAAGATCCCCGAGAGTCGTTGCCGTTTCGACTTTTTCTACGATCGGCGATGCGATCGTCTTTTCATACTCCCAGTCCGGATTGGCAGGTTTTTGAGAGTCGGGATTTGAAACTCCGCATCCGAAAAGAACGAAGGAGAGAACAAAAAGGAGGATCCGTTTCGCATTCATGGAGAGAATGAAAAATAATTACTGGCAATAGTTTGATATAAAACGGGTATGAAAAACAATACTGAAAACAGAGCCCAGTCCGAAATCGACACCTCCTGGGGCATGTGCCTCACCGGTTTTCTCGTTCGAGTATTTGGATGCCCAAGAACGAGTGTCTCCAAGGGGACTAGGCCTTATTCTACTTCTCCTCTTCATCCAGTTTGGCTGCCGCTTCGGGGGTAGACACGCTCTTCCCCATGACCAGAAGTTTCACGATCCCCATCGCTATGATCCAGTAGACCAGCATGGCGAGCAGCGTCGTCCATTCCACGATACTGCCTTCCACCACGGTTCGATGGAACACATTGAGAAAGGGGGCCGCGAAAACATACGTTGAACTATAAATAAATCTGGTGAAGCCTGCTTCAGGGTTTGCGGCCAAAAACTTCAACACAAACCGGAACATCAATAAAAACTCCAGAATACCAAGAAGATACCAGACGATCTGCGTACCCCGGTAGAGGGGTTTTGTCCGGGGAGAATTGGATGAATCCATAGGTGAGAGATAAGAGAATACATCCAGTATGGACTCAACTCTGCTCAAATACAAATCGTCTTCCCCTCCTCTGGGGGCTCCGACTTGAATCCCGACACTCTCTCGGCTCGTCCGGGCTTTCCGGACCGGACGCAATATTTTTTAATTATCCCAACAATCACGTCTTCCGATTTGATCGAGATGACAAAAAAACTGGCGAGTTCCGCCGGCTGGTCCGCTTCCCCGCTCTCCTCCCTCTCAGGGGGTGAAACAATATCCTTTCCCGCGAATGGTCTTGATCTTATCTTTCCCGATCTTTTTCCGGAGACGACCGATATGGACATCCACGGAATTCGAGACGAGCTCCCCATTTTTTTCGCCCCAGACTGACTCGAGGAGCTGTTCCCGGGAGATCATCTTCCCTTTGTTCTGGAGGAAGATCTCGAGGATCATGTATTCTTTTGAGGGGAGGTAGTAGTTCCTGTCCCCGATGTCGATCTTGTAGAGGTTCTGGTCGAGGATCATGTCGCCGACCTGGATCTTTTCCTTCTTCTTCACCTTTTTCTTTTTTTCAAGTTTGTTCGTGAGCGCGGAGATGATGGCGAGGAATTCTTCGAAGGTAAACGGCTTCGCGAGGAACGCGTCGCCTCCCGAGGAAAACGACAGCACGCGAGTCATCTCGTCTCCCCTGTTCGTGAGGAAAAGGATGCCTCCCGTGACTCCCATCCTCCGGAGCCTCGCGCAGCATTCGATCCCGTCCATCTCTCCGGGAAGCGCGACATCGACGATGATGATATCGAAACGCTTGAGGTCGGGGTGCTTGAACGAATCCTCTGCGGAGAGGACATTTTCAAAATAACAACTGAGCCCCTTCATCCCGCTCCTGATGATCTGTGCGGAATGATCGTTGTTCTCGATAAGGAGAAGACGGTAAAGTCGGGGGAAGTCAAAAGCGATGGTTTTCGCTGAGTCCATAGTGGAATGAGGAGAAAATCACGCCTGTTCATACTACATACTTTGCGCAGGCGATGGAAGAGTAATTAAAATTGTCCGAGGAACCGGATGTCGTTCTCATAAAAAAGCCTGAGATCCGATATGCCGTGCTTGATCATGATCTGCCGTTCGATCCCGAAACCGAAAGCGAATCCGTTCCATTCCTTCGGATCGACTCCCGCGTTCCTGAGGACATTCGGATGGACCATCCCCGCTCCCCCGATCTCGAGCCATTTCTTTTTCCCGTTGATATTGAGGAGTCCGTCCACTTCGAGGGAAGGTTCCGTGAACGGAAAAAAGGAGAGCCGGAACCTGAGTTCGATGTCCGGAGAGACAAGCTCCCGGAGTGCGTTCATGAGAACGAATTTGAGATGGGAGAGTGAGATGTTCCGGTCCACCATGAGCCCTTCATACTGGTGAAACATGGGGGAATGGGTCGCGTCGGAATCTTTCCGGAAGACTTTCCCGGGGGCGATGATCCGGATCGGCGGTTTCCTCTTCTCCATGAACCGGATCTGGATCCCGGATGTCTGAGTCCTGAGGACATATCCTTCGAGCGGCTCCTTGAGCCAGAAGGTATCCTGCATCTCGCGGGCGGGATGGTCTTCGGGGATGTTGAGCGCGGTGAAATTATGCCAGTCGTCTTCGATCTCCGGCCCTTCGGCGACTTCAAATCCGAGCCTCGCGTACACCTCTTCGATCTCCTCGATCGCCGCAGAGATGGGATGTCTCTTACCGCGCGGCGTCTTTTTTGCGGGAACGCTGATATCGATCCATTCCTTTTCCTGAAGATCGTCTTTCCCTCCTTTTTCCAGTTCAAAAAAACGGTCCGCGAGGAAAGCTTCGATCTCTTTCTTCGCCTCGTTCGCAGCTTTCCCTACTTTTCCCTTTTCTTCGAGAGAGAGCGTGGAAATGTCCCTGAGGATCGCGGTGAGTTCACCCTTGCGACCGATGTATTTTTTCTCCAGAGCTTCAAGATCCGGCGCTCCGGATGCATCCTTGATCTCAGCACCGGCTTTTTTTATGATCTCCTGAATGGTCGTCAACATACTCTCTCAGTGAAAATGACGACGAGATTTTCTCAGAAACGAGAGAAAAACACAAAAGAGAAAGCACGAAAGAGGGAATCGTTTCTTTTTTCTTTTTTCCTTTCCCGATTCTCGGGCGAAAACAGAATCTGGTACAATGACCCCTGCTTCATTATTGTTTTTCGGAATGTCTTTCCTCTCGTCCCTCACCTCGGCACTCTCCCCATACGCCCATCCTTTTGAAAAGACGGTGGACCGGTATTTCGCCTCCCTTACCGGAGGCCACCGGTCCAGCTCGGTCGAGAAAAAAATCCATGACCTCATGCAGGAAAATCTCGCCGTCCTCCATCTCTGGTGCGAACGGAGATACAAGGGGTATTCCTATCTCGACAAAGACACGAGACGAAAACTCCTCATGAACCTCGCGAAGATCGAATCGGCGTTCTCCGAATTTCTCAGAAAAAACACGATATCCCTCGAATCCACGATCGCGGAGCTTAATAAACGTGGACTCCTCCTCGGTCTTCCGGAAGAAAAAAAGGCGGAATTCCTCTGTCTCGCTTCCATCATGTCATTCCTCGCGAGCCCTGCCTCGAACTACTATTACGAAAAGGCGAAAAACTTCGGCGAACTTCTGCGGGACCCCGCGAAAGAAAAGCTTATCGGCGACTGCAACCAGATCGTGTCTCTCGCGGCGTATCTTTTTTCGAGAAAATACGACATCGGAAAACTCGGTATTAAGACATTCCCCGGTCATGTCTGTCTCCATTACGAAGGCGTCGACGCCGAGGCGACGACGGGAAGGTTCTGCAGGTATGAGAAGGAGGGGATGCGGGTCTTTCCGATCACGGAACTCATCAGCGTGAACCTCCTCGATGTCACGGACGAAGCGGAACACTGCTTTGCCGTCTCTCCGAAGACTTTTCTTGAAGGCGCGCGTCTCGCGTCGGCGCTCAGTTCGTATGATGAGATCGTGAAGGGAAATCTCCGGGCGGCGTATCAGAAGGTCATCAATCATCACCTGAAAACCAAGCGCTTTGAATCCGCCCTCGAACACGCACGGATGAGCGGAGACGCAGGGCTCATCGAATACGCTGCCGAGGCAAGCGCGATCGAATTCATCAAGCTCGATGATTTTTATAAGGCGAAGAAAAGCATCCCCTTCATCAAAAATGAAAAGATAAAAAAATACATCCATGAAGCGGAGGGGATATTCCTTTTTAAAAGAAAGGATTTTGACCGCGCCCTCGAGATATTTCGGTTTATCGGGAACCCGGAACTCGAAAAGCGCTGTTATCTCGGGAAATATCTCGAGACCCGGAAAAAAATAAGCACGGTGAAGACCCGGGAGGATCTCAAAAAAAAGATCAGCGTTCTCCGTGAGATGAGATCGCTCGCGGAAAAAAGCGGAGATGAGAACGCGAAGAAGGAAATTTCCAACCTGATGAAACAGGCATCGTGAGATTTACTTCCTGATCTCGATGTAATATCCGTGGCGGGCGTTTTCGAAATAGTATTCATCGTCCTCTTGTGGAACGGTGAATATGGAGGTTTTATGAAGCCCGATAACCTCCTCGTTTTCCGGAGAGGAAGTGCGGATTTCTTTGCCCGCGCTGTTCCTCCAGGGATCACTCAATATCCACGGGATTTCAGAAATATTTTCCACAGTGATCGATTTTTCGTCTTCATTGCTTTCCTCCGAAAGAATCTTTCCCTGAGGGAGGACACCCCATGAAATGCTCTTTTCTCCTTTCTTCACATAACCAAAATACGGGCTGAGGACATCTCCGGAGCGGGCGCATTTGAAACTCATCCAGTATCCTTCATCCGTCTCCGAAGTGAGAACATCGGTGATGATCCGGCATTTTGAGATGTCTTCGAAAAAAGCCTCCTTCCCGGAAAAATCCTGAAAGCATTTCCCGAGTTCTCCCTCTTCCCGCGTCTCGATCAGGTTCTGCACTTTTTCTCCGTCGCACGTGTCTGAAGCTTCATCGCTTATTTCCGGAAGAACTACCGCGGAAAATGGCTCCGGCTCATTGTATTTGATGAAAAGATACACTGAGGCCATCCCCACGAGGAAGATGACAAAAAAGAGGATGGCTATTTGCGGCGTTGATAATTTTTTTTGTATGCTCATGAGAAAAGAATAATGGACGGAAAGGATCAACTCACGGACCCCGTTCCCATGCTATACACGAGGATGTAGGAGAAGAGGATGATGAGGAATCCGATCCCTGCCGAGATGAGGATCTTCTTTCCCTTCTCAATGTTTTCCTCACTCGTAAAGCTCGTGATCATGAGAAATCCGGCGTACACCATGATCGCGACGGATATCGCGGCGAGGAACTGGAGGAAATATTTCATGATCCCGACGAACTCCCTGATCCCCCTCGTCACTCTTTCGTTTTGATCGAGATATTCCACCTTGCAGGCAGCGCTGTCAAAAATGGCCCCGTAGATCACCTGGTCGACGAGGACTTTGTCGATCCCCATGACGATGAGTCCGACCGCGATCCACATGATGACGTATTTCTGTTTCGAGATCTCTTCTTCTCCTCCGATATCCTGAAGGAATCTCCATCCGGAAAAGATGAGGAATGCGACGCCGAGGAAAACGGTGATCGCCTTCACCCACTCGATCACGGCAATGATCTGTTCTTTCCCGTAGTCTGTGGCCTTGCCGATATTTTCACATTTCAATTGTTCTCCGGGATTAAACTGTCCTCCCCCGTAGAGCGCGTTCGTGATGAGCGGCTCGACGAGGACGATGATCATGAGCGCCATAATCGCATAGGTGACTCCTGCTTGTGCTTCTTTTGCCGTTTCTTCGTTGTTTCCCGCCGTTACAAGGCGGATTCCTGACCAGGTCGCCCAGACGAGCGCGAGGATCCCGCAGAAATACTTTAAAAATGTGATCACGGAGGCGAGCGTTTCTGATATCTGCACCGTCCCTTCGTTCTCGGCCCCCGGAGTCGTGCTTGAGTAGTCGACCTCCTCTCTGGGATTGCCGATCTCATCTATGGGGAGACCGAATGCACTGAGATAATCCGGAGCAACAAAGAGCGTGATCCCGATCCCAAAAGTGGCAATGATCGCGAAGATGGTCGTAAACCGGATCCAGAAAAGCCTTTGTTTTTGTATCTTTGATTTTTTCATAATCTGTTTCGGGGGAGGCCTCAGGAAGGGACAAACGCCCGGACAATAACAAACGCAGAAACGATGATGACGATGGCGAGAATGCTTCCGATAAGGTTTTTCTTCGCTTTTCCGGCCGCTTCTTCATCTCCGCCCGAAGCGACATACATGTAGCCGGACGCGACAAGGGAAACCACGGCGAGTATCCCGACGAAGCCGAGGAAAAAGTTGAGCGTCCCCGTTCCCTGCCGGATGAACTCTGTCGCCTCTTCCTGTCCGAGTCCCCGCTTCTCCCCGTATGCATAGGGATAGAAGATCTTCTTCACGGCGACTTCCGAGAGGACGATGAATACGAGCCCGACGAACCCCCATTTGATATGATTCTTCTGGGCGTTGATCGTGTCCTCATCTCCGTGCGCCGTGATCATCCGGAATCCTGCCCAGAAAATGTAAAAAATGGCGACGATCGATGCGAGGAGTTGAAAATATGAGATAAGCCGCATGGTCCCGCTTTCAATTTTGTCCTCATCCACATACGGATTATCCTTCGAAATCCATGGGTCGAACGCCTTGGAGAGGTCTTCGGCAAGGGCGAGGACGAGAAACCCGAGGATCGCCCAGAGCATGTTCAACTGCGACTTCTTTACCTTCTCTTCGCTCCCTGAGGAAGTAATCATTTCCATAAGGTAGATGATATACATGAGGATCGAGACCCCGATCATGAGATACTTGAACATGGGGACCGCGTTCTTCCAGATGAGTGTTTTTATCATGTCCACCGCGTTCCCATCCGGCGGCTTGATGACAATCCCCTCATTGGCCGGATCTTGCCATGGCTCATCCCATCTGCGAGGAAGGATCCCCCCGGAAAGCAGTTCTGTCCTCATCCCGAAAAGATCCGTCATGAAACACAGAGCAATACCTCCGAGAACGCCGAGTGTCGCAAGTATGATGATCTTCTTTTTACTTTTTGGTTTTTGTGTGTTCATCCGCTGAAGAAAGGGGATAAGTGGATGTCCCAGTATTTTCTCATAAAAACAGCTTTTTTTCAATGATTTCACCCTTTTTTACAGTTCTTCTCGCTGAATCTCCGAATTCCCTTGCCGAAAAAAAGAAATCCGATACAATTTTTAGGTGTTTTCAATCATGGACAATTAGCTCAGTTGGCTAGAGCGCCCGCCTGACTCGCGGGAGGTCACTGGTTCGAATCCAGTATTGTCCACCAGAAAAGGTTCTTATCCCGAATAAAATGAGGGATAAGGTTCTTTTCTCGATTCACAATCTGGATGAGAACCAGCGGTTCGATGACGACGAGCGAAGAGAATCCCTCAAAACGGGGTATTCAGCGTGTTCTTGTGAGCGCACGAGGTTTTTTGACTCAAATGGTGATAATGGTATGTGAAAATGCCCAAATTCAAGAGACATGGACCTTCAGGAGTGGCACACTTCGCATATGCCGAAACATTTTCGGAAATAATGAATCAGCGTTTCCTAAAGTTTTATTTTACATTTTATGAAAAAAATATTATTTATCTTCGCATCCTTCGGCCTGTTGTTCAGCGGATGTGTTTTTCCTGAACAGTCTAAGACAAATACCATGACCCAGGAAAATCCTGCAGGCACGCAATCGAAGCAAAAGCTGGATCTGAGCTATCAATCTCTGACAAAAATCCCCGATTCTGTTTTCAACCAAACCGACCTTGAGGAGCTTGATGTTTCAAATAACCAGCTTACTGGAGCGATTCAGGCAGAGATCAGACATCTCCAAAATCTGCAAATTCTGGACGCCAGCAATAATGAGATGACCGGAGTTCCTGCGGAAATTGGCCAGCTTAAAAACCTGCAAATACTGGATTTGTCCAATAACCAATTAACGGGCCTGCCATATGAGCTGGGAGATTTGAATGATTTAAAAACATTGAACATATCCGGCAACAATTATTCTGAACTCGATTTAAAAACAATTCAGGAAAAACTTCCGGGTAATGTTAATATCATTAAGTAGTTCATAACCACGAAAATTCTTTTCCATTCTCTTCGCTATACCCGTTCTGCAATCGTTTCCTAAAATATTTCGGCAGCGATTTCAAATCGTTGCCAGCTGAGTGACGGCAGGTCTCCCAAAAAAGGTATATGATCTGGATAAAAACGAGCCTGTGACATATTTCTCGAAATATTTTCAATGATCAACACGACCACGGACTTGCTCACACAGATAATCGGCTATTTGGCAGCAACTATAGGCACATTACTCATGCTGCCTCAGGTGATCAAAGTAATCAAAACAAAGAAAGTAAATGATGTGTCACTCATGATGTGTGTTTTGTATTTTCTCAATTGTTCTCTTTGGCTTACGTATGGATTACTCATTCTGGCTTGGCCTGTAATCGTCTGTAATTTTATTGCGTTGATTGTTAGTATTATTCAATTAGCCCTCAAGCTTAAATATCACCAAAAAGGGTGAGTGGTGATAAAAGCTTCGTCCATTCTTTTGCTGGAATCGATCTGCAATCGTTTCCTAAAATATTTTCGGCAACGATTTGAAATCGCTGCCAGCTGAGGGAGTGTTGTGAGGCCCACGTGGCCCGGGGAAAGCTCTTCTGGTCGGTGCGCTACTCCTTCTTCACATTCTCATTGATTTCCTTCTCCAGTGCTTTGAAATCGATCGCTCTTCTTCCGAAAACCGAGAAGAGGACGAGCGCGAAAAGGGCTCCGAGAGTATCTGCGAGCATGTCTTTCTGTGCGTCCCAGACATCGCCCTGGCTCCCGAGGAATTCGATCCCGGCGGCTCCTCCATTCGTGGCCGCATACCACCATTCCGCGATCTCATAAGCCGCGGCGATCGCCATGATCGCAAAGAGCGCAAAGAAATACTTCGTCACTTTTGAAGAGAGATTTTTCTGCTGTAGGAATTCTGCAATCGGATACGCGTAAAATCCGACGGTGAAGTGTGCGATCCGGTCAAACTGATTCCTTTCCATGCCGAAAAATTCTGTAAATGCCTGGAGCGGGACATGCGCAAAGGTATAGTGTCCGCCGATCGTGTGGAGGAATAGCCAGAACGCCATGAGCACATACGCGAGGTTGGAGAAGCGGAAAAAATAAAAAGTCGCGGCGAGGAGGAAAAAAACCGCCATGACCGGGATGTTCTCCGCCCACCAGACATCGCGGTAGACAGGATCGATCGCGAGAAAAATCCAGAAAACGAGGAAGAGGAGAGCGAGACCAATCGGGAAGTAGTCTGATAATCGCTTCATGCTGGGGAGAATAAAATCTTCACTCCCATCATAACGCATTCTCAGTATGAAATCCTTCTGAATTATTCATGAAAAAAATTGACATGTCTTTCCTTTGTATCTTTAATATACTTAAAACTCATTATCCAATACTCCCCATGAAAATCAATCCTGATGCCATCGACCGTGCTCAGAAGACTGAGACTGCACTTCTCCAGCTCAGCACTTCACAAGAAGTCATCAGAGACCCGTTTCTGAGCTCCCGCATAGAAGAACTTCGACTCAGGGTACAAGGGACGATCGACATTTTGGATAGCGACGGGACCGATGCAGAGACTCGAGTGAGAGACATGGAAGGGATGGTGGAAAGTGAAATTGGGAATTTGGGGAACGAAGAAATCAGAGAGATGTTCAGGTCTTTCATGACGGGCAGTGTTGATCTCGATATGAACGGTCTTGCCAATGAGGCAGATGGCGCACAGGCGGATCAATTTTAGGGCATGAAAGGCTTGCATTCCCCGGCGAATTTCCATAAACTCCCCATCCGTCCGTTCCCTTTTGAGATGTTACTTATGAAAAGCGATATCCATCCGACGCTCCATCAGACGAAAGTCACCTGCTCCTGCGGAGCGACCTATACCATTTCTGGTACGTTGAAAGAGCTCCGCACTGAGATCTGCATGAAATGCCACCCGCACTACACGGGAACAAAAAAACTTCTTGATACGGAAGGACGTGTAGATAAATTCATGTCAAAGTTCAAGGGAAAGACGAAGAAATAGTCTCCCTCATCCGTTTTGCGTTGAAAAACCTTCCTTCGGGAAGGTTTTTATTTGTGTTTTTTCAGAAAATTGGGTTTAATAATACTCTCTTCCGAAGAAGAAAATGAAAAAAACCGGAATTATCCTCGCCATTGCATTCTTCATGATCCTCTCTTCCCGCGGAAGCGAGGGATCCTCACGCGGGAGAGATGCGGAATGTTTTGTGTGCCGTGAGGATTGCGAAAGATATGGCGTTCCTGACGGAGTGAAATACTGCGTCATGAAATATGACGTTCTCGCCGTTGAAACTCCGGGTCCGACGCTTTGTCCGGAGTATTCCTCCTACCATACGAAATCGAAGAAATGCGAGTGCTTCGAGGGGTATTACTCTCCTTCGCCCCGCGGAAATAAATGCGTCCGTGATATCCCGCTGGTCGATCTCTGCGTGGATAAATTCGGATCCGCAGCAAAAACTTCAGAAGAGCTCAATGCCTGTTTCTGCAAACAAGGGTTCTTCATGGAAAATGGGAAATGCGTTCGCGACGAGTCGATGGATGATCATCCTCCATCTCATGATCCGATCTCATACCTTTCGTTCGGAGATGACGAGTATACCTCGCTCAATACATCATGGCTTCTCCGTTCAGCGATACGAGAAAAATCAGGAAAAAGTTACGCTCATCTCGAATGGAGACTGAGAAAAACGGGAGAGAGAAAGACAGCAAAGAGCTTTCTCATCCGCGTCTGGAATATGACGACCAGCGAACTCCTCATCGATACGACGACGAATGCGAAAAATCGGCATGAGTCATTTCCTCTGGATGACCATCAGGAATTCCTCGCCGAAATTATTGCGCGGGATGGATACGGGAAAGAAGTTTCTTCCGTCTTTTTCGGATTCGGGCTCTAAAGAATCCCATTGGAAAAAACGATTCATCCCATTACACTTTTGTGAGACAGGATTCCGGGTTTTTCATGCTAGGAATATGAAAATTTGCGCCCAGTGCTCAGCTGAGTTTCCGGTTTATGAAGAAGACCGAAAATTTCTCGACATGCTCTCTCCAGTCGTCGGGGGGAAGAAATTCCCGCTCCCGGAACCAACACTCTGCCCGTTCTGCCGCCAGCAGAAACGTTTCGCCACGCGGAACGAACGGACGCTCTACCGCCGGACATGCGACGCAACAGGAAAACAAATCATTTCCTGTTTTCCTCAGAATTCGGACTTCACGATTTACGACAACAAAGTCTGGTGGAGTGATTTCTATGATCCGCTTCAGTACGGCCGTGATTTTGATTTCAAGAAGCCGTTCTTTGAACAGTTCCTGGAGTTCCGCAATTCCGTCCCCCGGTTTGCGCGCATCCAGCAGGAACCCATCGAGAACTGCGATTATGCGAATGCTATCGGCCACAGCAAAAACTGTTATCTCATGTCTTCAACCGATACTTCAGAAGACTGTTGTTATGGCATGTGGGTGAACTTCAGCAGGAACTGCATAGATAATTATCTTCTCCATGCCTGCGAATACTGCTACGAGTGTGTGAACTGCAGGAACTGCAATGCATTGAAATTCTCCAGTGACTGTACGAATTGCCGCGATTCATCGTTCGTCATCGACTGCATCGGATGCCAGGATCTCTTCGGATGCACAAGTCAGAGGAATAAAAAACACATGATCTTCAATGTTCAATTGACGAGAGAAGCGTATGCGAGAGAAATGGCGAAACCCGAGTACGACATCCGTTCATCATCTGCGACAGAGCGCCACCGGGAAAAAATGATATCCATGAAAGACGGGATGATCGTAAAATCATTCCATGGCGTCCAACTCGAAAACTGCTCGGGCGATTATCTCCGGAACTGCAAGAACACACATCATTCCTTTGACTGCGATGACACGGAGGACATGAGGTACTCAGCCGGGATCAATAACGGGAGAAACAGCATGGACCATACCCACTGGGGAACGCGCTCCGAGCTCATCTACAATTCTCAGGCGTGCGGATATGATGTTTTTCATCTTATCTGTTGCTTTCTCTGCTCGGGTGGCTGCCGGGAACTGTTTTATTCAGACCACTGTTTCCATGCGAAGAACTGTTTCGCCTGCTCGGGGCTGAAATCTCAGGAGTACTGCATCATGAACAAACAATATTCACAACCGGAGTATGAAAAAATGGTATCAAGGATCATTGAACATATGATGAAAACCGGAGAGTGGGGCGAGTTTTTCCCCGTTCAAAATTCTCCGTATGCGTACAACGAAACGATCGCCCAGGAATACTATCCTCTCTCCCGCGAGGAGATCATTCGTCGCGGATGGAAATGGAAAGAAATCGAAGAGCAGGACTTCTCTCATATTTCGAAAAAAATCCCGGCAGAAAAGCTCCCGGACTCAATAGAAAATATTCCTGATGACATCCTGAACTGGGCAGTCGAATGCGCGGAATCGAAACGACTTTTCAAGATCCAGAAGCCGGAACTCGATTTTTATCGGAAAACGGGAATTGCAGTCCCCAGGCTCCATCCGGACATCCGTCACAGGAATAGGTTTGCTCTCCGGAACCCGCGTGTATTTTATGATCGGACATGCATGAAGTGCAATGCGGATATTGAAACCACGTATTCTCCGGAACGACGCGAAACCGTGTACTGCGAAAAGTGTTATCTGGGGGCGGTGTATTGATTGGAAAAAATAATTCTCATGAAGGCGATTGCCTGTTGTCTCTCTCTGGCGTCATATTCGACTTTCACTAAGCGAGGAAAGAACCTATCTCGGCTTCCCGGTGTTCTTCAGCAATTCAAAAAAATCCTGAGAGAAGCATGATGAAGTGAGTTCTCTCCCGATTGCATGAGATCGCTTCTCTCCATTTTCCTCGCTGTTTTTCTTTCAGTTCTTCCCTTCTCATGTGCTTGCGGAGAAGAAGGAGACCCTATTCCCGGTGATGTCCCTGATCCTCCCGAAAATGGGGAAGGCGAACCTGATCCGCTCCAATTTGAAGATTTTCTTCCGCTTCTCATTAATGAAGTCGACCTCGAGGCAGAATTTATAGAACTCTGGAATTCCGGAGAGCTTTCAATCCCGCTTGCTGAAGTCTCATTTTCTGAACTTTCAGGTTCGACTTCAAAATTTTATCCCGTGACCGACTTTTCGGATGCCGAGGCGATCGAACCCCAGGCCTTTATCGTCATTTCCCTCTCGCGAAAACTGAATAACGGCGGCGAGCTCATCACGCTCACCTGGAGGGGGGAGGAGTTTTCCTCACTTACTGTTCCGTCATCAGTTTCCGGAAAAAGTTTTTCGCGCCAAATGTCGGGATCATACATTTGGATGGATCCATCTCCAGGGATAGAAAATCCTGAAGAAGAGACCGGCGGGGATGGAGATGGTGATGGTGACTCGGATGGAGATCCTGGAGGTGGCAGCAGTTGCGGATTATTACCACCGGCAGAACATGAACTTCCGCTTCTTCTCCTCAATGAGATCGATCTCGAAGCGGAATTCATCGAGATATGGAACACAAGTCCGTCTGGATATGATCTTTCGACTTTTCAATTTTCTGAGCTCTCCGGCGGAGAGGAAGTGAGGAGAAGTTTTTCTGAATTTTCTGAAAATCTATGCGGAGAAAGCAATGGATTTCTTGTCCTTTCCATGAGCGGAAAGCTCAACAATTCCGGAGAAACTGTTCGGCTGTATTCTTCTCCGGAATCTCTTTCTCCTTTCGCAGAAATAGTAATCCCCGCATCGAAAGAAGGAGAGAGTTATTCTCTTCTTGATAGCGGTCTCTATGAGTTTACCGATACGCCCACGCCCGGAGTTCAAAATGTTCCGCATTCTCCGGGTGGCTCTTCAGGTCATGATTCCAGCAGCAACAAGGGATCGAAGTTCACCACGACTACCGCAACAAACGAATCCGTTCCCCGGAAAGATGTTCGCATCCTTATCTCCGAAGTCGCGTTCGATGATCCCTCAGGAGACCGAATCGAACTTTTCTGCGCTGACTGCGGAAAGGGGATCGACGTAAAAGGATATCAGCTCTTCGATGACAAAGTATTCTTTGAATTCCCGCTGGAAACATTTTTTAATACCGGAGAATACATCGTCCTCTCCCTCAAATCTGCAACAGAGACCCGTGAAAAGACCGGCTATGGCTGGTCATTCTCGATCACGCACAAGGGACTCACGGGGACTGACGAGACGCTCATGCTCCTCGATTCCGCCAATACGATCGAAGACGCCGTATGCTGGGGGAACTACAATGAAGTGTTATCTCCGGGCGAAGATGAGGACCTGAGGTTCATGCGGGGACGGCTTGAATGGGGAACAGATCTTGATTGTGATTTCCAGTGTTTTCCTTCCGGGAGCGTCAAAGGAAAGGAATCCATGGCGAGAAAGACTGGGGAAGATTCGAATACCAAAAATGACTTTTTCCCAAATAAAGAACCGGCCTTTGGAGCGCCAAATCCTCCATCGCCGAAGTCATCAGCAGATGGAGAAATAGTGATCTCTGCCATCGAATATCTCCCGAACGGATCAGGCTTTGTCTCTCTCAATAATAGCGGCGCATCTGACTTCCCTCTCTCCGGATATACCATGAGAAGCGGTGAGGCCATTCTCATGGAGCTCACGGATGAATCGATCCCTCCGCAAGGAGAATTCTCGCTTTTTCTCCGAAAATTACCGTCGAAAGATATTGTTCTCTCCCTGAACGATGCATGGGGGACTACGGAAGATTTTCTCTGCATTAACCCGTCGGAAAATGACAAAAATTCTTCCTACCTCCTCTCATTAAAAAGGCAGAGCCAATGGAACGACCGGAATTATTCCTCCTGTCTCACCGGTGATTTTTCAGAAGGAGGATTGGTGAAAAGAATGTCCGAAAAAGATACGAATGCCGCCGCAGATTTCTCTGTTTCTCCGCTCACAGTACTCTCCATGGACGAATCTCCGTCGCTCTTCGTAAAAGACATCCTCCCAAATCCTGAGGGAAAAGATAAAGACGGAGAGTGGTTCCGGATCTCTACGCGGAATGATGCTGCCCAGACAAAAAACTGGCATATCCTCATCAACGGAAAAGAGTTTCTTCTCCCGGAAAGAATGCTGGAAAACGGGGATGTCATGAAGATCTCTTCCGGTAATTCAGAACTCAAAAATCTTGCCAATGAATCGGGAGAGATGATCCTCGTGAGTCCATCGGGTGATCTCTATGGCATTGAATGGGAGAATGCTCCCGAAGGTGCCTCACTCCGAAACGAAGGATCGGGGTACGCGTGGACAGGAGGAAAACAAAAAGAAAAAAATGAGAAGAAAGAATCGGAGCCGACAGTCGACGTCCTTTTCTCGGAAGAAGACCACTCTCTTGTCTTCTCCGGATTCGTTTCTCCGCACAGCCGCGTCCGTCTCCTCATTCGACCGGGAAATTTTGTCCTCACCGGGATGAGTGATAACAAGGGGAGATTCTCCCTCCTGTGCCTTTCTCAGATCCCCGCCGGAGAATACACTGTCGATCTCACGACTACGAATGAAGACGGGACAAAAGTCCTGCTCGACGGGATCCAGCAGTTTCATCTTCCCGCGGGCTTCCGGATGGATGAGATCTTCCTCGCAGAAATCGTTTCCGCACTTCCGAATCCGAAAGGAAAAGATTCCGGAAATGAAACCGTCATCATCAGAAATGTTTCCGGAAAATCTGGGTATCTCAGGGGATGGCTCCTCGGAAACGGAAAGCGGACGGTCGAAATACCGGAGACATTTTTTGAGGAAAACGAAACCATCACGCTCACCGGAGAGGTGGTCCCGAATCTCAAAAACAAAGACGGCATCGTTCGGCTCCTCAATGCTTCAAAAGAAGTTGTGGATGAACTCCTCTGGGGAAAAGCGCGCGATGATGAACTCATCACAAAAAATGGGACGATCCTCCCTCCGAAAAAAAACAAGGGGAAGTCCTCACGTGGAAAGACACGCGAAAAAGACATTCTCCGCATGATCTACCCGGAAAAAGAAAAATACGTGGAAGGTCGGATCACCCGTTTTTCCGCGGAAAGTATTTCGGTCGTCATCGATAACGGGCGCGAGATCACATACCGGTTCGACGACCGGAATCCGCAGAACGATTATTTTCTTTCGCACTCTCTCCAGCGTGAAATGCCGATCGGACTCCATCTCAATAAAGACCGGGAGATCATCTCTCTCTCATTTATGAACTGCCCATACCCTGTCGAGAATGAGCTTTCTCCTGTGTTTCTGACGTCTCGCATAATAAAAATAATATCACTTTTCTTTCTCGTAATAATTGACGGGGTCGGCTTTTTCATTGGTCTTTCCAGTCGCAAAGACCAGTTGCCGGGAAAATCGGCTTGCAAAAACACAACAGAGGTATAATAGTAAATAAACAACCCTGTTTACCTCATGAACCTCGAGTTTTACGACCAGCTTGAAGGGGAAGAGTGCGAATTTTCATTCGGACAGCACTGGTATCTCGTGCTCATGAAAACATTCGTCTTCATCTTTCTCATGCTTTCGATCATCGGGTTTTCATATCTCGCCCATGTCATCTTCTTCCTTTCCGGCGGGACTCAGGCTCTCGAGCTTTCCGTTTTTTTCTTCGGATTTGCCCTTCTTCTCGCGCTTATTCATCGTTTTTTCCTGTGGATTCTCTCTCACTCCCTGAGCTTTGTCATCGTCACGAGCTACCGGATCATCATCGTGAGCAAATCCATATTCATCAGAAGTGAAAAGGAGGTCCTCGATCTCGTCCAGATCAGGGATATCCAGATGAAGAAAAGGGGGCTCTGGGGAAATATCCTCGAATATGGGGATATCAATCTTGTTCTCTCCGCCCAGGGGGAGGATACAACGGTGCTTCACGATGTTCCGCGTCCTTCGATCATTCAGGAAAAATGCAATGCAATCCGCCACAAGCGGCTTGTGGAAACAGGAAAACGGTCCGTTACGTCTCCGACACCAGAAAAAACTGTCCTTTCATCTCTTGCGCCAGAACATCCGGCAGAAACACATATCCCCTCTCTCCCCGAACAAGTATAATACTTCTTCTCACTTCTTTATTTTGCTGAAGTCGTCGCTCCAGAGTTTTTTGCTTTCCATTCCAGATATTTTCTGGCGAATGGTTCAAGATCTCCGTCGAGTATGGAATCCGGATTCGTGCTCTCATGATCTGTGCGGAGATCTTTCACCAGCTTGTAGGGATGGAGAACGTAATTTCTGATCTGGGTTCCCCATTCCGCAGAAACATGAGCCCCGCGGAGTTTTGCCGCTTTTTCCTCTTCTTCCACTCTCTTCTTCTCCGCGAGCCTGGATTTCAGAACCTGGAATGCCTTATCCCTATTTTGATGTTGTGACCTCGAACTCTGGCACGAGACAACTATATTTGTCGGAAGATGGGTGATCCGCACCGCCGAATCCGTCTTGTTCACATGCTGTCCTCCCGCCCCCTGCGCCCGATAGGTATCGATCCGTAAGTCCTTGTCTTCAATGACGATATCGTTGCATTCGACTGCTTCGAGAAGCGGAGTCACAATGATCCCCGCGAATGATGTCTGACGGAGGTTTTTTGCGTTAAAGGGCGACTGCCGGACAAGCCGGTGCGTACCCTTTTCCCCCTGGAGATAACCGAACGCATCTTCTCCCTGGATCTCAATGATCACGCTCTTAATTCCCGCCTCCTGTCCGGGAGATTTCTCGAGTATCTCCGTTCCCCACCCCATCCGTTCAGCAAACCTGAGCTCCATCCGGAGAAGCATTTCCGCAAAATCCTGGGATTCTGTCCCTCCCGCGCCGGAGACGATTTCGAGGATCGCCCCATGATGGTCATATTCCCCAGAAAGATAGAGCGCCGTTTCCGCTTCTTCATACTTTTTTTGAATTCTTTCAAACTCCCGTTCTAGTTCGTTAAGCTCCGGAGAGTCGCCTTCGGTGATATCGATGAATTCGAGGAGGGAAGCGGTGTCCGAGAGGAGATTTTCCCAAAGGCCCTTCCTTTTTTCGAGCATTGCGAGTTTTTGTGATGATATTTTTGCAGACTGGGGATCGTTCCATACATTCGGATTCTCCATGAAAATCCGGAGTTCCCCGATTTCACGTTCAATTTCTTGAGGATTGAGGCAATCCCATCCGGTCTTGATCTTCTCGTTGAGCTCTGTTGCCGCTGACTTTAATTCTCCGGGTGTCATTTGCTTTTTCTGAAAACTGAGCGCCCTCATAGTATAGGAATCATCTCCCTTCCTTCAATCTCTTTGCGATCTCCCAGAGCGCGATGCTCCCGGCAATGGACACATTGAGACTCTCCTTCACTCCTCCCATGGGAATGGAAATGATATGATCCGCAAGGCGCAGGATTTCTTTCGGGATACCATGGACTTCATTCCCGACGATGAGAACGAGGGGAGATTCCGGTGAATACCGGGTCAGGGAAATCGATGATGGAGATATTTCGAGTGCGGCAAGCTGTACTCCTCTCTCTTTGAGCGATCCGAGAAGCTTCACCGCATCGAGGTGATAGCTCCAGGAGACTTCATATTCCGCTCCGAGCGCCGTTTTTTGGATCTCCTTGTGAGGAGGATAGGGACTGATGCCGGTGAGATAGATATGGTCGACCCGGAGCGCATCGCACGTCCGAAAAAACGCGCCGACATTGAACCCGCTCCGGATATCGGGGAGGAGAAGTGAGAAGCTGGGAATTGGATCTGTGCAAAACATCCGCTCCATGCTATTTCCCCTGGTGAAAAAAATCAAAGGGAAGCACCTTTATTTTTTCGCCGGGACCAGGAGGATCTTGCACTTCGAGCAGAGAACAATCTCTCCCTGTGAATTTCTCACAAGAATGAGCATCGGCCCGCCTTTTGTCTTGATATTGATATATGCGTGGACAACGCATTCCTCTCCCACCGAAACGAGATCCTGGAAATCGGGAGAGAAGCAGATCTCATTTCCCAGAAACTGGGTGATCTTCCCGTCCAAATACTGTGCCGGAATGACTCCACCCATCTGCGAAACCGCCTCCATGATAAGTTCCGGAGGAATATTCCCGCTTTCAAGACGGAGTCCGGCCCAGCCTTCTTCCGGTATCCTGATCTTTCCTTTTCCAAAAGCGAGGAATCCATTCGGGGTCGGCGCCTCTATCGGGTGCCACGTCATGCTCTCATCATGAACCAATCGCGCAGGACCGGTGTGCGGGAGCTTCGATTCCGTTCCCTTGATTCCCCGGATAGGAAGAGGCTTTTTATTCCGCACATACCAAGCAACGACTTCGTCACTGAGAGAATGGAGCGTGACGAGTATTTTAAGATCATCAAGAGTCGCGTATTTCCCATGAAGGATGTGTGTTGGCGAATCGCTGTTCCTGGCATCTTCCGGTGATTCCATTCTGATTTCTGCAACAACTCCTTTTCTGTCCGAAGAAATGGATATGGTTCCCTCTTCCTCACTCTGCTTGATTCTGAGGACATCGCCCGGCTCCACTGGTCCTCTCGGTGAAATAGTAAAACCTCTTCCCATGGGGACGTCTCCCTTGAATGCCAGGTCTGTGAGTGCAAAGAGTGGAACGATGCGAAAGTGATGCTTCTCAAACCAGTGTCCTTCCTCAACTGAGAAACTCCCGTCTTCCTGTTTTCTAAATATTCTGTAGCGGTTTCCGGGGAAATAATTTTGCTCTGTTTCTCCTTCTTCAACGATCCTGAGATTTCTTATCTTTCCGGGAGCGTCAGAATGGCTTGCGACTAGTGCGGCAGACGATGATTCTCCCTGAATGCTTTCGACAGAGGATTGTTCGCCTCGTGGTCTTTCTCTTTCAAATTTTTCAGCATCTCCCATATACAAATGAAAAATAGCGGATGACTATAGTCAACATCTGAATTTTGCGCAAGCCTATTGGAAGAAAATCCGGTAGGCTTTTTCGACGGACGGACTCTTCTTTCTCCCTGCCTCGAGCACCGAAACAACAAGAACGCATATGAGGGTGACTCCGATGATCTCGGAAAAAAGGATGAGCGGTGAACGGGTAACGAAGAGCGGAAAGTGCTTTAGCGACTGGATGAGGACAACATGGAAAATATAGAGGATAAGGGAATACTTCCCGAAATTCATGAGCATGCTCCGCATCCCCGGTATTTTTTCAAGAACATACGGAACCCAGAGGAAGAGGCTGAGCGTCAGTATCATCTGCAGGCTCCATGAGAGCGGAAGGCTGGGAAGGGAAAGGACAAGGATCGCGGACAAGAAAAAGGAAATACAAATCCTGAGCTTATCTTTTTCCGCCCTGAGAAAATAATTGAGCAGGTCTGACCTTCCGAAAAATATTCCCATGACTCCGATGATGAAAAATTTCACTGTATAGGGGAAATACTGGAATAGGTCGAGCATTCCGAGTCCAAGGAGCCCGATAAGAAAGAAGAGGCTCGGCGGCCGGAGCTTCAGGAAAAATGGCGCGGAGATGATGGTGAGCGCGATGGGGAGGAGTATTTCAAACGAAGAGAACGTCGGATTCCCCTGAATAAAAGAAACGGCAATCCGGTAAAGGGATATCTTGCCCACAATCCAGAATGGGACATTGAGGAGGAGAAAGATGATGAAAAGCTTCAGCCCCCTCGTGTAAATCTGAAATGATGTTTTTCTGCCGGAAAGGACTTTCCCAATGAGAATTCCTGCAAACAGGACAAATCCCGTCGGGACAAAATGGAAGTACGCTTCCGGAATCTTCTCTTCATAGAGGTGAAGCCAGGAATGGAAGACGATCATACCGAGGACGAGAAATCCCCGGAAAATATCGAGCTCGGCCAGCC
The DNA here is from genome assembly GCA_041739085.1 of Candidatus Altimarinota bacterium. Taxonomy (GTDB): domain Bacteria; phylum Patescibacteriota; class Gracilibacteria; order CAIRYL01; family CAIRYL01; genus JBGSON01. Next base: position 32,288 of record JBGSON010000028.1, on the reverse strand, counting down.
TCTTTGTTTTCTGCTCCACTCTCCATGGATAAAATCGCCCTGAAATGTACCACGAATGGGGAATCTCCGGAAACAGACAAAAAGAGAAGCGGAAGAAGTTTATACAGTATTACTTCTGTCACCCCGGACTTGATCCGGGGTCTCCCTGTTCATGGCTGGAGAAGGGTGAGTGGTGCCAATAACTTTCTGTGATGTTTCCCCGGCAACTGGAGATTCCGGCTTGGGGGCCGGAATGACAAAGGAAAGGGACCGGAATGACAAGAGAAGGGCTGCCCAGCGATTGCAAATCTCCGCCAACGCAGGGAAGGCAGAAGAAAAAACACAAAAAAAACAATATTACGAAAATTCTTTCTTTTGTGTTTTCTCTTTTTTCTTTTCTCCTTCCTGGATCTCGCCATACACCGCCCATGTATCCGCCTTCGTCACGAGGATCGGGATGATCTCTCCGATGAACGCCCGCCCTCTTTTTCCGACTTTTGCCATAGCGGTCCTTCCAGCGTGAGTCTTTCCCTTGGCATAATTCTGGCGTGTCATGGTTTCCACGAGCATCATTTCAACGCTCTCGACCGCCTTTTCATTCTCGGTGCGCGAAGATTGCTGCAGCTTCTTGTCGAGGACATGATATCTCCTCTTCTTCTCTGATTCGCTCACGTCATCTTCCATTTTATCCCCGGCGAATGTCCCCTTTCTCGGAGAGAATTTTGAGATATACGCCATAAGGAATTGTTCTTCTTCAAAGAGCCGTACTGTTTTCTGGAACTCCTCTTCCGTTTCGCCCGGGAATCCGACGATGATGTCAGTAGAGATCGTCACGCCGGGAATAAGCGCTCTCGCTTTTTTCGTGATTTCTTTGAACTTTTTGATGTCATGTTCTCTCCCCATCCTCAGGAGGACAGCAGACGATCCGGACTGAACAGGGAGATGGATATTTCTTGAGATGTTTTCATTCGCGGCGATCACCCGGAGAACATCTTCTCCCATGTGCCTCGGGTGCGGAGAAGTGAAGCGGATGCGCTTAATTCCGGGGATTTTGGCGACGGCATCGAGGAGATAAGCGAAATCAGTTTCTCTCTGAAGCATTTTTTTCACCTTGTCGTCGAGGAAGTAGGAATTCACGTTCTGTCCGACGAGGATAATTTCCTTCACTCCGTTTTTCGCGTGATTCCGGCATTCTCGCATGATCTCCTGAAACGGCCTCGATCGTTCTCTGCCTCTCGTGAACGGAACGACGCAGTAGGTGCAGAATTTGTCGCATCCGGTCATGATGGGGACGAACGCGCGGTATTTCACTTCCAGCGAGGGGTCTATTTCGAAGTAATCGTCCGTCTTCCATCCATCGGGAACCGGAGGAATCTTCGGATCGAATTGCTGAAGCAACTCATGGATCCGGGAGATGTCTTCGATCCTCACGACAAAATCAATCCTTGGGTTCAGGGTGATGATCTGGTCTTTTTCGGGGTCGAACGAAGTGGATGTTTTTTTTACCATGCATCCCGTGAGTCCCACGAGTTTTCCCGCTTCTTTCGCGTTTATGATGTGTCCAAGCACCCTGTCTTCCGCGTGCTTTTTTATGGAGCAGGTGTTGAAAATGACGAGATCTGCATGGATATCGCTCTTTGCCTTCTGTAGTCCCATGCTCATGAGAATAGTGTCGAACCTCTCAGAATCGGAATAGTTCATCTGGCATCCGAAAGTCTGCAGAAAGTACTTCCGTATTCTTGTTGGCCGCTTTATGCTTCTTGTCGTTCCCATAAGCAGGGGGATTATAAAAGTACAAAGTACAAAGCACAAAAGGAAAAAAGCGAAAGCACAAAAGAATTCTATTTCTTGTTCTTTTCTCTTTTGTGTTTTTTTCTTCATGGGGAAAATATATCTCCGGTATAATGAAACCGTTCTCATATTCGTCTCGTGAACTCGCACGACCAGAAAATCCATCTCAAAACGAATGCGGGCGAGCAGGAAATATATGACTATCTCCGGAAAACCGGCGTTGATGAGGAAACAGCGCGAAAAATGGCGGGCATGGAGAAGAAAGAACATGGTCAGGAAAATCTTCCTCACATGAGTTCATCTCTGGAACGGGTTGAGTTTGTTACGAAACTCGAGAAGGAAGGATTCAAGAGGGAAGACTCCGAGCGGATTGCCGATTATCTCGACAGCCAGCTTCTGAAATTAAAAAATCATGAGAAAAGTTCCTACATGAGGACCTCCCGCTTCATCCGGAACGGGATCGCCGTCATTATCCTCCTCGCAATCCTCTGGTTCATCTGGCCAAAGTGATTCCTTTCTCTTCTAAATTCATCAAAAAGCCCCCTGCTCATCGAAGAGTAAGGGGCTCTGGTTCCAAAGAACTCTCTTACCACCCGTTCACCCGGACAATAAGGGCCGCGGTTTCTCCTCTCGTGATGCTGTTCTCCGGGCCAAAATATCCGGTGTCCCCGTATCCGTTGATGAACGCGTTGAGAACGGCGAACGCAACATACCGTTCGTACCATGCTCCCGGGACCGTATCGAGAAAATCCATGATTCCGCCTGTGATCTCATCGAGAGCAAACTCAGAGAGCAGAATTGTCTTGAGCGCTTCTGCGCGGGTCATTTCCTGGTCCGGAAGGAAGTTCCCGTCCGAGTATCCCTGGACCCATCCGAGCTCAAGTGCTTTGGCGATATACGAAGCATACCATTCGTTCATATCCACATCTGGGAAAGGATTTGTGAGAGGAGCCGGGAGCGTACCAAATTCGCATTTGATGATCATCGCGACGAGTTCCCCTCTCGTGATCGGTTGATCCGGCATGAAACTATCAAGAGTATTCCCTTCTGCATCGATATATCCTCCGATTCCGCAGTGTTCATTCAGTGTATCGATATACGCCTCCGCCCAATGGTCTGAGGTGTCCGAGAACGAAGCACCTCCGCCTTCATCCCCGTCTCCATCACCATCTCCATCGCCATCGCCGTCTCCGTCACCATTCTCACCCTCATCACCGCTCAGATCTCCTCCGTCATCTTCTTCCGGTATCGGACGGAGAATCCTCCTCGATCCCCCTCCTCCACCTCCTCCCCCCCTTCCCGCCGCGGCTTGAACGGTGACTGTTCTTGTCACTTCATCGGCGGCATTCCCGGCATCATCGGTAACATTATAGGTGACGGTATAGACAGCGGCGACGGCCGTATTCACCGGATTCACCGTGACGATATCACCCGTAATATTCCCATCGACATTATCGTTTGCCGTGGCTCCGGCATCAGCATAGACATCACCGACCGTTAAGAAGACATTCGCACTGCCGAGGAGCGTGATGACGGGTTTCGTAACATCATTTTCAGTGAACGATGTCTGCCATCCGAGATAGGGATACCCGTCATTTTTCGCGGGATCGATCGCCCAGATGGTGTCGAAATCCCAGTCGTTGACACCGTCGTCATTATCGAAATTATTTTTCACTTTCATCTCCGCATCCGTGTAGCCGTTCGGATCGTCCGGAGCAGTCGCCGGATCCGGATTCATAGTGCAGACCTGTCCGCCAAGCTCATTTGTTCCGCACATATTCGGCCAGCCGGAAGTCTCGGTATCCCAGTATGAATTCGTTTGGGATCCTCCGTTATAGAACCATCCGACGAGTCCTCCGATTTTATTTGTTCCGATGACGCGAGCGACAGAATAGGAATTGAAAATAACGCTCGAATCCTGATTGAGCCCGACAATGCCGCCGGATTGGTTCCCTCCGTTCACCGTTCCCTTCGCATAGCAGTTTTCAATCCTTCCGCCGTAAGAATGACCGGCAATGCTCCCGACATAATTCGGACCGGTGAGGATGATGTCCGTCCAGGACTGGCGGATGGTCCCGCTATTCGTTCCCGCAATCCCTCCGCACTGTTGGCTTCCGCATCTGACTTTTCCGGTGAGTGATACTTTTTCGATCGTCCCGTTGTTTCCTTGCGTGAGACCGCCGGTATAACCGTCTCCCGTGATATCCACATCCCAGAAATTGATATTTTTCACCGTCCCCTGTATTCCGAGGAATATTCCACCGTTATCAGCACTGTGCATAAAAAGATCCGAAACCGTGAAATTCTTCCCGTCGAGCGAACCGGTAAAATTATTGATCGGCAGGAACCCTTTTCCTCCGTTCCATGCTCTCGTCTCGGAACAATCAATGTCGTTTTTCAATTCATAATACCGCGCCGGATGCTGCTCAATATTTTGAAATTCCGTACAATTCGTTATCGGCTGAAGATTCCCAGGTGTTCCGATCCCGGCATTGTTGATCGTGAGGAATATCGAGTCGGAAGTGTATTCATGTCCGACATTATCCGTTGCCCGGGCATAGACATTATAGGTCCGGTCTGCGGAAAGGAGCGTGTTCCAGACGACGACATAGGGCGCTACTGCAGTGCATCCCGCGAGGCTGTTTGGTCCTCCGTCACCGAACCATACGCAGACATTCTGGATCCCTGATTCATTGTCTGTCGCGGAAACTTCGATGTTCTGATTCCCCGCGATATCACTTCCTCCACTCGGACTAGAAATGCCAGCATGGGGAAGCGTTTTGTCGATTTTCACAATCTCTGACTGGGTCGCTTCCACATTTCCTGACTGATCCCGGCTGAAAAAACGGAGGTACATTGTCCCTTCCCCGGAGATGAGAATATCGTGCGTCGCTGTATCGGGAACGCAGGTATTGCCCCCATCAAGGCAATGGTAAGGGAACTGATTCGCATTTGGAGTTACTTCACAGCCACTCGAGTCATCGGTACAACCAAAAGTAACGGTGACATTCGCCGTCGACCAGGTGTCAAACACATACCCGCCTTCGGGCGTGGCGGTAGAGACCGGAGGCGTTCCGTCATCGCAGACATCGCCCGTTCCGTCCGAGTCAGCGTCTGCCTGGTCTGCGTTCGGCATTCCCGGACAGTTATCACAGACATCGCCGACTCCATCCGCGTCAGAATCTTCCTGACCGGGATTCGCGATGAGCGGACAACTGTCGCTCGAATCATCGATGCCGTCATTATCATCGTCTATTTCACAGGCATCACCCGTTCCATCACTATCGGTGTCTATCTGATCGGGATTTGCAACAGCATGGCAATTGTCGCAGACATCGCCGATGAGGTCGCCGTCTGTATCAGTCTGGCTTGCATTGGCAAGCGTCGGGCAATTGTCGCATCCGTTGCCGACTTTGTCTCCATCGGTGTCCGTTTGGAGCGGATTCGCCAGATTCGGACAACAGTCACACGCACTTCCGATACCGTCGGTGTCAGGATCCGATTGATCGGGATTCGCCAGGAGCGGACAGTTGTCGCAGACATTTCCCTTTCCGTCTCCATCCCCATCTGCCTGATCGGCATTCGAAAGAGACGGGCAATTGTCACAGGCATCACCGATGTCGTCCCCGTCTCCATCGGCCTGGTCGGGATTCGCGATGATGGGACAGTTGTCGACCCCATTCGCGATTCCGTCACTGTCGTCATCTCCTGCAGGATCGACAACGGTAACGGTGAAAGATGCAGTTGCTTCATTCCCCGCATCATCCGTCGCAGTGCAGTTCACGGTCGTATCTCCGATGGAAAACGTCGAACCGGAAGCTGGAGCGCACACGACATCCACTGAATCATCAACGGTGTCTGTAGCGGTGGCGGTATAGGTGACAACGGGATTCGTGGTGACGATATCCGGAGGAATGGGATCAAATTCAGGAGCCGTCGTATCGATGGTGAATGTCCAGTTTGCGACAAGAGAGGTGTTTCCCGCCCAGTCATTTGTCTGGAAATCGACGGTATAGTCGCCGTCGAGAGAAACCCCGAGTGTGCACCAGAACCGGAAAATCCTGTTATCCGCTCCGCTGATCGTCACACAGGCGGGATTTGTTATGTCTTGAGATACCCCATTCACACTGTAAGAAGCCATGTTGTTGAGCGTGTTCACCGCATCAAATGCTGCATTGTCTGTGAAACTCACATCTATCAAGGGATTATTTGTCGATGTCACAAATCCCGTCGGAGCATTGCTCAAAGGGGTTAAATTCGGGGGCGTCAGATCGACTGAGAAATTCGTGACCCAGGAAGAAGTTGTATTAAACCAGTTTTCTGCGAGATCAGAGACAGATATTGCAATCCCCGTTGCCGCGGAAGTGTCGATATTCGTAAAAGTGCAGTTTCCGCCGCCAAACGCAGCGGGGTCTGAAACAAACACCCCGCCGTTATCGATCGAATACCGGCATGATGCCGGGTCTATCCCAGATTCCGCATCAGAAACCGGAGCAGAAAGAGTAGAAAGAGTCGAGATAAATATACCTGCTCCGTCAGGGACAGACGGAGTAATCGAAATAGCACCGACGGTCGGATCCGTCACATCTGTACAGAGAACCCCTTCATCCACCGATCCATCGCAATTATTGTCGACGGCATCCCCGCATATCTCAGCGCCCGTCGCAATGCAGTGATAGGGGTCACACGCATTTCCAATTCCATCGCCGTCATCGTCCTGCTGATCCGGGTTTGCGAGAAGAGGACAGTTGTCAGAAGAATCATCGATGCCGTCTTCATCATCATCCGCATCACAGGCATCTCCGAGTCCGTCTCCGTCTGTATTTTCCTGACCTGGATTCGAAGTGAGCGGACAATTATCGCTTGCATCCGGGATGCCATCCGCGTCTGTATCTGGAGGAGGCACTGCTCCGGAACTCCCGAGAAATAAGAATGAACCGAGCGCGAGACTGAGGAAAAAGAGCATCCCGATGAGGAGGGAGTCTTTCTTTGAGAGGAAAGAGGTACATGTTTTCATAGTTTTTGAAAAAAATTTGAAATACGTGTATGGAATCCCTCTCCTCCCGCCCAAGAATGATCATTGAGAGAGCTGCTTTCTTGCCTCCTCAGAAATCTGAATATGGATCTCGTCAAGCTGTGCTTTCGGCATCGGCCCCGGCGCCCCGAGCATGAGGTCCTGCGCGGTCTGGTTTTTCGGGAACGCGATGACTTCGCGGATATTCGGCTCTCCCGCGAACATCATGACAACGCGGTCGAGTCCCATTGCGCATCCTCCGTGGGGAGGCGCGCCGAATTCAAACGCGCGAAGGAGATGTCCGAACCTTCTCTCTGCGTCTTCCTTGGAAATTCTGAGGATGTCGAAAATCTCCGCCTGCAGATCATGTTCATGGATACGAAGAGAGCCGCCGCCGAGTTCCACTCCATTGAGCACGACGTCATACGCGTGCGCTCTCGCCTTGAACGGATCTTTTTTGAGGAGCTCCGCGTCTTCCTCCAGCGGCCTCGTGAACGGGTGATGGACGGCTCCGACTTCACCCCCCTTGTTCATCTCGAACATGGGGAATTCGAGCACCCAGAGATAGGCGAACACATTTGGATCCTTCAATTGAAAAATATTCCCGAGATCAGAACGCACCGCTCCGAGGGGCTCGGTCGCCTGGACGAAGTTTCCCGCGCTGAAGAGGATGATGTCTCCCTTTTCTGTTTTTGTTTTCTCCACAACGCTCTCTATAAATTCTTTTTTTGCGTGCTTTACGACCGGTCCCGACTCCTCTCCAACGCGCATCCATGCGAGCCCCCCCACGCCGTGTTTCTTTGCCATCTCCCCGTAATCATCGAGCATCTTTCTCGTCACCTCTCCATACTTCTTTTGGATCGGGAGCGCAGACACATATTCGGACTTTTCGAACACTCCGAATCCGCATCCTTTTGAGAGGGAAGAAATGTCCACGAGTTTCATGTCGTAGCGGGTATCCGGTTTGTCGGATCCATACATGCTCATCGCCTCGTGGTATGTAAGCGTGGGGAATGGTTTTGTAAACTTTTTCGCAGGCGCGTGTTTTTCCGTCAGCTCGATGAAACATTTCTCGATGACATCGCGGACGTCCTTTTCTTCCACAAAACTCATCTCTAATTCGAACTGGGTAAATTCCGGCTGCCGGTCTCCCCTCTGGTCTTCATCACGAAAACACCGCGCTATCTGGAAATACTTGTCCATTCCTCCCACCATGAGGAGCTGCTTCAGCTGCTGCGGAGACTGGGGAAGGACATAGAATTCCCCCGGATACAGCCGGCTCGGAACGAGATATTCCCGCGAACCTTCCGGTGTTCCCTTGATGAGGATCGGAGTCTCGACTTCAAGAAACCCCTCCCGGTAGAAGTAATCACGGATCGTCTTCACCATCTCCGCGCGAAGGATGATGTTTTTAGAAAGCCTTTCCCTCCGGAGATCGAGGTAACGGTATTTGAGGCGGACTTCCTCTTTCACTTCCGTTTCCTGGTCGACTTCGAAAGGAGGAGTCTCCGAACGGTTAAAAATACGGAGAGCGTGGACTTCGAGTTCGATCTTTCCTGTTGTCATCTTCGGATTTTCCTGACCCTCCGGCCTTTTCCTCACCTTCCCTTTCGCCTGGATGACGTATTCAGAGCGGAGCTCTTCTGACAGGTGAAATCCTTCTTTGCAGATGCTCGGATCAAAAACTACCTGGGTGAGTCCATACCGGTCCCGGAGATCAATGAAGATAACTCCTCCATGGTCTCTCCTCCGGTGAACCCATCCTGAAAGAGTCGCTTCTTTCCCGATTTCTTTTTCGGAAAGCATCCCGCATGTGTGTGTTCTGTACATATTTATAAAAAAAGACCTCGCAGGGTATTGTGCTGTTTTTAGTGGGAAAAATCAATTTGCAATTTTGGACGAATTCAGGAAACAAAGAAAAATAAAAGTGAGGGGATTGTCATTCCGAACTTGTTTCGGAATCTCCATTCGCACGAAAAATATACAAAGAATAGGCGCCACCACTGACTCTTTCTTTTCTCTGTCAGCTTCCTTGGAGACCCCGAACCAAGTTCAGGGTGATCTTCCAACTTTTCAATTACATTTCCCCATTACCGTATCTTTCCCTGATATTCTGCGTTTTTCCCGAGCATCGCTTCGATCCGGAGGAGTTCGTTGTACTTCGCGATCCGGTCTGTTCTCGAGAGCGAACCCGTTTTGATCTGTCCTGTCCGAAGCCCGACGGCGAGATCTGCGATCGATGTGTCTTCCGTCTCACCGCTCCGGTGGCTGATGATGCACGTCCATCCCGCCTTCTTTGCCATTTCCACGGTCTCGATCGTTTCCGTGAGCGTACCGATCTGATTCAGTTTCACGAGTACCGAGTTCACCGCTTTCCGGGAGATCCCGAGGAGCACCCGCTTCGGGTTCGTGACGAGGAGGTCGTCCCCGACGATCTGGATCGTGTTCCCGATCGCCGCGGTAAGAGAGGTGAAGGCGTCCCAGTCATCTTCCGCAAACGGGTCCTCGATGGAGATGATCGGATATTTTTTTACGAGCCTGATGTAAAAATCCTCCATTTCTTTTGAGGTCATGTGTTTTCCCCCGAAGAGATATCCTTTTCCTTCGCTATAGAACTCCGACGCCGCGACATCAAGAGCGAGTTCGATCTTCCCGGAATGTCCGGCTTCTTCGATCGCTTCCAGGATCACTTCGATTGCTTCCTCATTGCTCTTAAGATGTGGTGCAAATCCTCCTTCATCGCCGACCGAGGTCACCATTTTTCTCGATGCGAGGATCTTTTTCAGAGTATGAAAAGTCTCGGCGCCGAGCCGGAGCGCTTCCGCAAAATTCTTCGCCCCTGTCGGCATGATGAGGAACTCCTGGATCTCGAGCCCCGAGTCCGCGTGGGCTCCCCCGTTGATGATGTTCATCATGGGAGTGGGGAGGAGATGGGGATGCCGGTGATGGACGAGATGTCCGAAATATTCGTAGAGCGGAAACGATTTGAGCTGCGCGTTCGCGTGTGCCACCGCGAGGGACACTCCGAGGATGGCGTTTGCTCCGAGTCGTCCTTTGTTCGGCGTTCCGTCGAGATCGATAAGCGCCTGATCGATCTTCTTCTGATCGGAGCTCATCATCCCGACAATATGTTCAGAGATGATAGTGTTCACATTTCGGACTGCATTGAGCACCCCTTTCCCGCCGTAGCGTTTCTTGTCTCCGTCGCGGAGTTCGATCGCTTCATGCTGTCCGGTCGATGCTCCCGAAGGGACGATCGCCTTCCCGCTCATCCCTTTTTCGAGAGTGACATTCACTTCCACGGTGGGATTCCCGCGGGAATCGAGGACTTCAAGGGCGCGGACCTGGGTGATGGTGGACATAGGAGGGGGAAAAAGTTCTCCACCATTATCCCATAAATGGAGTCCAACCGGAAGCAGGAGAAACACAAAAGCCAAAAGCCAAAACACAAAGCACAAAAGAAAAGAATATAAAGAAGAACCTTTTTTCTTTTGTGTTTTTTCTTTTTTCTTTCCTTTACAAACTGTTCCCGACCGGTGAAAATGTCCTCGTGAACCGTGAGGAACTCATGCTTCGGGCGCTGGAACTCGCGTATATGGGGATCGGTCATACGAAATCGAATCCCATGGTCGGTTGCGTCATAGAAAAATTCGGGGAGATCATCGGCGAGGGATGGCATAAAGAATTCGGAGGTCCGCACGCGGAAGTGAACGCGATACTCAACGCGGAGTCCCGCGGAGAATCCGTTGAAGGCGCGAATCTCGTCGTCACCCTCGAGCCCTGTTTCCATGAGGGGAAGACTCCACCCTGCGTTGATCTTTTGATCGAAAAACAGATAAAGTCCGTCGCCGTCCTCTTCCGCGATCCGAATCCGCTCGTCGCCGGACGATCGATCGAAAAACTGAAAGCGAGAGGAATTCCCGTTGATGAATCCTATGATATTCTGAAAAAAGAATTCTCCGATTTCTACGAGGAATATTTTTATTTCATGGAGACCGGCACTCCGTTCACCGCGCTGAAACTCGCGATGGACTCGAACCGGTACATCGCCACCCACCATGGGACGAGAACGGAGATCACGGGCGAGGAATCGAACTTCTATGTTCATTTTCTCCGCCAGAAATACGACGCGATCCTCACAGGAGCACAGACTGTGATGAGCGATAATCCCCAGCTCGGAGTCCGCCACGGCGATTTCCCGGGAGGGAGAAGAGATCCTCTTCGTATTCTGCTTGATCCGAACCTCCGTCTCTCCATCAATCTCAATGTTTTCCGCGATGAAAATTTTCTCGTGGTAACGACTGAGGAGCTCCGGAGGAATGCGGAACAGATTTACGGATCGCGCGTCGAAACAGCATCTCTCCTCCCCAACAGAACATTCGATCTCTGGGAACTCCTCGGAAAACTCTCCTCGCGCGGGATTCCGAGCGTCCTCGTGGAAGGCGGGAAAGCGACGGCGGACGAATTCATCGCCCAGGAAGCGCTCCAGAAAGGATACTTTTTCGTCTCCGACAAAAAACTCGTCTTCGGACAGGGGCTCCCCGGAATCGATTTCCTCCGGGTCCCGTCGTTCCATCTCCAGAAGAAATCACGGTTCGGAGAAGACACGCTCTGGGAAGGGTTTTTTGACTTCACTTCTTAATATGAAACGCTCTCTCTTTCTCGTCATCGGCGCTTTTTTTCTCTTTCTCCCGATTTTCCCATCTCACGGAGAATCCGCTCATCTCCCCGACGCGGAAGACTGGGTCATGGCGACGAGAGATACTGAGATCTCTGATCTCAAAGGACTGTCGGACAAACTCATCATCATCGATTATTCCCTCGACGGAACAGATTCGGGACAATTTACTTCGTCTGAGATCAAAGCATTGCAGGATTCTGACAACATCGTCCTCGCCTGGATCTCGGTCGGGGAAGCGGAAATATTCCGTTTCTACTGGGACGCAGAATGGGAAATCGCAACTGAATCCGCTCCCTGCTATGAGACCTACGACGACCGATACAACCGGAAAGGACTCACCTGGAGAAACTGCAATGAAGGAAAAAGGCCGGACTGGATGGGCCCGGAGGACACCGAAACGCACGGATATCATGTGAGGTTCTGGTCGGAGAACTGGTGGAAAATAGCGATGAAACCGTATCTCGACCGCGTCGCGGAATCGGGATTCGATGGCGTCTATCTCGATCCCCAGAACTCGATCTCGTACTGGATGACAAACACGGAAGAGAAATATTCCCGGGAATATGTCACTGGCGAATTCGTTGACCTCCTTCTAAAAATCTCAAAATACGGTAGCCGCGTCTCAGACTCCAATGATTTCATTGTTCTCATCGAGGGAGACCCGCAGTTTTTTTACCAGAAAAATCGTAAGACGCAGGGCAAAATCCTCGGCGCGGTAGAAGGGATCGTGCGGGAGAATGGTTGTTCAAAAGTGTCAGGAATGGAGGAAAGGAAAACGACAAAAGCTGAAAAATATTTCTGGAGTAAGGGGATTATGGTGGTGGGGGCGGAGTGCGAGTAGAATGAAGTAATATTTCTCAATTTCTCCATGAACAAAATTGAACTACTGTGGTGGAAAGATAAATATGACAAAGAGGAAGACCGCTACAACAAAGGCGATGAAGAAGAACTAAGGGTGCGGTTTCAAACAAATAAATTTATTACACAGAATGACTTGGAAAGAATTATTAAATGGAAGTTTCAAGGTCGATTAGGAGGGAGACAAAAAAGAATTTTGAAATTGCAAAAAGATGTTGAAGAACCAATTATCACAGAAGTTTCAAAATTAGCATTTGAAAGCAAAGATGATGGAATTCGATTGCATTTATTGTCTTATATAAAGGGGGTTGGCAATGCATTAAGTAGCGTAATATTAACATTTTATGATCCCGAAAATTATGGCATCTTGGATATCCATTCATGGCGAGAATTATTTGGGAAAGAACCAAAAGATTTATTCTCAAGTCCGCGTCATGTAATAAGGTTCTTTGAAGAAATAAGAGGAATTTCATCTCATACTGGTTTGTCTTGTCGAGATATTGAAAAAGCAATTTTCAAGAAAAATTTGGATGAATCAAAAAAATGAAAATCCCCTTCCCTTGCCCCTGTGCTGACAGCGATTTGAAATCGCTGTCGAAATATCGTTGGTGACAACTATAGATCGTTCCCACAGAAAGGAACTATTAGCTTTCAGTTCGTCCCGTACAAAGAATAATTTTCAATTTGTAATGCGGTGATCCTGGCAAAGAGGCCTCTTATGGTTTCAATGAACTGCACCGTCGGTGAAGGGGATGAATTCGGCGGTGGGAGGAAAAATTCCCCACGTAACAGTGCGTATTCCGCCTGGGAGAGGTCATGGAAAATCATTTCCTCCTCATCGCCGAAAAAAGAAGTGTTACCAAATTGAAGTTCGTACCTGATGATTCCGTCATGAAACATCACAACGGCGTGAACTTCCACTTCGAATATTTGCCAACCGCTCTCGGGGTTTTCGCATCGAATGACGAAAGCACGTTCGCCTGTATGAAACTTCGGTTTTTGCGATGTCCCGAACAAATCCTGAGACACTCTGAAGAGGGTCTCCATTGCCGTTCGCGTATCGCAGTTTGTGGCAATCAATGGAAAGGCATTCCGTAACGTCGGATCAGTTTCGGGACTATGGAGTCTCGAAAGTACGGCGGTTGAAAGCAGTCCTGGTTCATTGCCGTTGTCGTAGGCGAGCACGGAACAGGTTTCCGTCTTTCCGTTCGATTCCTGAGGATGGGACACGAAGAATTATCATCATAATTTCGACTGAAATTCAACCGAAACTGGCAGCGATTTGAAATCGCTGCCGAAATATTTTTGGAAAAGATTGCAGTAGTGCGAAAAACATGTGTCGTCTGTGAGAGTAAACACTTTGTGCATTTGTTGTTTGCTCCTTCAGTTCGCAGTGCGCGTGAGAGACGCATTCGTGCGCGCTCAGCGAATTCGTCTGCGAATCGGAGAATTATCCTCATGAACTTTGAGACCGCATTATGGAATTTTCTTCGGGAAAAAATGCTCAGGTGAAAACATTTTGGATGCCAGGATTCGACGCCGGGGGGAAATTCCGCGGTAAATACCGCATTCCTTCCGCGCGGCTCAGAAATTATGACTACGGACAAAATGGAGCGTATTTTGTGACCATTTGCACCCGCAACCGCGAACATCTCTTTGGAAACATTACGGAAGGAAATATGCGATATTCGGCAATCGGAAAAATCGCCTGCCAATGCTGGGATGAAATTCCCCGTCATTTTCCGTTTGTGACGTTGGGCGCATGGGTGGTCATGCCAAACCATGTGCACGGGATTATTATATTTGATAAACCCGACGCCGTTTTTCCCGACGCCGGCGGCGTCGTAGAGACGCAAAATTTTGCGTCTCTACATGCGTCTCTACCCGGTCCGCAATCCCAAAATTTGGCGTCCGTTGTCCGCGGTTATAAAATCGGTGTCACCAAATATGCGCGGGCAAATACCACCATTGTTGATGTGTGGCAACCACGGTTTTACGATCGTATTATTCGCGATGAAGATGAATTTCGCCGCATTTCTCAATACATCATGCGCAACCCTCAAAATTGGGAACGTGACATTCCCTTCCCTAGCCAGTCATGCGCGCCAGGATGGCTTCTATTCGGGGAAAAATGATCCAGAGTGCTTTCATAAAAAACGTCTTCGTCACCCTTGTTTTAATTTTTAATATGTGGTATGATATCTCTGGAGTTAATCTAGAAATGTTCTTTAAGAATCTGTTTTCCTTCTGAGAAGTCAATCATGTGTTCTCTGTCTCTGCCTCTGTAATGCACCCTGTACGTGTTATGGAGCTCCGGTCTCATGGCATGTGGTGTTTCAATGCTTCTCCCGAGGTTTGAATGTCAAAACAGATCAGGGGTACTTGGAATATTTCAAAAAGCCTTAAACACAAAAACAAATAGTGCTTGGGCCGGTTAGCTCCATTTTTTGTGTGTCTTAAAAAAAGACATCCGCTCTGCTGCAGAGACGGCTTGCCCCTCCTTTGTCATCATTTCTTCCACTTCGCGCAGGAAAGAGAAGCCGATGAGCGGGAGTATGATATACTGCCTCATATATGTACGCATCCATTCATCATTCCTTATGAGGAACAGGAAAAAACAACAGGAAGAGGAGCAGGTCATCGGCAGGAAAACAAGGTCGAGCCTCAATAGGATGCTTCCCTCTCGAATCCTTTCGAAAAAGAAGGATGCTACGCATAAAGATGTACAGGATATCCGTTCATCCACTCATGAGGAGATAAAAAATGATGGTCCCGCGAAAGATCTTCCGCTTTCAATCGTACAGGAGAATTTCTCTAAAATATTTTTCATGCATCCTTTTATTTTCATTTCGAAAGGGATCGTCACCATCTCCATTTCTTTTCTTCTCTTTATTGTGCTCCTCTACTTTCACCGGCATACTGCCGACTCTGAGATCCTGGATGCCATCCGATGGAGCATGGTCGTGCTGTTCCTTCTCATGACGACACTCCTTCTCAGATTTTTCATAAGCTGGAGACTGAATGTTGCGCTCTTTAAGCCGGAAAAAATAACACGGATCTCCCGCGTGGGTGTTTTAGAAAATGTAATAGAATCCATTCCGTTTGCATTTGTTAAATTTGTGGACATCAGGCAGAAAGGCATTTTTCATACGCTTTTTAATTGCGCAGATATCCATATCACCAGCATTACCACTGAAGATGCGGAAAATGAGATGGATATCGTCCTTAAAGATGTCTGGAAAGCAAAGCTGGCTTTTGATTTTCTTCAGGCTCAAGTCAGGATTAATTCCACTTCCAGTTGATCATCATAAAACTATTCCTTTTCGGCGTTCTTTCCGCAATATGCATCTATCTGCTGCTCAGTCTCCGTCAGTTAAACTTTATAAAAAAAGAAGCAGGGGAAGAATTTGTAAAATATCTTCCTTTTCTTTGTAAAATACTGATAGGGGCTTCGATCATTGTCGGGTGTGTTTTGCTTATCTCTTTCCTTTTTTGAGAGGGATCGTCCAGGACTTTCTTTCAGGAACCACCTCTTCATCAGCAGAGGATCGATTTCCTTCCCCTTTCCTTCTCCTCCCCCATCGACGCCGGGAAGGCATTTTAATTATTACCTCGATCAGCTTCCTCATGGTATCGGCATTCTGTATATTCTTTTCTATCCGAATAGTCGCCGGCATATGACGGCATTTTTCTATCGATGATTGTGCTTCCTTGGGAATATTTTGTCTTTCTGGTACAATCAAGAAACCTTTCGTCCTTCCTCATATGAACGCAAAATTACAGAGCGCCTTTTCAGAACTCAGACGAGCTGGGGCAAAGGACCTGCCAAGTCCATCTGTAGTCGAATCCGCTGAGGACGGCTCGACATGGGACGGGAAGAAATCCAATGGTGACCCCTGGACCCTCATAAAAAACAACGAAAATAGCTACAACTGCATGTGCTAAATGCGCCCAAGGCGCAATGAATATACCGAATTATTCCCTTCATCTTTCAATAAAATCTCATGGTCCCGATAGAATATCTCCGCCAATTTCGCATAAGCGGTTACGCGATTTTTGATTTCGCGGCGGCGTTTCTCGGAATGTACTTACTCTCTCCCCTGTTATCGAAACTCTTTCTCAAGATCAGGGTCGATATCCCGAAACGAAACTGGCTCTTTCTTACCTTGCCTATCGGCATTCTTGCCCATCTTCTCTTCAGGAACAACACTCCGATGACGAAAGATATCATGGATGTTCACGGCCATTACGCGGTAAAAGCACTTATCGTCGGCTTATTCATTCTCGGGATGAAGGGCATAAAAATAGTGAAAAAAAACGCCTGAAAAACTATTTGGTTGTATAGGTTTTTCTTCAATACCACATGCCTACGAAGAAAGAGCTCATCAGACAATATAAAGACACCCCCCGGCCGATGGGTGTTTTCCAGATAAAAAATCTGAAAAATGGAAAGATGTTTATCGGACGGAGCACGGATCTCCAGTTTGTATTCAACGGCCAAAAAGTCAGGCTGAGGTCCGGGCGTCATATGAATGAGGGATTGCAGGATGACTTTCATCGTTTTGGCGAAAATGGTTTTTCTTTCGACGTACTCGATGTACTCAAGCCAAAAGATGAACCCGGCTGTGATTACACGGAAGATCTGAAAACACTGGAAAAGATCTGGCGGGATTCGTTCAAACCGGAGGAACTCTACTGATATTGAGTAGGTGATTTTCACGGAATACCGCAGCTGAGATATGCGTTTCTTGTTAAATAAACTGAAAACTCGTAAAGTGAGTGAAATTTTTTATTTCCCTGTATGAACCGCAAAATAAGAATCTTCTCTTTGCAGCTTGCTGCCGTATCCCTCATGGCGACATTTTCTCTCTTGCTTGCGCCGCTCGCGTATGCGGCTTCTCTCGGCATCTCCGGCGCATTAGCGGAAAACACGCTGAACGGCGCCACGATCTCGATTACCCTTACTGACGACACATTCCTTGATGATACGCTGGCAAATGCAAACTTCACTCTTAATAATGGCCCTTCTGGACTCTCGGTGAGCAGCGTGACGCGGACGAGTCCGACTACCGCCACTCTCACTTTCTCTTTCAGCGGCACTGATTTTGACACGGATATCACGAACTTTAATGTCACAGTAGCGGCCTCAGAACTGACGGGAGGCGCGCCTCTCACGAGCAATAATCTGACGATCACCGCTGTCGTGGAAGCGTCTCCGGCTCTTACCGTCTCTGGATCTCTCACAGAAACGAATTTAAACGGGGTGGTCATTACCATGAGCCTTGCGAATGACACCTTCAAAGACAGCACTTTGGATAAAGCGAACTTTACCCTGAACAACGCTCCGACCGGCACAAGCATCTCCTCGGTGACCTATGTGAACGACACCGGCGCGACGATGACGCTCTCTTTTAACGGCACTGATTTTGACACGAATATCACGAACTTTACTATCACCATTGGCACAACGGAATTGACGAGCAATGCGAACCTCACGAGCAATAGCCTGACGATCACCGCAGTCGTGGAGGCGACTTCGTCAGTCGCGATTTCGGGGTCTCTCACGGAAACGAATGTAAACGGAGCGGTCATCCCCGTCACGCTCTCGAATGAGACGTTTAAAGACATCACTCTGGACAAGGCAAACTTTGTTTTGAATAATGCTCCGACCGGCACAAGCATCTCTTCTGTGACGTATGTGAACACGACAGGAGCTACCGTTACTCTTGCTTTTAATGGCACCGATTTCGACACGAATGTCACGAACTTTAGCATCACCATCAATGCCTCGGAATTGACGGGGAACGTGAGTCTCACGAGCAACAATCTGACGATCACCGCTGTTGTAGAGGGGGTTGATACGACAAAACCGACGATCAGCAGTGCGGCCATGGACAGCACGAAGAAAATCGTGACGATCACGTTCAGCGAAAATATCAATAAAGTCGGAACGCTTTCTGACCTGAAATCGAAGATCAGATTTGCTTCAAATGGCACAGATTTTTCATCACTCGGTTCGAGTGACTCGGTGACTGATATGAACGGGAGTGATACAAAACTCATTATCACGTTTAATACCGCCCTGTCCGGGACATCGAATAAGATCAGAGTCTTGTCCGGAGCGGTAAAAGATGCGGCAACGAACGAGAACATCGAATTGACTACGGGCTCGATTGGCACGGGATCCGACACCACAAAACCGACGATTAAAAGTGTTACAGTCGATCATACTCTCACGGTCGTCACGATCATTTTTTCCGAAAAAATCGATCGGGCGGCCTCTTCCGTCAGTACATTGAAGGGGAAGATCAAATTCGCCTCCGACGGGAGCAATTATTCTTCACTCGACTCGAATGATACGGTTACCGATTTGGATGGAAAGACCGACAAACTCATCATCACTTTTGATGATGAGATCTCCGGAACGAAGAATAAGATCAAAATCGAGGCGGATGCGGTGGAAGATCTTGCTGAGAACAGGAATGCAGAACTCATTACGAGTTCTTTCGACGCGGAAGACAATGAAAATCCATACATCAAGAGTATTTCCATGGATAATTCTGGCACGATTGTCACCATCACGTTCAACGAGGACATTGATAAAACCGACACGCTCAGTGCTCTGAAGGGGAAAATCGAACTCGCGGAAAACGGGACTTCCTTCGATGACCTCGCCACGGATGATGAAGTAGCGGATCTCAATGGCGACGGCGAAACTATCAAAATTACTTTTGATCAGGAATTAACCGGCACGAAGAATAAGATCAGGATCCTCTCGAGGGCTGTGGAAGATGACAGCGGAAATGAAAACGATGAACTCATATCGGGCTACATTTCTGAAGGCTCTGGAGATCTTGGAATTTCGGGAACCACCGTCGATAATTCTAACTCAAAGGTCACGCTCACGTTCAATAAAAATATAGACCGGGTGGGGTCATTAAGCAGTCTGAAAGATGACATCCTCTTCGCTTCAGACGGAACTCATTTTGATGCTCTCTCCGATGATGACGAGGTCACCGACATTGATGGATCGGGAAAAAATCTCATCATCACATTCGATTCACCCATTTCCGGAGATGAAAACAAAATAAGGATTGTTTCTGGAGCGCTCGAAGATAGCGACGGGAACGAGAACGAACAACTCACGACTGCGGCTTTTGAAGAGAAGAATACGGATACGACAAAGCCGGCGATCGATGATGTCGAAATAGATAGCACGGACAAAAAAGTAACGATCATTTTTGCTGAAAACATCTCCAAGATCGGGACTCTCGATGACCTGAAGGACAACATCCGGCTGGCAAAAGATGGAACGACATTCAGCAAACTCTCTTCCGATGATGAAGTTTCTGATGTGACCGGATCGGGGAAAAATCTCATGATTACGTTCGACTCTGCCCTCACCGGGAATAAGAACAAGATCAAGATCCTGTCCGGGGCTCTTGAAGACAGCGCCGGGAACGAAAATGATGAACTGAGGACCGATGCTCTGTCCGGCGAGACATCCTGGGAGGATATCGATCATCCGTTTACCGACATTCAAGGACATTGGGCTGAAGAGTATATCGTTCAGATCTACGCATTAGACATCGTTCAGGGGCGGAGTTCGACCACGTATGCCCCGGATGCGAATATAAACAGGGCGGAACTCGCAAAAATAGCGCTTCTCGCGTTTGGAATAGATATTCCTGACGCAGTCGATGAAAATCCGTTTTCTGACGTGAGCAAAAACGCCTGGTTCGCTCCATATGTTACAGCGGCCAAAGAGAATGGAATCGTCAGCGGCTATACGAACGGGACATTCCTTCCGGAGAAAGAAGTCTCCCGCGCCGAAGGTCTCAAGATCCTGCTGGAGGCCTCCGGCCTGGAAATCGGGTATGGTACGATTTATTTCACGGACACTCCTCTTGACGCCTGGTATCAGAAATACATCGCCTATGCGGAGCGCCATGGGATCATCCAGGGATATTCAGATGGATCTTTCCGGCCGAATAGCCCCATTACGAGAGCGGAGATCTCAAAGATCCTCATGCTCATCATCAATCTGAAGGCTGATCAATAGGTCCGTTTGTCCTGGAGAAATCACTGTAATGCGTAATAGAACGGTGGGCTTACGCAATCATGAATGATAATCCGGTTTCTCTCCCGGTCCGAACGATTCCTCGATCTGCTCATCGGTCAGTGGTTTCTGGAGACAGGATTGAGAAGCATCAATGAGCGGCTCTCTTCCAAGAAATTCCTGAAAAGTCCTTTCCATCTGTCGAAGCGCGTCCGGCTGCGGTGTCATAGCTCGCCCTTCGGGTCCATCAAGAGTTCCTGGAAAAGCTGTTTCCTCTGCTCCAGGTCCGAAATCTGTAGTGATAGCATCTATTCCTGGCTTTGCGCTTTTCATTGAAATGGGATAAAAGAATGAAAGCTCGAAAGTGGTTCATGGTACTCGTATCCGCTCTCTTGTCAACATGCTCTCATATTTCTGGAGCAGCAATTCTCTTCGAAAAAACGGAGCATACTGGTTCCCTTGCCCACCTGCTCGCTTGCCTGCTTTCCCTCCGCCCATTATAGTCTTGAGTACATCTTCCCAATCTTCCGATGAAGAAAATCACCCCCTCTCTTTTTCTGCTTTCCACTGTTTTTTGGGTTTCAAAACTCGGAATCGCTTCCTTCACTGATATCCCCGGGAACCATCCGAATTTCGACGCTATTTCCTATGCGGAAACCGAAGGGATCGTCGAAGGATATTCCGACGGAACCTTTCAGCCATTAGTGAACATCAATCGTGCGGAGTTCACAAAGATTATCATTGGATATACCGCATTGGAGGATGAGATCCGGAATTGTTTCTTCACGGAAGAATTTCCCGACGTCGGGGCAACGGACTGGTTTTCCCAGTATATCTGCCATGCCCGCGGAGCTGGAATCATCAACGGCTATCCCGACGGGACGTTTAAGCCGAGAAATCCGATTTCTTTTGCCGAAGCGGCAAAAATAATCGTACTCGCTTCGGGAGCAAGCGTTTCTTCCTCTTCCGTGTGGTATGAACCGTACGTGGATTATGTGGAAGAACATGATGCAAAACCGGAAAGCATCTCCGCTGTGGATAAGCTCATCACTCGCGCTGAAATGGTGGAAATCATCTACCGGCTGAGAGAGGAAGCGGAAAATGGCGATAGTTCTAATGATGAAATCTCCGATGGGAATTCTCCGCTCATCGGATCTTGCCCGGTCTTCCCGGCGGATAATCCATGGAATACCGACATCTCCGACTACCCGGTGCATTTGAATTCCGATGCGTACATCTCCAGCATCGGACGCGATTCCTTTCTCCACGCTGATTTCGGCGGGAACGGGGAATACGGCATTCCTTTTATAACCGTCGATAGCGATCAGGAAATGATCGACATCAATTTTACCGCCTACGGTGATGAGTCGGATCCCGGACCTTACCCGATCCCGCTCGAGGCCTCGATCCAGGGCGGCATTGAATCAGGCGGAGACCGCCATGTTCTCGCCATCGACACGGATTCCTGCATGCTCTATGAACTCTATCATGCGTTCGCCCGGGGAAATTCATGGGACGCGGATTCCGGAGCGGTATATGATCTCCGATCAAATGCTCTCCGTCCGGACTACTGGACGAGCGCGGACGCGGCGGGACTTCCGATTTTCCCCGGACTCGTCCGCTATGATGAAGTCGCGAACGGGGAAGTGACCCATGCACTCCGGTTCACCGTTGAAACGACTCAGCGGGGATTCATTCATCCTGCAACGCATTTCGCTTCGAGTGAGACAGATGAAAACCTCCCTCCGATGGGCCTCCGCGTACGGCTCAAAAGAGACTACGATATTTCCGGATTCACGGGCGAGGCGAGAGTGATCCTTGAAGGATTAAAAAAATACGGAATGATCGTCGCCGACAACGGGAGCGACTGGTTCATCACCGGGGCTGCGGATACGCGTTGGGACGACGAAGACCTCAATCAATTAAAACCCGTCCCAGGAAGTGCTTTTGAGGCGGTCGACACTGGAGAGATCATTCATTGACTGCTTTCTCAGCAACCGAATCAGATTAGTGAACAGTCGGTCTTACTCCTGGTACATACGCTGACTCAAGTGCAATATTGTGTCTCACGAGGAGGTCATGAAAAGATGTGACCACAGCCTCTAAGACGGTCGCCCATTCCTGCCACTCTTTCAGCGTACTCCAGGATCTCCCCATTTCGAGGAGCCCCAGGATTTTTTCGCGTGTCCCTGGATAAGAGATCGAAGAGAGAAGGTGCTGGAATTTTTCCGAGTCTTCGTCCCATGCATCCCGATCGAATTTCATTTTCTGCAGAATCATCCTGTTAAACATTCTCACGTCCTCATCTGTAACTTCTTTCGGATCAAGACCGTTTGTCGCTGCATGGAATTCTCTTACTCCCGGGAATATTGGTTCATCCTGTCGTGTTTCTCCATGCATTGGATAGATGGTAATTGGGAAAAAGTGTGAACAGACGATTGCATTCTTAATTCACCGCATCTTTCTGGGATGTGCTTGGGGGAGTCAATTGTGAAAGAAGCCCTGATTCCATAAGTGCTCGGAGGGTATTGAGCTTCGTGCTCAAAGCATCCGGATTTTTTCTGTCTTCCGTGCTGACTGATTGCATGAACTCTGCAAATCTCCTGGTAATAACATTGGTGAGAACGACTTTCACGTCTTCATTTTCACCCGATGCTCTCACTCGCGTGAGACATCCGGTTACCACTTCTTGTGATTCTGCATCAAATGTCTCCGGTGTTGCTCTTTCTGTCATAGGATGAATAAAAGGTGATATTTATACAATATTATAGATGCATATGTCAACTTTTCTCTCACTTTTCCAAAATGAGGAGAAAGACGAAGGCGATTATAGAGGAAAACGATTGTTTGTAAAAATAGTCTCAACATTTCTTACTGAGAAGCAAAGCAATTCCCCATGTACCATCATGAGTCATTCATTTTTCTTGCTCGCTCGAACATCCGTCAACCACTGCTGATGCTCATCTTGGGTCAACTGGCAGATATAAAATATTGTTCTTGATGAGGCTTCTTCCCTCAACTCATCCAATATATATTGAATTTTGTAGGGTGTATCGAATTCCCAGCCGTGCTCTTTCGCAATCTCTTCATCCATGTTCGTTACGACAGATGAAGAACCGTAGGAGGCCTCGCAGGGAGGCGCCTTCCCATCTTCAATGCAGGAATGGACGCAAAGCTTGTCATATCCGCGGACAAAAACAAGCTCAGCATCAGGATCTTTTTCCAGTTCATCCTTCAGCATGTTGAACATGATTTCGTGGGCCTCGTTTTTTCCCCAGGCGATAAAACGCTGTGCTCCTTCCGCATGATGGGGTTTGATTTTTACTGGCTCCTGGTTCATTTCTGTCGATTGAATATCAGGGTATTATAGCACCGGTATGGATTGAGGCGCCATGGAATATGTGATTCATTCTGGATTCCGCATTCTGAGTATTCTCATTTTATATGATTTCATTCTGAAGCGATATTTGATGGAGTGGCTCAAGAATCAATCGCTTCTTGGGGAATTTTAAAGTAAAATACGCCAGAAGGTTTCAGATTTTTTGTCCATTATTATTCCACATGAAAAAATCATTGTTCATCGTTTCTGTCGTTATGAATATCCTGCTTATTTCCTTGATTCTGTTGTATGTATTTACTCCCCTGCTTGATTTCACCGTCGTATCGAAGAGTCTGCCTCGAATGTGTCAATATGTCGAAAGAACTGAGTCTGAGCGCTATCAGAATATGGAAATCTGCCATGCGGGAGAAGTCGAGTAGTGTGTTTTGACCTTTGTTCATGAAACCGTACTCCGATTCGACTTATTTTGGTCATATCCCTTCTTTTCTGAAGCATTTTTTTGCAATTATTCTCAGCTTCCGCTAGAATATCTCCGATGAATCTTCGGATATCTTCAAGGGCATACTTTTACTTCTTCTGGGCATAAGCCGAGAAGGTGCCTTTTTGATTGGAAACGGATGTTTCAACCCACGCACTTTCTCGAGAGAATAACGAGAAAGTTTTTTTTATTACTTCACTTCAGAAAGTCATGAAATCTCAGGAAACTGTCGGTGTCATCGGGGGAAAGGGAAAAATGGGGAGGTTCTTCGCCCATTTTTTCCGCGAACATGGATACGATATCCTCGTCTCGGATGTGAAATCGAAACACTCGAACATCGAAGTCGCAAGACAATCGGATATTGTCCTCGTTTCCGTCCCCATTGACGCCACACTCCCCGTGATCGAAGAAATCGGACCGTATGTAAAGAAAGGGTCTCTTCTCATGGACCTCACATCGATCAAGGGACCGGCGATGAAAAAAATGCTCACCTGTTCCGAGTCTTCTGTCCTCGGATGCCATCCGATGTTTGCGCCGACAAATCGGATCGAGTCCCAGGTCTGCATCTTCTGCAGGGGAAGGGGGAGGGAATGGGAACTGAAGATGACCCGCCTCTTTGAAAAAGCGGGCGCAATCGTCCGGTTCCTCGATGCGGACAAGCATGACGAATTCATGACCGTCATCCAGGGGCTCATGCACTTCATCGATATCACGACGACGAAGACGCTCGCCGCTCTGGGGATCCCGGTTGATGAATATTTCGAGTTCCGCTCCCCTTCATACCGCCTGAAGCTCGATCTCATGGGGAGAACGCTCTTTCAGGACTCGGGACTGTATCGGAGCATCCAGA
The DNA here is from genome assembly GCA_041739085.1 of Candidatus Altimarinota bacterium. Taxonomy (GTDB): domain Bacteria; phylum Patescibacteriota; class Gracilibacteria; order CAIRYL01; family CAIRYL01; genus JBGSON01. Next base: position 7,238 of record JBGSON010000028.1, on the reverse strand, counting down.
TGGAGAATCCGAAGACCTCGAAAGTCCTCCGTAATTTTCTGCGGAACGCCAGTACCCTTGCCGGGATCGTGGAAAAGAAAGATGTACGGAAATTTGATGCATACTGGAATACATCAAAAGAGTACCTCGGAAATTATGCGCAGATCTGTCAGGAGGAATCGGATGATGTCATCAACTTCCTCTCCGCTTCAAAAGGAGCATCCAAAAAATCTCTTTGGCGGGAGGAAAAGAAAAGGGGAAAGATAGGGATCCTAGGACCTGAGAATACATTCTCCCACCTTGCGGCAAAACGATTTTTTCCGAAAGAGGAATCTCTCGTTTTTTACCGGACGATCCCTGAAGTCTTTGAAGCATTTGATGATCGCCGTGTTGAAAGCATCCTGGTCCCGGTCGAAAACAAGATCGAAGGGAGCATCGGGCAGACACTCGACGGACTCTTTCAGACACCGGAGCTCATTCAGGCGCTTTTCCGCCTTCCCATCCACTATGTCCTCGCGGGTCTTCCGGGAACGACGCCGAGCCTTATCCGAACGATCTCGTCCCATTCCCAGCCGCTCAATCAGTGTTCAAAATTCATCCAGCGATCGTTTCCTGATGTCGATCTTCTCCCCTCAACTTCCACCGCTCATGCCATTACAGAAATGCTCCGGAAAGGCGACCGGCATTCGGCGATCATCTGTTCGGAAAAAGCCGCGGAAAATGCAGGTCTTTCCGTTATTTCCCGGGATCTTGCGAATTCTGACGGCAATGAAACGCGATTTGCGTTTCTCTCTCATTCCCTCACCCGCTTTTCACCGAAGAAAAGTTTTCCCATCAGTTCCATCGTGTTCTACTTCGACCAGGATTCACCGGGAACACTTGCTTCCGTACTTACGGAATTCTCCAGGAGGAGTATCAATCTCACAAAGATCGAATCACGTCCGGCCGGCCACATATTCGGAGAATACATCTTCTTTCTCGATTTTGAAGGGACGCTTCTCAATGAAACGACCCAGGAAGTCCTCGGGAATATGAAGGACAAAGGCGCTCACGTAAAAATCCTCGGATCCTATCCCGTTATTCTGGAGCTTTAAAACCCTTCAGCGTATCGTCTGCGACGCCGTGACCGCAACAGCGATCGCGTCCGCAGCGTCATCCGGTTTCGGGATCTCACTGAGCCCGAAGATCATCTGGATCACCCTCTGGATCTGAGGCTTCTTTGCCCTTCCGTTTCCGGTGATATGCTTTTTTATCTCAGTCGGCATGCATTCGACTATCTTGAGTCCTTTCTCTGCTGCTCTCGCCATGATTACTCCTCTCGCATGGGCGACCTGAAGCCCGTTCGTCACGTTTTTCACAAAAATGAGCTTTTCGATCGCGAGCATATCGGGTTTCCATTTTTTCATCACTTCCGAAAAATCTTTTTCCACCTCCAGAAGTCTCTCTTGAAAGGGTTTCCCTTTGTCCGTATAGAAGACTCCGTACTCATGGAGACTGAGTTTTCCGGCCTCTGAGAGAACGATTCCGAATCCTGTCCGCTCGAGACCGGGATCTATGCCGAGAATGATGAGGGCTTCATGCTTCATACCTGATCGGAATCTTCTCAAAATGATGGAGAAAAGGCGAAATATTATTATTGACTTGTTTCTGTTATTATTGTAATATAGTACGAAGCTTTTCACTGAAAATACAAAAAAATGACAGAAAACGAAGAGAAAAACGAAGGCCTGCCTCAGGAGGATGGGATCTCTGAACAACCTGTTGCGATGAGCGACGGGAAAGAAGTGGCAGACTCATATGAGCCCCATTCGCCGGAAATGCAGGGAGAAGGGTCACCACTCTCTGACGAGGACTCTATCCCTCATGAGGAGGGGGATCCTTCGGATAACAGCGAAATGCTCGAAATGGGCACTCAGCAAGCTTCTTCTCTTCTTCCTGCCCGTCTCCGGAACCTCATCGAAAAAAGCAAAAAACTGTTCCGGAATAAAAGGCGGTCCGGGGGTGATGAGAGTGCAGCGGCTACTGAGGAACAGATGAATGTGTCTTCTCAGGAAATATCTCCCGAGCCAGAAATCGAAGAGGAACTCACCCCCGAAATGGTGAAGCAAAGAAAAGAGGAAGAGGAAAGGAAGAAACAGGAAGCGATCCTGGAGCAGTCCCAAAAAATTTCTTCCCGCCGAAAATTGCAGTTTGTCGCTTCGGTCCTGGTGACCGGTTTTCTCTTTCTTCTCGGTTCTCTCTTCTCGGGAGCCATCGAGGAAGAAATCGATCCCCCGTCCCTCTATATCGAAGTGAGTTCGGGAAAGGCATACTATCACGATGACTATCTCGGGGAAGAAGTGAGGATAACGGGCATTTTTCCTCTCCATGAAAAAATTTCCTTCAGTCAGGACCCCTCTTCCGCGAGTACGATCGTCCTCTCTGAAAATGGAGCGGTCCGCGTGTATGATGAATCATCGTTTGTGATCGACCCGAATGAAGTATCACCAAAAATCGACTTCGAAGAAGGGAATATCTGGGTATTTTCTCCGATAAGGACAGAGATCGAAACAGATCAATATGTCTTCACGATAGAGAGCGGTTCCGCACGGATACAGAAAGGGGACGGGAAGATCACTATCTTCAATTGGGAAAACAGCATGCCGGTCGTGATCAAGGGCGAAGAAGGAGAGACCCTCGAGCTCTCTCTCCCCGCGATGAGCAGAGCGGTCTTTCCGGAATCTTCCACTCTCCCCATTGCAAAGCTGAAAAAACTCCGCACTTCAAAGCTCCAGAAGGAATTCCATGTCCAGCTTGCCATCCCGGATGAAAACGACCATGGCGACATCAAGAAGGATGCGTTTCTCCGGGAAAAGCTCTCGCGGGATTTTATGAGCACATCCTCCCCGATGTCCGGCCTCGGAAAGAAGGTCCGGAGCACCATGACGTTCATCGGTCAGAAAAAAAACCTCCTGAACGAGGACATTTGGGAAACAGAAAAAAGCGCGTTCTATGTCGCTCTCAAGGATAACAATCAGGAGTATATCAATCAGTTTTTTGAAGACCAGAATCTTCCAGCCGGAAGGATGGAGGAGCTCCTTTCGGAAGTGAAGATCATCGAAAACTCGTTCTCTGAAAAAAACATTCGCCACCGCCTCGAAGATGAAATACTGAAATCTCTTACCGGCACTGAGGCGACTGCCTTTGAAAAATCGATGATCCGGAATTCTTTTCATGCGCTTCAGAAATCGATCGATAGTGAATCGAAATCATGGAAACAGTCTGAGCTTTCCAGGATCAAATCCCTCTGGGCACAGAAGATCGACAAAATGAACGTAGAGGAAAAATCCCCTCTTCTCACTCTGTACCGCGGCACGCTTTTCCGTTTCTTTGTCAATAAGCCGGCCGAAGTCAACGAAGATCTTCTCGCGTTCCTTGAATATCTCGACAATGAAGAGCTGAATCTCTCTGACGACGAAAAAGACCTCACTCAGTTTGAGATACTTCAAAAAAGCCTCATTCTCTCGAGGTATCTCGTTACTTCAGAAAACCTCATGCTCGCGAGGTCAATCTTTGAGAAGACGGTTGAAAATATGGACCGGCTCGATCCCGCAATAAAAACGGCGATCATGTATAAAAATCTCATGCTGGAGAAGGATACGGTGAAGATGAAACTCGATGTCTGTGAAACACATGAGGCTTGCACTGACGCGGAGTACACCAGTCTCATCCAGTCCTGGAAAGCTCTTGCCTGCGAACTCTCCGATGCCTGTGATGAAGATTCCTTCCAGAAGTGGCTCATCGCATTTGTGGAAGAAGGGAGCTACCATGGGGCGGCGATAGACGATACCGCATCAGAGGAAGAAGCGGTCGATCCCGGTGACTCCTATGCACTGGCGACCTCTCTCCTGGAAGGCGCGAACATGACTCTCGATGAAGGGGAGAAAATTGACGATGAATTTTTTCAAGTGAGCAAGGCGACAACGGATACCATGGAGTATGTATTCTCCGGAGTTCTCTCTGTACAGCACACATACCTGAAGGATGTGAAACTTTTAGATGGCACTGAGATCCCGGGGACGCACTCCATCGGATCTCTCGAAAGCGCGATCTATCTCACCCTCAATCCTGATGACGAAGGGGGAGATGGAGAGATCACCGATCCTGTTGTTGATGCAGAGGAGGAGAATGAGATCGATCCGGTTCTCGCCGATCTCATCATCCGGAATCTCCAGCAGGACCTCCTCACTCCTGAAATTGAACTCGAAGGAGAGGCCCAGAACATCGTAGCATTTCGTACAGATATGGAGGCGCTCGATACGAACAAAGTGCGGGTAAATCGTGCAGAAGTCGGATCGTCGAAGGTCGTTGTATCTTTTGATTTCACCGTCGAGAAGGACACGGACAAGAAATTCCTTCAGAATGTTGAATTCGAGGATTATCCCGAATTTTCGATCGACGAGGTCCTCCTCGAAGATGCCATTTCCATGATCCTCGGCATCGCGACGCAGGGAGAAGAGATCCTCATGACGAAGCAGGAGTTCGGCCGAAAAGTCCAGAAATACAATATCTCGTTTGCAAACGAAGACATTTCCGTTTCAGAGGACGCCGCCCGCATTACGTTTCAAAATATGAACGACGGGAAAAACATGATCGTTCTCTCGGGGGAGTTTGATATGACCACAGAAGTCTTCCTCTCTCTCGAAGACGAGGAGGGAGTCATCGGACATCTCGAGAACATTCCCCTCGCTGATTATGGGAAACTGTTTGAAGCATCCACTCCAGAAGAGGCTTCTCCGGCTGCCGCATCTCCGGTTTCATCGGCTCCTTCTTCGGGACCGTCAGGAACGCTTTCTGCTGATGAAGCAACTCCTTCCGGTGATGCTTCTGCTGCTGAGGAAGATATTCCGAGTGAAGCGAGTCTCATCGAAGAGCTCTCGAAGCTTTTTCTTGATAACGGATTCACGTACGATTCCAAGCTCTTCGAAGCCGATGCGGCGAGCGGTAAAGTCTTCTTTGTGAAAGTTTTCTTTTCAAAAGATGAGACTTTCCTTTCCGGAGAATATGATTCAGAAAAGAAAAAATTTGTCCGGATCTCGGGCTCGAGCAGGGGGACGCTGGAAAACATCACTCTTGAAGAATTTCTCGCTTTTCACGGCATCTGATCCCCATCCGTGCAATTCCTCCTTGTTTCTCCTACAATCGGAGAGGATGTTTATTTCATATGATTGCTAAAAGTCTCAATGTCATTTTCCATGAGATGGCGGATCTCCTCGAACTCTCCGGGGAGAATGTCTTTAAGGTGCGCGCGTACCGGAAAGCCGCGGAGATCATGATGACGCTCAGGGAAGAAACACTGCACAATGCCTCCCGCAAAGAGCTCCGGGATTTGCCCGGCATCGGAGACGCGATCAGCGAAAAAATCATTGAATTCCGCGAGAGCGGACAGGTGTCCGCGCATGAGAACATGAAAGCGGGAATCCCACCGGGGGTCATCGATCTCCTCCGCGTCCCGTCTCTCGGGCCGAAAACCGTCCGGAAGCTCTGGATCGAATATGGAGTGAAGGATGTCAAAAATCTGAGGGTCCTCTTGAAGGGCGAAAAAGCGGAGGATATTCCTGGATTCGGAAAGAAGAAAATTGAAAATATTTTTCAGGGCCTAGAGCTTTCTTCATCCATGAATACGAGAATGCCTTATGAAGAAGCGGAGAAGCTCGCTTCCGGGATCATTCAGCACTTAAAAAAATGTGCGTCAGTGGAACTCATCTCGACGGCTGGAAGCCTCCGGAGAAAAAGCGGGACTCTCGGGGACATTGACATCCTCGTTTCGTCCCATGCTCCGGAAGAAGTCATTTCCTTTTTTGTGAACCTTCCGGGGATTCTCCAGGTGACCGCGGAAGGAGGGACAAAAGCTTCGGTCATCACGAAAGAAAAACATCAGGTCGATCTCCGGGTCGTCCCTCCGGAAAGCTATGGTTCGGCGCTTCAGTATTTTACCGGATCAAAAGAACACAATATTCTCCTCCGGAAGATCGCCCTGAAGAAAGGGTTGAAGCTTTCGGAATACGGAGTTTTCCGGGGAACAAAAAAGAGAGCGGGGGAGACCGAAGAAGGGGTCTACAAAATCCTCGGAGTGAAGTGGATCCCTCCGGAGAAAAGGATGGGGAAGGATGAACTATTCTGATTTCCTGGTCCTTAGTCTGTTTGCTGCCGCGATCCTGGCTATTTCTTCCGTCCCGACAACCTGGTTCCCTCCTTCGACTTTCGCACAGTACATGGCGGCATCCGCTTCCTCCATAATGCGTTTGCATATGACATCGATCATCGCATCATTGAGGATGATATCCTGCGGAATATCACTGATGCTGATGAGCCGGTATCCTATGGAAAGGCTCACGCGTAAAACCGTTGTCATCTCATCGTTTGGAGCTCCGGTTATCTCGATTGCTTCCACTGCATTCCTGATTTTTTCTGCATATAATCTCGCTTCTTCAATAGATGTTCTCTCACTACCGTTCGCCCGGATGATCGAAGAAAATTCATCCCCCTTATAATGGCGGAATACTCCATCATTCGCTCTTGTGACATCCCGGATGGCCTGTGCGATTTTTCGGAGGGCCTCGTCCCCCTTCTGATGGCCAAGGGTGTCATTAATCGGCTTAAAATGATCGACGTCGCTGAATATCAAAGCAAAAAACTCATGGGGATATCTGCATATTTCTGCGATCACTCTTTTGAGTTCCGCGGCACGCGCCCTATCATTCGGCAGTCCGGTTACGTCATCTTGTGTCGCTTCTTGGGAAAGTCTCAGGTTGTCTGCGATCAACCGCGCATTCTCAGTCTGCAACGCTAGTATTCTTGCCGCGTCTTCTTCATGAGCCTCTTCAAGCTCGGCGATCCTTGCCCAAAGACTGGCATTCTCTATCCCGACATCGCTTCTGCCATCCCTGTGTGGAGTCGCCTGGGGCAATGCGAAAACACCATCTGCTCCTGACTCCTCGAGCGTCTGCAATCGTCCCTTTCCCATTGGTGTTTCAGCTCCTACACTCGACATTCTAAGGACTTCAAATTTGTTGAAAATGAATCGCAAATGAACTTTGAGGAAGAGTGTACTGACTTTTTCATTTTTTGACAAGTCTTGTTAAGGTTGCAGCAATTCGGATCACACATTTGAGTTAGGATAAAGTCCTTTACTCAAGATCCATGTATCCCTGTTATGAAATGCTCTTGCACCGGAAGAAATTGTTGGAAGAGATCGTAAAGAAGAAACGAACGGCAAC
>JBGSON010000055.1:0-45096 GCA_041739085.1 Candidatus Altimarinota bacterium | reverse complement strand
GGAACGGGATTTTGAGTCCCGCGCGTCTACCAATTTCGCCATCTCGGCGGGAATGCGAAAGATCTCGGTTTTTCCGTAAAGCCTGCGAATTTTAGTGATTTTCCCATTGAGAGTCAAGGAAAGTACAATGCACAAGCAAGTACAAAGCACAAAATACAAAGTACAAAAATGAGAAAAGTTTTTTATCTGCTTATGGTTTTGCGCAGCCGCTGATAATAATTTCCACCTTAGAACTTAAAGAAGCGTTTACTAACTTCTTTATGTTCTCACCAAATTCAAATACATAAGTGTACAGCGAAAAATCCATTTTTTTCCATTTTTCCCTATTTTTCAAAAAGATCCCGGGAGGAAAGGATTTTCGCAATGACACCATGGTCAAAACCTCGCGACAGGAGAAACCGGAAGAGGCGCTCCCTTTTTTTTAATGCACTGAGGTCCGGCGGGAATGAAGAAATCTTTTTCTTCGCGAGAGTCTCTGCTTTTGCAAGTCCGTCCGTTTCTGGGATATGAGAAAGGACGCTGTCTATGACCTCCGGAGAAACACCTTTTTTTCTCAACTCCTGCTTCAGAAGGAATGTTCCTCGCGGAGATCCTTCTTCACGGAAGCGGATCCACTCCTGCGCGAAACGCTCATCGTCGAGATATTTTTTCTCAATGCATTCTTGAATGACTCCTTCCATCTCCTCCGGGTAGGAAGAGAATTTTTTCTGAAGCTTTAATCTCAGCTCATAGATCGAATGATCCCTCCCGCTAAGGAGCCGGAGCGCAAAATCCCGTATTTTTTTCAGAAGATCAGTGTCCATGGATTGAAAAAGATTTACTTCTAACAGAGATTTGATAGTATTTCCTCCCTTTTTCGCATCCCATTATGTCGGAGCAGTGCCACGGACTCAAATCATTTTACAGAATCCGGGCGAGAAATGCGGAACGATCGCTGAGTAAGGCTTCGGCCCTGATTCCGCCGAAAGCAGTCCTTCAGACGAGGGAATTTTCCGATGCTTTGGAACTCATGATGGAAATGGAATCCTGGGCTCCTTCCTATCGCGTGGAACTCACGGCACTGGTAAGAGAAATCCTCGCACTTGGCCGGCATTTTCGGACATTTCAAAGCATCACTGCCGAGAACATATCAGATTTTCGGATGAAACTCGCCCGGATCCCTTCACTCCTCTGAGGGAGATCCTTTGAACTCCGGATCCCTCCCGATCCGGCTTGTTCCCGGGAGATCCTGGTTCTGATATTTTGAAGAAGATTTTTCCCCGTACGGGATTTCCGCAGGCGATGACATTTCTTCAAAGGCGAGCTGACAGATCCTCATCTCCGGATAGATGGCAATCGGCATCCGGTTGATATTCGAGATCTCGAGAGTGATGGTCCCCGTAAATCCGGCATCAATAAAACCGGCGGTGGAATGAATCGCGATCCCGAGCCGTCCGAGAGAACTCCTCCCCTCGATCCTCGCGACGAGGTCATTCGGGAGGGATATCTTCTCGAGCGTCACCCCGAGAACAAATTCCCCCGGCTGGACGATAAACGGTTCGCCTTTCCGGATCTCGATGAGGCGGGTGAGCGATTCCGCATCTTCCATCGTGTAGGGATCGAGGACGCCGGTCTTGCCGTGTTCGTAGACTTTGAAATGGTAACCGAGCCGGAGGTCCATGGAGGAGGCATGGATCTGCAGAAGGGAATCATTCCTGGGAGATGCGATTGTAACAGAGCCGTCAGCAATCCTTTTCTTGATGTCGCGGTCGGAGAGGATCATGTGTGTACGAGAGAAAGATTCTTGAACACTCAACGGGAAAACTCATCGACGATTTTTTCCGCAAGACCCGTATATTTCTCCGGAGTGAGGGAGAGGAGGCGCTTCTTTTCAGGAGCGGGGATCCCGAGTGAAGAAACAAAGCTTTCATACCCTTCTTTTGTAAGCCGCTTTCCCCTCGTGAGCTCTTTGAGCTTCTCATATGCGTTCTCCACACCGTTTTTCCGGAGCACCGTCTGGACTGCTTCGGAAAGGACCTCGTAATTCTCCAGAAGATCGGTCTCGAGTTTTGCGGGATTGAGTTCCAGTTTCTCAATCCCTTTTTCCAGGCTTCTCAGGGCAAGGAGGAAATGTCCGAACGCGACCCCGAGATTCCGGAGGACCGTCGAATCGGTGAGATCTCTCTGCCACCGGGAAACAGGGAGCTTCTCCGAAAAGAAATGAAAGAGCGTGTTCGCGATCCCGAGATTTCCCTCCGCGTTCTCAAAATCAATGGGGTTTACCTTATGCGGCATCGTAGAGCTTCCCACTTCTCCTTTTTTCACTTTCTGCCGGAAGTATCCGAGTGAAACATATCCCCAGACATCACGGGAGAAGTCGATGAGGATCGTTCCGACACGGGAAAAGGAATGACAGAGCTCGGCGATGAAATCGTGGGGTTCGATCTGATCAGTGACCGGCTGCCATACGAGTCCGAGTTTTTCCACAAAGAGACGGGAGACTTCAAGCCAGTGGACGCGCGGATACGCGGCGATGTGCGCATTGAAATTTCCTGTCGCGCCGTTTAGTTTTCCAAGGAATTCAAGTCCGTCCATCCCTTCCCTCTGCCTTCTTATCCGGGATGCGAAGTTGAGCCACGCTTTCCCCATAGTCGTCGGGGATGCCGGCTGGCCGTGCGTTCTCGCAAGCATTGGAACTCCCTTCCATTCCCGTGATCTCTCGAATAGGATCTTCTCGATTTTTTCGATTTCACCGAGAAGACATTCCTCACATGAATCTTTCAGCATGAGAGAATAGGAGAGATTGTTCACGTCCTCGGACGTGAGCGAGAAATGAAGCCACTCCGAGATGTCTTCGAGAGAAGTACCGGAAAATCTTTCCTTGAGGAAATATTCCACCGCCTTTACATCATGATTCGTTTTCTTTTCGATCTCCTTCACCCGGAGAGCGTCTTTTTCCGAAAACTCATCGTGAATTTTTTTAACACTCTTTTCTTCCGATTTTGTTAATGGCCGGCATTCGGGAACATCTTTTCTCTTCGTGAGAAAGAGGAGCCACTCGATCTCGACGAATACCCGGTAATGGATGAGTGCTTCTTCGGAAAAATATTTCCGGAGCGCGTCACACTTTTCCGAATAACGGCCGTCGAGGGGGGAGAGACAGGAGAGGGGGGAAGTCATATGAGAAGGAAGATGCAGGAGAATTATAAGGGGAAACAGGAGGAGCGAGAAAGGAGAAAAGAAAAAAGAAAGAGGATTCTTTTGTCCTTTGGGCTTTCTCTTTCGTCTTCTTTGAGAAGTCTCCTTTACATTATTTTCAGAAATGTATTAGAGTACCAATAGTTTTTACTCTCTCATCCCCCCCTTATGAAAAAAGCCACCACCATGGGGCTTCTCTTGGCACTTACCGTCGTCCTCTCCGGATGCGGATCACAAGAAGAGAAACTTGCAGGCCTTGCCGCCGATCTTCTCTGCCTCGCTGAAAAATCTTTTACTGAGATCATGGCCATCACCGATCCGGTAGAAATGGAGAAAAAGAGCGCTGAGCTCGAAACACAGGCGAAAAAACTTATGGAAGATGCAGGCTATGCGAATGAAGATGAAGCACAGAAAGCCTGGGAAGCCGTAAAGGATAAAGAGGCTTTCAAGAAGAACGTTGAGAAAATGGCAAAAGAGAAATGCAACGCGAGCGATTTCCTCATCCAGGGATTCAACAGCAGCATGGATGAATCAACTCCTCAATAAGGAGGTTCCCAAGAACTGAACGAGAAATGAGGCGCTCCATCTGAGCGCCTTATTTCTTATGGAATAACCGGCTTCATTCTCTTTGAACTGAAAAACGTGATCACTTCTCCTCGCATTCTCACCGGAGACCGCTCATGACAGATCATCCAAAGAGCGGCAATCCTCAATGGAACCTGGTGAACTGTATAACCGCGAAAGAGTCACTTCAGGGTTATCAGGTCTCTAGCTTTCCTTCGAAAAGAGGGAAGGCCGGGGAGGATTTTTTTCAATAATCCCGAGATGAGCGTATGCATGCGGAGTCGCGGTCCTCCCTTTCGGTGTCCGCTGGAGGAATCCGAGTTGGATGAGATACGGTTCGTAGATCTCCTCGATCGTCTCTTTTTCTTCTGCGAGTGCGGCTCCGAGGGTGGAAAGTCCGACGGGACCGCCGGAGAATTTTTCGATGATCACCCGCAAGAGCGCGCGGTCTGTTTCGTCGAGCCCGGCAGAGTCGACTCCGAGATGCCGGAGGGCGTCCGCCGCGTTTTTTACAGAGATCTCATGATCCCCTTCCATATCGGCAAAATCACGGACGCGCTTGAGGAGCCGGTTCGCGACACGAGGAGTGGAACGGGAAGACCGGGAGAGGAGTGTGATCGCTTCCGGACTGATGGAACATTTGAGAATACTGGAACTCCGCTTCAGAATAAGTTCGATTTCTTCCGGCGAATAGAATTCCAGTTTATGGATGCTTCCAAACCGGTCTCGGAGAGGAGAGGTGAGAGAACCCATCTTCGTCGTTGCTCCGATGAGCGTAAAAGGAGCGAGCTTCAGGCGCATGGATTTCGCACCAGGACCGTTCCCGACCATGAGATCGAGCGCAAAATCCTCCATCGCGGAATAGAGGATCTCTTCCACGATCGTCTTCAGGCGATGGATCTCATCGATGAAAAGGATGTCTCCTTCCCGGAGATTCGTGAGGAGGGCAGCGAGATCTCCCGGTTTCTCGATCGCGGGGCCGGAGGTGATGTGGAGAGATCCGCCCATGGCCACGGCGATGATATGGGCGAGCGTCGTTTTTCCGAGCCCGGGAGGACCATAGAGGAGGACATGTTCGAGCACTTCTCCTCTTTTTTTTGCGCCCGCGATGTACACTCCCAGGTTTTTTTTGATCTGTTTCTGTCCCACATACTCTTCGAATGTCTTTGGACGGAGAGTGATTTCAAAAAGCTCCTCCTTCTCAATTTTTTCATCCGCGTGAAGAGGCGATGTTGTCCGGAAGATCGTCATGGGAAAATTGATTCAACCGTATTCTAGAGGCGACGGGAAAAAGAAACAAGGACGATGGAAACACAAAGGACAAAACACAAAGCACAAAAGATAAAACACAAATCAAAAAACAATTTTTTCTCCCTCCTGATTTCTTTGAATATCTCCTGATAATGTTTTTAACTATGGATCTTTAAAACTCATATAAACTCTACAACTCCGCAAGCAAAAAGGGCATGGATGAAAAAATCCCTTCTCTTCCCTGCGCCCTATTTCAAAAGATCGGCGATTGTCCATTTCTCCATGGTGTCTTCGAGTGATTTTTGCGCATCGCTCCATACCTTCTGGAGGAGGCATTTTTTGTTTCGATCGCATTCGCAGTATCGGCCTTTTTCACCGACGCATTTCTGGAGAGTATTCGATCCTTCGATTGCGCTTAGCACTTTCCAGAGGCTGAGGGAGGAATTATTTTCAGGGAAAACAAATCCTCCGGTTTTTCCGCGTTTGGAAACAACGATCCCGGCGCGCTGAAGCCTCTGGAAGATTTTTGCGAGGAAGTTGTCGGGGACGTTTGCCCTCTTCGCGAGTTCTCCGAGAGCAAGCGGCTTCTTCGCCTTTGCGAGTTCGATGAGGCCGAGAAATCCATATTCCACCGCCTGGGAAAACCGGATCATAATTCGTACTAAAGTAGTCTTATTTTAATTTATTTCTCCGTGTCCGTCAAAAAGTATTGCAGAAATGTAGTCGTTTGCAATTTTCCCGTCTTCCCCGAAAATGATATGAGATGGAGAGAACTCTTGTGATCAGCGGCTTTTTTATTTCATTCCTCGCGGGAGTATTTGTCGCTGACCTCTCTCTTGACCCCTGGTCGATATCAATCGGAGCCGTCATCTTCCTTTTCCCGTTCATGGCGAAGATCCCATGGAAGATCTCGGGGATCTGGTTCGCCGCTTTTTTCTTCGGAGTCCTCCGTCTTTTCTTCGCGCTCCATATCCCGGGAGAAGGAGAATCGGCGAAATACGCGCTCCCGTCCGGTTCAAAAGAGCTCATGACCATAGCCGGGATCGTCTCCCGGTATCCCGATGTCCGCGAAGACAAGATGAAAATATTCATGAAGACTTCCGGACTGAAGAGGACAGAAGATCCGGATTTCATCCGGGTATCCGGAGAGATCCTCGTGAATGTGCCGAAAAACCCTTTGCTCAAATATGGCGATGAGCTTGAAATCACGGGTACGCTCACCGTCCCTCCGGAATGGGAGGATTTTTCCTACAAAACATATCTCGAAAAAGAAGGCGTATACGCTTATATTCCCTGGGGAAAGGTTCGTTTCGTGAGCGCTGGAAACGGCTCTCCTCTTTTTCGTGCACTCTATGCGGTCCGGACTGCGCTCGACACAAGGCTCCGGATACAGATACCCGAACCGGAAGCGAGTTTTGCTGCGGGGATCCTCCTCGGCGGAGAAAAAGGGTTTCCTCCTGAGATCATTGAAGAATTTCGAAAGACCGGACTCTCCCATCTCCTCGCGTTGTCGGGGTTCAACATCACGATCCTCATCGTCTTTCTCTTCTGGATGTTCCGGATTTTTCCAAAAAAATGGAATCTCACGCTTACTTTTTTGACGGTCATCGCTTTTGTCCTTCTCACGGGAGCTTCTTCATCCATTGTCCGCGCCGCGATCATGGGGATCCTCTCCCTGTTCATCCTTCATTCGGGAAACGAAGGGACTCCTTTTTATTTCCTCCTCTGGAGTATGTTTTTCATGGTCCTCATGAATCCTTTTCTCCTCGCGCGCGACGTCTCTTTTCAGCTTTCCGTTGCCGCCGTCTCGGGGCTCATCCTCTTCACCCCCCTCTGGAGTCGTCTCTTTGATGGCATTCCCCGTGCTTTCGGATTCCGCGAAGCTCTCGAAGCGACACTTGCCGCTCAGGCAGGAGCCCTCCCCCTCATCGCATTCTATTTCGGAACGGTATCCATCGTCTCCCCCCTCGCCAACCTCCTCGTCGCGCCGGTTATCCCCGTTGCCATGCTCCTTTCATCCCTGAGTCTTCTTCCCGGAATAGGGATGATCTTTGCTTTCGGGGCATACGGACTTCTCAGGAGTACTCTTTTCATCGTCCACAGTTTTTCGACGCTTCCATTCTCTGATACTGTATTTTCAGTCGACGCAGTCGGACTTTGTATTCTCTATGGGATGATCTGCCTTTTCGGTCTCACATTCCACAGACTGAGAAGATTCCGGCTTCAGGGGGAGATGGGAAAGCCATAAGGCTCATTAAGTTATAAAGTTCATAAAGTTATAAAGTTTAAAAGTTAACTATTTTGCTCGGTACAACTTTATGAACTTTATGAACGCACAGCTTGTCGGAAACAAGATGTTGACAAACTACAAGAAATATGTAACTATAACCCCCATTTTTCTTCTCTCCTCATGGACCGGTCACGGATCCGAAGAAAGGCAAAGAAACTCTCGCTCGCCTATGAGTATGTCCACGGAAGGTTCTCCCTTATCCCTTCATACTCCGATCTCGTCATGAGCGTCCTTCAGGACCTTTGGGCCATACTCCGGTTCGCGCTCATCGGGACTCTCGCATTCATCATTGTTTTCTTGTTGAGTGCAATCACCCCGAAAGCGATCTTCTTCATCACGTCGCATCTTCCGAAACCAGCTCCGGTCGTTACTGCTCACGCAGACGTGGAAAGTGCGAATGTGATCCTCGGTGACATGGCAAGAGAGGAGTGGCTCATCGCTCTCGCCACCCTCCCGATGGAAGCCGTTTCTGCGGCGCAGTCCACGCATCTCTATCTCCGGGAGAATCCCGACATCTTCGACATCCTCATCCCGGTAAAGTTCGCCGGAGTCCGCGAATTCCAGGAAGAACTCTCAAGACCGTTTCAGTCCGTCTCCCTCGAAGGAGCGAACACGCTCAGGATCTTCATGATCCCCTTTACGATCGGGATGAACGAATTTCCCTCCCGGCTCGATGCGGAAGTCGCGCTCCTCAAAAGACTGAATAACTTCAATGAAACAAATATCCGGTCCTATCTCGACACGACCGCTGACCGCTCTCTTGCGATCGAGGAATACCTTGCCACCGGCAAGAATCTCAGAGAATCGGCAACAAGGACATATTATAATCTTGTTTCCCGAAGGCAGGTCGCCGAGAGGAATTATATCGAGTACCAGACGAAAGCGAACGAAGAGGAAAAAAGATTCCTCGCGGACCTCAACGCGTATGCTTCAAATCAAGCAGAGGAAAGCTTCACTTCCTTCGTCGCAACAAAGAGTAAAGCGGTGGATTTCCGCGCCCAGGGAGGATTCCTCTTAAACCTCGAGAAAAGGTATACCTATGAGATCAAAGCAGTGGATCTGAAAATGAATGCCATCGAGATGAACAGGGAGGCGCTTATTGCCGATGTCACGGTGACTCCGGTGAATGGGATTGACCTCGGGCTCATTTCTCAGTAGATTAAGCTCTTCTCTCCTCGCCCGTTCCCAAGACTACATTGAGGAAAGAAGTTCCTTCTCATCTTTCCCATGAACAGGGTTTGGAGCATTCAGGCTCTTCTCTTTCCCCTCATCATCTGCGGGATGATCTTCTCTTCTCCGTCGATGAGCAGGGCGGAGAACACTGCTCAGAGAAAAGTCTACGTGGGTGCGTTTCTTACCGATGTCTCGCAATTCGAAATAAACAACGGGAGATTTTCCGCCGACCTCGTCATCTGGTGCAAATGGCTCGGAAAAAGCGAGGAGATCCCGGAAATCATCTTCGCAAACGGAGAAATCGATTCACTGCAGGAAATCGCGCGGGAGAATGAAGGCGACTGGCAGAGCGTCAGGTGGCATGCTCAGGGGACGTTCAGGGGGAACTTCCCCCTCCAGGATTTTCCTTTTGACCGGCAGGAGCTCCGAATAGAGTTTGGTCTCCCGAAAGAAGAAGGGATACTCGTTCCCGATCTTGCGGGGAGCGGGATGAATTCTCAGTTTTCTATAACCGGATGGATCTACGAACCCTATTTCCAGGCAGAAGTCACCCAGAAAAGATATGCCTCTGACTTCGGATCGATCGCGAATGAGGGGACGCCACTGGAGATGGATTCTGTTTCATTTATCCTCAAGCTGGAGCGCCCGATGATGACCTTTATCATCAAATTCCTCCTCCCGCTCGCGATCATCGTCGGGATGGCGATGCTCGTCTTTTTCATCACCCCCGATAACCTGGAAGCGAATTCCGCGATCGGCGTCACTGCCCTCCTCTCCTGCATCGCGTTCCACTTTACGCAAGCGGACAGTCTCCCCGATGTCCCCTACATGGTCGCGGCGGACAAACTCTTCATCGCGTCATACGCCGTCATCTTTTTGACGCTTGTGAGAACGGTCACGGTCTTCAATCTTGATATCCGGAAGAAATATAAATCCTTTGCTCCGACGATAAACCGGTATATGGGGAGGATCCTCTTCATCGCGCTCATCATCGGGACCGGTGTTTTCTTCTCCTCCCTCGGGAAGAGCGACGACGGACATCCTGTCGTTCTCTCTGAAGGGAAAAGACCTGTTTCCGTACGGGAAGAGCTTGTTTTTTCCATCCCTGTGCTCAGTTCCCTGAACACTTCCGGTATCATCGAAGGGCTTCTCATGCGCGGACTTCTCCATGAAAAGGAAGGAGGAGAAGTCACGGCGAATCTCGTAAATGAAATCCCGAGCTTCACGAACGATACGGTAAAGTTTCTTCCAGACGGAGGAGCAGAAGTCCGCTGGGAACTCACGCCCGGTCTCAAGTGGGGGGACGGGACCCCCTTGACCTCCGACGACCTCTTCTTCAGCATCATGCTCGTGGAAGATCCGAATCGCGAACATGTCACCGTGCGAGACGAACAGACGATCATTGTGGAATATGAAAAACGCGTCCGTTCGATCGTCGAGGAGTTCCCCCTCTATCCGAAGCATGAATTCGAGATGCTCACGCATGAACTCGGGATGGCGGGGATCGACGAGAAGATGAAAACAAATCCTCCTCCTCTCGACGGCCCTTATCTTCTGTCTGAATTCATTCCCGGGAAGTACGCCATCTTTACGAGGAATCCATATTTCCCCGGAAGAAGACCGCTCATCGAAACAATCAGGGTCATCGTCCTCGACAAGGAACTTCCCGAGAAGATCCGTCTCGGTGAAACAGATCTCGCCGGGAACCTGAGCATGAAGACATACCTCTCGCTGAAAAACGATGAAGGGATAATCATGAAGAGCGATCCTTCTGAACAGTTCTACCTCCTTCAGCCGGACCTCCATGTGTTCCCGTTTAGTGACCACATTTTTCGGGAAGCACTCATGTACGCCATCGACCGGCAGAAAGTCGCGGAGATACTCTTCGGGAGAGACGGAAAAGCGGCAAAAAGCTATCGGCCGGAAGCCGCTTCAGATTATTTTGATGAAGTGAATGAGTATCCCTATGATCCGGAAAAAGCGAAAGATCTCATCTCCTCCCTGCGGATCACAGATCCGGTAGAACTCATCATTTCTGAGGGAGTCAATGATTCTCCCGAGATGAGGGTCGTAGACAAGATCAGGAGCGATCTCGAAAATGCCGGGCTTGAAGTCATCGTCACCGTCGTCGACGGGTCGACCGCTTCACTTTTTGAAGAGAGAAATCATGGGGGGCTTCTCTACATCAACAGGGAAAGCGAACTCGAAGAGCCTCTCAAATTCTGGAACTCTTATCAGAGAGATTATCTCGCCGGTCTTTCCGATGGATCAGCAAAAAATCTCGTGAGACTCGTCGATCAGTTCTCTTCCACCATGTTTGAAGAGCGGAGGGACGCGATCTCCAAGAAGATCCAGGAATACTGGGGAGAAGCGATCCCCGTTATCCCGCTTGCGTTCGGCGTCTACCGGAGCGTTCAGGATGACGCGCTCTCCGGATGGGATCCGAAAGGAGCAGGAGGGAATATCTGGTGGAACGTAGAGGACTGGTTTTTTGTAGAATAATCTTCTTCCTGTCTCAATCTTCTACTACCTGCTTCTTACTACCTACTTCTTACTTCCTACTTCCTACTTCCTACTTCTTCCTAACACTATGACTGAAAACCAAGAACTCCCTGCTCCTTCAGTGAATGGAAATGAAAGAACTCAAGAGATCGGATCCTTCCGCATCCCCCTTGACGCGATGAGGATCAGTTTTCAGTATTTTATTGATGGGTTCCGCGGGTGGAGTCAGACAGAAAGAGACCGGGTGAGTATCGATCCCATTCTCGGGTCCATTGGATTTCAGTGGGAGGGGAACGATCCCAGCCCAGATGATATTCCCGGATGCGAGATGACGATCGACTACCGCACGGAGACTATGACTGGTTGGATGAACAGTGATTCGATCCAGACAGTAGAACGCGACGTTCGTCGGATGATGGAAGAGCACCCTGAGCTCTGGGTCGTCGTGCTGAGGAAGAAGGGAAGTTCATGAGGTTTATAAAGTTGAGAGGGAGAATGTGAAGAAAGCCAGCAAGTGTGCAAGCTGGCAAGCTCACCAGTGAAGAAGGGAGAAAAAGCTTATCCGCATTTGCCCACTTGAACACTGGAATACTTTTTCGTGTTTTGTCTTTTGTGCTTTCTCTTTAACTGGGAGTCGCCCCTCCCGGGGCGACCCTTGCGTCACCCGAGGACGAGTGACTGCCAAGGAATTTGTAAGGTTCATAGAGTATCCTACAGCTGACCAGCTGTGTGATTTATATGTTGTGATTTGTACTTTTTCAGAAAATATTTCAGAAAATGGCATTGCCGCAAACGGGATATTTCATTACAATATTTTGGCTTTTGTGGGAGATTCCGGTTCTATCGGGATCGCTAGCACCACATCTTTCACCCAAAACACCATGAAGCAACACGGAAAAAAATATCGCTCCGCGCTCGAGAAACTCGGCGGGGAAGGCGTTGAGCATACCCTTGCGGATGCAGTAAAACTCGTGAAGGAAACATCTTCCACGAAATTCGATTCCACGATCGAGATCCATATCCGGACCGGATGCGATCCGAAATACGCCGATCAGCTTGTCCGGGCGACGCTCGTCCTTCCGAACGGAACAGGGAAGACGAAGAAGATCGCTGTTTTCACGGACGATTCCCATCATAAAGAAGCAAAAGCGGCGGGAGCCGACATCGTCGGCGGAGAGGAACTCATCGATGAGGTCGCGAAGGGAAAGATCGATTTCGAACTCGCGATCGCGACTCCCGACATGATGAAGAGCATGGCGAAGATCGCAAAGATCCTCGGTCCGAAAGGGCTTATGCCTTCTCCGAAATCCGGGACCGTGACCACGGACATCACGAAAACACTCGAAGAAGTAAAAAAGGGAAAGATCGAGTTCAAGATCGACAAGCAGGGGATCATCCACACGATCCTCGGGAAAGCGTCGTTCGATTACGATAAGCTCCTCGAGAACACCACAGCGTTCTTCAAGGCGCTCAAGGACGCAAGACCGGCGGGGATCAAAGGGCAGTATCTCTACACGATCACCCTGAAGAGCACGATGGGGCCTGGGATACGGGTTTTGGTGAACGATGCGATGGGACAGGGGAACTAAGAAGTCGGCAAGCAAGCAAGTCAGCAAGGAATTGCCGGATTTGTGTGCTTGTTTTCCTTGTTCGCGTGGACACTTGCAAGCTTGAACACCTGCAAACTTGAACACTCTTTCCTCCGTTTTTCTTTTGCTGAAACGGCGTTTTTATGGTACAATAATTTGAATTTCGATATGCCCTCCCATGGAATTTCCACCTCCACCACGCGGGAACATCTCCATGAGCCGCAGAGAGAAGAAAGAAATGGCTCAGAAGATCGTCAAAGGCGGGAAGATCGCGGACGGCATCCGGAAGATGGAAAACGCTTATCATGCGGATCATGAATTGCCCAGAGCGGAAGAGGAGCTGGAAAGGAAATTCGAAGAGATAGAAAAGACAAATGAGCCCGCGTACAAACAAAATGAAAAAAAACCGTCGGAAAAGCCGAAATCACTCTTCGCCCGGCTCATCGCATTCCTGAAACGCATTTTTCTCCCCTAGAAAATTCCACTTCATACACATATGATCCAAATCCAAGAACTCATCGAATTCATCGAGAAAGCGCCCTTCCCGGAAACGGACAGGGCACGGCTTCTTCGCCTCGCCGAGATCGCGGACGAGGACGGCCGAAAAAAAGTCTATCTCCTCACAGAAAAATTCGTGAATCTCTTCCGTGTCCATGAGGCGGAGACGATCCGCAAGGCGGGCAGGGACATCAAATCGTTTCTTCTCGTAAAGGCGGAGGAAGTCATGCAGATGTCGGAATCCGCATCGCTTCAGGGAATGGAAAAAACACTTTCGACTCTTTAATTATATACAAAATGGGAGAACCATCAGCAGCACCGGAAAATCCACGAACACTCGATCAGGCAAGAGCGGCAGCATCAAATGATACTCCGGCGGGTTTGGACATGGAAAATGAGAAAGACGAAATCGCGAACGCACTAGTTCGGGACATTACCTCAATGTTGACTATATTCCCGACTCAAGAGGAAAAAGATGCATTTTTAATAAAAATTGGAGCAAAGCCAGGACAGCAA
Organism: Candidatus Altimarinota bacterium; assembly: GCA_041739085.1. Taxonomy (GTDB): domain Bacteria; phylum Patescibacteriota; class Gracilibacteria; order CAIRYL01; family CAIRYL01; genus JBGSON01. Next base: position 31,536 of record JBGSON010000055.1, on the reverse strand, counting down.
GGAAATGTTGCTGAATTAGCAAAAAAACTATTGGCTGATAAGGTGAAAGCCTTAGAGGCAGGTGGTTTAACCCAGGACGAGCTTAAAGGTGCGATAGGCACGCTCGAAACAGAAATCACTACAAATCTCCCGCCACAACCTGCAGCAGGTCCAGAGAGAGTCCCAGTGACTGCATCTTCGTCCGACGCTCCGAAATTGAGAGAAATCCAAGTTCCAAAAGGAAAAGAAATCGATGTAGGATTCGACAATCTCGGAAAAGTTCTTGAAGGGAAAGAAACCAATGTTCTGATTGATGATTCGCTGAAGACGTCACTCGAAGCAGCTCTCATTACTGACTTGAGTGAGATAAGGACCGCACTCGCAAAATACGTGAAAGATAATAAATTGGAGACGGACGAAAACAATCCGCTCAAAAGATGGGATGCATTCCATCAAGCAAATGGAGCCAGGATCAGAGATAATATCACTACTCAAAAAGGGGTGTGGGAGGTTAATAATATGATCATGAAATATACAAACGGAGAGTTCAAGGATTATATTTCTGATGCGAAGAAGTCAGATATCGCAAAGCTGACCGGTTCGGAAAAATTGGCGAATAAAATCGAAAATTTTGCAGAAAGGATGTTTGCAAATATTCCAGGAGGAAAGACTTTTTTGGGAGGAATGCTCGTAAATCTTCTCATATGGGCCAAAAAGAACCTCAAATTTCTTGTTGGAAACGCTCTGGATCCAGTCATCAACAAATACTGGGTAAAAGAATATAAGGAGAAAATCGCAAACGATTTATTGAATGGGTGCAGAATAAATAAAAATGACAAGGAGGCATGGTCAGATTCCGAGCTCATTAAGCTTAAAAATGACGTACCAGAGGATAAAGATTTTATGGAGATCATGTCGCAGAGATTGAAGCGTCCTGAATTTGTAGTGCTCCAGCAGTTGGCAGGTTTTGGAGTCGATATTTGGCCGAGAGATCTCCTGACCTCAAATCTCGATGCGCTCAAGGGAAAAACTGCTGCTCAAATCCAGGCTGCAATGGCAATCAGTCCAGAGCAAACTTCAAGAAAGAAATTCGAAAGTGTCATAGGCGTATGGAAAATCCAAGTTGACGCGCAAAAAGCGGCGGAGGCGGCGAATGTGGCCAATGAACTGAAGAGCGAGACGATAATTTCACTGCTTACAATTCATAAGGCTTTAGCGGGAAGTCTTTCAGCAGATTGTAAGGTAACAGTTGGTGGGAAGGAACGGACTGTGAAAACAGCCGAGAATAGTACATTTCTCGCAGAGGCAAAGGGAAAAATTAGGGAGATCTTGAAGGTTTCTGATTTCACGATTGATAAGGGAGTCATTAAAGATGTTGTTACGGTTGACGGGAATACGAACAGCAAGGTTCCTCACAATATTTCCATATCACTTGAGTCAGGAACTGCTGCAGGCAAACTCAGAATCACTATCGGTCAAGATGTAACCAACCCAAAGGACCTTCTACCTGAAGAACTCGAAACGCTTTTGAAATACATGGATCAACTGAAGTTTGAGAAAAAGACAGGTGATGTGAAAAAAGAGATAGCAGATTTAATGCCAAAAGTTCCAGAGACAGGGGTTGTAAAAGAACTCGTTGATGCGTATAAAAAAGTGGTCGATGGCGAGATTCAGGCTCAAGAGAAAGCAAAGGGAGAGTTCTTTAAGAAAACATTTGAAGAGGCATTAAAGGGGAGTGGGATAGCAATTGAGGGCGAATTAGCCGCAAAAGATGAAATTTATACTTTTAAATGTAAAAAGGATAAAAATGTCATTAATTGTGTTGTTGATCAATCTAAAGCCAATGCGAAAACCATAAAGTTCGGCGACGGACAAGCTCAAAGTTTTACAGACCCCGCAGATATGACTACAAAGATCAAAGCTGCTTTTCCCGCACCTGCTTCCGCGATCACTAAATAAAATTTGATTTCATAACACACAAAAATGCAGAAACATTTCTTTCATCGTCAGCAGGAAATCAATTTTTGGGAAAAGCGACTCAATTTCAAACTTGACACGGGTACGGACTTTCGGAACATATTGCCAACAGGCGGAGAGCGCATAGGGAAATTAGCTGACCAAGTTGAAGGTGGCATTATTAAGAAAATGTCTGTAAATGAATTTCTTACACAACATCGGGATGAAAGCGGGAGACTTCATGAGATCACGAATCCTCCCGTTTTTGGGAATGTGCTGAAGGACGATCGATCAGTAGGCTCAGTCGGTATTGATTTTCATGGGAATAACAGACTTGAAATGGAAATAAGCCTTGCTGATGTCATGCCGGCAGAAATCCGCGAGGTGAGTGTCCAGATGCCTGATTCCAAAAAGGTTCTGACGGGAAAGAGAGAAGGAAATCTTGGTGAGTTTTATACTGATGACGGAGAAAGACTCCTGATTTTTACGGGGACAGTCGTAACGATCGAGACCGTATCGAAATCAGGAGAGGGGCTAGATACATTTACCGATGAGTACATAAGATCCCAATATCCAGATTTGGGGATCAGCACAGCACGACGTGCTCTTGAGAAAGGAGTTGATCCGGCCTTCGTGTTATCCTTTATGGACGAAGAAAAGACATCAGGAGAAGAATCTACACATGAATCTATAAAAATAGATCTCTTTATAAAAGAACTTGGAAGACAGAGGAGTGTTTTCAAGTACTTATATCCACGTCAAGACGTTAAGGATTGTAATGCGAACAACAAATACACTCCGGAATTCGTCGCATTTGTGAATAAAAACCTTCCGTATGGGGAGAAAATAGATCTCAAGGCATTTACAAAAAAATACTGGCCCGATTCTCCTGAAACTTATGAACAAAGAATCGGCGAGTTTGGCAAACAATATGTTGAAAGAAGAGATATGGAATTGGGTACTATCCTGCAACTTGCAGAAAAAACTGCAAAGCGTGATTACATTGATGATTTTATGAAAATTATGACAAGAAGGGAAAGCGGTGGCAACGCCGGTGCTGTGAATGAGAGGACCGGGTGTTATGGGAAATATCAAATCACACCAAAATATTGGGATGATTGGGCGAGAGAAGCTGGTCTGCCAGGTGCTGACATACGCGATCCAAAGAATCAGGATGCGGTGGCGAAATTTCAAATGCTCAAATATTTCGATAATTTTGGCAATTGGGCGGATGTCGCGAGTGCCTGGTATTCAGGACAGCCGCTCGAGAATATTGTAAGAAAAGGGCGCTTATACCAAGGGTACGGAAAAGGGAATAAGGAGCCGAGCATTGCGAATTATGTGGGAGATGTTATTGCACAGCTGGCAATGAGAATCGATACTTCTCTTGCATAAAAGATGAATAAACAAATCGCTTCAAAAACAAAACAGCAACTCATAAAAAAAGAAATCCAGAATGAATCTGAATCCCTCGAACGTGAAAATGAAATGCTTCGGACTGAAATTGGGTTACGGAAAGCGAAGATCGAGCGGGTAAAATCCACGAAGGAAAACTTGGTCCGGCTTCTTTCATAATCCCCGATGACGATAGGTTCGCCTCGACCGGCTGAAGCTCTTTCTGGCAGTGAGGGATTAGAAGAGCTCAAGAAACAATTGGATATAACAAAAGCGAAGAAGGAAACACTAATTCCCGAAGCACAAAAGCTGCGTTCAGAAAACGAAAAACTCAGGGGAGAGAGCCTTAAACTTTCTGAAGAGCTGAAAAAGGAAATGACCAGCCTCTTTGCGCTCGAGGCACAGGTGTCTGAGAAGATTCGTACAGATGTGAATTTGCAGAAGCCAGAAATTTTAAGTGAGTATCGATCTCTTTCTGAACAAATCAATGTGTATCGAAAGGAATATTTGGACTCCCATAAGTACAAAATGGGGGATGTCTTAAGCCAAGGGCCGGACGCTATCCGCGGGGCTATATCAACGGTCGTTGAACAAAACGGAGTATATTGGTATCAGTCGAATTTTGCGAATGACACCGCCCTTTACCGGATCGGGCTCGGAGATTGTTTCGGAACGGATGTTCAAGAGGTCGTGGTCCTCAAGGTTGGGAGCACGACACCGATCCATGCGTATCGAGCGAAAACGGAATTCCCGAAGGGAGTCGAGCGGATCGGCTATGTCGACAGTTCCGGGGAGTATGTCCCGATCAAGAACGGAGATTGGTTCCGACCGGCGAGTGATTCTGAAGAGGCAGCTTCTCTTGAGAAATATGAATTTGGAATTGCCGACAGAGACGATACGAAAAAAAGAACAACAGGAAGACCGCAAACGCATCCAGCCGTGGACGGAGAGGAGGAGAAGCGCCTGCGCGCGAGCTATGTGGGCTTTCTCGAGAGCGAAGGAAAGGCTCTGGAAATATGCGGTCCGATCGTTGATGAAGTGAGAAATGAATTCAAGGCAAGAGTAGGCGATACGACGCTCGCCTACAATGACGTGATGAATGTTGTGCCTCAGGAAATCGATGCCAATATTGTTTTTTCCATTTTTACGATCGAGAGCGGCTTTCGCGCGAATTCATACGGATTTGAAAAGCATGTCTTCATGGAAAAGTACAAAGAACTTGGTGGAGACAATCCCGATCTCGCAGAAGAAGAAAGAAATGCGATCATAAAAAAAGCGGTCCTCCTTTCCTCGAGTTTCGGGGTCCCTCAGATCATGGGATTTAATCATAAATTATTGGAATTAGACAGTGTTGAATCGATGTATGAAGAGATGATGAAGGGACCACAAAGACAGTTAGAACTTTTTATGAAGTTTGTCGATCATTATCCGGAATTCAGAAAGGCAATAATTAAGCGAACAGATGGTTCGAGTCCCGACTGGGCTTTTATTGCAGCTCATTATAATGGAGCCGGGTATGCGGCAAACCAATATGATGAGAAGTTAGCGCATTATTACTCCAAATTGAGCGGGAATGTGGCAGATGAACAATCCTTCCTCTCCTATCGTCAAGGCCGGACTGATTTTCGGAGCGAAAGAAATGATGCCTGGATGCTACTAAAACCGGCTCCTGTAAAAGACTTTCTGAGCCAGGCACGATCCTACATCGGAACTCCATATGTGCGAGGTGGCGATGGCAAATCTGGAGTCGATTGTTCTGGTTTTGTTCTCGCATGTCTTCGGGATGTGGGAGCAATTTCATCCCAAACAGATGATGTTGTGGAAGGAATATTAAATCATTCTCAGCCGGTCGCAGGAAGGGATATACAGCAGGGAGATATTATTTGTTTTCAAAGAGAGAGAGCGTGGAAACATGTCGCTATAGCAACGAGTAGCCTGAATGCGGATGGGACATTCAGTATTATTGATTCAACAAAATTCGGATCAGTGAATGGAGTAACTGAAAGGAAAATCCGCTTTAATCCACAGAGAATGGCGGCAGGAAGGCTCACGAATTATCTCACCGCATAATGATCGCTTCCCGGTCTGTCCCCACTCCGATGAACTTCACGGGAGTATCGGTGAGTTCTTCGAGTTTTTCGATGTACTTCCGCGCGTTCTCCGGGAGGTCTTCGTATTTCCGGCAGTCGGCGATGCTTGTCTCCCATCCCGGGAGTTCGATGAATTCCGAATCGAGTTCCTCGAGGAGTTCGAGGTTCGCCGGGAAACTCGTGAGCTCTTTCCCCTCAAAAACATATTTTGTGAGGATCTTGATTTTCGGGAATGAATCGAGGATGTCGAGTTTCGTGAGGTTCCAGTAGTCGATCCCGTTCACGAGGACCGCGTGGCGCGCGACCATGGTGTCGAACCATCCGCACCGCCTCGGTCTCCCCGTCGTCGCTCCGTATTCGTTCCCGATTTTCCGGAGCTCCTCTCCGGTTTCCCCCAGTTCCTCGCTCGGAAACGGACCTGCCCCGACGCGGGTCGTGTACGCCTTCACCGTGCCGATGACAGAATCGATTTTTGATGGGGCGATCCCCGTTCCGGAACACGCGCCGGCAACGGTCGTGTTCGAACTCGTCACGAAAGGATAAGTCCCGAAATCAAGGTCGAGGAGAGAGCCCTGCGCGCCTTCCACAAGGACTGTTTTATTGTTTCTCCGCGCTTCGCGGATGTATTCCGTCGTGTTGATGATTACGTTCTTCAAAACCTCCGCGTATCCCCGGTACCTCTCGATCTCCTTTTCGACATCTTCTTCAAATTTGTACATCTCCTGGTGCCTCTCGATGTTCTCCCTCAGTCTTTTCGCGAAGGATTCGAATGGTCCCTGGACAAGCTCTCCGGCGCGGATCCCGGTCCGGCTCGCTTTGTCCGTGTACGCGGGGCCGATCCCGCGTTTTGTCGTCCCGACGCAGGACTTTCCTTTCTTTTCCTCCTGGATGCAGTCGATCTTCTGATGGTAGTCGAAGATGAGATGGGCGCGGTCGCTCAGAAAAATCCGCCCTTCCGGATTCACGCCGAATGTTTTCATGTCTTCAATTTCCTGAAGGAGTGTCGGAATATGGACGACGCAGCCGTTTCCGATAATTCCGACTTTCCCCTCATGGAGGAGGCCCGAGGGGACGAGGTGGAAGACGAATTTTCTTCCTCCGGTATAGATTGTGTGTCCGGCATTCGCGCCTCCCGCAGAGCGGGCGATCACATCGAATTTCTCCGAGAGAATGTCAACGAGCTTCCCCTTCCCTTCGTCTCCCCACTGCGCTCCGACGATCACAGAGATATTTCCGAGGTCTTGCATCATTGATGGTTTTTTTAAAGAAATGACACCCGGAAGAGTGTGCCAGAAAAGAGAGAAAAAAGGAAACGTTTTTCACTGCGGAAAAACAGAATCATAAGGTTTTCTGGGAGTCACCCGTCCTCGGGTGACCCTTCTCTCATTTTGGAGCAACTCGCCGGTGTTGCTCCCTTTTTTTGTGCTCTCTCACACAGAAGTCTCCCAGACAAACTCAAAGAGGAGGAGCAACTGAGAAAAAGTTGCTCTATCATCTAGACCTGGACGAGCGAAAGGAGAGAGAAAAATCAGGTTCCAATCCAGAGAGTTGAACCATTTGCAGGCCCTGAAATGAATTCAGGGTGACAGAGAACCCTTTGTCATTCCGGCCCCCATCCGGAATCTCCATTTGCCAGAAAAATATCACAGAAAATCATTGGCACCACTTACCTTTCCCCTGCTCCAACCATGAACAGGGAGACCCCGGATCAAGTCCGGGGTGACAGGAGAACTTTTGTGAATTCCCTTACAACTTCGCTCTTCTCTGTTTTCCATCCGCGAGAAAAATCCGTATACTTTTAGGGTTACAAACCTTTTATTTTTCACTATGGATGATTGTTGTTCAGAAAATTCGGAATGCTGCTCTCGGGAATCAGAATGCTGCTGCCAGGAAGTGGCGCGCGTTTCCGGGAAAGCCCCGGATTTTACCGCGAACGCGTATGACAAAGGCGCGTTCCGAGAAATCTCGCTCCACGAATACCTGAAGCAGGGGAAGTGGGTCGTTCTCTTTTTCTATCCGCTCGATTTCACCTTTGTCTGCCCGACGGAGATCAAGGCGTTCTCGGAGAAAGCGAAGGAATTCGAAAATGAGGGAGCGCAGCTCCTCGGCGTTTCCGTTGACAGTGAATACTCCCACAAAGCGTGGTGCGAAGGAGATCTTGGAGCGCTCAACTTTCCCCTCGTCTCCGATTTCAACAAATGTATTTCCGAGATGTATAACGTTCTCCACGACAAAGGAATGAGCCTCCGCGCGACGTTCATCATCGATCCGGAGGGAACGATCCACCACGCAACGATCAACAATCTCCCGCTCGGGAGAAGCGTTGAAGAGACGCTCCGGACGCTCTCAGCCGCGAAAACCGGCGAACTCTGTCCTGTGGGGTGGAAGAAAGGAGAGAAGACGCTCGGGAAATAAGAGAGGGGAAGCGAGCAAGCGGACAAGCAGGCAAGTGTTCAAGCAGGCAAGTGTATAAGTAATAAACTGCTTGCTGGCTTGCATGCTTGAGCGCTTGAACACTCTTGCGCTCCCCCCTGATTTGCCGTATTCTCCGGTCAAATCCTTTAACCAACTTCCTATGAATACGACTGCTTCCCGCCCGTGGCAGGGTACGACGCTCGGAGTGTTCGGAATACTCCGCGTTATTTGTCTTTTTCTTGGAGCGATTCTTCTCTTTTTCGCACAGGGATTCCTGAGCGGACTTCTCGATATGCCTGAGGCTGCCAATGTGACCGCAGAAGGGAAAGCGGCGGCAGCGGGAATGATCGGAATAATATCCCGGTTCGCAGCGATTATCTGATTCATCTTTATCGGGTTCGCCATTTTTTGGATATTCATCACGAGAGGCGTTTTTAAAGGACACAAATGGGCGCTCGTCACATATCTCGTTTTTCTTATCCTGGGAGTCCTGAGCGCTCTATCGAATCTTTCAGAGAACACCGGATCACTCGTCCTCAACGGTTTCCTCGCATTCTGCGCAATATCCGTCTGGAAGCATCCCTTCTATAACTGCGGGCAGATCTCTGCTCCCGCGGCAGCTCCTTCACAACCGGAAGAAAAAAAATAACCGGGTTTTCTGTTTTTCGTTCTCAAAAAAGGAGGGGCGACTCTCCTTTTTTATTTTTTGGAAAAATCATCCGAGGAAAAGGGATTCCGCTTTTTTAAGCGCGCTCACGAATGCGTCGATATCCTGCCTCTCCGTATAGACCCAGAAACTCATCCGGAGAGATCCCGTTTTGAGACCGAGGAAGGTATGGATCGGTTCCGAACAATGATAGCCGCTCCGTACGGCGATATTTTTTGTCGCGAGATGCTGAGCGAGGTCGTTCGGATGGATTTCGGAATGGGTGAGGGAAATGATCCCCGACCGTACGTCTACTGCTTCCGGTCCGAAAAAGGAGAACCGGGGAAGTTCCTGTCTTATTCTCCCGAGCGCGTATTCTACGAGGTTTTTTTCATGAATGCGCACGTTTTCCATTCCCAGGCCACCGAGAAAGTCGAGCGCTGCGCCGAGAGCGATGGATTCCATGATCGCGGGAGTACCTGCTTCGAATTTCTGCGGTGCTTCGCGCGTCGTAAAGCCACAGACGCTTGCCGTTTCGATCATGTCTCCTCCGACGAGAAATGGTGGGAGTGACTTCATGAGTTCTTTCTTTACAAAAAGCCCTCCCGTTCCTCCCGGCGCTCCGAGTTTGTGGCCGGTGAAAAAAGCGGCATCAACGCCCAGGGACTTGAGGTCCACTGGAAGATGAGGCGCGCTCTGGCAGATGTCGAGCATGGTCTTTGCCCCCGCGGCTGATGCGATCTTTACGATCTCACGGACGGGAAAGATCGCTCCCGTTGTATTCGAAACATGGGGAAGTACCATGAGTTTCGTGTTCTTCGAAATCGCATTCTGAAAATGCTCAAGGGCAAAAACTCCTTTCTTATCCGGCTCGATAAACCGGACCGTGAAACTTCTTTTCTTCTGCAAATGGAGCCAGGGGAGAATGTTTGCGTGATGATCGGCGAGTGTGATGAGGACCTCGTCGTCCGGTTCGAGATATGCTTCGCTGAACGAGTGGGCGAAGAGGTTTGACGCCTCCGTTCCGTTTTTCGTGAAAATGATCTCGTCCGCTTCGGCTCCGAAGAACCGCGCGGTCTTTGTCCTCGCTTCCTCATAGAGCCTGGTCGATTCGAGGGAGAGCGCATAGAGTCCGCGGTGGATATTCGCGTATTTCTCCCCATATCCGTTTTTGAGGGCTTCGATTACGCATTTCGGTTTTTGTGCGGATGCCGCGGAATCAAGGTACACGAGTCCCGGATGTTTCGTGAAGATCGGGAATTTCCTTTTAATGCCGTCAAAAGGATGGGTTTTTGCGTTCATGAGAGAGAAGAAATCGGGGAGAGAAATCCTTTCAGAAGGAGAGATTTTGCCTTTTTTTTATCGATACCGCGGCTTTCGAGGAAAAAGAGAAGGTCTTCCGGGAAGGAGGACACCGATGCGGAGTGCCCGGCAGACTCCACATCATCGGTTTCCACGCGGAGCACGGGAAGAGCTCTCCCTTTCGCATCCGGAGAAAGGAGGATGATATGTTCCCGGACATCCACCGATCCTCCAGAAGAATCCGAAGCAACGACGCCGGATCCCTGGAATTCAAGAGAAGAAGTTCCGTCCGCGGCTCCCCGGAGATCGAGAAGAGCGCGGCCGTTTTTTCCTGAAAGTCTGATAGAGACTCTCCACTTCTTCTGATCTTTTCCTTTCGCCGAAGCGACTCCCCGGACGCGGATATCTGATCCTTCTCCGGTCCCGGTGATTTCGAGCGCAAATTCACGGGAGCCGGGTCTCATATCTTTCAAAAGCAGGTCGAAGGACTCTCCTGAGCCGACAGTGAATGAAGCGGAGCCGGTGGGGTTTATAAGAGTCTTCATGGATCATCCGATAGAGCCTTCCATCTCGAGTTCGATGAGGCGGTTGAGTTCAAGCGCATATTCAAGAGGGAGCGTCTTTATGATATTTTCCAGAAATCCGTTCACGATGAGCCCTTTCGCTTCTTCTTCAGAGATTCCGCGGGTCTCGAGAAAAAAGAGGACATCTTCTGAGATCTTCCCCGCTTTCGCCTCATGAGTGACACTCGCGTTTTCAGAGTCATTTTTGATGACCGGATGCGTGTCGCTCACCGAATTTCCGAAGAGGAGCGCGTCGCATTCGACGTTCACAATGGCGTTTTTTGCCGTCTTCTTCACGTCCACGAGTCCGCGGTAGGTGGAGATGCCGCCGTCTTTCGAAATACTCTTTGAAATAACGGATGCTTTCGTGTTTTCTCCGATAAGGATCACTTTTGCTCCCGTATCCTGGTTCTGTCCTTTCCCCGCGACGGCGATCCCGAGATGCTCGGCTGTGGAATTCCTTCCGGCGAGTACGGAACAGGGATAGAGCATCGTCACTTGCGACCCCATATTACCGCCGACCCATTCCATCCTTGCTCCCTCCGAGACGATCGCGCGCTTCGTATTGAGGTTAAACGTGTCTTTTGACCAGTTTTCGACTGATGAATACCGGAATCTTGAATTTTTTCCGACAAATACTTCGACGCATCCCGCGTGGAGCGCGTTCGAACCGTAGCGCGGAGCGGAACAGCCCTCGATGTACTGCGCTTCCGCGCCTTCTTCGATGACGATGAGCGTGTGTTCGAACTGACCCATCCCCCGCGCGTTCATCCGGAAATACGCCTGAAGAGGTTTTGAGACTTTCACGCCTTTTGGGATGAAGAGAAATGTGCCTCCGGAAAAGACCGCCCCGTGGAGAGCGGCAAATTTATGATCTGACGGCGGGACGCACTTCATAAAGTATTTTTGTACGAGATCAGGGTACTTTTTCACTGCCGCGTCGAAATCCTCAAAAAGAACTCCGAGATCCTCCCATTCCTTTCTCAGCCGGTGATAGATCGTTTCGCTCTCATACTGGGCGCCGACTCCCGCAAGGACCGTGCGCTCTGCCTCGGGGATCTTCAGCCGTTCAAATGTCCGCTTGATCGCCGGATCGACATCCTCCCAGTTTTTCATGATCCCTTTCTCCGAGGCGACGGCAAAGAAGCAGATCTCCGAGAAATCGAGGGACGAGAGGTCAGGACCGAATGACGGAAGAGGCATCGCGAGAAAAAGCCCGAATGATTTCAGACGATGCTCGAGGAGCCAGAGCGGTTCATCCTTTTTTTTGGATATTTCCCGGATGAGTCCTTCTGAGAGGCCTCTCGCCCTTCCTTCCGCGTACTTTGACGGATTCGAGCTCTCGAGATCGGATCTTGAAAGTGTGGAGAAATCAGGAGATGAAGCCGGCAGAGATGACTTATCCTTCCTTGGCATCTATTTCTTCTTGATATCATGCACCGCGCAGAGCGATCTCTCGATGCAGTCTTCGCAGGCGCGGAAAACATCGAATCCGTGGCGGGTCACCTTTTCTCCGATCTCCCTGCCGCCGGAGCTGATGATCTTCCCGTCGCAGAACACATGAATGATCGGTGAATCCATGAGGTGGATGATCCTCTCGGAGTGAGTTACGAGGACGACGCTCTTCCCCTTTTGAGAAAGAAAATTCCGGATCCCGGCGACTACGAGCTTCAGGGCATCAAAATCAAGACCGGAATCGATCTCATCGAGAAATGCGAGTTTCGCCCCGATGGTGAAGAGAGAGACGCATTCCAGCTTTTTTCTCTCTCCCCCCGATGCTCCTTCGTTCATCCCCCGCCGCAGGAATTCAGGGGGAAGGCGCATTTCCGCGAGAGCCCCCCTGATCTCTTTCTTTTCATTGAGGAGAGAAAGGGGAGAACGCTTTACAGAAGGATCAGCAAATGATTTTTTTGCGGCAAGAAGGATGTCTTCAGCCGCGACCCCGGGGATCTCGGGAGGAGTCTGATGAGAGAGGAATATCCCGAGCTTCGCCCTTTCCCAGGGAGAAAGCCCGTCCAGGTCTTTTCTCTCAAATCGTATACTCCCGTTTTCTTTGGTATAGGCGGGATGACCGAGGAGGACTTTTCCGAGAGTGGATTTCCCGCTCCCGTTCGGTCCGTAGATGATATGGGTCTCTCCTGGGTTCACTTTGAGGTCCACCCCCCTGAGGAGGAGTCGTGAATCAAAAGAAGCGGTGAGATTTCTGATTTCCAGCATGGGTATTCTCAATATAAGGACAATATTTATCCTCTTTAAATAATACTACTCTCATCGAAAGAATCAATGGAATCAGAAAGCGGATAAGCGAACAAGCAGACAAGCGAAAGAGCAGGATCTATCGGAGAAGAATCCCTTCATGCTTGGTCGCTTGACCGCTTGTTCGCTTTATTACTGCACTCCCGTGAGAGCAACGGCTGAGTCGCCTCGGATATAGAGCGGGTTTTTCATGGCGACCATGTTCTTGATGGAGTCATTCTCCTCAAGCGCGATGAGGGACTCAAGATCCGCGATCTGCATGGACAAAACCTCATTCGTCCTCACGAGGTTTGCACGCTTCTCCTGAAGGACTCTCAGCTGATAGTCCTGAGTCGCTTTTTCGTTCGCGTAAAAAAGGTACGAGAGCGAAATGCTCGCGAGGAGAAGGCTGATGATAACAAGGACTGTAGTAATCCCGATTTCCATCCTTTCAGAAAGCGGTTTTTTTCTCGGAGCTTTCTGACTGTACGTTGGGGGGGGAGCGAATGTGCTCATTGTAAAGCGAAGGGGTGAAAAATCACAGTTTTTCAGCAACTCTCATCCGGGCCGATCTGGCCCTGGGGTTTTGTTCTATTTCCCATCGAGTCGGGAGTGTACAGGGTTTCGTAAGAATTTTCAACTTTGATGCAAAATTCTGGGAAACCGCTTTTCGAGGATACTTCTGGCGTTTTTCCTTCGGACCTGTCTTTCGAAAAAACTCTTTTACGATCCTGTCTTCGAGGGAGTGGAAGGAAATGACAGCGATCCGGGCTCCGGAATGGAGGAGCGGGAGCGTAGCCGGGAGTGTATCCTTGAGGGCATCCAGTTCATGATTTACGGCTATCCGCAAGGCCTGAAAGACGAGGGCCGCCGGGTGTCCGCCTCCGAGCCGGGATGACCGGGGGGAGAGGGAGAGGATGAAATCGGCAAGATCGACTGTCGTTTTAAATGGAGAATCCGTCCGCCTGTCGACAATGGCCTTCGCGTATCTCTCAGAATAGGGGGCTTCTCCATATTCCCGGAATATCCGGGTCAGTTCATATGCCGATGCGTGGGCAAGGATTTCTGCCGCCGTGAGATGATTCGTCTCTCGGCTGAATCTCATGTCGAGAGGACCATCCTGACGGAACGAAAACCCGCGTGCAGGATCGTCGAGATGGAGCGAGGAGACACCGAGATCGAAGAGGATCCCGTCGATACCCTCGATCCCGAGGGAATGGAGCGTCTTCCGAAGGTTTCCATAGCTCTGTCGGACTACGATTGCCCGGGACCGGAAAGGAGAAAGCCGCTTCTCAGCGATCTCCGCGTTCCGCGGATCGAGTTCGAATCCGATAAGCTTCCCATCCGGAGCAGATTTTTTGAGGATCTCCTCCGCATGGCCGCCTGTGCCAAGCGTCGCATCCACTATGGTTCCTCCAGGACCTGGTCGCAAGGCCTCGAGAACAGCTTCAAGGAGAACCGGAGTATGCAGACTCATAGGGGGGAAGAGAGGTGCTGTAAAGGAACAGATCGAATGTGGAAAACTTGTGAGGATTATGTGGATAATTTTTGTGATCTTCAGTATGTGTTTAATCTCTTGCCCATTCTGTCAAACCCGATTCTCTGTCGTCAATATTTTTCTATGCTTTCCATGGATGAGTGATGGTTTTTATTCTCGATTATTGACACGAAGGCAAATGATAAGCCATGCCTTTACAAAATCGAAATTCTCTTTTCAAAGAACAAAAACATTGTACAATATTATCGAACACGTACTAAAATTTTGTTCTCTACTTTCCATATTTCGGACTGGCTTCGCGGGAGAAGGTTCCCATAACTTGAAAAATAAATGTTTTCTTTTCCGAACTCCTCATAAATGTCTCTTTCGAAGAAGAGAGGGTCTTCTCCGGAGCGGTTCGCACTGGTCGAAATGAGAGGTTTCCCCCAGTACTTGAGGAATTTCTGAAGAAAAGGATGGCCGGGGACCCTTATCCCGACGGAATCAAATTCAGGGAAGAAGTCACCAAGCGCTGCTTTTTTCTTCGCTATGACCGTGGTCGGGATGCGGTTTGACCACCGTTTCACCACAAAACTCCGCATGGAGAGGGGGAAATATGCCCATTTCTGGGCTTCTTCAAAGTCGGAAACAAGAAGGAGAAATGGCTTCCCCTCTTCTCTTCCCTTGATCGTCTGGATCTTTTTGATCGCGATGCGCGAAAAAGGGGATGCGGAAAATCCAAAGCTCGTATCGCTCGGAATGATGAAGACTCCGTCGGATTCGAGTAATGCGGTGATGCTCTGAAAATTCTCCTCCGCGAACGATATATATTTCACGATCACTAACGAGAAAAGGGAAGATACAGCTTCAGTATACCATATTTTCGGGGAAAACTCGAGGAGTGGGGTCGGGTCGACAAGTCAGCAAGTAAGCCAGCATGCAAGAACCGACAAAAGACAATCTTTAAGAGGTGGCCACTCACGGATGGCTTTTCTGTTATCAGGCGCCTATTTCAATCAAAAATCAGCACTAACCAGGAAATGCTGCCGGAGAAGGGGCAACCTTTCGATATTTCCCTTCTTCAACCCCTTGCATGAGATCAAATCCTACCTGATAGAGGCGTTGTCCTACTCTTTTGACCTGCTCGGCGGATAAATGTTTCCTCGCAAATACAGCAAATCTTAGCGTGTTGAGCACTTGCCCGGATGCCATTGCTCGGAGCAGGGCATCTTTTTCCAGACTTGCTGCGGCCTGTTGGATGGTAATAAACGGTAATAAATAGTTCACCAACTCGTATCCGGATAGTTTTCGACCCCCTTGGCACAGATAGGAATACAATGAGATCGGAATAGGTGAATTGCTGTGAGCTAATTCACTGCCTACGGCCATTAATTCATTAAAAACTAAGGGAGTACAGTTCTGTTGCAGCTGTACCACAACTCCGGGGACTATTTCTTCTGTGAATGGAATGTAGTATTTCTGAAATGGATCTGAAGCATTGGCATAGCGAGGAAATCGTTGGGCGACATAAGCATGAGTGGCTTCGTGATTCACAGTATCCTCATAGAAGTTACGCATTAATTCCTCTTCCTGCCCAGGAGGGAACAACCCATATTCCTGCATTTTCCGGATTAGATTGAGCCCACCCTCTTCGGCAATCGGCTTCAGATAGACTGCTGCATTCAGATTCGGAAAAAATCGGCCTTTAAAATCATTATCTTCGCTCAAGTAAGGCCCGCCAAATATGAGGACAGGAACAGTATATTGCTTGGCTCCATCACTGATACGAATAAAATGAGAGGATTCTATCTGAAACCAATTGAGACGCGGGTCGAGATCAAAATGGCCTGTGGCTGGCTGTCCTTCCGCCGAAAGATCAAGACTGAGATCATAGCCAACAGGAACAATCAGTGTTCGGATTCTCTGGGCCAACATATCAATATCCTCGAATTTTAGTAAGTCAGAGCTCTGAAGATATCTGTCCAATGCCGGATCGCGACGGAGCACATCGCGGAGAGAAGAATAAAAATCCCGGATAAGTCTTCGCTTGGATTGCACGTCCAGCGATTTGTTCAAAGCTGGCCGTAATGCGCGATCGATGGAATCCTGAATATGCGGTATTGCTGCACGAATATTCGTCAATATGCGCTCCTGGTCTTCTCCCTTGAATTCATCGGGAAGACTGTATTCCACAGGCCCAGGAATGATCTCCATCTCGGGCACGCGCACAGGGGAAGGAGTCATCTCCACAGAAGAATCAGGCAGAGGACTTGGATTTTTTGCTCCAAAAAGAGGTACGCCAAATTGATAGGCGAGAAAACCAGCCCCTCCCAAAACTCCAAGCCAGCCTAATGCTTTTCGCCGTGATATGCCTTGTGTCGGTAATTCTTGTTGCGAAGGCCTGGTCGGCACAAGGGATGATTGTTCTCTCGAGAATCGTTCGCGCGACTTCTTCGACATAGGTCTCAGAAAAAAGCATAGCAGGCAAGAGTAGCTTGTTTTTATTATATTGTCAACATTTTATGTCAGACAATCGCTTTTCACAAAGAGAAGAAGATAATAAAATTCTCTTTTGTTCATCGAGCGAGAATAAAGTCATGCCGGATGGCGTTTCTGCAGGGAATATCAATTATTGAAAATCTCTCGCTTTTTCCCCGAAAACGTGGAAAAATTGGCGTCCGCCAACCCCCTTCCTCATGGCAACAACTTCAAGAAGCGTTCCTCCTCAGGCGATTGATGCGGAGAGGTCCGTTCTCGGTTCGGTGCTCATCGATCCGGAGTCGATCATCAAGATCGCCGATATGTTGAGCCCGAGCGATTTCTATTCAGAGATCCATGCAAAGATCTACGAGGCGATGTTCGATCTCTACACGAAGCATAAACCGATCGACCTCATCACCCTTGTCGACCTCCTCTCCGAGAAAAAATTACTCGATGAGATCGGAGGACCTGTCACGGTCGGAGAACTCACCACCGCGGTCCCTTCCGCGAGCCATATTTTTGAATACGCGCAGATCGTGAAGAAGAAATCGACCCACCGGAAAATGATACGCGCTGGCGACAAAGTCATGGGACTCGGATATGAAGAAGATAAAGGGATCGAAGAGCTCCTCGAATCTGCAGAAAAGGAGATCTTTACCATATCCCAGACTTTTCTTAAAGACCGGTTCGTCCATATCAAAGAGATCCTCAATTCAAGATTCGAGCTCTTCGCGGAACTCCATGAATCCGATGACGCGGATAAGATCAGGGGGATCCCCACCGGATTCCGCGGCCTCGACAATCTTCTCGGGGGATTTCAGCCGTCAGATCTCATCGTCCTTGCCGCGAGGCCTTCCATGGGAAAGACCGCGCTTTCCCTTACCTTTGCCCTTCATGCGGCGCTCAAATTCAAGAAAACGATCGGGATATTCTCACTGGAGATGTCAAAAGAACAACTCGTCGACCGCATGCTCGCTTCCCAGATGGCGGTGGATTCCTGGAAAATGCAGAAAGGAAAGCTCGATGATGAGGATTTTCAGCGGATGGGCCATGTCATGAGCGATCTCAATGCCGCGCCGATCTTCATCGACGACTCCGTCGGATCCAGCATCTCAGAGCTCCGCGCGAAGGCGAGGAGGCTCCAGATGGAGCACGGACTCGATCTCATCGTCATCGACTATCTCCAGCTCATGACTACCGGAAATCCCGCACTTGCCGCGAACCGCGTCCAGGAGATCTCGGAGATCTCCCGGAGTCTCAAATCCCTCGCGAGAGAACTCCATACTCCGATCCTCGCGCTCTCCCAGCTTTCGAGGAGTGTCGAGGCGAGAAACGACAAAAGGCCTATCCTCTCCGATCTCCGTGATTCCGGAGCGATCGAACAGGACGCGGATGTCGTCCTCATGCTCTACCGCGATGATTACTACAACGAGGATTCCGATTTTCCCGGGATCACCGAAGTCTGGATCAAAAAACACCGGAACGGACCCATCGGACACACGGATCTCCGCTTCGACAAGACTCAGATGAGGTTTTATGAGATCGAGAAGGCGTACGGGGAATAAAAACAACACAAAACACAAAGGACAAAAGACAAAAACAGGGGAAATGAAGTTAATCTTGAGAGAATTGGGGTCTTGCGTTTCTTTTCTGTTTTGTGCTTTTTCTTTTCTCTCTTTCTGAGAAATGAGTACAATACCCTCATCGGTTTTGTGCTTTGTATTTTGTTCTTTGTGCTTCCATGACCCACGTTCCTTTCCTCCTCGAGATCTTCAGCTATTCCGTTTTCGCGTTTTTTTTCGCGCTCTTCTTCACGCCGTCATTTCTCGCGTTTCTCCGAAAATATAGGATCAGAAAGGCCATCCGTGAAGACGCGATGGACGGAGCGGGAGCAAAGATCTTTCGCTCGCTCCATCTCAAAAAAGAGGGGACCCCGACCATGGGAGGGATCCTCATCTGGGTGACCGTACTCTTCGTTATCCTCTTCTCACGCGTTCTTTCCTTTATCGGTGTCTTCGACCAGTCCCTACTTCAGAGAGGGGAAGTGTATCTTCCGCTTTTCACCCTTATTGCGATGGGGATCCTCGGCGGGATCGATGACTATTTCAATATTCGGGGGATCGGGAAAAAAAAGGGGATAGAAGCACTTCCAAAGCTCCTCTTTACACTCCTCTTTGCGCTCGCCGCCGCGCTCTGGTTTGCTTTCAAATTAAAATATTCTTCGATCCACATCCCGGGAGTAGGAGATTTTGAGATCGGACTTTGGTACATCCCGCTTTTTATCCTTGTCTTCGTGGCTACGGCGAATGCCGTCAATGTCACGGACGGGCTCGATGGACTCGCAGGTGGGCTCCTCATCATCGCCTATGGGGTATTCGTCGTCATCGCGTACGCGAAAGGACTCAATTTTCTCGCAACGTTCTGCGCCGTCATCATCGGAGCGCTCCTTGCTTTTCTCTGGCACAACATCCCGCCGGCGAAATATTTCATGGGGGATACCGGATCCCTTGCGCTCGGAGCCACCCTCGGCGTCATCGCGCTCATGATCGACGCGATCTTCATCCTTCCGATCGCGGGATTCATCTTTGTCATCGAGACCTGTTCCGTTCTTCTCCAGCTCTGGTCGAAAAAATTCCGGGGAAAGAAAATATTCCTCATCGCGCCCCTCCACCACCATTATGAGAAAAAAGGATGGACGGAATCCCAGATCGTCATGCGGTTCTGGATCATCGGGGGGATGTTTGCGGTCGTCGCCCTCATCATCGGGCTCATCGGGATGGGAATACGGCCGTCAACGGAATTCGGGGTGCTCCCGCAAGAGCCAGATTCAGAAGTCACAGAATCCATAGACGATTCCCTTTCAGAGGATATCGAATCCATCCGTTCCACTCTTGAAGAATGACATGAAGATCATCGCGAAAAACAAAAGGGCGTTCTACGATTATGAGATCCTCGAAAAGTATCTCGCGGGGATCGAGCTCCTCGGTTCAGAGATCAAAAGCATCCGGGATGGGCATGTCCATCTTCAGGGAAGCTTTGTGAGCCTCCGGAGCGGGGAAGCTTTTTGGAAGAACGGCTACATCAAACACTGGAAATTCGCGGGGGATTCTGTCCCGGATGAACTCCGAGACAGGAGACTTCTCCTCCACAAGAAACAGATCGTTTCTCTGGAAAAAGAACTCGCCGGTTCCCGGACGACGATCATTCCTCTTGCTCTCGGGCTTGAGAGGGGGCACGCGAAGCTTGAGATCGCTCTTGCCAGAGGGAAGGCAAAATATGACAAGAGAGAAACGATCAAGAAACGCGATCTCGACCGGGAGATGAAACAGAAAATACGATTACGATAAGGACACGAAAGAACTCCTGAAGCGGAATGTTATGACCGCAAGAGGATTACTGCGCTCATGGTTCTCGGGATTCACTGACCCGGTTTTTGGAATATTTTTTCCCGCGAGATTCTGTATTGTCTCATAATGCGCTGCCAATCTTCGGAGCAGTGTACTATTCTCTATTCTGTGTTGTTCCATGATCGTGCTTATCTCCAGGTAAAGAGCCTCCAGTCTGCGTTTCAAGTCATGCGCGATATGCGCATCATCCTCGGTAAATACCCTTGCATACGGATCGTTCTCGTCATAATCCTCTGGTTTTGTGTAGGTTGTGTAAATGCGGCACGCTGAAATAAAGTCATCTTCCAGGCGCTCGAGCGCCACCTCTGGGCTGATTGCTTCATCTTCCAGCTGGCCGAGTGTTCTCGAGAGGAACTCACTCTTGATCGGTTCTCCCTGCGCCCTGCCCGGGAAAGACTCGGATGAAAAAGTTGTCATAGATTTTTTTAAGAAATAAGGGAGAGGGGCTTTAACATAATGGAATGAGTCTCTCGAGAGCAATGTCCTTTCATCTCTAGTTCATAGAAAGAAAAAAGAGAAAACACAAAAGAGAAATGAGCAGACAAGCGAACAAGCATATGGGAGTTTTTACATATCCGTTCTTGCTCGCTTGTTCGCTTGCATGCTTGTCTGCTTACAAGCCCACCTCCTCTTTTTTCTTTTGTGCTTTTTCATCTCCCGGCTTTTCCAGTACAATCTCTCCTGTCTTTCTCATCGGGAACCTATGGATAAAGCATATGAAGCGAAACAGCATGAAGACCGGATTGCGGAAAAATGGGAGAAAGCGAAAGCATTCCAGGCGATAAGGCCCCAGGATTCGAGGAGCGGAGAATCTTTTGTTATCCCCCTCCCCCCCCCGAATGTGACGGGAACGCTTCACCTCGGACACGCCGCCATGCTCGTCGTGGAAGACATCATGTGCCGGTATCACCGGATGGCCGGAGACGCGACTCTCTGGGTGCCGGGAACAGACCACGCGGCGATCGCCACGGAGACCGTCGTCCTCAAGCATCTCGGGATAAAAGACCGGAATAAGGAGACGACGCGCGACAAATTCATCGGGGAATGTTGGAAATGGACAAAAAAAGCACATGACACGATCACAAACCAGATCCGGAAAATGGGAGCGTCCATCGACTGGACAAGGGAGCGGTTTACGATGGATATGGGGCTTTCCGGAGCGGTGAATACGATTTTTCATGATCTCTATGAAGCGGGGCTCATCTACCGCGGGGGACGCATGATCAACTGGTCCGTCGGTGCGCAGAGCGTTCTCGCCGATGATGAAGTGGAATACAAGGAAGTGAACGGGAAGCTCTACTATTACCAGTATTTTTTCAAGGACGATCCGAAGAATTCTCTTGTTGTCGCCACGACACGCCCGGAAACCCTCTTTGGCGATACGGCGCTTGCGGTGAACCCGAAGGACAAGAGGTACAAAAGCGCTGTCGGAAAAAAAGTCATCATCCCTTTTTCAAACAAGGAAATCCCCGTCATCGCGGATCCTTATGTCGATCTGAAATTCGGGACCGGATGCCTCAAGATCACACCCTCTCATGATCCGAACGACTATGAGATCGGGAGGAAGCATAAGCTCGAAGCGCGTCCGGTCATCGGTTTTGACGGGAAGATGAAAAAATCTCCGTATGTTCCGAAAGAATATGAGGGGCTCACGCGCGAGGAATGCCGGAAGAGGCTTTCCGACGAAAATGATGCGAAAGTGAAAAAATATCTCCTCAAAATCGAACCGTATGTCCATAGCGTCGGATTCTGCTACCGTTCGCATACCGCGATCGAGCCGATGGTCTCCACACAATGGTTCATCGACGTGAACAAAGCGTTCGTCCATCCGATCCTCAAGAAAAAAACGACTCTGAAAAAGCTCACCGTCGATGCGGTGAAAAAGGGGGATGTAAAGATCATTCCCGGGAGATTCAACAAGACCTATTTTCAGTGGGTGGACAATCTCCGAGACTGGTGCATCTCGCGCCAGATCTGGTGGGGGCACCGGATACCCGTTTGGTATGACAAAAAAGAGAACATCCACCTCCCCCGCAAACAGAACCTCATTTTCGCGCGGCACGGCGAGAGCGAGAGCAATGCGAAGATGGTCATCACTTCTCGGAACGACTCACCGCTCACCGATCTCGGAAAATCCCAGGCCGCCGAGCTTGCAGAAAAGCTGAAGAAAGAGAAAAAAGTAAAAATGATCATCTCTTCTCCACTCGCCCGGGCAAAGAGCACCGGAGAGATCATCGCAAAAAAACTCGGGGTAAAACTCGTGGTCTGGGATGAGCTTCTGGAAATCGACTGCGGGGACATTACAGAGAAAGACATGATCCCCGGGAGATCAGTTTTTGAGAGAATGCTGGAAAAAAATACGGGAGAGGCCCTTGAAGGAATGGAGAAAAGAGCAAAAACGGTCTGGGAAAAGATCGAAAAACTCGATCCTGTCGACGGGGATATCCTCTTCATCGGGCACGGGATGTTCACCTCGATCCTTTTCGCTTTAAGGGACGGCGTTCATCCAGAACATTATTCCTCCTTCCGTGATGACCGCTGGAGGATGAAGAACGCAGAGACGAGAGAGATGACGCATCTCATCGCTCCGAAGGGGAAAGACTTGCGGCAGGATGAAGACACGCTTGATACATGGTTTTCATCCGCGCTCTGGCCGTTTTCGACCCTCGGTTGGCCGGACGCAGTAAACCAGGATTTCCGGGATTTCTTCCCGACCTCGATCCTCGAAACGGGTCACGACATCCTCTTCTTCTGGGTCGCCCGGATGATCATGTTCTCGCTCTTCGCCACGGGAAAATCCCCATTCCACACGGTCTATCTCCACGGTCTTGTTTGTGATGAAAAAGGGCAGAAGATGTCGAAATCGAAAGGGAACGGGATCGATCCCCTCGCGATGATCGACAAGTTCGGGACGGATGCCCTCCGCATGGCGATGATCGTCGGAACAACTCCCGGAAATCCGATCAATCTCGGGGAGAAGAAAGTAGAGGGGTACCGGAATTTTGCGAACAAGATCTGGAATATCGCGCGATACATTTTTTCCATGAATATTCCTGCAGGAGCGAAACTGGAACCCAAAACGCATACGGACAAATGGCTCCTCTCAAAAACCCAGCACCTCATCCGGAGCGCGACCGAGGGGCTCAGGAAACATCATTACGGAGAGGTCGGGAGTATGCTCTACAAATTCGCCTGGAGCGAGCTCGCGGACTGGGGGATCGAAGCCTCAAAAGCGGACAGCTCTGAAAACACCGCGCTCATCTTCCGGGAGGCTCTCAAATCCCTCCTCATGCTCCTCCATCCCTACACCCCGTTCGTCACGGAGAAAATATGGGAATCCATGGGTGAAAAAGACCTTCTTACTCTTACCCCATGGCCAAAGCCGGATAAGAAGTGGGAATCGAAAGAGGCGGAGCAGGATTTTGAATCCGTGAAAGCAATCGTCATGAAAATCCGTTCTCTCCGGAGCGAAAAGAAGATCGAACCGTCAGTAAAGATCGAAGCGGTGTTTTCCGGAAAGAAACTCGATGTCCTCCGGGAAAACGAAAACATTGTAAAATTCCTCGCGAGCCTCTCTTCCGTGGTTTACGGGAAAAAACCTCCCCGCGATGGGATTTCAGATTATGTCTCCGGAACAGAAATATTCCTCGTACTCGAGGGCGTGATCGATGAAGAAGCTGAAAAAATGAGGATCGAGAGGGAGCTTGAAAACCTGGAAAAACTCATCAGAAATCTCGATTCCCGCCTCTCGAATGAAAGCTATGTAAAAAACGCGCCACCCCGTCTTGTCGAGGAGACCCGTCGACAGCTTCAGGAATCATCGGAAAAAGTGAAGAGGCTGAAGGAAGAGAAGAAGAAATACGCATGAGTATTCGCTTTCGTAGACTTCTTTAGAACAGGAGATAGCTTCCCCCCTGCAAGGGGGGACTCGAGGGGGGTCATGCGTACACCAATCGGGAGGACGATGATGAAGATTCATTTCGTCTTCCCCTATGTGATTCATGAACGGGAGAGAGTTGAAACCCATCCGAAGGAAATTACGGAATAATCCGACAGATCCGGAAATCCGCTTCTGGGAGCATATCCGGATGAGGCAGATCCATGGCCTTAAATTTCGAAGGCAATGCTCCGTCGGGAGGTATGTCGTGGACTTTTACTGTTTTGCCAGAAAACTCGCCATAGAAATCGACGGGGATTCTCATTTCACCGAACAGGGAATGTGGTATGACGCCAGGAGAACCCATTTTCTTGAAAAACACGGGATCAGAGTGCTGCGATTCACGAATGACGATGTGATGACGAACATCGAAGGATGCATCGAAGCGTTGATGGAGTACATGGAGGGGATGGGACCCCCTCCGGAGTCCACACCAGGGCCGACCCCCTCCGGCTCCCTATAAAAGGGGGAGAGAGAACTCCTCAGCAAATTTTGGAGACGAGGGACAGCTTCCCCCCTGCAAGGGGGGACTAGAGGGGGGTGAGCAGAACCACTCCTCCCACCACTGCGCACCAGACCGCGAATGCGACCCAATATTTCTCCACCCATTTGAGGAGCAGCCAGATCGCGGCGAGACCACAGGAAAATGCCGAAAGTCCTCCGAGGATGAGAGGAAGGACCTCCATCTCTGAAGCCCTGAGTTCCGGGATGAGGAAGACGAACGCGCCGAGGATCGTCGGGATGGAGAGGAGGAACGAGATCTCCACCGCTTTTTTTCGTTCCACACCCGAGAGCATGAGAAAGACGATCGTCGCACCTGATCGGGATATTCCCGGCATCACAGCGATGGACTGGACGATTCCGAGGAAGAACGCAGTCTTCCACGAAAGCTCTTTCGTCCTTTTTTCAGGAGGAGGGGAGGCATATTCCGCGAGAAGGATGAGGGAAGCGGTGAGAAGGAGCATCGATCCGACCATAGACTTCGTAAGGTCGTTTTCAACATACGGTTTCAGGGCGAATGCGATGGGGGCGGTCATGAGCGTCGCGAAGAGGAGTTTCCACGCGTAGATTTTCTCTTTCTTTTCTCCCTTTGGAGAGAAGAAATTTCTGAGAAGCGACCAGATCTGCATCCGAAAAAAGAGCAAAACGGCGACAAGCGTCGCGAGGTGGAGGAACGCGTCGAATGGGATGTTCATCTTCTTTCCGAAAACAAGCGATTCGAAGATGAAGAGATGTCCGGAGGACGAGACGGGGAGGAACTCTGTGAGTCCCTGGACGATGCCGAGGATGACGCTTTCTCCGATGTTCATGAAGGAAGAGAGATAGGCTTTAATGATCCCACATACTCTTCCTGAAATGGAGATTTATTTCAATCGAAAGGTTCGCCGCTTTGTCATTTCGGCCTCCGAGCCGGAATTTTTCTCTGGAGCAGATTTTTTTAATCCGCTCCCCTTATTTCGATTTCAGAATCATATGCTGTTTTTGTGATTTTGGCTCTTAAGAAAATACTATTCCGCATCTCTCTTCATTGGCTCATTCAGAACAAGAGAAGCAGGTCTGAGACCTGCTCCAGAGAAAAAGTTGATTCATCATGATGAGGCCGTCGGCTTGGGAACAGGAGGTGAGAACAAAGATCCTGCTTTGATTTCAACAGTATCTCCTTCCCAGATGGGAACATACTTCCCATCTTGAGTTTTATACTTTCTGCCTTCACGCGACACTCCATTGAAAGTTTCGCCTGATGATGAAGTTACATTTACTTGTGTTACTTCTTCAGGGTTAAAAATCTCTCCGAGGCCGATGGATCTTGCAATATTCGAATCATTGATCGAAGAAGCGTCCGCTCCTCCATCATTGTTCACAACTTTCAGATAATCGATGAATTTCTTGAAGTTGACAGTGTATGTATTGTCATGAGCAGAATGCTCCAGGAGGATCTTGCGAAAACTCTCTCTTTTCACTGCTACAGCATCTCTTAGAATATCGCGTGCATCATCAATACCCGCCGCATTCATAGCACAAAACAGATTAAACTTGATCGGATCAGATTGAAATTGCGGCATAAGATTCGTCTTTTCTGTATCAGTGAGCTCTCTGACTTCAGTTGCTGACAGGGTATCTGATCGAGCAAGTTTTACCCCAAAGACAACAGCAAGACTTCCGAGAGCGGCTTTCGCAAACACCGGTCTCATCGTTACCGAGTCAATCATGCCCTTGAGAAAGCCAACACTTTTTTGATATGGTGCTCCTTTGATTGCATTTTTTAGAGCCGCTGGCGTATGTTGCTTGAAAAATGACAATAGTTCGCTTGGGGATGTTATGATTTGCATTGCTGTCATGATGCTCGCGGGCAAATCAACACTCAAATACTCCTTAGCGAGTCTCACTCGATATTGTACCGGCCCTTCATGAAGCATGCGGCCAAGGATTTGAGGCTGAGATTCTAATACCGGAGCTGAAGAGACTTCAGGGACAACTCCATCAGCAGGCACTGGTTTTCCTGAAGTCGTTGCGCCAGGTTCTGTATTTACCGATTCTGAAACGGACACTTCCTGCTTCAGGGCAGGATTTATTGTCTCAGTTGCTCTAATTTTTCCCTGTGCTTCAAATAGTTTCTGATTCAATGTGTTTAAATGTGCATGTGATTCAAGACGTGCTTGTACCTCAGCTTCCAATTTTGCTTCACTCGCACTCTTCCATTGTTCTTCTCCTTTAATTTCTTTGCGGATTTGGGATTCAACTTCTCCGATTTCTCTTTTAAGATCAATTTCTCTCCTTTTGAGAGAAATATATTCTTGAACTTCTGGGCTACTATATTTCTGTTGCAAGTCAGCCATTGCCTTATTCACTCCCTTGAGTTCTCCCTGCAAGTCCATTAATCGCCCATTTGCTGAATTAAAAACTTCATCAGCCTCAAGCATACGGTCGACTTCCTGTGCAATTTCCTGTTGAGATTTCCCTTTTGATTTGCCTTGGACTTCACTCGTCACTCTTTCCTGTATTTGACGTGCTTGTTCATTGAGTCGAGATATTTCAGTCTCGATTTGCCCGCGCCTTGCTGTTTGTGTCCGTATCTCCTCAAGTACTTTGGTGGATAAATTTACCTCTTGTGGAATAACTTCTGTTCGGCTGGAGGGAGATACCTCCTGTGTACTTCCGACTGTTTGAGCACCCCCATTCATAGGCTTTGGTCTCTCGATTCTCTGAATCCAATCTTTGCCTTCCAGGAATACATCCAAATGAGCCACTTTTATTGTTTCTTCAGTTACAATGCTCTCTCCAGCTTGATTCTTTTTAGTGACTTTAAACTTAATATTCCCATTTTCAACGGAAAGAACCTCTCTCGTCGAACCACCTCTTGAAACGATAGTATCTCCCGTTTTCAAATCATTGAGAGCTGTTTGGATTTCTTCCATTGGCTGAATTTCTTCAACCTGTTGACTTGGCTTCAGCGGAGGCTGAATCTGTTGAATTTTCCACTGGGCGGCTTGAATATTGCGGGAAATATTTTCTAATTGAGCCTTAATGCGAGTCTCTGTTGCGTGATATTCTGGCATTTTTTCTTCTGGGATTGAGTTTTTATATTTCTTTTCATGTGCTTTCAATTCTCTCTCTAAAGTCGTTTTTTCTGCCTTCAGCCTCACAACTTCCTGCCGATTTAATTGCACATACCGTGCCTCATATCTTTGGAGTCTCTTCAATTCCACAACTGCTTTTGCAAAATCTCCGGCTTCAGTAAACGGATTTTCCGCGCCTTTATCTCCTCTCAGATATTGCTTGAGTTGGTCTAGCACATTTCCTTTCCCCTCAACATTAAAGAGTTTACTATTCCGAATATCCTGAAGGGTTTTTCCACATTCGCCGATTGCTTTTGGCATTTCAAATCTTTTCCCCAATCCTCTTGCAGAGTCCATAACGACCTGACCCGTTTCAGTGGCGAGGGCTTTCGTCGCGGAGGCTAATCGGGAAAACCTGCCGGATCCTTCGGCTCCCTGATAGGCGAATCGTGCCGCCTGGAACGGGCGGGCGCGGGAGATCGCGCGGATCCCTTTCGGTAATGCCCGGACTCCCGCAACCGTTGCGACAACACCGGCAAATGTCTGACCGAGAGCGGCGCCATAATTCCCTTCTTTCCACTTTTCCCATGCGATAATCGCTAGCCCCATGTCTTTTGTCGTGGTATTCGCTATCGGAAGATGAAAGACGCTGTTCCCGTCAGTCCAACTGAACCATCTCGCCTCTTCGTCAAATATTTTGGAAAAGTTTATTCCAACGAGACTTGTGAGGGAACTTACGGTATCAACCGGATGCTCGACGAGTGTGAGAACACCGTCTGCCAGATGAATGACTCCTTCGGCCGCACCAACGCAAATATCACTCAAGTACAATAAATTGCCCCAACCCCCTTTGCTATCCTTGGATATTTTGTAGTACGCCTCGAAATCCAGGAATTTTTCCCGACCGGTCAATTCCTGTAACCAACGAGGTTGGCTATTAAGACCATTAAATACGCCCCGGGTCCCATTCACGAGTTTTCGCACATAAAGCATGGGGTTCCACTTGCTGGGTTCTTCAATCTTCAAGTCCGTAAAATATTTAATCTGTTCTGAAAGCGATGTATCAAAAGCCATGACATCATTCATTTGGATTTCCATCCCGAGCATCCCTTCGGAAACTCCTCTGTCTAATTCGTTCATCCCTTCGATTTTCGTTTCATAATCCATCGAAAGCTGTGTTTCTGCATCTCCGAGCATCACCAGCTGCGTCTTGAAATGTTCTGATGTGAGTTGCAATGCAGCCAAAGTCTCTCCTGATGACACGATGTTGAGATTTGTTTGTTGACTGGTATCACTTGCCTGAGATGATGTAGACTCAATTTTTCCCAATATTCCAGTGGCGCTCGCATTCTTTGAAAGAAGAGCGCTATAAAGCACTTCCAGTTGTTTCCTGTCATCATTTCCTTTCGGGAGTTCGTTTAAAATGCCATTTAGCTGGGCAATGTATCCTTCGTTTACAGTTTTTTCATCTGCTATTTTTTGTCCCTGAGCTTTAGCTGCGAGATCCTTCTCCTGCAATTCGGTTCTTGCTTTTTCGAGTGTAGCGATATGCTGTCTGTATTTTGTTATCCCGTCTGTCGTTGCCGCAACTGATGTTTCAGTTCCCTCCCTGCTTTTTGCCAGCTCTCCCTTTTTCTCTTGATATTCTTTTCTTGAATAATCCCGCATTTTTCCCGGGGCATCTGATATTTGTTGGTTGTTTGTTCGGTAATCAGCAATAATCCGTTCAAGAGAGGCTTTCCATGCTGTCAGTTGTTTCACCGTATCCTTCCTCGATTGCTCCGTCCTTTTTGTGAGCTCGGCGAGCCCCATCAAAGTCCAGCCCTTAACCTCATCCTGAAAATACTGAAGGTCGTCATTCATGTATTTGATCCAGAGTGATGCCTTCTGCATCAGGTCATTTGACACCACTATTTTATTCTGCATTTTGGTCATTTCCATTCGAATGCCCTCAGGCGAATTCAAGTTTTTCCCATCAAACTGAGCATTCATTTTTTCCATTTGCGAGGACACAGTTTCTTTCTTTGCCTCAGCTTGCGCTGCTCTCGTTTCTTGAGCCGTTTCTTTTTTCTTGTATTCCTGGATGATTCTCTCTGTTTCCCCCTTCAGAGCAGTAGTCAGCCTCGTCAGTTCATCGGCACTCAATCCGGATTGAGTATCGACATCGTAAGTCCGGATTTCCCGGGACAGCCAGTTCGTCATATATTTCTGGAATGCTGCTCTCTCTCCTGCAGTTAATCCTTCTTGTGCAATGAGCATTCTTGAAATTTCATTCTGTTGAACTCCCTGGTGAGCTGCATATTTGTCATCTTTTTCCAGCTGACTGCTTTCGACTCTTGGTGATGGAGCTGGTGTGTCTACGCAAATAACATGCTTTTCTAAAAAAGAAACCCTGCCATTAGGCCTGTTTGAGTGAGAAGTCTTCATGATATATTTTTGAGATTTTCTTCCATTTTCTTTTCTACTCTATCCCCTTCAGCAGATTCTCCGGTGGAATACGCTTTCTTTAAAGCCCGGTACTTCGCCTGCTTTAATTCCTGGGGAAAGTTTGGATTCTTTTCCATGAGCTTTTCAAACATCTTCCCCTGAATCAAATCTCCTTTTTCGAGGAGTTCCAGAAGATGGGAATAATCGCCATCGGGATTCGCTTTTACCGCTTCGAGAAGATCAAACTTCACTTCCGGTTCAAGGAAAAGGCTCTGCTCGATGAGGGTGAGCAGTTTTTCCGTAGGAGAAATTTCTGTTTTTTCAGTCATTTGTGATATTTATTTTCATGCTATTTTATCATATTTAGGCCATCGGAATCAAGGAAAAGGAGCGCGCAAAGGAGCAAGTCGGGGGTTTTGCTTGTCCACTTATCACCCTGCAAACCTGCTACTGCTCCTTCCCATTCCCGTCCCGATTTGCTATAATGGGAAGACGAAATCCCGCATTCCATGGTCCCACTTTCCTCCAACGGCTTCTCCGAAGTCCGCCTCGACGCGCTTCGGGACGGTGTCTCCGCAGGAGCGCTCATGGAGGACAGGAAAAAGAGGATCGAGCAGGTCACTCTCCTCATTGAAAACGCGCTCTTCCTCAGAGATGACGACACCAGGAAGATGCGGTGGCTCTCCATCCTCGACGACCTGAGCGATGAATTCCTGGAAGATCTTTCCGGAGCCATCATCCGCGAAAACCTCCGGTACAAGAAAAAAGTCCGCGATATCAAAGTCGAACTCAATCAGCAGGACAAGACCGCAATACTCAAAACACAAGTCGCCGATATCCCCATATGACCCAAAGAACTCCGACTCAGGCACAAGAAATACAAAGACCAAATGAATCCGAACTCGCAGCCCAGGCGGAGAGAGACCGTGCGGCTCTTTTGGAGATGGATAGAAGGTCTCGTGAAGGAGGGAGCAATTCTCCCGGCGAATTTGCGAGGAGTGTAAATGAGGAGATGCAAAAACCGGAGGAGAAGAAGGGACTCTTCGGAAAGGTAACCGGATGGGTCACGGATCAGTTCACGACGATGACAACGGATTTCAAGGAAGGGAATTACGCGAGAGGAGCACTCCGGGCAGGGATATTCGCCGGAGCCGGCGCAGCTCTATTATGGTTAGGATCAGAAGTGGCGGGATGGGTGAAGGGAAAAGTGGAAAAAATGGTCCCCGAAGGAGGAGTCATGGGATGGTTCAAAGAAAAAGTACTCGGGATCAAGGGGGAAACCGAAAAGGGAGTCCTCATGACACTTATCAAAGGACTTCTCGGAGGAACGATCGGAGTGACCGTGCTTGGTTCTCTCTGTGATGCGCTGAAGGGCAAATTCTCACTCGATGAACTGAAGGGAGCGCTCACGAGCCCGGTAAATTTCGCAAAATTCCTCTGGGAGAAATGCAAATCAGGATTAAAACTTCCGGGAGAAATACTGACATGGATCGGAGGACTCCTCGGAATAAGTACCGCAGGAGCAAGCGATGCGCTCGCCGCGGCCGGGGAAAAAGCGAAAGAAGGATTGCACTGGCTCGACGAAAAGATCCCATTTTCCGAAATGAAAGGGAAAATTGAAGCACAGATAAAGGAATATGGTTTTGAACTCCCCGAGAAATGGAATGAA
>JBGSON010000046.1:0-39859 GCA_041739085.1 Candidatus Altimarinota bacterium | reverse complement strand
GATGATGAGATCGATTTCATGATAGACAGAATCTTTCCTGAAGGATTTTGCTTTATTTATGACGTCTTCCTCCGTCATGTGGGGAATAAAGCGGAAAAACGAATGGATCGTCGCTCCGTCCACGTTGAGCGCGGCAACGCCGGTGGGGGCGAGCACGACGCACTCCTTCTCCGTATTCTCCACGAAGTATTTCAGAAACGTGGATTTCCCCGTCCCTGCCTTCCCCGTGAGGAACACGTTCTTTCCTTCTTTCTCCACGAGACGGAAAGCTTTTTTGAATTCGGGGTTGAGGTCGAGAGAGAGCGAGATTGGGGATTTGCGCGGAGACATACCAATAGTGAATTGGGGGATGAAGACTACCAGCTTTTTTAAAGAAGAAGAACTACGGGGAAATATGTTCTTCTTTTCTTTATTTTACCGTCACGCTCTTCGCCCTTCGGCAAGCTCACGGCTTCCATCTCCTATGCTCTATGACGTGAAGAGACGTTATTTCACAGTAACACTCTTCGCGAGATTCCTCGGCATATCCGGATCAAGTCCCCGCGCGCAGGCAAGGCAGTAGGCGAAGAGCTGGATGGGGATGAGGTTCACGATCGGGGAAGCGATCCCGCTTGCCGGGACATACATCCAGTGATCAAAAACCGCTTCCCGCACCGGGCCGATCCCGATGATCTCTGCACCGCGCGCTTTGAGCTCCAGCGCGTTCGAAATGATCTCCGGGCGGGTCTCATCGTCGCCGACGAGGACGATACATGGAGTCCCTTTCTGGATCATGGCGATGGGGCCGTGCTTCAGTTCGCCTCCCGCAAAACCTTCCGCGTGAATATAGGAGACCTCCTGGATCTTGATCGCCGCTTCGAGAGCGATGGGAAAATTCGCCCCCCTGCCGATGATGAAGATATCGCGCGATTTCTTGAATTTTTGCGCGATCTTCGAGATGTGTTTCAGATACCGCGGATTTAAAAGATCATTGATCTTCGACGCCGTCTCAACAAGGAGTTTTCTTCCGCTGTCGAGTTCCCCCGCCGACGCGTATGCGAGGAGAAGGAGGAGCGAGATCTGGCTCGTCGCCGCTTTCGTGGAGGCGACTGCTTTTTCCGGACCTGCTTTGATGAGGAGGGTATAGTCGCACATCCGGTCGATCGTCGATCCCTTTACGTTCACGAGTGAAGCGAGGGTCGATCCTGATTTTTTCCCCACTTCCATGGCCTCGATGACATCAGCCGTTTCTCCGCTCTGGGAGATGGCGAGGATGAGCGTCTCTGGTTTCAGGAAATGATGGAACAAGGTGAATTCGCTGGAGGGAGTGAAATTAATATGACGTTTCGCGATGCTTGCGAAGGCATACACCCCGATCTGCGCCACTTTTCCGGCGGTCCCGCATCCGGTGAAAAATGCCCCGCGCGCGTTTTTAATGAGTTTCGCGAGTTCCATGATCTCCTCAGGATCCTGATTGATCGCCCGGAGGATCGTTTCTTTCTGCTCAAAGATCTCCTTGAGCATATAATGTTCAAAATCGCCTTTCTCCGCATCCTCGATCTGCCATTCGATGGTGATGAGTCTTTTTTCAATCGATTTTCCCGTTTTCAGAGAATAGAATTTCGGCCCCTCGGGGAGAAGCTCCACCATTTCGTGGTCGTCGAGGTAATTCACTTTGTCCGTATAGGGAAGAAAAGCGGGGATATCCGACGCGATAAACGTCTCATTCTTCCCGACACCGACGATAAGGGGTGCTCCTCTCCGGACAGCGATGATGGAATTGGAATGAATGCTGAAGAGGACAAAAGCGAACCTTCCGTCAAACCGGGCGGAAGCCTTGAGAACAGCTTTCCGGAGATCAAGTCCGGATTCGAGATAATGGGAGATGAGATGAACTGCCACTTCCGTATCTGTTTCCGTGATGAATTTGACCCCTTTCTTCATGAGCTCCGCCTTCACTTCCGCATAATTTTCGAGGATCCCGTTATGGACGAGCGCGAGCGTTTTTTTTGAATTCCAGTGGGGATGAGCGTTCGCATCGGTTACGCCCCCATGGGTCGCCCAGCGGGAATGTCCGATTGCAAGAGTGCTTTTCGGGAAAGCAGAAGTATCTCGCATCTCCGATATCTTCCCCACCTTCTTATACACGTAGAGCTGCTCTGTTCCTTTTTCTTCCGATGTGGTCGCGATCCCCCAGGAATCATATCCGCGGTATTCAAGCCGCTTGAGCCCGTCTATGACGATCTCCGGAGCGTTGTTTTTTTTCCCGATATAGCCAAATATTCCGCACATGATTTTTTTGGAAAAGTCATACGCCAGTATACGGAAATACGTATTTTTTTAAAGCGTCTTCTCTTCCCTGCCGTTATTCCGCTTTTTTCGACCGAGGCGCTTTCTTCTCAGACGGCTTCTTTTCCGCTTTCGGTTTCTTCGCGGCGCCGGCTACTTTCTTTTTTACCACCGCCTTGAGCGAGGGGATTTTCCCGAGGACCTTTGCGATCTGAGACTTTTTTCTTGCGGCGTTGTTCTTGTGGATGATGTTTTTCTTCGCAGCGGTGTCGATCGCCTTCTGTGTCTCAGAAAATATTTTCTCCGCCTTGTCCTTCTTTCCCGACTTCATCCACTTGTAGATGTTTTTGATGAGTGAGCGCATGCGGGAAAGCTCCTGTTTCTGGCGTTGCCTCCGGGTCTTTTCCTGTCGCATTCGTTTGATGGCGGACTTGATGATGGGCATAGGGAAATGAGTTAAGATCTACGGAAAAAATCAAGCGAAAGTGTATGGATTTCCTCTGCAGTTGTCAAAGGTTTTCTCATCGAAAAGGCCTGAGCAAGACTTCTTTTCCGAGTCACAGGACTCGCGGCGGCGATGAGTCCGATTGCTTCGGGATCCAGTATAAGAAAGCTTTGCTGATCTGCTTGTTCGCCTGCAGGCCTGCAGGCGAACAGGCATGTTCTCTTATTTGCTCACGGTAAACTTCTCTCCATTCGTCCGGCCGAATACTTCCGGATTGTACATCTCTTCCGCGGTCGCCGGGAGATGGAGGAACTCTCCTTCCGTGGATGCCGTGACAAAGAAATGGTATTCATACATCCCCGCCGGGAGATAGTCCGCAAAGAGGAGGACTTCGTCGTCGCGCATTTCCCGGTGGTTGAAATACCAGAGACTATCCCACCACCACCAGGAATACTCATAATCCCAGGACTGGCCCCCTTCTTCATCCACAAGAAGCGACCTGTCAGAGGTCTCAAGACTGAAGTTCACCGGTTCAAGCCCCGCGGGGAGCTTCTCCGAAACTACGACGAGGTGACGCGTCTCGGGGACCATGATCGTAAGTTTTCCCCGGAGGACTTCTCCCTTTTCCGCGGTAGAGACTGGAGTCTCCGTTTTTTTGTCATCTTTCCGGTAGTAGGAGCGGGAAATCCCGATGCCTTCGTTCTTCTCCGTAACGAATTCAACGGGGAGATAATAGTTCATGAGGATATCGTAATAGAGGATCCCCGTGCCCTTCTTCGAGAAATCGATCTCGTTGAGCTGGGTCCCCCTGAGAAGACTGCTCACATGGGTTTCTGAGAGAGCGACTTCTTCAAATACATTTGCGTCTCCAAACTTCGCCTCTCCGAGAGAAGACCCGTTGAGCTCCGCGCTTCCGGTAAAATCAGGATGGAGAGCGTCAGATTTTTCAAGGTATTCGAGATACGCGATGAGCACCCATGACGTGGTCTGTGTGTCTCCCCATGATCCGAGGTATCGCCCCTGATCTTTTGATTTGGCGAGATAATCCAGGATCTTCGGGATGAGAGGATGAGCCGTATCTTCCCGGGTCAGGGCATAGAGGACCAGGGCAGTCGTTTTCGACGAAGAATCCATTGCCCAGGGAGAACTCTCGCCTGATTCGAACTGGACGCCTCTCGGCGTCTGCCGGGCATCAGCGAGGATCTCCCCGAGGAGAACATCCTTCCCCTGGGGATCATCTTTCATGTTCTGCATCGCCATGAGGAGGAAAGTCTTAGCGGAAAAGCTGAGCGCCGATCTGTTTTCAAAAAGAATATTTTTCGAAGAAATCAGACCTTCTTCCCCGAACTCTGAAAGGACAAAGAGGGCGAATGCCTGGGCGTCCGCGTCCATCTCCGGATAACCGTAGTAATCGAGTTCGGATGTCGCCTGAGACGGAGGAGTGCTCGAGAAAAGCTCGCCCTTGAGATAGGATTTCGCATTCGAGATCACGGTATCGTCGACATCATATCCCGCTCTCTCTGTCTCCTGGAGACCGAACAGGATATACGCGGAGAGATAGGGATAGCTCTTGTCAGAATCCTCCCAGTATCCGAATCCTCCGTCAGGCCGCTGAAATGTATAGAATTTCTGGAGCGCCATTTCGACCATTTCTTTGATCTCAGACTCATCACGGTCAAGATCAAAAAGCTTTTTCCCGAGAGTCGACTCCACCCGTTTCAGGATGACGTTCGGGAAGTGGGTGCTCATCGTCTGCTCCGCGCATCCGTACGGGTACTGGAGAAGACTTTCCAGACCTCTCGTGAACGTGCCGGTCCGGCTCGCGGAGAGAGAAACCGTGAGTTTTCCGATGTCATTGAGTGCGACCTCAGGGATGCGGAGATATTCGGTAGCAAGATCATCCTGGACTTCGCCGCTCGTCGCGATACTCTCCCCGATCGCAGGAGTGAGGACGGGGACATCGATCTCCAGCTCGTCCTTCAATCCGCTCCCTTTCGTTTCCGCAACGAGTGTGAACGTCATGGGATCAAATTCCGCGAGTGGCTTTTCTCCTGATCCGATGACTGTTCCCGGGAACTCCACCAGGAGCTGGGAATCTTTTTCGATGGTCAGGGATTCCCTGCCTTCTCCTTCGATATCAAAATTTTTCGCCGTGAGCGTCACATCGATTTTCTGATCTTCATCGCTCTGATTATGGATGAGGAAAGAAGCGGTGAACTCATCGCCGACCACCGCGAATCTCGGGAGAGAAGACTGGATCATGAGTTCCTTCCTGGAAATGAATGATTTCGTCTGAGCGCCGACTTCGGATTTTTTTGTGTTCGCGACTGCCCAGATCTCCCAGCTCGTGAGATTGTCGGGGAGGATGAATTCCACTTCCCCTTCACCGTTGATATCTGTCTTCAGATCCGGGAGATAGTATGCCGTGTCCCGGAACTCCCCGCGTTTCTTCTTCGCGAGGTCTCCCGCGGCTCCTCCGCCTCCGCCCTTTTCTCCTTTCTGTGCTTTTACATTGAGACGCTCGACAAAATAGACGAGCGTGTTTGAAGTCATGACGCCAAGAGACCGCGGTCCCCAGAAGAATTCAACGATATTTTCAAGATTCCGGGACTTGAGGGCGAGGAGTGATTCGTCAACGACTGCGAGAGAAACATCTGCCGGTACGCCGTCGCCTTTTGAATTCTTTGTTTCCACTTTCAGGATTACCGTTTCTCCCGGGAGATAATTCTCCTTGTTCGGGGTGAGGGTGATATTAAGCTTCTTGTCATCGATGTTAACAAAAAGCGGGACAAGCCCCATTTTCATCTCAGGACGGGGGATCGTTCCCTCGACTGCTGATCCGGGATCACCCTCAGCAGTACTTCCGGATTCTTTCTCCGCCCCTGCGATCTCCGTTTCGAGCGTGGAGGATTCGACCTTGAGTGCGCTCAGTTCATTCTCGGCATTCGAAAGGTTTGTCTTTGCGACCTCAAGCCTGGTCTCCACGCGTCTTCGCTCGACCTTATCCGCATCCTCGGCGAGTGCGTTCGCTTCTTCCTCCGCTTTTGTAAGCTTTTCCTTGAGTGTTGTGATCTCTGTTTCCAGGTCCCCCTGCTTTTTCTTGTTTTCCTCGAGTGATGTTTTCAAGTTTTGAACCATCCCGGAACTCCCTTTTCCGTGGATGAGGACGACAGAAATAAATGTATTCGGCACAAAATCGGCGGTCACCGGGATCTCAATATATTTTCCGCTCGAAACATCGATGACCTCGGTCTTCAGTATTTTTGCCCGTTCGATGGTGAGGAGCGCCCGGACAGGAGTGGTATAGGGCGAAGCAACGAGAAGACGGGCGGTCTCCCCGATTTTATATTCTTTGGCGTCGAGAGTGAGCGCAATCCGGTCGTTGTTCTCTCTCCTCCAGGAGACAAAGGATTCCGAAGCCCGATAGATGGAAGTTGAGGAAGAAGTCTCGCGGCCTTCGCTGTCTTTCCATTGTGCTACCGCTTTCAGGTTCCCATAATATTTCGAATCACCGGCCGGGATCGAGAACTTCGCCTTGCCCTTCCCGTCGGTATCAGTCGTGACTTCTGTGGAATCAAGGAGTACCTTTTCCTCAGTACTTTCCCAGTAATAATTCCCGTCAACACCTTCTTTTTGGACCGAATTCCATTTGCTCTGGTAGAGATCGACGGTCACTTTTTCATCTCCCCGGGGTTTGCCTTTTGTGTCGATCGTGATGAGAGAGAATGACGCGGAATCGCTCGTCTCCGGGAGGAAATATTCATCCGGGCTTATTCCCACGAGTCCGTCCGCCTGATAAAATATAAACGTCTCTGCTTTTGCCACGCTCCGTTCCGTGAGATCGCTCACCGTGGCATAGACGGTCACGAGCTGTGAGGGGAGAGGACCTTCATCTTCGGTATTTTCGATACTCTTGAGATCTCCCGGGATTTTCAATGTGAACTTGCCCGCATCATCCAATCTCCCTGATCCCGATGCGACTACCGTTTCGCTCGCGGAACAATCCCACCAGCAGAAATATTCATCAGTCGAAAAAGAATACCAACCTTCTCCGTCCCAATCAAAGAAATAGTACGGCTCCCGGACGACGGTATAATTCACTTCTCCGGAAGAAAGGACGCCGCCGAAATAATATGAACCGGAAATGGTCACCGGAAGATCTTTTCCGATGAACTGTGTCTCGGGTCCGGCATCAGGTGTTTCCTCAGCACCGGAAAGGACTTCCACCTTGAAGTCCGGCTTCCGGTATTCTTCCACAAAGAAAGGACGGGAGAACCAGTTCATATCTCCAAGAGAAGCGCTGAGCATATAGACCCCGAGCTTTGCTTCCGGAGAGAGTTTTAATTCACCGGAGAAAGTCCCGTCTTCCGAGATCGGCATATCCGCCTTGAACACGGAATCTCCTTCCGGAGAAGTGATCTCGACGTTGAGCAGAGTTTGTGGATCCGGGATCGAGAGGGTGGCATCATCGTCTTTCCGGATGATCCCTTTGAAATAGACAGTCTGGTCAGGCCGGTAGATCGGGCGGTCGGTGTAGAGATAACCCCGGTAATACGGATGGCTCTGCCAATCCTGTGACACGCCGAAATCCCATGTGGTGATACCTGAGTCCCAATATTCGCCGACATACGAGAGATATTCATCCCCCTTCTTTCCGATCGCGAAATATCGTCCGTAGAAATCCGCTTCTTCAGGAAGAGAGATCTTCACGAGGCCCTGAGCGTCTGTTTTCCCGCGGCCAGCTTCCACGACAGGAACATCATACGATCCTCTGTACACGACGATCTCCATGTCTTCGACCGGACGGCCGCTCACAAAATCCGTTGCCCAGAAGAGAGACTCGCCGTCAGCCCATTTTGCCGTGAGGGTGGAATTCACGAGGATCATCCCTCCTGAAAAAATATGGGGTTCAGTCTCCCACGAGTATTTATACGAAGGAGAGGAGAATTCGTAGAGATAGCTCCCCTTCTTGAGATCAAGTCTCTCCGAGAGAGGGATCTCAGTGACGAGCATCATGTTCGAAGCACCGGGGAGCTTCTCTTTCCAGGTCGTTTTTTTGCCGCCGAATTCATCGCAAAGAGTCGTCCCATAATAATAACCGCCGGTGATATCAAAATCCCGCAGTTTTTCCTCGCTCATCTCGCACACAATGACATCGACTTCGGAGACATTCCGATGCTCGACGTAAAGCGACACCGGGGATTCGACATCATGAATCCCTAATCCGTAGCCTGTTGTCAGCTGGGTGAGATACGGATCATAGTCTCCGGTTTTAAACGTGTCCTTGAATCCTTCATTGAGAGTCGCTTCAGACTTAAGGATCGTGAGTTCTCCTTCTGAAAGTTCGTCCGTCATCCCTTCCTTGAGATTATCTTCATACATCTGGACTCTCCTGTCGACAAGTCCCGGCGTAAGTTCCCAAGTATACTCTGTCTGAGCCGCAAACGGCGCGGATATGGAGTACTCGACACTCATAGAGACTGGCTCATTCGGGGTGGCGAGAGGATCATCTGCCCAATAGTAAGAATCATAGACCTCAGAAATGATGATATCCTCCCCCTTGATCTCCGGCGTGAACTTCAGGTGCGTCCGTATTTCTTCTCCATCAAAAGGAGTAGAGAAACTGATGGAGAGAGATCCCTGGGGCGGGAAAACTGCCTTTTCGGCAGGATAATGAGCGATGATCTTCGGTTCCCCAAGGGTGCGGAACGTGGACAAGAATGTTTCCGTACTGAATTTCGTGCCCGTGATGCTTTTTACGCCCGGAGCAACGGTTATTTTGATCTCCGTGTCTTTCGGAAAATTCGGTTCGAAGGAAATGATCATGGTCGTGGGATCATTTTCACGGTCCCACGAGACATCGATCTTTCTCCCTTCTCCTTCGGGAAGATCGGGTTCGATCGTGAGTTTTTCAAAGAATGAGTCTTCATCGACCGGTTGATTCCATTTTATTTTCACGCGGGTCGAGGGAGAGATATATGTCGATCCGTCGATGGGGGAAACGGAGACGATCCGCGGTTCATCCGTCTGAAAATGCCATTCAAAGTCATTCACCAATTTTCCTCCGTCCGCGAGGGGAGCGTCTTTTTGTAGAGTCGCCCGGAAAATATTTCCCATGGGAAGCTTCTCGGTATCCGGAATGAATTCAATGCTGGATGTCCCAAGCCAGCGAAATTCTCCCGGGATCTCCGGCGTGAATTCAATGTAGTCGCTGAAACGGGAGAGCTCCTCATCGATCGCCGCCTCCGTGCTCTCGAGGGGACGGATCGGCCGGTCGAACATGATGACGATCCGCTGTCCTTTTAAAAGATAAGGGATCGTTTCTTCGTATCCCTTTGCAGGTTTTGTCGTCAGGGGATCTCCTCCGTCCTGAATGCTTTTTACCACAGTCCACTCGTCGCTCGATATTGGGGAGATGAAGGAGATCTGGGGAGATCCGACGATAAGAAAATCCTGGCTGTACGAAACCCCAGTCTTTTTTCCGAGCCAGCTCATCGCTTCCGAGCTGATGGTGACGGTGACCTTGTCCCCGATAGTGAATGGATCAGTCGGGACAAAAAAGAGTGTCCGCTGGTTTTCCCAGAGGAATTTCCCCTTGATCTCCGGAGTGATGGAAAACGCTTCCTCCACGCTCTTCGTGTTCATCTTCTCCGAGAACTCGAAGCGGAGAGGGGCGTTGAACGAGATCTCCTTTTGAAATGTCACCTCTTCACTTCCGAGGATTTTCGGGATTCCGGCGTTATTCCAGACCAGAAGCCCTCCGGCTCCGAGGAGGATAAGCAAAGTCAAAAAGATGAGCAGATTTTTCTGAACGGATTTCATGGGGGGACGGGTGAGAGAATTATTGATTTTAAGGTACAATTTTTCCGCCGAAAGTCAAAGGAAAACATAAGAGAACGCGCATTTCATGGGTTTTGTCAAAAACAAGAAAGAGAATCCTCTTTTCGTAAAAATAAGGATTCGTTATGCTTTCAGAAGATTCTTTCATCACTTCTCCTGGAATTCGAGAACCTCCTCTGGCAGAGCGATACATGGGAAACGTTCCAGAAGGCCTCGGGGATGAGGACTTTTCGGATAGCCGGAATCCTCGTCGTTGAACGGAAAACCGCACTCAGGAAGTCGTATTTCGAGATCCCGAGAGCGGTGGTCCCGGGTATGGAGAATGATTTTTGGGGCGAACTCCAGAAAAAGGCGCAGGAACAAGAAGTTGTTTTCACTCGTTTTTTCCCCCAGTCCGGATCAGCTCCCGCTCCTCATGATGCACATCAAAAGGGAGTACCGGAAATATTTCCTGAAGAGACACTCGTTATTGATCTCTCGAAATCCGAAACAGAAATCCTTGCCCAGATGAAACAGAAGGGACGGTACAATATCAATCTCGCGAAGAAAAAGGGAGTACGGATCGTTCGAAGCACCGATATTGGAGCATTCCATCATCTGCTCGAAGAGACGGGAGAGAGAGACGGATTCTCCTTTCATCCGAAAGCGGTATACGAATCCATGCTCAACGCATTCGGGGAGAACGGTTTTCTCTATCTCGCCGAATATGAAGGGAAGGTCATCGCCGGAGGAATATTCCTCCTTTCCGGAAATGTTATGACCTATTATTACGGTGCCTCTTCGAACGAATACCGGAATGTCATGGCGCCGTATCTCATCCAATGGACCGCGATTGAAGAGGCGAAAAGGAGGGGCGCTCACTTCTTTGATTTCCTCGGGATTGCTCCGGAAGGAGATGGGAAACACCGTTTATCAGGAGTCTCCGAGTTCAAGGAAAAATTCGGCGGGATTCGGTTTTCTTATCCGCCTGCGTTCGAGATCGTGCACAGAAAATTATGGTACCGGGCGTTCAGAGTGCTGAAGAGAATGAGGAAGTAAGACGTAAGAATTAGGGATTCTTTTTCGGCTTCTTGAGGAACTGGTGGATGGCATCGACCTCCGCTCCTTCCGCTTTTTCATGGACGATCTTCTCCACTTCTTTTTCATAGTTCACCATGATCGCTTCCGATTCACGGGTGTAATTCTCATATATTTTTCTGAGCGCGCCGCGGTATTCTTCGATGAACTTTCGCTTCTCGGGGAGCGAAGCGGTTCTTGCTTCGTCCAGTTCCGCATCCGCTTTCTTCAGCTCTTCGCCGAGTCTTTCCTCTTCCATTTTCAAATACGCGTCTTCTCTCGCGAGTACGCTGTCGAGATCAGCGATGAAATCTTCCGGAAAAGGTTCACCCGCTCTCAGCATTTCGATATACGCTTCTTTCTCATCATTTTTCAGAGTGATGGCGCTCTCAATGATCCCGATGATGGATTCGATGATTTCGTTCATGCGGCTTCAGCGGAATTTTGAGAAGAAGGAGACGAATGTTTCGCAATGGAAACAAAGACATGAGTAATATTGTCCTTTTCAAATTCCACTTTCCAAATCCCCTTGCTCCTCGTAAGAGTGAGCTCCTTCTTATCTTTCTTGAGCCGGATTACTTTTTCTGAAGGTGATTTATCCACATGATCGATTTCCCAGTCGCCATTAAGGGCAGCCCTGTTGGCGAATTTGAGGGTGACCTTATTTCCCCTATCCACTTCTTCGTCTTTTGCGCTCGCCCACCATTTTTCGAGCTTATCTCCTGATTCCCTGAGCCTCTTTTCCCGCTCCTTCTGAAGATTATAGACTCTCATCTTTTCAGATGTTTCCCGGCGGGCTTCCCGGATATCAGCAACACCTTTTTCTTTGAATCGGGAAGATCCCATACTCTCGATTACCTGACAGACATCGTCCCGAAGTCTCTGCGGAAGATCTATAAGTTTTCTCATGAATCCGGATTGCAGTCCGAGTTTTGATGCTTCCTCAGCATCCGGTTCTGTAATACGCCCTTTTCTTATGAGTTTGTTTTTCACGAGAATATCGACCTGGCGCCTATTTCCTTCCGTGTTTTCAATCCCCATGATCTTTAGGATCTCGCTTCCCGTCTGGTCGTGGATTGATTCTTTTTGCTTAAATCTCGATTCTATCTCAGACCGTTCCGACTTTGCCTCAGCTCCTATTTCTCCGAGAGTTTCATGAACTCTTTGCGTGAGTCTCTCCGATGGATCGCCGGACTTAAAGACTCGTCCCGCCACATCAAACACCCCTTCCGTCTTTTCTCTCCAGAGAAGTTTTGCGTGCGTTCCAACTCGCAGGAGAGAAGTGTTTTCTCTTGCCAGCGCAATTGCTCGTCTTGCGGAATTGAACCGTTCCAGCTTTTTTTGCGTTTCCCCCTGTAGTTTTTCCGCTTGGAATTGGCGGTTCGCCAGCCTTTTGTAATGCTCAATTCCTCTTTCAAATGTCACTCCGATGGCATCCTGAGTTTTTCTTTTCGTCAATCCAATGAGCCCTTCCGCAGTACTCCCGGCCATGTCAATTTCCGTGGTGATGAGCCGTTGCAAGGAGAATCTCGGGAGCATATTTCCCGACCGGATAAATGAGACATTTGAGTTGGAAATCTTCATAATGCGCTCAAGAAGCGCATTGCGGTCATCATTGATCATGTGATCCATCGTCTCCGCCGAAAGCTCAGAGTCTTGTTCTCTGGCTTGTTTCTGAGCGGGTGTCTCCGGCGTTTCCGCAGCAGCGGGCTCTTTCGGTTTGTCGGGAGGGACAGAAGTACCTCCACTTTCCGGAACTGCACGAGGTCCTGTTTTTGTCTTGGACTGAAAAATCAACCGATTCTCCAGACTCAGCACATCTTCATTTTTCAGCCACAAGAATTGGGTATTGAAGAGAGACATGTATGGGTATTGGTCTTCTGACGCAAAAGTTTCATATTATTGTACCAAAATCCTGCTCGAATTGCAATTTCCACGGCATTCTGAGAGAATCTTCTGGCTTTTTTATTTTTCCCGCATGAAGACGACCACAAAGAAACTTCCGAAGTCTCAGATCTCGTTCACTGTGGAGCTCACTGAAGAAGAATGGAACAAATACCGCGTTCAGGCGCTCCGAAGGCTCGCGGGGACTGTCCGGCTCGACGGGTTCCGGAAAGGACATATTCCGGAGAATGTTCTCCTGGAAAAAATCGGGGAAGATTCCATAACGGCGGAGACCATCGATATCGCGCTTCCTCAGTGTTATTTAGAGGCGGTCCGGAGCGAGAAGGTCCAGCCCATAGCCCAACCGGAAGTAAAGATCCTGAAAGAAAGCCCATTCACGTTCGAAGCGGTAGTGTCGGTCTATCCCGAAGTGACTGTTAAGCCAATCACAAAGATGAAAGTAAAGACCAAGAAGGTGACGGTCGAAAAGAAAGAGATCGACGACATGGTCATCTATATCCAGAAACAGATCGCGGAGAAAAAGGAAGTCGATCGCGGCGCGAAAGAGGGAGATATGGTCATCGTCGATT
The DNA here is from genome assembly GCA_041739085.1 of Candidatus Altimarinota bacterium. Taxonomy (GTDB): domain Bacteria; phylum Patescibacteriota; class Gracilibacteria; order CAIRYL01; family CAIRYL01; genus JBGSON01. Next base: position 26,776 of record JBGSON010000046.1, on the reverse strand, counting down.
TCACCGGTAAAGACAAGGACGGCGTTGTTCTCGATGGGACGCAGGGAAAAAATCATCCCGTAGAGATCGGATCAAAGACGATGATCCCGGGATTTGAAGACAATCTTAAAAATCTGAAAAAGGGTGATGAAAAGACATTCGAGCTCGCATTCCCAAAAACGTACCACGTTGAGCGGTTCGCCGGGAAAAAAGTGGTGTTCACGGTAAAGGTCGTGAACGTCGAAGAAAAAATCCTTCCCGCAGTCGATGAAGCGTTTGTGGAAAAGATCACCGGAAAAAAGAACCCGGTCGAGACTTTCCGGAAAGAGATCGAAGAGAACCTGAAGATCCGGAAAGAGAATGAGATGCGCCAGGAATGGGAACAGACACTCCTGGAGGAGGTCGAAAAATCGACAAAAGCGGATATCCCCGAAGTCCTCATCGAGGATGAGGTGAACTACCTCATCGACTCGCTCAAAATGCAGGGACTTCAGAGAGGGATCACCTGGGAGAACCAGCTTGTCCACATGAAAAAATCTGAAGAAGAGATCAAGAAGGGAATGAGAGCCCAGGCGGAGAAACAGGTTCGTATCAGGATCGGGATTCAAAAATCCCTCGAGATGGAGCATATCGCCGTTGAAGAAAAGGAAATCGAAGGAGAGGTGACTCGAGTCACATCCCGGATGAGGGAAGATGACCGGAAAGAGAAAGCCGGACTTTTTGTAAAAGGAGAAAAGGGTTGGAGGGAGGCGGAACACAGGCTCCGGGTCGGGAAATGGATAGACGGAAAACTCGCTGAGCTCGTAAGGGAATAGTCAAAAGAAAAAAGAAAAAACACAAAAGAGAAAAGAAGAACTATCACATTCTTTGTAGTTTGGGAGTCGCCCGTCCCCGGGCGACCCTATTTATGAAGAATGCATAGGCGAGATTGGAAGATCGGCCCTTTCTCCGAGAATATAGAAACGTACACTGGAGCACTCATACTCCTCGGGAGCAGGAACCAAATTCCAATGTTCCGGAAGAGGATTGGAATGGATGTATTTCAGCTTCACCAGGTATTTCTCCTCATCATCAATCACCACGTCATCGAATCTTTCCTGCCAAACATGATAGGCATGGGCAGGCTAGAGCTCCGAGGCTGATAACCGGAAAATGTCTAAAAGATCATTGCGGCTATTTTTCTTTGCACCATTTGATAATTTCCTTTGCTGAAAAACTCTTCATCTGACCGATGCACTCCGAAACATTTCTGATTTCATTCATCGTCAACAGGAGATGGATGTGATTCGGCATGATCACATACCCGTGAAGAGAAACGCGGAATTTGTTGAAAGAATAGCTCATTGTGTTGAGCAATATTTGAGAGAGAGGCCTGATGTGGAAGAGTGACGTAAAATGAGTAACAGTCGTAGTAATGAAATACGTCTTTGTATATGGATACATATGATATCTTTTTCGTTTCATAGAATCACCGATAAATAGTGGCTATGGTCTCATCGATAATTGTATCTCAACGGGGACAGGGTCGCCCGAGGACGGGCGACTCCCAAACTAACTCGCCGAGCTCGTAAGGGAATAGTCAAAAAGGAAAAAGAAAAAACACAAAAGAGAAAAGAAGAGCCATTCTTTTCTGCTTTGTGGTTTTTCTTTTGCCCCATCTGTTGCGGGGTGGCAGGCTCTTGTGCTAGTCTTGCGGCAGTTTTTTCCTCTTTCCCATCTCCCCGATGAAAACGCTCTTCCGACCGGTCATGCTCCTTGTTGCCCTTCTCCTTCTCTCTTCTTGCGGGAAAGCAGATACTCCGGTTCCCAGCGGGAATGAAGAAAGCAAGGGAGATACCATCCTCATCACGAACGCTACGGAAGAAAATGACACGGAAGGGACGACTCCAAACGACGGAGCAGTGACTCCGGAAGGGTCATCGGATACGACTCCCGGCACACCGGAAGAAGAAGCATTAAAGTGCAAGACTGAGAAAGATGTCCTGAGCGAAGCACTTGTAGTGAATACGGACGAGCTTGATAAATGCACAGTGGAAAGAACGAGGTATGCGGAGAAGATCAACGAACTCTCCTCCGGCGGAGTGAGTGATTCCGAAAAATACGAAAAATTCCTCACCTACTATCTGGAAAATAAGGATTTGCGGGAATACCCTTTCCCGAAGTGCGGTCTCATGGGAGTATTCGCACCGGAATCCTGGTACGGGGATTTTCAGAAGAAACTCGAAGAGATGGCGATCCCTTTCGGAAACCGCACTGTTGAGGTCACGGATCTGAGCGGAGGGTGTTATTCTGCCGAAGGAGGAACCGCTTTTTTCCTCGGTGCGGATGACGGCGACCGGCTCAAGGAGTTCCATCTCCTCCGATACAGCATCAACGAGCAGGTGCTCGAAGAAGCATTTCTCGTCGGCGGAAAATGCGTGGTCTGTCCGGATGAGATCGGGAAAAGGTTCGGACCGTATCTCACGATCATCGGAAGAGACGGATCGACGAACGTCGAATATGAATACTATTACGACGACAATATCCTCCGGCAGAAATAAGTGAGGCAAGAGAAATGATAAAACAGAAAAGAATAAAGAAGGGGAATTGTCCGCTTTTCTGCTTTGTCCTTTCGTTTTTTTTATTTTTTTCTGAGCTTCCCATCTGGAATTGAGGAAGCGGGGATTCATAAAAATATTTTTTCCAGCGATGGAATATGGTAGAATAGAGAGAAGAACATTCTTTTCCGGTTCAATATGGGAAAAATCATTTGGGGCATTTTCTGGATGGTGATCGCTTTTTTTATGATCCGGTACCGGGGGCGGATTTATAATTTCACCGGCCCGTGGGGGTGGATCGAGCGGTATCTTGGTCCCGGGAGAACTCCGGTTGCGATCGTGCTCCTCGCGATCGTCCTCTTTTTTGTCGGCATCACGATCATGACCGGTTTTTCTGAAAAAATGCTCGGAGGAATGGACCGGATATTCTGATCCACCAAATCAAAAAGGACAGCCCCGTGAGAAGCCGCCCTCTTCAGTTTTATCCGCTCTTCTCACTAATAAATGAGTGTGCGAGGGTTATTTATTGAGGCTTTTCCGGAGGAATGCCGGGACCTCAAGATCGTCTTCTGATTTCGGTCCGATCTTGCCCGACGTCATCCCCGTGCTTCCCCCGAGGCGCTGGATCGAACCGCCCCAGGAAGTCGAAGTCGCGGAATCAAAGACTGATGACTGTTTTTCTTCGCTGAATCCGGTGGCGATGACCGTGACTTTCACCTCTCCCGTATGGGAATCATTCACTACGGCTCCGAAAATAACGGTAGCGTCGGGATCAGCAAGTTCGGTGATGACTCTCGCGGCTTCATCGACCTCGAACATAGAGAGATCCGTTCCTCCCGTGATGTTGAGGAGGATCCCCTTTGCGCCTTCGAGCGAGATCTCGAGGAGAGGGGAGTTGATCGCCGCTTTCGCCGCTTCCGTCGCGCGGTTCTCTCCCGTTGCGAAACCGATCCCCATGAGAGCAGGTCCGGAATCCTTCATGACCGTCTTCACATCCGCAAAGTCGACGTTGATGAGTCCATGGATCGTGATGAGTTCGGCTATCCCCTGGACACCCTGGCGAAGAATATCATCCACGACTCCAAAGGATTCGATGAGCGGCATTTTTTTGTCGATGAGCGCAAGAAGCCGGTCGTTTGGAATGGTGATGATGCTGTCCACTTTTTCCCGGAGTTCGTTGAGCCCGTCCATGCTCTGGTTCCTTCTCTTGGCGCCCTCGAATGAGAACGGTTTTGTGACGACCGCAACGGTAAGCGCGCCGAGCTCGCTCGCGATCTCCGCAACAACTGGAGCTCCTCCGGTCCCGGTGCCGCCACCGAGTCCGCAGCAGATGAAGACCATGTCCGCCCCTTCGAGAGCCGACCTGATCTCCTCGCTGGATTCTTCCGCAGCACGTTTCCCAAGTTCCGGATCCGCTCCGGCACCAAGTCCTTTTGTCGTGCCCTTCCCGATATTGATCTTCCGGTTCGCTTCGGAATAGTAGAGCGCCTGGGCGTCCGTATTGAGGGCGATGAACTCAACACCGTCGACATTCGCCTTGACCATACGGTTCACTGCATTGCCGCCGCCGCCGCCGATGCCGACGACCTTGATGACTGCTGAAGGACTCATAGCAGGGAGAACCTCAGAGCTCTCCGGTTTTTTTACGACCTGTGAATGAGAACCAAAAAGAGATTTTAACCGCTGATCGATCATGAGAGTAGGGAATAAGGGGTGTGAAAAAAAAGAGAGGTTTTCAGGGGAGGAGTTTTCTGAAGAAGTTCTTGATGCTTTCGAACATATTCCCGAAGTTCATGTGAAACGTATATCCGCGGCTGCTTTCATATCGAGTTCCCCAGAGGAGAAGTCCGACCGCAGTGACGAAGGAAGGGTCATCAATCTTGTCGACGACGCCGGAGACATCCTGCGGAAATCCGATCTGGACCGGGAGGCCGAGGACTTCCCGGGAGAGATTGAGTACCCCCGGCATCTTCACGGCTGCGCCGGAGAGCATAGCCCCCGCGGGAAGCATTCCGTCGCGCTTGATCGTCCGGAGCTCATCCTTTACCATGACAAAGATCTCATGGTATCTCGCCTGAATGATCTCGGCGAGATGTTTTTTTGAGACCTTCTGATTGTCGATTTTTGAGATGAGGCTGAGGTCGATAGTTTCCCTCTCATTGATATCAGAGGGATCTGTGCTCCCGTATTCGATCTTGATCTTTTCAGCGGTATCGATGGAAGTCCGGAGACCGATCGCGATGTCATTCGTCACGGAAGAACCGCCGATGGGAATGATCGCCGAATGGAGGATGCTCCCTTCTTCATAGACGACCAATGAGGTGGAGTCACATCCGATATCGATGGAAACGACACCGAGTTCTTTCTGCCGCCTTGAGAGGACTGCTTCCGCTGCTCCGAGCGAGGTCGGAACGAGGTCGTCGATATCCACTCCCGCCTGATGCACGCATTTTTCGATATTCTGGACGATCTGAGCCTGTCCCGTGATGATATGGGCTTCGACCTCAAGGCGGATCCCGTTCATCCCGATAGGACTCTTGATGCCTTTCTGATCATCCACGGAAAAATATTTCGGGATAATCCTGAGGATCCTTCGGTTCGGAGGGAGAGAAAGAGCCTGAGCAGCCTCGAGGACCCGGCCGATCTCATCTTCTCCGATCTCTTTTCCTCCGATCGCGATCACGCCTTTTGAAGTGATCGCCTGAATGTGGGAGCCTCCGATCCCGACAAAGACATGATGAACGGGGACTCCGCTCATCCGTTCTGCATCTTCGAGAGAAGCGGAAATATTATTGATGAGTTCTTCCACATCGATTACCGCCCCCTTGCGAAGCCCCTGAGACGGGGAGAGTCCGAGACCGATGATGTGGGGTTCCTTTTTCTCCGGAGTGACCACACCGATAATCGTTCTTACTTTTGAATTCCCAATGTCTAAAGCGGCAATAACATGTTCTCTGGCCATAGGGAGCTTGCTTTATGAATAAAAATTGTATTCAAAGAGAAGGTGAGGAAGAACGGGATGTTTCATCGCCTGTCCTTCTACTGAGACCCGATTTTGACAAAAAATCAATATCTCGGCAAATCTTTTTTCTTTTTTCTGAGCACTTTAATAGCACTCGTTTGAAAAATTTATACAGGTCTTTCCTTCTCATGGTGAGTCAAGCCGGCATTTTCAGAATTTGATTTTCATATGATTCCATTTCAAAAAAATCTTTCTCATTTTCGTGATCGAACCCGAGGAGGTGGAGCAATCCGTGAACAAATAATTTATTCAATTCTGTCTGAAAAGAATGGTTTCTTTCAGATGCCTGAACCTGAGCTCTTTCCAGTGAAATATAGATTTCTCCGAAGAGAGGATCGTGAGTTTTTTCCTTTTCATCAAAAAGGAGAAACGAGAGGACATCGGTCGGAATATTCCTCTTTCGATATTTGACGTTCAGTTTCTTTATTGCCTTATCGTCGACAAAGACCAGATTGAGAACGGCATCGTTCTTTGGGAACGGGAAATGCTTATCTTTTGCAGCTTTCAGGAGCAGATGCCGGAAGATGGTATCATCGATCTTTTTCCCTCTCCCGTCAGGAGATACGACATTGAGAACGATCATCGTGAAGGATTGAAACGCATCCTGATGGTATCATAATGAGGGTGGCATCCGGAATTCGTTTTCTCTCGGTTCCATTTTCAGAAACCAGATCCGGAGAGCGATCCCCGGATGCGGGTCGAGGCTTTCTCCTGCTGTTTCGGGAATGACTCCGGCTTTTTTCAATTGACGGACAAGGACGGGTTCAAAGGCTTCCCGCGTATCATCATAATCATCTCCCACGATCCCGAAGACACCTCCGTTCACGAGCGCCTGTATCCCCATCGGAGTATCGTTTTTTACGGAATCCCCGAATGCGAAGAGGAATTTTCGCCCGGTCCTCAGCGCAATATTCTGCATGACTTCAGCTTTCTGGGGACCAAAGAGGGGGAGTCCGTCGGTCTTTGCTTTGAGGCGGGTCTTCGTTCCACAGAGAAGGGATCCGATGACCCCGTCCTTTTTTGAATTTTTTATGTCAGCATAAGGGCTGTGCCGGACTGCAGTCCCCGCAATCGACTGGTGGTTCGTCGTAACCACGCGGAGATCAGATCCATATTCATAAAAAAGACGCGAAACAAGACGGCGGATGAGATCGTTCACCATCACCACCTGGGGAAGCACGAGATCCGGGAGCGACAGCCTTTGGTTCGGATTCCCCACCCCCGTTGCCGTGTTCTCATCAAATGTCCGAAGGGTAAACATGGAATGAGGATCTCCTGTTCTCAGCATCATCACTTCTTTCGTGAGGACTTTCACCTTCTCCACATTGAGTCCCGCGAGAAACCGGGTGCGTAGAAGGAGTTCATTGTTAAAAAGCGGGGCGAGGATGTGGTCGATCTCCATGATGATGCGGTCGAGTTCGATCATCTTCCTTGCGAACTCGTTCACAACGGGATTCTCGAGGGGAAAATCTTCGTCCGGCATTTTTTCCTTCTCCTCCGGGGTCTTCCGGTAATTGTAGAGGGCGACGATATCTCTCCAGAGAGCGAGGATGATGCCGCAGAGCTCCGGCGAAAGCCCGGTGATATCTTTCTCAACTCCGTCCACGCGGCATATCGCGGATCCCTTTTCCCGCGAATGAAACACCGTGCGGTAGTTTATCGGAAGGAGGAGAGATGAGAACCGTTTGATGTCGAATCTCCTCCAGAGGGAGGGGTCCGCGAGTTTCCTGAGGAAGACTCTTCTCCCGAGGTCTGCGTCAAACATGGTGTTGTCCATATCGACGCCTCCAAGACTTTCTCTCAGCAGAGAATACTCCATCCCGAGCGCTCCGAAGATATCGTCCACGCACATCGACTCGCTTGTTCGGTGCTGGGGAGCGAAAGTGCGGACTTCAAGCGACATTCAGGCTGAGGAAAGAAATTGAAGCCTGGATTATACGTATGCGGACGGAAAATGCAATACTCGTCGAAAAAGAAAAAAGAAGAAACAGAAAAGAAAAATGATTTCATTTTCTTCTTTTCTCTTTTGTGTTTTTTCTTTATTGCTCTATCAGCGGACGATATCGAGCACTTTGCTCACGATCGATTCTGCTGAGAGTTTTGCTGATTTATAGAGCTCTTCACTCGTTCCGGAAAGCTGATATTCTGTCACTCCCATCGTGTCGAACCGGTCGACGCGGATCCCTTTTCTCATGAGGAACCGTGCAAGTTGGCTTCCGAAACCGGTCCGGTAATGATGATCTTCGACGACGACCACTTTTTTTGTTTTTTTCACGGAATCGAGAAGCGTCTCGTCGAATTTTTGCGGAGAACTCGCGATCACGAGTTCCACAGAAGTCCCGATCTGATGGAGTTGTTCCCGGGCGCTCACTGCTTCATGGACCAGTGAACCGGACGCGATGAGGGTAATATCAAGCCCCTGGCGGTAGAGATCGCATTTTCCGAATTCGTACACATAATCGTCCCCATAGAAGATGCCGCCTTTCTCCGTTGTGAGCACGGGCACTTTATGCCGGCCCATCCGGACATAGAAGTTTCCGTAGTGGGATGCGATATACCGGATGATGCGGTCGCAGTGGTTCGGATCGGCAGGTTCGATGACGTATGTATGGAAGAAGCCAAGGAACGACCCCATGTCATCGATCGCCTGGTGGGTGGGTCCGTCTTCCCCGACGGAGAGTCCCGAATGCGTGGAGACCATTTTTACATTCGTGCGGTTGATATCGTTTACCCTTGCCTGGTCTTTCGCCCTGCTGGAAGCGAATACTCCGAAGGTGGAAGTGAACGGAACAAATCCGGAGAGGGAAAACCCTCCCGCTGAGGAGACCATATGCTGTTCGGCTATCCCGGCATCAAAATGCCGCTCAGGAAATTCTTTTTTCATGATCGATGTCTTTACCGAATCCGCGAGGTCGGCGGTGAACGCAAAGATGTTTTTGTTCACGCGGGCAAGGTCGAGGAGAGCTTTTCCATATGCAGTCCTGCAATCGGTGTTGTCGTTCGGGCCGTAGAGGAGCGGAGTCCCGGTGTCGATGTCGACAGAGGAGAGATCATCCGGAAAGACCGGATTTTCCGGTGTCCATCCGACCGTGCTCCGGAAAAGTTCAAGCGCTCCGTTTTCCTCGTCCGTGAGCTCAAGTCCTTTCAGTGCTTCGTCTGCCTCGGCCGGAGTCGGAGCTTTTCCATGCCATGTGGACTTGAAGACCATCCCGTCTTTTTCCATGAGAGGGACTCCCTTCCCCATGATCGTGTATCCGATGATGACGACCGGTTTCTCGGTCTCATCCTGTGCTTCCCGGAGTGCTCCCCACATCTTCCGGAAGTCATGGCCGTCTGTTTCGATGACGCGCCATCCTCCGACGGAAAACTCAGCCGGGATATCGATCGGCATGATCTCGTCGAGACTGCCCGAGAGTTGGACCCGGTTATAATCGACGAAAAGGATGAGATTCGAAAGCTTGTATTTTTTTGCGTAATGGATCATTTCATATACCTGTCCTTCCTGGGCTTCACCATCACCCATGACGGCATACACCTTGTCCTTTTTTCCCTGAGCGAGTGTCGCATGAGCGGCTCCGGCGGCCGCTGACACTCCGGCACCGAGGGGGCCCGTTCCATAGAACACTCCTGGGACATGACGGTTGACATGCCCTTCGAAGATGCTTCCGATCTGTCTAAATTTTTCTATGACTTCATCTTTTTTTACCCAACCCATTTCTGCAAAAATGGAATACACCGCCGGCGAAATATGTCCGTTTGAAACAACGACCTTCTCTCCTGTTTTTCCGATGATCCCCGCATAGAGGAGAACAAGATAATCGATCGCGGAAAGGGATCCGCCGGGATGTCCGCTCTGCGATTTCTTCAGCATGGAGATAATGGTCCTCCGGCAGGATCTGCTCAGTGTTTTGAGTAAAGAAACATGACCTTCATCGAGGTCCATCGCAATATCGGGAAGAGTCATTATTCGTATAATAAAGAAGGTTCAGGGACCATTCTGAAGTCTTTCCCGCGAAAAGGGAAGAATAATTTTTAAAAATCAGGGGGATTGCTTTTTCAATGGAAAAAGAGGATAAAGCATCCCTATCTTTTTTCGCGTATGTCGGAAGGTCAGGAAAAATGGCGGACGGAAACGGCGATCTATTCTCTCCGGAGAATTGTCACAGAGGAAAAGAGGACGCCGCTCATTGAAGTCGCTATTGCCGCGAGAGAAATATACCGGTTCTGGATGCTCAGGGATTACTTCAAAGAAAAATTTCCCGATGCGAATATCAGGGAGTGCAGGGACACGAAAACTCTTCTCCAAACCGTATCGGACATTTCACGGGGATGGTTCTTACGGTGGCTTTCTTCTGTCATCGGAGGGTCGAAATTGGAGGAATCCCCGGACGGGATTTTTGTGATTGTGGAGGCGCCGAAAAAAGTTCCGGAGAGGAAAGAGCTGAATCTTGATGAAGTATTTTCAAAGCTCTGGAAAATCCTCCGGAACAGGCTTGAATCGGTTGTTCCTATCCTCATCCTCCACACCGATGCCTATTCCGTCACTGGAGAGGGGGAGCAAGAAGGAGGATGGGAAATCATAGAGCGCTCTGCAGATGAGAAAGGGATCCGCGTGATCAATGCGGGAGAAGATAACGGAAAGGATTTGCAGAGAATCGGATTTCGTTCTCTCGGCTTCATTCAGGAAAGGATCTTCGGCAGAGATGATGAAGAAATAAGGGGAAATAATAATGCGAATGCTTCGACGTGTCCTGCGAATCATATACCGGGAGACACTCGGGATGAGCCGCTTTCGTCAGAGTAAGCGACTGCGTTTTTAAAAACCGACGGGGTGTTGCCTTATTGATATAAAAAGTGTATAACAGCCTCCATATTTTTCCTCTTATGTCCCGAAAGCAAGAAAAATGGCAGCCAAGAGCGGCAATAGAAAATCTCAAACTCATCCGCTGCGGAGGATCTGCTCCGAATCTCGAAGTCGTTATCGCTGCGAGGGATAAAGAACGCTCGAAGATGCTGAAAAGTTTTATTGAACAGACATTCCCAAGCCCTTCCACCAATGTCAGTGAGTGCCGGGATCCCTGGGCTCTTCTCTCGACCGTCTACCATCTTTCGCGGGGGAAGCTTTCCCGTTGGATCTCTTCGCTCATCTCCGGCGAGCAGTATAAAGAACCTCAGGATGGACTTATTGTCATCGCGGATGCTCCTCAGGTCATGCCTGAGGGCGATCAAGAGCTCAACACCGAAGAAATATTCATGAATCTCATGAGTTATCTCCGAACGCAGCTCGACACCGTCGTCCCGATCCTCATCATCCACTCTGATGCGCATTCGGTCACGACGCGCGGGGAAAACAAGGATGGATGGGAGAGCCTTCAGCGCACAGCGGGAGAAAGAGGGATCTTTGTGATTTTGGCAGGGCCGGATGACGGAAGGAATCTCCAGAGAAACGTTTTCCCGTCGTTTCGAGAGATATATCTCGATATATTTGGCAGGGGAGGACTCGATGGATGATGAGAAGAATGGCCGAGGAGGAGATGAAAAATCGCATTGCCTTTTCCTGTACACGACAGGAGAATATGCTCGCTTTTTTTGACGAACCGATGAAAAAAAGAGTGATCATGAAAATAGGGACTTCTCTCATCACCCTTCCCGACGGAAGACTCAATCTTGTTTTCCTTTCCCAGATCACGGAAGAGCTGAGTTATCTCCACGGGGACAAATTCCAGATTTGTATCGTGAGTTCCGGCGCGGTCGCCGCGGGGAGACACATCATCCACCGGTCGTCCCACACCCTCATCGACCGGCAGGCTCTCTCCTGCATTGGACAACCTGTGCTCATGAATTATTACCGGGATTTCTTCCTCGTCCATGACAAGTATGTCGGGCAGGGACTTTTTACTTCGAGGGATTTCGTGAATCCCGAGGGAAGAAATACCATGAAAAAAGTGCTCGAATCGATGCTTGATTCCGGAGTCATCCCCATCATCAACGAGAACGACGCGACATCGAGCGAGGAATTCACGTTCGGCGACAACGACCAGCTTGCTTCCTATCTCGCAGTCCTCCTCAGGGCAGATTATTTCATCATCCTCTCGGATGTCGCGGGCCTCTATGACAAGAATCCCTATGATTTTCCTGATGCGAAGATCATTCCTGATATCCCGAAGATCGATGAAGCGGTGGAGAAACTCGCGGGGAGAAAAGTTTTCCAGAATTCCATGGGCGGGATGAAGTCAAAGATCAAAGCTTTTCAGAGAGTGACAGAGGCGGGAATCCCCGGATATCTTCTCTATGGAAGAGGATCGGGACTGACAACGGATGTCCTTCTCAGGGGAAAAAACGGAGGGACATTTTTTCATCCGGCGGAAAAAAGGAAGAAATAGATACTCAGATAATCTTTCTTTGCGCAATCCCGCGATATGAAGTGATTATGAAATGTTGAGTGTTTATAAAGAATTAGCTTCTTCACGACAAATCCAATTCGTTGTCAATTCTTCTTCCGGGATGGAAAATGAATCGGTTATTTTTCAATTATTCCTATGGCATCAGAAACCACTTCTCGGGCACTCGTCGCTCCCATGACACCTTCTCCGGATGAATTACATCTTTATGGACAGAGAATGGGAGTGGAACAAGTCCGCGTGAACCCGGTCCGTCCATCCCGGGGAGAGCAGGAGCTCATGAATGCGAGAAAAGCACTCATCAGTTCTGACAACCTGAGACCGGAAAAAATCAATAACCTTGTTGCTCTTCTCTGTAGGAGGGTCGGAATTTTTCATGACAAGGGAGCTCTTATCAGTGATGAAGACCTCAGGGCGCTCGGGATTCCTGAATCCCACCAAGAGCGCCTCAGAGCCATCCTCGAGAGACCACTCGATGGCAATGCGGTCCATGAGGTGACCGCAGACGATGTGTCCTCTATGGCAGCGGCATTTTCGAAAGGGGCGGAAGGAGATCAGAATAGATTCCAGGTATTGAAGAAGCTTCTCAATACCATACGAGACGAACTCCTCTCGACGACGGTATATCGCGGAGTGGTCGGCGTCCTCGAAGAACAAGAGGTCGTCGCTCCTCCGAAAGCCGTAGGGCTGGACTGACAAGTCTCAGAGTTCAAGGACTCCCTGGATCCGGAGGAAGAGAGGGGTGGTCACAAATTTTCCGGATATTCTCTGAAAGACGGGGACGGAAGTTCCCACCATCCATTTCTTGAAGAAGAGAGGGCGGATACTGAAAATCTCTTCCGATGAACCGGCGAAAGTGACCGGGAAATCTTGCGTGATATCCGGATCCCCGGAGTCATTCATGATGTTTTCCACCATTCCTTTCGGAGAGCCGATGACGAGGAGATCCCTGCTTCTCCCGACGCTCATGGACACGAGCGGATCCCCTGTATCATCGCTCGCTTCAAGAGAAAACGCAGAACCGTCCGGAAGTTCTTTCTCCTCGACGAGGACAGCGTTCTCATCCGGGAAAAGCTCACTCACGGTCGTTCCGTCGCTCAGGGTATAGGAGATGATCTTCGGGATGTATTGGGCGGACATTTTTGAAAAACCGCGAACAAATTTATCGAGCTTTGCAGCGGCAAATTCTTCATCATTCGTCTTGAAGACAACGAACCATCCGCTCTCATCTAATCCCGCAACATATTCAGATTTGAGAAGAGGAACGATGTCGTCAGTCCAGGAGATCTCATTGTCAAAAAGGCTCTCGATGCGTGTCTTGATCTCATTCCGGAGAAGAATCTCAAAGGAAGGATCGACCTCGGCGAAATACCGGAATCCGTTCTCGATCTCCTCAGAGAGGTCATTTCCCCAGAGGAACGCTGTTGTTCCCTTCGGAAGAAGCGAGAGTGTTTCGGGGAGATCCCCGCGGAGTGCAACGGTTTCATCAGCAAGTTCGAGCTCCTTTCCCGGTTCGCTCCTCAAAAAGAGGAATGACCATTCGATGGAATTATCTCCCGGTTTTTCTGTAAGAGCGCCTCCGAAAGCAGAGATGGTCTTGGAAAATGGGATGACGAATTTCCATTCTCCTCCTTCAGGAAGGAGATCCCGCAGAGGTTCGATCCTCACGAAGAGCCACGCGGTAGATCTCCTCGGGAGCTCGGAAGCGGCTTTCTCAAAGTCTTCCGTGTCTGCAAGGAATTTCGGATCGGAGGGGACGCTGTCGATGAGGTTCTGCAGGGGAAGGATATGGTCGGCGCAGGCAAGATACTTGAGGATGATGGAGCAGTACTCTTCCTTTGGAGTCATGAATTCGAAGATCTCATAGTTCCGGTATGCAGAGATCTGGCGCGGATTTTTTCCCGCGAGATAGTCGCGGGCAAGCTTATTTTTCCTCACTTCGATGAATGTCATGAGGGAAGCGGAGCGGTCCGCACTCGGGTCATGGATGGCATAGAGAGCGGCTCCGCCTTTGTCCCCCCTCCATGATTCGATCTCCGAAGGATCTACGCCGAGGAGCGTCGTTTTCCACTCGTCCACAAAAACAGACACGTTGCTCTTCTTCGCGGAAAACACCTCCCAGTCTCCGACCTCCTCAAGAGAAAGAAGCGCGACGAGGTCTTTCTCCGGAAGAATGGATTCGAGGTCCGGAGCGATGAAAAACCGGTCCCAGAGGAGATATCCCGTAAAAATGGTCATCCCTCCCCCGATCACGAGGAAGAGGATGCCGGCCCAGAGGCTCTTTTTCTGTTCGAGCTCCTTCTCTTTTTCCTTTTTTGACTGGAGTAGTTTTTTTAGGAGATTTTTCATGGGTGGAGACATTACCGATGTGAGGGGAGTATATCGGAGAATAATTCATGAGGCTAGAAATTCTTGTTCCATTTCTTCCGGAAGGAATTATACTGATGTCCGATCTCGCAATAGTCAGATGACGGATGATAAAAAAGAGAGCATAGAACATCTCCTCAGAGCATGGGGTGAAAAACCATACCGGGTCGAACAGGTGAATCATGGGATTTACCGGGAACTCGTCTCTCATTTCTCCGGGATCACATCGCTCCCGATAGATCTCCGGGAAAAGCTGGAGAAGGAAAAGATCGCTTTTTCCGTCATCCGTCCGGTGAAGAGCATCCGGAGTGCTGACGGGAACACGGAAAAAACTCTCTTCGAAACGGAAGATAAAAAGAGGATCGAATCCGTCCTCATGCGCCATATCGGGAGAAAAACGGTCTGTGTCTCGTCCCAGATAGGATGCCCCGCGGGATGCGTCTTTTGCGCGACCGGAAAAATGGGGATCACGAGGAACCTCACCGCGCGGGAGATCGTCGAACAGGTGCTCTTCTGGAACCGGATACTGAAGGAGGAATGGGTGAAAGAAACGGGAGAAAAATGGAAACCCACGAATCCGCCCCACGGCGTCCGGGTCCGGAACATCGTTTTTATGGGGATGGGAGAGCCGCTCCTCAATTATGAGAACGTCTTGAGTGCTGTGAAGACCTTCAATGATCCGAAGAAGTTCAATATCGGAGTCCGCCACATCACCATTTCCACGGTCGGCGTCATCCCGGGGATCGAGCGACTTACGGAGGAGAACCTTCCGGTGCACCTCGCGCTCTCGCTCCATGCCGCGACGAACGACCTCCGGAGCGAGCTTGTTCCCATGAATAAAGCCTTTCCCCTACGAAAACTCATGGATGCCGTGGACCGGTTTTCCGCGAGATCCGGAAGGAGGATCTTTTATGAATATGTCGTCCTCGACGGAAAAAATAACCGCGAAGAAGACGGAGAAGCACTCGGAAAACTTCTTTCCCGGCGGCTCGCCCATGTGAATTTCATCCCTTACAACGTGAATCCCGAATGCGGGAAGGACCTCCGGAAACCGGATATTGAATCAATCCGGCGGATGCAGAATATCCTCATGAAGTACGGCGTCCCTTCGACCGTCCGCATGACCATGGGAGATGAGATGGCGGCAGCGTGCGGGCAGCTCGCGAACAAATCGGATGAAGAAGACGAATGAACTTCCTGAATGCAGTATGAACTCCCGCTTGACCGGAAGGACAAAGAGGAGGATTTCATATTCATGAACATTCTTCTTATTTTTCCCGCGAAAATTGCTGAATGCCTCTCCTTCTCCGGCATTGGTCCCTCTTTCTCACTCAGACCAGGATATGAGGATGAAGATCGATACACTGAGCGGGTTTGTCCATGAGTTTCTCGTGGACATCCCGGAAGATGAGGATTTCCGATCGGAATCCTTGCGGAGTATCATCAGACATGTACGGGAAGTCGTTTGGGGATTTATCGAAGACGGGAACGTTTTGTCTGGTCCCATCCTTCGTCAGGTGAAGTCTGTTGAGAGAAGCATCGATAAGATCCTTGGCGTCGGCATTGGTTTCAAGACGGAATCAAGTATTGAGGAACTGGAGATCGGGGGTCTAAAGAGTTCTACTTTCCACCTCTATACCCAGGTGTTCAAAGTCGTTTCTGAACTCCTCACCGTAGCAGTCCGGGCAGGGATGTCCGTTCCGGAGAATATCCCATACCTCGGGAGCGCCGAGAACCTGGAGAGAGGTCTTCAGCTGAAGCAGCCGAGGACACAGGCGCAGTTCCTTTCGCTTGCCGACGAACTCTTCGGGAAGCGAGGAGAAGCAGGAAAAAGAAGAGGAGGATATGTCGGGAGACTAAAAACCAGGATGGAGCTTGTGGAGTTTCTCCTGAAAACCGATTTGTCTGATACTTCCCTTGCTTCCCATATCGAGATGAGAGAAGTAGAATAAATCCGGATTTATGAGGAAGGCACATGCGCATTCATATTCTCTCTGTCGGAAAAACAAAATTCCCGTGGTGCCGGGAAGGTGAGGAGCATTATGAAAAGCTCCTTGGTGCTCTCGTTCAGCTGAAGAGGATCGAGATCGGGGGAGAGAGCGTCTTAAGTGCGGTCTCTCCGGAAGAGGTGAAGAAAAGGGAAGGGAGAAAAATCCTCGAAAAAATCCCGCCCGGCATCTTCACCGTGATCCTCTCTGAAGAGGGAAAAAGAATGGATTCACGGGGATTTTCAGAACTTTTTGCCCGCGTTCAGGAACAGGAAGGAGGAGAATGTGTATTCGTCATGGGCGGTCCCCTTGGACTCGCGGATGAAGTGAAGAAAAATGGAGACCTCCTCCTCTCGTTCTCGGACTTTACATTCCCCCACGATCTCATACGCATCCTTCTCCTCGAGCAGATCTACAGGGCTGTCTCGATCCTCTCGGGAAGGAAATACCATAAGTAGTACAAAACCAAAAACAAGTTGGTAAAAGTTTTTAAGAGTTCATAAAGTTTTTAAGGTTTATAAGGTTCGTAAAGTTATTATCGTAAAATAGTTCAGGTTACTTTATAAACCTTATGAACTTTACAAACTTTCAAACTTCTCATTTTCACGAACTTTCTGCGTCTCTCTTAAATGCCTTCGAGCCCCTCCCGGGCGATGTTTTTCCAGTCGTACGGGAACTTGAAGTTCTCGATCGCCCGCACAATAGCCCCGAAGATCTGCCATTCATTTTCGGAGACATAGAGGAAAGCGTTCCCGGTCTCCTGATTTGGATTGTAATCCTTGAGCTGCTTTGGAAAATAGCTTTCCTCTGAGATCGGCACGATGCCATACATGAGCGCATTTTCCACGGAAACGAGATTATCTTCATTGTTTTTGAGGAAGAGCATGACATCTGAAGCGGAATAGAGCTTCCTGAGATTGTCGTCGTTGTTTTCGAGGATCACGATCTGATTGTGGTGTTCATTCGCAAAATCATTGAGCAGCTGCTGATACTTTTCCGTCCCGATCCCCATGACTGCGAGCTGGACACCGATCGCCTCGATCCCCGGGAGGATAGCCTCAAGCAGGCTCGCCCCGTTCTTTTCCGTGAGAGGGAGCGGGAATCCGACGAGAAGGGTCTTCTTCTCGGGGATAAGCCCGAATTCTTTTTGAAACTCTTCCTTGTTCACGGCTTTTTTCTCTATGGTCTTCGATGAAAACTTCGCATAGATCTTATTGTCGTACGCAGCAGATGGAAGCTTCTGTACCTGGGAGAATGACGACATTTGTATCTGAGGATAAAGATTTATTTTTCTTCTGAGTATAGCAGAGTCATGCCGTTTTTGGAAGGAATTACACTTGCCAAAACCACTGGTTTGCCAATAAAAATACACTTTTAAAAGTGCTCGTTTTTTACAAAATAAAACGGTAGGATAAAAATAGAAAGTCTCCCCGTCCTTTATGTTCGGAAAAAATGAGATCCGGAGGGAGGGAAAGAGTGCCCGCAGGAGCATGGGGGAAGATCTGCGGAAGCAAATGTCCCGGGTGATATGCGGATTACTTTCAGAAAGCATGAAACGGACGATCCCCCGCGGAGGGAAGATCCTCTTTTATTCTCCTTTCCCCGATGAGGTCGATATCCTCCCCCTCTTCCATGATCTCCTCGGATCCGGAGACTATGGCTTCTTTTTTCCGAAGATCACGAGTCTAAAAAAAGCACTCATGGAGGCAGTCCCGGTTTCCATCGGATCCGATCTGAGGCAGGAGGATCTCCATTTCGGAATCTTCGAACCCATATCCGGAGCGTACGAAGACCCGAAAAATCTTGACCTTGTCCTTGTTCCCGCGGTGGCGGTCGATTATATGGGCAATAGAGTCGGTTTTGGAAGGGGGTTTTATGACCGGTTTCTCGTGCGGGTCTCGCAAAAATGCAAAAAATGGGGAGTCGTTTTCTCCGGGCAGGTCATGGAACTTGTTGAGACGAATGCCTATGACATACCACTGGATTCCATCGTCTCCGAAAATGGATTTCTTGAGTGCGAAGGGAGGACGCAGGAGGGGGGCTGTTGATGAATATTCAACACCACATTCGGTGTAAAACCATTGCATCTTGAATCCCCGAGTGCCATGATGGAATCGGAAACGGAGGCCTCCTTTTCGTCTTTTTCATCATCTATGGACTACCTTGCCGTCAAAGCGACCGACCCTCTCATCTATGAGCTCCTCATCGCGGAAGAGAAACGCCAGAAAGAAGGACTTGAGCTTATCCCCTCGGAAAATTACACTTCTGAGGCCGTCCTCGAAGCGCTCGGGAGCGTCTTCACGAACAAGTACTCGGAAGGATATCCCCGGAAGCGCTACTACGGAGGGCAGGAGAACATCGACAGCATGGAAGAACTCGCCATCAAGAGAGCGAAGGAAATATTCCGGTGCGAGCATGTGAATGTCCAGCCGTATTCCGGGTCTCCCGCAAACATGGCGGTCTACTTCGCGCTTTTAAACCACGGGGACACGATCATGGGGATGAAGCTCGACCACGGCGGCCATATCACCCACGGTCTTCCCATCTCGTTCTCCGGGAAATATTTTCAGGTCGTCGCGTACGGGGTGGACAAAGAAACGGAGCGGATCAACATGGATGAAGTGGAAGAAATCGCCGTCAGGGAAAAACCGAAGCTCATCATCGCTGGATTTTCCGCATACCCGAGGACGCTCGACTGGAAGAGATTCCGGGAAATCGCGGACAAAACGGGGGCCATTCTCATGGCGGATATCGCCCATATCGCGGGACTCATTGCGGTCGGACTCCTCGAAAACCCGTTCGACTACGGATTCGATGTCGTCACCACGACGACACACAAGACCCTCCGGGGTCCGCGAGGCGGGATGATCATGTGCAAGGAGCAGTATGCGAAGGCTATCGATAAAGCCATCTTCCCCGGTCTTCAGGGCGGGCCCCATGATCATGTGAATGCGGCGAAAGCGATCTGTTTCCAGGAGATCCTCACCTCGGATTTCCGCGCTTACGCTGAACAGATCCTGAAGAACGCAAAAAAACTCGGAGAGACCCTCGCAGAGAGAGGATTCCGGCTCGTCTCCGGCGGAACGGACAATCATCTCCTCCTCGTCGACCTCACGAACAAGGGGATCACCGGGATGCAGGCGGAAAAAGCGCTCGACAAGGGGAATATCACGCTCAACAAAAACACGATTCCATTTGAACCGAGATCTCCGTTTGATCCTTCCGGCATCCGGCTCGGGACGCCCGCGGTCACGACGAGAGGGATGAAGGAAAAGGAAATGGTCATGATCGGGACGTGGATGGCGGATATCCTCGACCACATCGACGACGAAAGCATTCAGCAGAGAGTGAGGCTCGAAGTCGCGAACATGGCGGTGAACTATCCCGTACCGGGAGTAAAATAACCAAACCCTAATTCCTACTTCCTAATTCCTAATTCTCATACCTCATCCCTTCGTCGGATCCATGACCCTTCCCATGAAGAGAATATTTCCAGTACTCACTTCTTCAATGATGAAAATAAACGGGTGATCAGCGATGAAAACAGGTATCCGAGGTGCTTCTTCATTCATTGGTGCCATTATCATCCCACTTATTGCAGTTGCAGCAGCGGCTTCCGTTCCCTCTTCGTTTACTTCCACAAATGCCTGATGTATGACGCCACCGATATATAAATCGGCATTTCCCGTCATGAGTGAAAAATCCGCATCCGCAGAAAAAGCAGTCGGCATCCCCATTTTTTTTAAAGTCTCACTCATTGAATATTTCGTTTCAAACTTAAACTTAGGGATGTAAATATTAACTCTCTGTTTCACTAATCCCTCTTTCCATTGTGTCACTTTCTCGGACGAAATTGATTTTTCGAGCGATGTGATATCATCATTCGGAAGGAGGATGAGGAGAGAAATTTCTTCCCCGGAATACGGTATTTCGAGTATTTGGACTTCACTATTTTTCGTATATCGGAATTCAGCATCTTCATCTGTTCTCATCATCATTTTTACTTTCACTATTTCATCCGGAGTCACTTTGAAGTCCCGATTATGTGAGTCCTGTTTGTTGAACTGCTTTACCCATTTTCCTTGAAAGTAGATGGCATTTGTAAGGATCAATCTTGTTCCGGATGAGATGAGGTCGGCAGGTATCAAATCTTGTATTTTATCATTCGTTTGATCTTCAACCCAAGTATTGATTGTCTCCCGTGAGCCCTGTGGATCATCGACAAAATCAAGATTCGCTATCTTCCCATCATAGTAATCGCTAATGATGGAGAAGTAATCATCTGAAAACTTGAAATCATTCTGTGCCCAGAGTGCGTTTGCCGTGCTCAGCTTATAAGGTTTCTCTTCCCCATTCATTGCATTATATAATTGTGCGTATCCGGATCTTCTCATGGCATCATCTTTCGGGAGATGGAGGACGGACTGCATCTCTTCTGCTGTTTTGCCATTCGCCCCCTCATAGGTCATCGCTAATGCCGTAGTGATACTGTACGGGGAGAAGAAAATATTCACGCCATTCATTCCCGGATCTTTTGCGTATTGTGCATAGAGATCAAAGGCAAACTGATTATTTGCTTCAACGACAGAAGCGGAGGCATTTTCATCTTTGCTCGGGGTAGAGGAGCCCATGCACCCGGACAAAAAGATGCTCAATCCGAACAAAAAAGAGAAGATAAATGCATCTGAAATGATTCGTTTGCGCATATGATTAAGAAATAGAACAGGAAATGATGTTTTACTCATTATACCAATGAATATGATAGTTTTAAATGACTGCCTATCTGCTCCTTCTCAGAATTTAAGCGGGAAAGCGAGCAAGCCAGTAGAGAACTCTCCTGCTTGCCTGCATGCATGCATGCTTGCTTGCTTTCTTGCTTGATCGCTTACCCGCTTGTCCGCTTTCCAGCTTTGTCTTTTGTATTTCTCCCATTTATCTCTTGAAAAAGACAGTACATCGCCCTAAAGTACTGAATGACATTTTATTTTTGTCCTTTTTTTATATCCTATGAAGAAACTCTTCCCCCTTCTTTTTGCCGTAGCTCTCGTCATCGTTGCGGGATGCGGGAAAGAAAAAGAACCACAGCCAGAACAAAAAAAGCCGGCTGAAAAAGTAACTGAAGAAAAAGTCGATACTCCCGAAACTCCTGAAGAAGAGGTCGCGGAAGAAGTAACACCTCCCGAAGAAGAACCCATCGTCCGCACACCGGGACAGTCTCCTTTTGCAGATTATCCCACCTCCTCCACGACAGCGGCGAACGGTGATTATGTGATCGCCCCCTCCTATACCTGGCTTGAGGATGCGTACCGGGAAGGACCGGAAAATGTGACATTCATCTACTATCTCATGAACGCTCAGGAGGTAGGGACAGTCGATTCTCTCCTCAAAGACAGTTTTGACAGCGACATGGTCTATCCGAACACCATGTTCATCCCTCTCCCGAAGGGGAAGACCGCAGCGGTCGGCGATATCGTTCTCACGACCTGGCAGTCCGGATCAGGGATGGAACGTTCCATCGTGGTCGAAGGCGGGACTCCGGAATCTCCGATGGTCCTTCATCTCGACATGGACTACGACAATCCCGCGGGGATCGCCCAGGAGACGGATACCCTCAAACCGAATACCTTCTATCCTCTTACCCTCGATGATTCCATCGAAGTGGGAAAGACATCCGCGTGCATGAAAGACGGGGAGAGGGTCCACGGCATCTTTGTGAACGTCACCGGTGAGAAAGTGCTCGCCCTCGAGTGGGCCGGGACTCTCGTCGAGTACAACAAATCAGACTGCGCCGCTGTTCCCCCGAAACCCACAGTCGCTGTCGGAGACACTGTATACTTTCCGAGCTTCGGGACATATACAGACGGACTCGTGACGAAGGTCGACGAAGCCATCGGCCGCGTCTGGATAGAATATGAATGGGCGGGTGAGAAGACGGAAGAGGTCGCGAGCATCATGGATGTTCTGAAGACTCTCCCCTGAAGACTTCGCATTTTTTGAAAAGAAGAAAGGCCGCGGTCACCGTGGCCTTTTTTTGTGTGGGAGCGGGCGCAAACCCTTGTTCAGAACCGGATTTTTTGGAAGAATGAGAGCAGAACCAATTTCATGAGGCGATGGGAAATCCAAATATTTTCACCGACTATCCGGTCTTCATCCCCATTCTCGCGACACTCATCGCGGAGACGCTGAAGCTCTTTATCACTCTTTTTCAGGAGAAACGCATACGCTGGAATGATTTCGGGAGGAGCGGGGGGATGCCGTCCGGACACGCGACGCTCGTCGCGAGTATTGTCATGACTGCCTTTCTCATGAAGGGGCTCGGGTCGCTCGAATTTGCGTTAAGCATCGTCGTGGCGATCATCGTCATCCACGATGCGTTGAAACTCCGGTGGGAGGCGGGCCTCCACGCCCGGATCATTAACAAGATGATCGGGAAAAAGAAACTCGAAGAGCGGCTTGGCCATAATTCCATCGAAATCCTCACCGGGATCTTCCTCGGCTTCGGGATCGCCTTCCTCCTCTTCGCTCTCTGAACCTTCCTTCCCTAATTCTCAATCCCTACTTCCTAATTCCTAATTCTTACTTTCTTCCTCATGCGATACTCGAAAGCAGCGATTTTGACCCTCAAAGAAGCCCCCTCCGACGCGGACTCCATAAACGCAGTCTACCTCATCCGGGGAGGGTTCATCAAAAGAGAACTTGCCGGAGTCTACACGCACCTTCCTCTCGGGAAGAGAGTGCTCCAGAAGATCGAAAAAATAATCCGCGAAGAAATGACAGGAATCGATTCCGTCGAAGTGGGGATGCCCGCGCTCACTCCCATCGAGAACTGGGTGAAGACCGGGCGGGACAAAGCGGACATCGCCTACCATCCGACGGAGCAGACCGTCCTCGGATGGAGCCATGAAGAGATCGTCACCCCGCTCGCGAAGATGTACATCCGTTCCTTCAAAGATCTCCCGCTTTCCCTTTTCCAGATCCAGACGAAATTCCGGAACGAGGCGAGGGCAAAATCGGGGATCCTCCGCGGGAGGGAATTTTCCATGAAGGACATGTACTCGTTCCACGCGACGCAGAAGGACCTCGACGAATATTACAACCGGACACTCCATGCGTACTTCCGCGTGTTCGAGCGGTGCGGGCTCACCTCATTCGCGATCGAAGCTTCGGGAGGGATCTTCACAAAAAAAGTCTCCCATGAATTTGCCGTGATAACGGACGCGGGGGAAGACATCGTCATTTTTGAGGAGAGTAGTGGCGGACTCAAGGATCCGCAGAACGCGGAGATCGCGGTCGGGAATCCTCCCGAGTCGGAGTCATTCCTCAAAAAATCGATAGAAGCAGAAAAGCCGATGGAAGAAAAACCGGTGAAGCGTCCGAACACGATTACCGGCACCGCGAAAGCACTCGGGATCGAAGAGTGGGATGTCCTCAAGTCCGTCGTCTTTGCGGTAAAAAAAGGAAAGAAGCCTGAGCTCCACGGGATTTCCCTCCGCGGAGATCTCGAGGTGAACATGGCGAAGGTCTATTCTTTTTTCCAGACGGAAGACGTGAAGTCCGCGACGAGCGAGGAACTGAAAGCCCTCGGACTCGTCGAGGGGTACATCTCGCCGGTAAAAAACAGCGCCATCCCTTTCTATGCCGATCATTCCGTAGCAAAGATGCGGAACTTCAATACCGGCGCGAACAAATTCGGTGTCGACGTTTTCAATGTCAACGCCGACCGTGATTGCGTCTTCAAGAGCACAGGGGATTTTGTCCTCGTGAAGGAAGGATTCACTTCTGTAAAAACGGGGAATGTTCTCACTGCGGCAAAGTGCGTCGAAGTAGGGAACATCTTCGACCTCGGGACAAAGTATTCCGACGCGTTCAATGTCACCTTTACCGACGCGGACGGGGAAGCAAAGCCTGTCCTCATGGGATGCTACGGGATCGGGGTGAGCCGGCTCATGGGTACGATCGTCGAAACCTTCCATGACGACAAGGGCATCCTCTGGCCGAAACCCGTCGCGCCGTACCATGTCGTCCTCATCCCTCTCGGAAAAAAGGATACGGATGAGTTTAATGAATCGTTGAGAATTGCTGAAAAAATGGAAAATGAACTCGAAGAAAAAGGGATCGAGGTCATCCTCGACGACCGCGAAGCGAGCCCGGGCATCAAGTTCGCCGACGCCGACCTCACCGGAATCCCGCTTCGGATCGTCGTCTCCCCGAGGACGCTCGAAAAGAAATGCGTTGAATGGAAGGAGAGGAAGGAAGAGAAATCGGTCGAGGTCCCGCTCACGGAAGCCGTAAAGAAGATCGAAGCGTGGATGAAATCATAATTCCTGATGAAATTCAAAATCCTTTCCGGGGATGGCAATGCGAGGACCGGGCTCCTCACGACAAACCGCGGGAAAATAAAAACCCCCGCGTTCATGCCGATTGCGACTTCCGGGGCGATCAAAGGCGGAGTCTCGTCTGAAGACATGAGAGGGCTCAAATCGGAGATCATTCTCGCAAACACCTATCATCTCCATCTCCGGCCCGGAGAAAAGATCATAAAGAAAGGAGGAGGCATTTCATCGTTCATGGGATGGGACGGTCCGGTCCTCACGGATTCCGGCGGATTCCAGGTCTTCTCGCTTTCCTCGATCCGGAAGATCACGGAAGAGGGAGTTCATTTCCAGAGCCATCTCGACGGGAGCAAAATATTTTTAGGTCCGGAAGAATCCATGAAGATCCAGCATGAGCTCGGCGCGGACATCATCATGGCGTTCGACGAATGCCCGCCTTCGACTGCAGGGAAAGACAAGATCGCTCTTGCCGTACAGCGGACATCAGCGTGGGCGAAGAAATCAATTCAAACCCATACGGCGCTCTGCAAAAAAGGAAAGGAATCCCCCGCGCTCTTCGGCATTGTCCAAGGAGGAGCGCATCTCGACCTTCGTGAAGAAAGCTTGGCAGAAATCGTAAAGCTCCCCTTTGATGGGTTCGCTCTCGGAGGATTAGCGGTCGGGGAATCGGAGAAAGAGATGTACGAAACGATCCGCGCCATCGCTCCGAAAATGCCGGAAGAGAAACCGCGCTATCTCATGGGAGTCGGCACGCCGGAAAATATCCTCGAAGCGGTCGAAAACGGGATCGACATGTTCGACTGCGTTCTCCCGACGCGGAATGGGAGGCACGGGAAAGCGTTCTCGAGCATCGGGGATTTCAACATCTTCGCGGAAAAATACGCGACAGATTTTTCTCCCCTCGATCCGAACTGCGAATGTCCAGTCTGCAAAAAATATTCCCGCGCGTATCTCCGGCATCTCCATAAAAGCGGCGAAATGCTCGGCATGCGGCTTCTCACAATCCACAATCTCCACTTCTATCTCGATCTCATGAGGAAGATGAGGGAGGCGATAGAGAAAGGGGAGTTTCAGAAGTTGAAGAAGAGGGTGATGAAGGGGAGGACAAGGAAGGGATAAAAATAGGTTGATGTACTTAATTTAGGCCAAATTATCTATCTTATGATGTTAAAAGAATTACCTCAAAAGATAAAAAATCTATCCGCCAATATAAAGTTCACCTCATTGGGATGGACTATTGTCATCTGTGGGACTTGGATATCTGGTTATATTGAATATAGGTTCGGCAGTAACTATGACGGTGGGCCACCTATCACGGCCCATATCGCATTCTACTTATTTTTTCCTATTTCCATCATACTCCTTGCGCTCGGTTCAAGATTTCAAAAAGTTACAGCATTAACTGTTATATTTAGGCTCCTCATTATCTCAAGTGAATCTCTTGTGGCTTTCGTCATAATAGCTTTCTTATTGATTGTTTGGTGCCAAGGAGGATGTATGTGATTACAATAGCTTCCGAAATATTTAGGCGGCGATTGCAGGTCGCCGCCAGCGTCTGGGCACAAAGGAGGAGAGCGACTCAGGGAGAGTCGCTCCATCGCGTGTGAGCGTGTCTACGCTATCGTTACAAGAGGCGTCCCTTATCAAATCCGGCAAATCTCTTTCTCTTAATTCTTCCATTTTCTCTTGATTTTGATATAGAAGGCTCCGGCAGAAGAAAAGGGACATTAGGAATTATTTTCCTATTCCTCCTTCTGTTTCTGTCGATTGAATTCCTCCAATACAGCAATCTCTTCCTGATCAGAAGGCACGATGGTGCGGCGCGCATTTTGTCTACTTCCTTTTACTTCTAGTCCTGGGTTCCTTTGCATGAATTCCTGCGCAATCTTGCGCCTTATCGATGTCGTGACTTCAACAGGTTCACCCGTAACTGAATCCCTACAATCAATCTTCTCTGGATAATAAGCAGTAAAACCTGGCTCTTTGCCCTCATTATTAACTTCATCAATGTTTTCTAATCAATAGCTTTGCATCACCTGGTGAGGGGTAAGCATGTGAAGAGCCATATGTGGTCTCTCCGTATTGTAGTAGTGGAGATAGTCAGGAATAGTTTTTTGGTAGGAGGAGAGAGATTTTGGGATCCGATTAA
>JBGSON010000051.1:0-22867 GCA_041739085.1 Candidatus Altimarinota bacterium | reverse complement strand
AACCCGCCGCCGGCAGTCGAAGTCGCCGCCCGTATCCCGCCGTATCCTGCTCCGATCGCCATACAGACCGCTGATATCTCATCCTCCACATGCGAAACGACGATATCATATTTCCGTGATTCTTTCGCGAGCGTCGTCATGATCGAGGAACTCGGGGTCATGGGATACGCTGCGAGGAATTTCAGTCCACCTTTGATACAGCCGAGTGCGATCGCCTCATTCCCGTTCAGGAGAAAACGTTTTTTCTTGTCTCCCTTCGCGGTGAAGGGGACTCTGGCTTTCGAGGCACTCGTGACATAGTCGATCCCTGCATCGATCGCCCTGCAGTTCAGTGCAACGATTTCCTTTCCTTTCTTTCCAAAGATCGTCTCGAGCACGGATTTCATTTCTTTCGGATCCCTCTCCATGAGACCGTAGAGAGCGCCGACGGCAACGACGTTCGCGGCAAGCGCAAGCCCGAGGTCTTTTGCAAGCTTCTTCATGGGAACGGGGACGAGGGAGACCCCGTCTTTTTTTTGAATACCGTCGAGTGTGGAAGGCTCTCCGTCAAAAACGATCACTCCGCCTTCAGCCATATCTTCCATATGGACTGGAACAGATTTCGCATCCATTGCGATCATGAGGTGGAAATTTTTATCGAGAGGTCCCGTGATCTCCTCCGTCCCTGCCCTTACCATGCCGAAGTTATGTCCTCCCCGGATCCGGTTCTCATATTCGCTATTCGTGAGGACGCGGAGACCTTCGCGGGTAAAAGCCCGCGCAAGAGACTTGGTCATGGAGTCGATTCCCGTTCCTGCTTCGCCGGCGATGAGGATGTTTACGGATTCCATGTTTTTTTTCTACGATCAGGTAAATGCGAGGATCTGGGGGGCGAAGATGAGAAGCGCTCCGAGGAGAAGCATGAGGGCTCCTCCGAGGACATTCGACACTTTTGCGTATTTATGAGTGACACCAAGTTTTTCGATGGAATAGAGCGCAATCCCGAAGACGATGAGATCATCGATCATGTAGGCGAAGATATAGAGGGCGATGTACCAGGCTTTCGTGAGGAGCGGGAGGGAGGAGAGATGGAGGATCTGGGTAAAAGTCTGGGGAATCCCGATGGAGCACGCGAACTCGATGATGTTCACGGAGAACGCGAGGACAAGGATCCCGAAAATCGTTGCGAGCGTCATGGGGGATTTTGCGATCGCCTGGATCTTCTGGGAGATCTTTTTCTTCTGTTCCACGTTCGTCACCTTGCAGGTCCCGTCTGAGAAAAATCCTTCGTGGAGGAAGAATATCCCGGCGCTCATCGCGATGAACCCGACAATCGGGGTCACCCAGCGGTCGAGACCGACGAAATTCCAGGTCGTGAACCACATGGTGAGGATGAGCGTGTACATGACCGCTTCCGCGAAGAGGAAGATGCCTGCGGTGACGAACATCTTAAACCGGTCTCCGATCTGTATGAGAGCAATGAGAAACATGACGAGGACCCACATCGCGCAGGGGTTGAAGCCGTCGATGAATCCGAGGGTGAACGAGAGGAATGTCGGGTTTGTGATCGTGGAAATGTTGACCTGGCCGAAGAACGGGACTTTGACCATCTGCGGAGCGATCGTGCACTGTTCGCTCTCGTCCGAGCAGACTGATGCCGCGGGACCGAAGGAGAGGAGCGAGTCTTTCTGGGTCCAGATCTCCTCAAAAGTGTAATGGCTGTTTTGGGTGTAATACTCTTTGAACGTCACCCCGGTGGTTTCCGGAGAATCGAAACCGACGAATATCCGGTCTCCGATGATCGTGATGGGGGTGCTCTTTGAGAGATTGAAATGGTCCGTGAGCTCGACGAACATGTTCAGAGCATCATCGCTTTTTTCCACATCGAGGATCTGATACTTCAGATCGGGATTTTCCTTTTGCCAGGATTCCAGAAAAGATTTTTCATCGTCGCAATGTCCGCAGTTCTCGCGGGAGAATACGGTAAGGACTGCTTTTGCGTTCTCGGAGGGGACAGTGGTCTCAGAAACGCGTTTCAGGGAAAAGGAAAAAATCGCTGAACCGAGGATGATCGCGGAAAGAATGAGAAAGACAAGATTTTTCTTGTTCTTGAGATCGAAGAAATTCATGACGGGGGAATGACAAATCGCGGCGAATTATATCAGACCTTTTTCATTTATGCTCTATTTTTTTCAACGTTTCTGTGAGAAAAGCGAGAAAAAACGGATTCTGCCTATGGAATCCGCTTCCTGAGGAGAGAAAAGATCTCATCCTTCCCGAATGCTTTCTCGAATACTTTTGTCTCTCTTGCGCCGATTTTTACAAAAATATTTCCTGCACCTCCTGAAAATGACCCCACGGTTTTTCCTTTGTCCGTTTGGAATTCACCGAGAGTCACAGAGAAATCATTTTTCTTCTCCGGAAAAAGGAATTCGAGGGTGTCGCCGCGGTCGATCCGGTTTCTCACCTCGATTTCGAGGATCTGCCCCTTCCGCGACCGGACGATCCCGGCGTAGAGATGAGTCCCGCTTCCCCGGTGGTTCTCATATTCAACCGCTTTTTCCTTCGGGTTTCCCGGAAGGAATCCGGGGATGAATCCGCGGTTCGAAGTGGAAGCGACTTCGGCAAAGAGCGACTCCATGAATTCTTTCGTATATTTTCCGTCACGGATCGCATCGAGCGCCATCCGGTACGTCCGGGCAATGATCGCGGTATAGTATTCCGTTTTCGACCGGCCTTCGATTTTGAGACTCAAGACCCTGGCTTTCAGGAGGTCGGGAAGATATTCGAGGAGACAGAGATCGCGCGCATTCATGATGTACGATCCGTATTCATCCTCGTCGATCTCCATCATCTCCCCCTTCCGTTCCGCTTCCTCAAGATAGTATTTCCCCGGAAGAGGAGAATATTTCTTCTCATTTTCTCCCTTTTTCTCCTCATACACCTGGTAATTCCACCGGCAGGAATGGGCGCAGGTGCCCTGGTTCGCGTCCCGATAAGAAAAATAATTTGAAAGAAGGCATCTCCCGGAATAGGCGATGCAGACCGAACCGTGAACGAAACATTCAAAATCAAGATCAGGATTTTTCTTCGTGATCTCCTGGATTTCCCGGAGTGAGATTTCCCGGGAGAGGATGATCCGTTCGATCCCCTGGGAATTCCAGAACTTTGCACTAGCCCAGTTCACATTGTTCGCCTGAACGGAGAGATGGATCTTCGCATCCGGAAATTTTTCTTTTGTGAGAGAAATGATCCCCGGATCGGACATGATGAATCCATCAGGATCGAGTTTTACCATTTTCTGCAGAGCGCGGAGAAAATGGGGGATCTTCACATTATGGGGAAAGATATTCGCAGTGAAATAAATTTTCTTTCCGCGCGCGTGGCAGTATTCGACCGCTTTTTTCAGGTATTCAGGTGTAAATCCGTTTTCCCTCGCCCGGAGAGAGTATTCCGGAACTCCCGCGTACACCGCATCAGCTCCATAGGCGAGAGCGAATTTCATTTTCTCAAAGTTTCCGGCGGGGAGGAGGAGTTCAGGAGAGTCAAGCATATGAAAATTCAGTGACTGCTGAAAAAAGAATAGATGAGAAAAGAAAAAAGAAAAAACACAAAAGAGGAAAGAGGAGAAAAGAAAAAGCACAAAAGAAAAAAGAAAGTCAGATATGTTTTTTTCTTTTGTGCTTTGTGCTTTCTCTTTTTTCTTTCTTGTCTTTTTTCTGTCCTTCCTTTACTTTCATCCTAATTTCTAAAACGGACATGGACTTATACATGCTTTTCCTCATCGCCATCGGGCTCGGCATGGATGTCTTCACTGTCTCGATCGCTTACGGTTTTGTCGCGAGGAAATGGAAGACTTCGGTGGCAATGAAGCTCGCGCTCCTTTTTGGACTCTTCCACTTCCTCATGCCTGTTATCGGATGGTTCGCAGGTGTGGGGTTTCGGAGTATCATCAGCAATTTTGATCACTGGATCGCATTTGGACTTCTCGCATTTGTCGGAGGGAAAATGATTTTCGAGGCCTGCAGCATTTCTCGTGAGAAAGAGAAAAAACAGAATTCAAATCTCGCGACACTCCTCCTTCTTTCCATCGCCACCAGCATCGACGCACTGTCAGTGGGTTTTTCCCTTTCGTTTCTCCAGGTGTCGATCATCACACCCGCCATTGTCATAGCGAGTGTCACTTTTTCTCTTTCCTGTCTTGGATTTTTCATCGGGTGCCGGTTTGGACATTTTTATGAAAAGATCATGAAAGTCGTAGGAGGACTTATCCTTATGGGGATCGGGATAAAGATCCTCATCGACCATATCATGAACACGATCTAATACGCTTCGGTGATGATGCTTTCCCGAGGACAGTTCTTTTCTTCCGTGATGATCCGGATGACATCCGCCACCATTTCAGGAGCTCCGCAAAGATAGATGTCTTTTTCGAGAAAGTATTCAGGAGGTCTTGAGGCAATGTAATCCGTCACCCGTCCGGAAAAATGCTCTTCCTGCTTCTCCGGATCCTGGGAGAGGCAGAGCGTGAACTCGAAATCATTTCTTGTCTGGGAGAGTTGGCGGAATGCTTCGTGGTAGATCGCGTATCCAAGACTCCTGACGCCGAAGATGAGTTCGTTTTTCCCCGATATTTTTCCGAGAAGGAGTTCATCGGTGAAAGTCTTCATGGGAGCGATCCCCGTCCCCGTAGCGATGAAGAGTTTGCTTTTTTTCGGATCCCGTATCGTAAACACACCGAAAGGCCCGCGGAACGTAATGGAATCCCCGATGACGAGCTTGTCGAAAAGAGTGCTCGCTTTTCCGCCGGGGATGATCTTGATGCAGATCTCAAAGCAGGGAAGTTCTTCGGGAGAAGATGCGACAGTGTATGCCCTGAGAACCCTCTCCTCGATGATGACGGAGATGAATTGACCCGCAGTAAACTGAAACGGGGGATCTCCTGCTTCCACGAGCCGGAAACGGATGATTTTTGTCTCCTGTGCGGGTTTTTCCACGTCAACGACGCGCGCCTTGTATTCGGGATTGAATATGGTCATGGAGAGATTTCAGGATTTCGGTGCGATATTCTGCCAGAAGACGCTCAGTTTGTGAAGGGGGAGTCCTGAGTGGCAAGTTCCCGGAATCGGTTTTTTGAGAATTCCGCCTCTTTCGCATGGTCTACCATGGGGCTTGGGTATGATCGGGAAAGATGCTCAGAGGAAGAGAGAGTATGGATTTCTTTTGGGGATAACACGCGAAGTTCAGGGATCCATTTTTTTATATATTCAGCGTCAGGATCGAATTTTTTCTGCTGGATCCAGGGATTGAATACCCTGAAATATGGCGAAGCATCACATCCGGTCGAAGAGCACCACTGCCAGTTCCCGTTGTTCACCGCGGGATCATAATCCGTGAGATTCGCCGCGAAATACCGTTCACCCATGCGCCAGTCGATGTGAAGGTCTTTTGTGAGGAATGAAGCGGTGATCATGCGGACCCGATTGTGCATCCCACCAGTCTCCCTGAGTTCGCGCATCCCCGCGTCGACGATGGGGAATCCGGTCCGGCCTTCCCTCCATGCGTGAAATGCTTTTTCGTTTTCATTCCAATAGAGAGAGTCGTATTTTTTATGAAATGCTTTTCCAAAGACATGGGGAAAATGGAATGCGATGTGTGTGAAAAAATCCCGCCAGTAGATCTCACGGAGGAGGGGATGGCCGATACCAAGATGGGAAACGATCGCATCATGCGCTTCGCGGACGGAAACCGTTCCGAATTTCAGGTGAGGAGAAAGCCCCGTTGTGCCATGGAGAGAAGGGAAATCACGGATGTTTTTGTATTCATGAAGACTGGAGAGCGATGCGAGAATATTCTTTCCGTTTATCCTCCCTCCACGCGCGGAGATCCGAGAATTTTTCCTTTTCACGAGAGAAGGGAGTATCTCCGGACCAAAAGAACCCGGGATCCGTCCGCTGAAATAATTTCCAGAGGCATTTTTTACTGGCAGGCGGATCTCATGTTTCCCCGCAGAATTGAAAAACGGTGTGAAGACGGTGTACGGGGAGCCGTCTTTTTTCAGGACTTCCTCCGGTTCATGGAGAAGCACATCACCGGAAACATGGAATCCCATACCGTTCTTCCGGCAAACGGCTTCGATTTCCCCGTCCCTTTTCCTGCTGAAGGGCGTGTAATCCCGGTTGGAAAAAACAGCCGAAATCTTTGCGGTATTCCTGAGGGTCCCGATCACTTCATGGGGAAGCCCCGAGAAAAAGAAAAGAGGAACTCCCTTTTGTGCAAAATGATCATGGAGTACATCCAGTGATTCCATGAGGAACTGAAGACCGTTATTGCTTCGGTATGGATGCTCCCCCGTTTGTCTCGGATCGAAAATGAATGCGGGAATGACACGTTCAGATTTTTGCATGGCATTCATGAGCCCCGTGTTATCTTCAAGACGAAGATCGCGGTGAAAAAGGAACAGAGAGAGAGAGTACTGATTTCCCAATGTCAAAGGAGAAAAATGTCCATGAAATATGAATCACTATGCCTTCTCCCTCCGATTTAGCTCACCGGTCGTGAGGGTTATGAAAAACGCTCTCCGGATCTTCAGCAATCAGGGAAGGACTTTCTATTCTTGGAGTAACCCCTTCCCTTGTCCGCCGACAGCAGTGGCAACGAGATCGATGATGATCCCGTAAAATGCCCCCGCTCCGATGCTCATCCAGAAGAGAGTCCATGCGGAAAAACCCGAAGGAGGATTCGCCATCGCTCCTGTCGCAATAGGGAGAGAGAAAATTGCTCCGAGAACAAGCCCTCTCATCCAGGGATAACACCGGAATCCGAAGAGCGGATGCCTTACAAAGGCCCCGGCGATCGTAATAGCCACGCCGATGAGGATCCTGTCCGTCACGATGCTCCAGAATATCGGATTCTGCAGATCCCACATCGAAGGAGTCTCCCGTGACGCGAGATATGCGCAGAGAACTCCAAAACCAATTCCGAGGAGGACAGCGGTCACAAATCGTTTTGGAGAAGATGGCGTAGCCATAGGAATAGGGAAAAAGATATCTCTAGTATACTGCTCATGGGGTTTCGGACAAGGGGGGGAGGCATTGAGTGATCATCTTCTAAAATGTGCATTCCTCTATGAATCCGTATTTTCAGCACCTGCGAGCGTACAATTTGAGAAAAGGAATACCAATGCAGGAAAAAGTGCGCCGATGCCAAAATGGATATTGAAATATAGCACATAATATGTTAAAATATGCTAATGTAATAAATACATAATTTATGAATACCGAAGTCAAACGATCGCTCATCAAAGTGTGGCTTCGCGTCACGAAAGATATCGACCAGGAGAACCGGGCGATGCTCCTTCAGAAAATCGATGGTTTTTCCAGTGGCGAGGTGGATTCCCTGTATGCGTTTTATGAAGAAAGCAAGAACGCTGAGAATAGCCGAGACGCAAAGAGCGCGAACAATCCGCATGAGGAGCAAGGGATGAAAAAGAATTTTTCAAGAGAGGACCTCGTTGATTTCCCTGTATTGGAATCGCGCGTCGAACTGGAAGAAGAGCCGCATACAATGGCACCGGGTATCACACTCATCATTAAATTCCTTTCCCTCTTTGTCATTATCGGAGTCGCATTCGGCGGGTTCGCTTATATTACCAAGAGGAATGAGAACCGGTACAAGGATACGGTGGTCGCCATACTCTGTGAAGTTTCCATTTTGGAAACAACGGCAGAGATCCTGAAAGATCCTTATAGCAGGGAAGCACAAGCAAAAGGGTACGAAATGGCGATGGACATGGAGAGGGTCATCAAGAAAAACGGATACGACAGCGTCAATGATTTTGAAGATGCCAGTGAAAAATACGATTCGGATCGCGAGATGCAGATCGAAGTCCTCCGCATGGCAAAAGACTCATGCGGATATGATCTCTCTACCATGCAGAATTATTTCATGCGCTGATGAGCGCTTCAGAGGTCCTTCACTTTTCCCTTTTCGGACAGCATGATGGCGATCGGCCGCGTTGAGGGGAAGTCTGCAAGGATCATGTTCACGATGACCATAATGGGGACTCCGAGAAACATCCCGATGACTCCCCAGACATTTTCCCAGACGGCGAGAGAGATCACGATCACCACAGGGCTCAGATTGAGCGTTTCTCCCATATACCGCGGTTCCAGGATACTCCCGATCACAAAATGGACCACGGTGAGGGTCACGCCGACAAGAATAAACGGCCCTATGGTATCGAACTGGATGAGTGTGAGAATGAGCGGAAAAATGACGGAAACGATCGCTCCGATCGTAGGGATATAATTGAGAAAGAAGACGAGGAGAGCCCAGAATGCGGCAAAATCCACACCGATAACAATGAGGACAATATAGCAGAGAACCGCCATGATAATACCGGCGATACTCTTGATTTTGACGTACGTCATAATGTCATTACTCACTTTTTCTATTTTTTTATTCACTTCAATGTATCTTTTCTTATCCGGGAAAAGAGTCCGGATCTTCATGTCGAATGTCCGGTATTCGAGGAGGAGGAGAAGGACGTACACGATGATCATTCCTGTGTACCCGGCGATCGTCGTCACCATCTTCCCGATTGCAGAAAAGATAGTTCCGAGATTGACGGACTCAAAGATCTCGTTGAGCTCCGGAGGATCTTGGATCCCGAGGGAATTGTACCCCCTGAGGATGATCTCCTGGAATTTTTCCTGGTATTCAGGAGCCTGGCGCACAATCGCGTAGATGTTGCTGTTGATGAGCCGGATGAGGAAAAAGACGACGATCCCGATGGTGAAAAGGGAGAAAGTGATCGCAAGCCAGTGCGGCATCCGGAACCTCCCGACCGTGAATTTTTTGTAACTGTCCGCGATCATGATGGTGAAATACCAGAGGATGATCGCAATGACGAGCGGAATGAAAAAGGATTTCCCGACAGAGAAAAGATAGAAACTCAAGACAACCATTCCGAATGCGAGGGCGATGTTGATGATCCTCATTATTGGGGGGACAAGACCGGAGAGATGGTAGCAGATTCTTTCCGGAGAGGGAATGAGGGAAAAAAGATAAGAAAAAATTCAAAAGAAAAAAGAGAGAGAGTCGGTCTTTTCTCTTTTGTGTTTGCGGTCTCCCGGAGAATAGAGTACCCTTTTTCCTTCTTTCTTTTTCCAAAATATGCCGTCACCGGAACTTCCGCTTCTGCAGGCGCATCACTTCAAGGATTTTCAGGGGCCGGAGTTTGGGAAGCCCTGTTTGAGGCGTGTCTGGCTGCAGGAACAAGAGAGACAAGGAGGCGACAATGAACCCCATGTGAAAAATGACATTCAGACGATTCATCGGAGATTTCCCGACGGCGTCCTCGTTCCTCTCGTCGAAGGACAGGAGGATTCCGCCAGCGACGCAACAGCCGAACACATCGAGAATAATGAAACAACGATCTATCAGGCGACCGCTATTGCCCATCTGAGAGAATTCAACGCGAGACTCATGGCGACGGTCGATGTCCTGAAATTCAATGAATCCACCGGAAAATGGGACATCTATTTCGCCTCAGAGGCTCTTGAGATTGATGAGGCCGGAAAGTACTACATACTGGCAGCACTCCAGAAAATGATCTTTGAAGAGGCGAGGTATGCTATCGGTGAGGTGTATATCACCCATGTGAACGGCGGCTATTCCCGTCCGAGAACAATTGGCCTCAATGACCCGCAGTCAATCACGGATCCGAGCTCCATCGATCCTTTTTTGTACTACGTCGAGCCGATCCGGGTGACCGAAGCGGTCACGAAGATTCAGTCGAAAATACTGCATGATATCAAAAAAGTTGCCGATATTCTCTCACGTACCGCTCAGCCGGAGGTGAAACTGGGGAAGCAGTGCGGACGGAATTCCCGCACAGAGTGCGGTTTCGTACCCGTTTGTTTTGAGGGAATACCGGAATACTCCGTATTCGACATTTCTCTCATCACGCAGAAGAAACTGGATGCGCTTCTCGGTCTCGGCATACTGGCTATTGAGGATGTTCCGGAAGCTGCATACCTCGAAGAAGCGGAGAAGAAACTGGTTCAGTATCTGTTGGAAAATGGAGTCACTGACATTGCATCAATACCGGAAGATCTGAAGCTTAATTCAAATCAAAAGAAACGGATTTCCAAGATGAAAGGGAAGGGATACTCGGATATTCTCAGGTTTCGAGAATTGGATGCAATCCCAGAAGACTTTTCTCTCTCTGATCCTCAACGAAGGCAGGTGGAAGCGGCAAAGGAGAGTCTTCCCCTCACGAGCCGGGAGAACATAGAGGAAATGATCCGAAGAAAACTCATCAATCCGGAAGCGATAGAGAAAATGGTCGGTGAGGATTTTGTTACCCGGAACGGGCGATGCGCAGCTGATTTTCTTGATTACGAAACGAACGCGAACAAAGATCCGCTTCCCGGATACTCTCCGTATGAGCAGATGGTGACCCAATTCTCCTGCGACCGGATCAACGGTCTCGTGCTCCCGATTTTCAAAGGAGCTCAGGCTCCACAATTCGAACACTTTGAGTTCCTCGCCCCGAGCCTTGATTATAATCCCGTCCCGAAAGTCGTGGTAGCCGAGAAGGCGTGTCTCCCGAAGAGCGAGAACCGGGTCTTCGTCTGGTATAAGACATTTGAGACGGGGAGGAATACGGAGATGGGAAGAGTCCCTCCGGTGGATGTCGAATACTTTGCGGACATGAACAGCCGGGTCATCGATCTCATGGACGTCTTCAAAGAGGGACACTTCGTCCATCGAGATTTTAAAGGCCGACTCTCGATTAAAGTCGTTTCAAAAGTGATCCATCAGATGTATGAGATCCCCGAGTTCCGGAAACTCTGTGAATCGGTCATCCCTGACTTTGATCCGGAGAAAACATATGCGAATTCCGAGATCAAGGAAGGGAAAACAGCAACGGACATGATTTTTCGATGTCTCTTTGATCCAAATGTGCCGGACGAGGAACGGGAAGAAATACGGAAAAACCTCCTCCACTACTGCAGTATCGACACGCTCGAAATGGTCATCATCTATCTCGCGCTCCAGTACATCATCCATGTCTACCGGGAGATGACTGAGAAAGACTTTTCCCCCGTTACACCAGGGGAATAAGCGGATCGTATTTCTTCTCTCCGATATACTCCATCGCTTCGGACTTCAGGCGGTCGCAGGTATCGAGCCACTTCGGATCGCCCTCGCCCCGGCCGACGATCTCCTCGTACCAGCGCTTCCTCCGTTCGATCTCCCGGAGACTTGCAACGGAGATGACGGAATCATCCGTGACCGCAAATCCGGCGAAATTGATCCCCATGTCTGTCGGGGATTTATAGGTGTGCATGAAATTATGGTCCGGGATGAAGTACTTCACCATCCCCATGATGATCTCGAACGCGTCGACGTCGCGGTTATAGTTCACGGAATCCACCTGGTACGCTTTTTTATGGTAAATATCGGGAGTATTAAAATCTCCGATGTCCGCCGTCGCCGCTTCATACGCAAGATTCACGGGATGACCGATGGGCAGGTTCCAGATGGGGAATGTCTCATACTTCGCATATCCGCTCTCGATTCCGTATTCATGGTCCATGTAGATCTGTCCGAGACAGGTACTCATCTTTCCGCTGTTTGATGCGGCTCCGGTCACGATGACGAGGTCTTTCCCGATGTCGATGTGATCGTCCCTCCCGTATCCGTTCCTGCTCAGGATATTTCTTG
The DNA here is from genome assembly GCA_041739085.1 of Candidatus Altimarinota bacterium. GTDB lineage: Bacteria > Patescibacteriota > Gracilibacteria > CAIRYL01 > CAIRYL01 > JBGSON01. The sequence goes on along the minus strand of JBGSON010000051.1, from coordinate 11,152 downwards.
TGTCGTGGGGATATCCGTCGATGAGATACCGGTGATAGATCTTCAGACCGATATTTTCTGCGCGGTCCACGAAGTCGGAGACCTTCGAGTTCATTTCTCTTTCGGAGAAGTTGATGACGACTTTCGGACGGACCCCGATCTCCCGCTCTATTTTTCCGATCATCTCGAGAGCAGAATCGGTATATGTCTTGTCCACATTGCTCAGCTGTCGGTCGGAGACGATATCCCGGTATCCCACACAGAAGAGGACCTCGATGATGTCGTTGAGGCTGAGGAAAATATCTTTCTTTACTGTCGGACTGAATCCGGGAAGAACCCGGCTCCCGTGGGCATCAAAGAGATATTTTCCGCCGATCTCAAGATAGAGCCTCCCGTTTCCGAATTTCTTGATCCGTTCCAGGATGTGAGATTTTTGCGTGTCAAAATATTTCGCATTATCAAACCCGTGTCTGGAATAGGGGATTGTATCCGACTGGGCGATAGAGAGTTCGTTTTCCATAGGTATTTTTTTATAAAATTATACATGAAGAATGGCGATTTATCAATTGCGTGTAGCCCAAATTCAAACATGAACTGCACTTTGTGAAAGTCGCCTGCCTTCAGGTGACTTCGCGGTCACCTCAGGGGAGGTGACTCGCACAGAAAAAATACTTGTCCACAAGAGAGATCATTTCCCGTTTTTCTTCCTCGTGTAAAAAACTTGCGGTGAAAGAATTTTTGGCAAGCAGAAGAATCTCTTCTTGAGACAAATCTAATGCTTGTGCAATTGCCAAATAATTTTCATTCACATAGCCCCCGAAATACGCCGGGTCATCTGAATTGATTGTTGCGACCAGTCCTTTCTCCAGCATTTTTCTCAGCGGATGTTTTTTGAGATCAGGTACGACCTTCAATTTCAGGTTCGAGAGAGGGCAGACCGTGAGTGGGGTTTTACGGTCCACCAATTCCCGGATAAGTTTTTTATCTTCGAGCGCATGATTCCCGTGATCCACGCGTGATACTTTCAGTAGATTCAGCGCTTCCCAGACATATTCCGCTGGGCCCTCTTCTCCCGCATGGGCAACGGACAGGAATCCTTCTTTTATCGCCCGCCCGAAGACCCTCTGAAATTTTGATGGCGGATGTCCGACCTCGGAAGAATCAAGACCGACTGCCGTGATCCATTCTCTATGGCTGAGTGCCATATCAAGAGTTTTTTCTGCTGATCCTTCATCGAGATGCCGAAGAAAACACATGATCAGCCTGGAGCTCATTCCCATCTGACTTCTGCCATCCACGAGTGCCCGATGAATGCCTTGGATTATGGTGCTGAATCTTACCCCTCTCCCTGTGTGAGTCTGCGGATCAAAGAATATCTCGGTATGAAGAACATTTTGCGAATGGACTTTCTCCAGATATGCCCATGTGATGTCATAAAAATCCTGTTCTTCCATGAGAACGCCCGCCCCTTCGTAATAGATATTTAAAAAGTCCTGAAGATTGTTGAAATCATAAGCTTTTTTCAGTTCCTCCACGGATTGGAATGTGATGCTTTTCTTATTTCGTTTTGCGATCTTGAACATGAGTTCCGGCTCAAAAGTCCCCTCGATATGGAGATGGAGTTCTGCTTTTGGAAGACCAACAATGAATGCATTCATCGTGGACATGGGAGAGTATCAAAAACATTGGAAAGATGATTTCTGTATGACTTCTACAGTTTACGCGAAATGCACCTTGCATTCAATTGGAGGGGAAGTTTGCCGGGATTTCTCCAGAAACACCGGAGAAAAAGCACGCTGGCTCCATTCATTTTTTGCTTTCACCGTACGTGCACATGGAGACCCCGGATCAGGTCCGGGGTGACAGAAAAAAGCCATACTTTGTCATCCCGGACTTGATCCGGGATCTCCAACTTTTCCAATGACTCATAAAAATCGCATTGGCACCGCTCACTTTTCCCTTCCCGAATCGTAAACAGGGAGATCCTGTCCCGCAAAGCGGGATCAGGATGACAGAAAAAGAGCCTCAGGCTTCCCCCTCTTTCGCTCCGTTCTTCATCTCCTCTTCTTCCTTCAGAAGTCTTTCCAGTTCTTCGTACCCCCGCTCGATCGCTTCTCCGATCTCCTTCAACCTGATCCCGAATGTTTTCATCTGTTCCTGATCCTTGTGTTCGTATGCGGAATGAAGCGATTCAGCAGTTTTTTTCTGATCTGTCTCAAGATCGAGAAGCGTTTTTTCCAGGTTCTTCTGCTTGGTCTGGTTCCTCCGGAGTTCTCCTTCGCGTTTTTTCTTTTCCAGATATCTCATCTTATTATTTGAGTCGCTTTTATATCGTGAGTAATTGAAGTCGTCTTCCTCTGTCCATCCTCCGGAATCGAGGAATTCTCTGTACGTCTGTTCCTTGACCGTTATTTTCCCGTCGTCAAAAACAACAAGCCGCGTGGCGAGCTCAGAGAGAATATTTTCGTCATGCGTCACAAAGATCACGGTGCCTTCATAGGTCTGAAGTGATCTGAGGAGCTCCTCACAGGATTCCATGTCGAGGTGGTTCGTCGGTTCATCGAGCATGAGGACGTTTGATTCCGCGAGCATGACTTTCGCGAGGCCGACCCGGCTCTTCTCGCCTCCGGAAAGGAGCGAGATCTGTTTCTTCACCGTATTCCCGGAAAAAAGGAGCGCTCCCGCGAGCGTCCGGACTCTGGTCTCCGTCGTCTGGGGGATGGTGAGGAGTTCTGCGAGGATCGTATTCTGTTCATTGAGCGCGTCTTTGCTGTCCGACCCGAAATATCCGGTCCTCACGTTCTCTCCTTTTGAGATATGCCCCTCATCGGGAGAGAGCTTCTCCGCGAGAAGCTTGAGGAGTGTCGTTTTCCCTTTCCCGTTTCTTCCGATGATGGCGATCCGGTCTCCGGGATAGACTGTCATCGAGAATCTGTGGATGAGGTCTTTCTTCTCCGGGTATCCGAACTGGAGGTTATTCGCCTTGATGAACCGGTCTCCGGTGAATTTTTTCAATTTGAATTGAAATGAGATCTTCGGGATCGCCGGGAGTTTCTCAAACGCTTTCTGTTTTTCAAGCGCCTTGATCCGCGACTGGACGAGCCCCGCGGACCTCGCCCCGGCCCGGAATTCCCGGATGAAGACCATCGTCTTCGCCTGCTTCTTTTCCCGGTTGAGACGCGTCTTTTCATAGACTTCCTCTTCCTTCGCGATCTGGTCGAGGAGTTTCTTCGGCGTGCCGGACATCTTCCGCATCTTCCCCCGGTGGATCCCCACGACATCGTCGACCACTTCGTTCATAAAATTCTGATCATGCGTCACGAGGATGAACGCCCCTTTCCAGCTCCTCAAAAACCGTTCCATCCAGCGGAGGGAGAGGATATCGAGATAGTTCGTGGGCTCGTCGAGAAGGAGAAGGTGCGACTCCCTGATGAGCGCCTGGGCAAGCCGTATCCGTACCTGGAGTCCGCTCGAAAATTCTTCGGGAGGCCTCTCAAAATCACTTTCAGAAAACCCGAGCCCCATGAGCATTGATTTCACCCGCCATTCCTCGCTCCCGGCATCTCCCCCGAGTGCGGTGGAGACCTGGGCAAGGATGGTCTTCTCCGTGAATTCAAGATTCTGCTCGAGCGTTTCCATACGAAACTTTTCCGGTATTTCGATTGTTCCCGAATCATAGGATTCGTGCCCCAGGAGGAGCCGGAGGAATGTGCTTTTCCCCGAGCCGTTCCTCCCGATGAGCCCGATTTTTTCTTTCTCCCCGATCGTGAGGTTCACTCCGTCGAAGAGTTTCTGTTCGCCGTAGGATTTGGAGAGGTCAAGGATGCGTATCATGCGCGGTGCGATTTTGTCGGAGGATATCCTAACATATTCGAGGGATTCTCAGATATCGTTTGGAATCGATGAGAAATATTTTTCCCCGACAGAAATGGGAAAAATCGCCGAAAAATGGTGGGTGGAAATCCCCGCGCATTATCCGAATGTCATTTTGGACGCGTTTGTTGTTATGCCAAATCATATTCACGGGATTGTGTGCCCCTATTTGTCGATGATGCTCCGGAGAGGATGAACAAAAAACCCCTCCTCATCAAGAAGGGGTTTCCTTGTTGTTCCCGAATGAGATCACTTATTTGATAAGTCCTTTCTCCTTCAGTATCTTCTTGAGTGCGCTCTTCGTTTCTTTCGAGGAATCATAGCGGACTCGCGTGCAGGGCTTTTTGATCTTGATGAAGCGGGTGAGATCAATAGGCGTCCCGATCACGACGGCGTCGCAGGGGATGCTGTTGATCGTCTTTTCGAGATCAGCCATCTGTTTCTTCCCGTAGCCCATAGCGGGAAGAAGCGTCCCGATGTTCGGGTACTTTTCAAAGGTCTCTTTGATCTTCCCGACGACATACGGCCTCGGATCGACGAGCTTCGCCGCTTTATTCCTGAGAGCCGCGACGGTCCCCGCACCGATCTTCATTTCCCCGTGGGTGAGCGTTGGTCCGTCCTCGATGACGAGGACTTTCTTTCCGCGGATGAGTTCCGGCTTGTCGACGGTGACGACGGATTCCGCCTTGATGATCGTAGCTTTCGGATTGAGTCTTGCCGCATTGTCGAGAACAATCTGGATGTCTTCCTTCTTCGCGGAATCGACTTTGTTGAGGATGATGACGTCCGCGAGGCGGAAATTCACTTCACCCGGATAGTAGCTCACCTCATGGCCCGCGCGGAGAGGATCCGCGACGACGATGGTGAGGTTCGGTTTGTAGAATGAGGTATCGTTATTTCCCCCGTCCCAGACGATGACGTCCGCTTCCTTTTCTGCTTTCTGCAGGATCGCGCCATAGTCGACGCCGGCATAGATGATGCTCCCCATATCGATGTGCGGTTCGTATTCCTCCATCTCCTCGATGGTGCATTCATATTTTTCAAGGTCCGAGAGTTTCCCGTAGCGCTGTACTTTCTGTTTCGCGAGGTCTCCGTAGGGCATGGGATGCCGTGCCGAGACGACGCGCTTCTTTGCTTCGCGGAGGATCTCGACGATGGTGCGCGAGGTCTGGCTCTTCCCGCATCCGGTGCGGACTGCGAGGACGGCGATGACCGGTTTCTTGCTCTTGATCATCGTCGGCTCCGCGCCGAGCATGGAGAATTTTGATCCGTTCGCCATGACGAGCGATGCGAGGTTCATGACATACGAGTAGGGGAGGTCGCTGTAGGAGAGGACGCATTCGTCCACTTTGTACTGCTTGATGAGTTTCGGGAGGTATTTCTGGTCTTCGATGGGGATCCCTTTCTTGTAGAGGGAACCGGCGAGGACTGCGGGATATTTTTTCCCGGCGATGTCGGGGATCTGCGTTGCGGTAAACGCAACGACTTCAGTCGTTTTGTCTTTCTTGTACGTCGTATTGAAATTATGAAAATCCCGGCCGGCGGCGCCGAGGATGATGATCTTGTTTTTTCTCATAGGCATGAATGGAAAAAAGTATCTTGTATTTTACCGGCTTTTTCGGGAACGGAAAATCCGCGAAAATCTTAGAAAATCTCAGAAAATGACAGGAAAGTGCGGAGACTCTTGTGGAAAAGTGTATAAAAAAGTTGTTCACAGGGGAGGCTGGCAAGCATGTCTCTGTCACCCCGGACTTGATCCGGGGTCTCCTTCTTCAGAGATTGCGAGGGAAGAAGTGGGCGGTGCCACTCACGCTCTGCGATGTTCTCGAGGCATCTGGAGATTCCGTCCCGCTGAGCGGGACGGAATGACAAAGTCCATCCCTCTTCTTTGCTCCCTCTCTCCCCCTTCTGCTACAATATCCTCACTTTATCCCTTTCCGTATGAACATTCATCATTTCAGGAAGAGAACCAGTTTTTTCGCGTCTCTCTTCTTTGCCCTCCTCGTTCCCGCTTCCCTGGCGAGTGCGGCTTTTTCAGATATTTCCGGAACCACCTATGAAAACGCCGTTTCCTTTGTCGCAGACGAGGGGATCGTGAACGGATATCCGGACGGGACATTCCAGCCGAATAAGATCCTGAACCGTGCGGAACTCCTCAAGATCCTCATCGAGGCAAGGAATGCGTTTATTCCGGAAGGTTCGCGGTATTCTCCCATCGATATTTCAACCTCATCAGACAACTGTTTTTCAGACGTAAAAGGAAGCGACTGGTATGTGCCGTATGTCTGTACGGCAAAAGCATACGAGTTTGTGAGCGGGTACAAAGACGGCACGTTCAAGCCGGCCCAAAACGTCAATTTCGCGGAAGCGCTCAAGATGTTTGAGACCGTCTTCGATCTCCATCATCTCAACGGGAGATCGAGGGTAGAGAGTGATCCCTGGTATAAGGAATATGTCGATGTTGCGTCGGAGCGGAACATGATCCCGCTCGATATTTCCCGCTTTGATGTTTCTCTCACGAGAGGACAGATGGCGGACATAGTGACGAGAATGTTTAAGGAGAGCGACGGAACGCTCAACGATTATCTCACCGAAAGCTTTGGTGAAGGCGGAACCGCAGTAATGACCTATGACATCATCGCTGATCGGGCAAACGCTTCCACCCTCCCGATGACGACGCTCCCGGATATCACCATCGATACATTCTCAACGGATATTCCAGTAGCGAAGGAGATGAACTTCGCTCCGGCGTATGAGGAGGAGGATCTCAATGTGACTGCAGCCGGGAATTACGATGCAGTGAAGAGTTTCCTCGGCGTCACCCTCACGAACGATGAGATCAATTTCCTCAACGAGAATAAATTCCTCCTCATCCCGAAGAGCGAGACGAAATATGGCGACTCGATGGCGGCACACGATGAGATGCTCTCCATATTTGATGACATCGGAGGTGATTATGAGCCTATCGACCGTGATCCGGAGAACGCCAGGCTGGTGACTCCCGATATTGTCCTCCACGCATTCCATAAATTTTTCGAGAACTCACTGGAAGAACTCGAACGGAATGAACTCGGAACAGAGCTCAGGAGCTTTACGAACAAGCTCCACGGCAAGGCGATCGAGTGCATGAAGACATCGAAAGGGGAAGTCGCCGTCCGGTGCGAAATGATCGCCGCTCAGCTCACTGTTCCTGCAATCCTTATCGAGAACGCGGATTGGGAGATCCCGCCCACGTTCTGGGATCCTGTTGAAGAAGATGCGTGGAAAGCAAGGGACAATGCTGTTGATACCATCGCCAATGCGAAATCCATGCTCGGGGAATACCGGGATGATTTCTCTCCCGAAGTGTATACCATGATCGAAGCGGAACTCGAAAGCATCTATGACGGATCTGAAGTCGGAACGTCTCCGCTCTTCATCCAGTATTATGAGGACCTGAAGACTGATTATACCCAGTACACTCCGAGAAGCCATTACACGAAATCCTCCGCGCTCCGCGCATATTTCCGCACCATGATGTATTACGGGAGGAGCACTTATTTTTTCTATCACACCGATCTCGGAGTGAAGGACACGCTCCTTTTGAGCTACCTCATGTCTGATCCAGCGATCACGGATTCCTGGACAACGATCATGGAGATCACCGGATTCTATGCGGGAGAAGCAGACGACATCGTCATCCCCGTCTGGAACGATTATGTGGAGAAGATCCTCGGATCGAGGATCGTTTCCCCCGTGCTCATCCTCGATTCCGGAGCGGTCTCTACTCTGAAAAGCAACTTGAGTTCGCTTCCGATGCCGAGGATCCTCTCGGACATCATCGAGACGGAACAGATCGGGGAGATGACGAAAGAGGACCTTCTCAATGCGACGAAAGGATTCCGAATCTTTGGACAGCGGTTCACCTTCGACGCATGGGTCCTCAACGATCTCACCGCAGGATCTGAGTCTACTGACGTGAAACTTCCCTCGACTCCTTCCGCGCTTTTTGTAAACGCGGCATTCGGAGACGAGACGGCGAAAGGATTCATCTCGACCTATCTCAAGGACGAATTCAGCTTTTCTCAGACTCAGGTGAATGATTTTTTCACCAAGCTGGATAAGAAGATCGATGACATCGCAAAGGTGACCGACAAAGACTGGCTCCGCTCCATCGGGAGCGCGTGGCTTGAAGTCATCGGCACGCTCACCGAAACCTACGGAGAAGGATATCCTTTGTATATGCAGTCCGCGGTCTTCCCGCTCCGGCAGATCCAGTCTTTCCTCGGATCCTACACCGAACTCAAGCACGATACTGTCCTCTACGCGAAACAGAGCTACGCCGAGCTCGGGGCCGGATGGAACGAAGGGGATATTCCGCCCGTCGTGAAAGGGTTCGTCGAACCGGACATGGAGTTCTGGTATAGGCTCCAAAGGCTCGTGAGCTTCACGAAGAAAGGATTTGAAGAACACGAACTCCTCACCGACCAGATCTACCGGCTCGTGAATTTTGAAGATGCGGTCAACCTCTACACCCGCATCGCGGAAAAAGAGCTGAAGAATGAAACAGTTTCTGCGGAAGATTATGAGAGTCTGAGGACGACCGATCTCGAATTCATGGCTGAGCCGATGGGAGAGATGAGCGGGGGATTCATCATGGATGAAGATCTCAAGCGTTCAGGGCTCATCACCGATATTCATACGGACGCGCTCCTCGGGCAGATCCTCTATGAAGCGAACGGCGTGCCCTACATCATGATCGCCCTCGTAGCGAACGAAAGCTCTCCGCGCCTCGTGGTCGGAGTCGTGTTCAACCACTACGAGCTCACCGGTCCGCTCACCTCACGGTATACGGATGAAGAGTGGAGGGCGAAAGCCTATGACGGAGAAGGGACGATGCCGGAACGGAGCTTCTTTTATGAAGACCTCCTCCTCGAGTAGGATGACACCCTTCATTCTTTCCTTTCTCATTTCGTTCCATTTTTCATCTTCCGGGGGAGCCCTCTCTGATTCTCTCCCGGAGGATGATGCGCATGGCATGGTGTACAGCCTCTATGATGACGAGGCATTTTTTACGGAAGCGATTGAAAAATTTTCTGTCGCTCCGCTTCAGGCGGAAGTCACCGGACTCACCGTTCCCCATCATCTCCTCGCGGTCGATATCATGGCGAAGGCGTTTTCGGAGATTTCGGGGAATGAGTATGAACTCGTTCTCATTCTCTGTCCGGATCACTACCTCAGATCAGCGACTCTGTTCGCTACGGTCAGGGATGATTTTGAAACGGTGTTCGGCAGAGTCCGTACGGACAATGAGGGGGTCGATGGGATCCTCTCTTCCCCGCTCGTCTCGGAATCGGATCTCTTCTGGCGGGAACACGGGATCCACGCGGTGCTCCCTTTTGTCTCCTATTATTTCCCGGACGCGGAGATCGTCCCCGTCGCCATCCATCCGAAAGCAACACGAGATGAGCTCAATGAATTCCTCCCGTTCCTGGAGAAAGTAGTCGGAGACCGGAAAACGCTCATCATCGAGAGCACGGATTTCTCGCACTATTTCCCTTTGGGAGAAGCGGTGGAGAAAGATGACGAGACTCTGAGAGTTCTGAGTTCAGGAAATCCCGAGCTCGTTTTTTCCCTCAAAAATCCGGACAACATAGACTCCGTTGCGGCTCAGTATCTCCAGATGAGGATACAAAATGAGTTTTTTCAGTCTGAACTCCAGGTCACAGAAAACCGCAATTCCCAGGAATACGCGCCCGAAGCGGTGAATGAGACTACGAGTTATATGGTTGAGATTTTCTCAAAAGAACCACTGAAAGAATCCCCGGGGGCACACAAACGATATTTCTTTGCCGGCGACACTTTTTTCGGGAGAGAGATGAAAACATTTCTCGGAGATGATGAGAGGAAGGAAAAACTCATTTCCGATGTTCTCGAAATCACCGGGGGAGATCCTCTCATCGTGAACCTCGAGGGTGTTATCCGGCCTTCCTGCGAAGAAACGGAAAATCCATATTTGCTCTGCATGGAGGAAGAGCTCACGCTTGAAATGTTAAAGTCTCTCAATGTTAAAGGAGTGAGCATCGCGAATAACCATTCCCTCGATTTCGGGGACGAAGCGTACGGATCGATGATGAATATCCTTGAAAATAACAGGATCACCGTCTTTGAAAACCTTTCCGTCACGCCTTTCGAGGACATCTGTATCTTTGCACTCACTGATGTCATGAATGGAAGCGAAAACACCGGTGAACTCTATGAAAAAGCCATCACAGCCGCAGTTCTGAATAAAAAATGTGATCAACTGCTCATTCCGTTTCTCCACTGGGGGACGGAATATTCGCAAAACTCCTCATCCCGTGAAGATTCACTCCGGAATATTCTCCTTTCAAACGGGATCTCTCTCATCATCGGATCGCATCCGCATATCGCTTCTTCACTCCAATGTACGGCCGAGGAATGCGAGGTCTTTTCCCTTGGGAATTTCATCTTCGATCAGAGAGGGGAGAAGGTCTCCTCGAAGATCCTCGAACTCGATCTCTTCCCGCAGGGGACATACTTCCTCACTCTCCATGATTTTGAATTGTCATACTGAATTCTGTTAGAATGATGGCATGGTGACAAAAAAAGTGGCGATACAACAATTCCTGAATTCTTTGATCCTCTCCTTTCTCATAGTCTGGTTATTTGATGCAGATTTTGGAAGTGAATCGTGCGAACCATCAATACTGCATAGGCATGGTCATCATCAGAAGACTCCTAATGACTGTATCTGGTATCCATCGAAAGAGGACAACCTCCCGGAAATCCGCAATACTCCAATCGTAAAAGAGACGAGGGACAAGCCGTTTACCATGAATTATGAAGGGAAAGTATATGATGTCGTCCCAAAAAAAGAATATGAACTCTGGGGGCTCGTTGTTGCCCATACTATTTCCCCGGTCAAGGACGTCTGCGTCATGTGGGGAGAAAAAATCGACTCAGGGGAATACGAGGGGATGGAATACACAAGCAGAGATTGGAAATGTTATTCGCGACATAATGCCTGGAAAGCTCCAAGGGAGTGGAGTGATGCAATGATACCAAAGCAGCATCTGCTTGCTGAAGATACTGATATTCTCAATACAATGCACTCGATCCAAGTCGGAGACCAGATCCATCTGAAAGGCAAACTTGTGAATTATTCTTTGCAGGGATCAGGCTCATGGACTGAAAGCAGTCTTGATCCTGCCGATGCCAATTATAAAGTCGTTTATGTGGAAAAAATGGAAATCGTGAAAGAGGGATATCCCTGGTGGTTGTTTTTCATCAGATACTCACT
>JBGSON010000038.1:0-18446 GCA_041739085.1 Candidatus Altimarinota bacterium | reverse complement strand
CTCTCCTCCGCATGTCTGGAGCAGCACTTCATCCGTGAGATCATAAGCTGTTCTCAGCTGGTCGACGGAAAAATGCTGCTTTCTAGTCTCGTCGAGTCCCTGGTATTCCGGAAGACTGAGAGAGAGGGTGGGAACAAATTCTCTATTCCTTCCCTGAGACGATTCCTGCATTCGTTTTTTCTCACTTTTCTCAAATTCGTCAAGGAGCTCGCGAAAGACGACCGGCTCAGTCGCGAGAGATTCGCTCAACTTTTTCCGTGATTCTGTTTGTGCGGTGAAAATGGGATCGCTCACGACATGCGCTTCAGCGCTTTTCTGTTTTCCGGAAAGGAACGGGAGTGAGGACGCGATGATGAGGATCGATGCAAGAATTATTGCGGATTGCTTTTTTGATATATTGAGAGTGGGAATGAAAGACCGGAGAAATGAAAGGAGGGCATCCCTCTTCTCGAACATCCCCTGAAGTCCATTTTTTGTGGTACTCATATGGCTGAGGAGTTCCAGAAGGATTTTTTGGACACGATGGAAAATGTTCTTTGTTATTTTTTCTCCCTTTTCCATGGCTACCGAGAGTTGTTCCAGCATATCTCCGAGTTTTCTCTCAGTTTTTTGTTCTTCCGGCCAGGAACTCATGACGAGAGGAGTGTTGAGAAGGACATTCTCCACATGTTGTGAACTGGCCACTCGAATTCTCGCTACAGGAGTTTCTTCCCTCCGTGCTTCATTGTCGCTTTGATTCAAACTGAGAGACATAAGCTGGGGAAGGAAGAGCTTCAGTTCGTCGTCCGCCATGATGTTCCTCATATGAGGATACCCGGAATCCGTGGTGACTCCGAGCCACGGACTCCCGTTGAAATCGATGATCTCAAATGGCTTGCGTCCGAGGAGGATTTCGTGAAGTTCGTGGCTGATTTTTCTCTTCATCCTCCTTCCCCGTTCGTCCACGACAATGGTCCAGAGGTTCTCTGATGGAGCAGGGGTTTCTTCATTGGACCATTCCTCAGGCTGTTGATTTACAAAATTCCTCATAAAAATGCATTCATACTAATTTAACATAAAATATGTGAAATGTCTAATAATGAGGCCGTCGCAGGTCACAGGAAAAATCTCTTGTCTTTCGAGAAGAGAAACCATTATAGTACGCTTCAATACATTTCTTCTCACTCGCCAATGGAGTTCAGGGAATTCATAGAATCCGGCCTCTCTCCCGATGAAGTCCAGCGCATGAGCGAGTCGCTCACTCGGCATGAGGAAGAGCCGGAAGCCTGTCCCGGAGGTGTGAACGGGATCATCAATGATCATGTCGCGTCTCTGAATACAAGGAAAGCGCGGGGATTTCAAGAAGTCGCCGGAGAAAAAATATACATGAGCCGCGGGAGAATACGGAGTATTCTCTCTCCTCCCTTTTCGGGAACAGAGCGCGAAAAAGAGTCCGCGCTTCACGTAATTCATCAGCGTGCGCACGGCCTTGCGAGGATAAGACAGGAAACTGTTCTTCAGGCGAACGGATTCCTCGACCGCGTCCGGCTGGAGAACGCCCTTGTCGGAGATTTCTGCCAGAGTGATTTTTTCGAATTCGGAGATGCGCGGACTTTCCTTTCCGCCGTCCTCGGGAGGGAGATTATCCGGCCGAGAAGAGAAGACATCCGCGCGATCCCGGACGCTCTTGGGATGCCCCTCCGAGAAAGAGAGGAGATCTACGGAGAATATGTTGCGGTGCTTGAGCAAAACGGCTATCACACGCCATGGGAAGTCATGATGGCGGAAAGTGCGATTTTTCAAAACCAGAGTTTTGGAAGATTCGGAAAAGGGAGGTCTCTCTACTTCGCGCTCACCGGCAAAGTGCTCCATAGCGGGATGAATTCGGGACATCTCCAGGAAATTGCAGAATCCGTACATTTCCCGATCCATGAGGAGAGCGAAATGAAGGCATATTATCGAACAATGCTCGAAGCTGCGGGATTTCCCACATTCGAGAACCTCATTACTGCCAATTGTCAGAATTTCGCATCGCATCCGATCGGCCATCTGAGGAGCGGGAGACACCTCTACATGGTGCTTTTTCAGTCATCAAGCGGTCGTGCGTTTACGAATGCTCATCTCGGCGAGATCGGGGAGTTTCTCGGTCTCCGGCGGATGACGAATGAAGAACTGCAGGGGATAGTGGCTGAGAAAGGATACGGGAGCCGCATATTCATGGAGGATGCGAATATCACAGATTTTTTGAACACAGAATTCCCGCCATTTGGGAAGGGAAGAGCCCTCTATCGCTTTGTTACGGGAGATGACGCTACTTTTACCAATCTCTCAAAAGAGCATCTTTCAAAAATTGCTGATGCGCTTGGGTTTCCTCCGATCACTGCGGAAGAAATGAAAACGGAACAGAGGCGTGTCCTCAGAAAATCTGGATTTTCAAATTGGAATTCGCTGGCAGATTGCAGACCGAAGGAATTCACAAGGCGGTCATTCGGGAGGTTCGGGCAAGGACGGGCGTTTTATCATGCCGTAACAGGAACAATCATCAAAGGTCCATTCCTCAGATGTCATCTCCGGGAACTTGCGGATTTCTTCTTCCCCCTTCTCTGAGTCATGAGGAATACGATTGTTCGAGGTGCCATCCGAAATTAAGGATCGTTTCTTCTCCGAGCCTTGGACCGATGATCTGGACTCCGGTCGTGAGTTTTCCGATCTTTTCCGTGGGGACCGATATTCCCGTGACTCCGACGATGCTCGGAGCAACGGTATAGAGGTCTGCGAGATACATCTGAAGCGGGTCGGATTTTGCACCAAATGCGAACGGAAGGGTAGGGGAGACAGGCGTCAAAAGGACATCTGCTTTCTCAAACGCGTCATCGAATTCCTTCCGGAGGAGGGTCCGCACTTTTGCCGCTTTCAGGTAGTACGCGTCGTAGTACCCGGCGGAAAGGGTGTACGTTCCCATCATGATCGCACGCTTTATCTCATCACCGAATCCCTCCGACCGTGATTTCGTGTAGATCTCCCGCATGGCCTTCGCTTCCTTTGAAAGATGGCCGAACCGGACACCGTCATACTTCGCGTAGTTCGTCGACGCTTCTGCTTTTGCAAGGAGGAAATAGGTCGCAATCGAATATTTCACGAGAGGGATGGATACTTCCACGATCTCTGCTCCCATCGCACGGTATCTCTCCGCGCTCATCTCGACGACTTTCCTCATTTCGGGATCAAGTCCTTCGACCTCCATGTATTCCCGGACGAGCCCCACCTTTTTCCCTTTGATGGATTCGGAGAGTCTTTCTGCATAATTGGGGACAGGCGCATCGACCGTGGTGGAATCTTTCTCGTCTTTTCCGGCAATGACAGAAAGCACGATTGCCGCATCTTCAACGGTCTTCGTGAAAGGACCGATGGTGTCAAAACTTGATGCGTAGGACATTGCCCCGTACCGTGAGACGCGGCCGTAACTCGGCTTGAGTCCCACGACACCGCAGAAGTTTGCCGGCTGGCGGATGGATCCTCCGGTGTCGGTACCCAGCGCAAAAACGCATTCTCCGGCGGCAACGGCAGCGGCGGATCCCCCTGACGATCCTCCGGGGACGAGCGTGATATCCTGAGGATTTCTTGTGAGCTGAAATGCCGAATATTCCGTCGAAGAACCGTTCGCAAATTCGTCGCAGTTCGTCTTTCCCACGGAAATAAACCCCGCTTCGTTCAATTTCTCAATGACGGTTGCGTTGTACGGAGGGATGAAGTCTTTCAGGATTTTCGATGCGGCAGTCGTTTTTTCCCCTTTCGTGCAGATGATGTCTTTAATCCCTCCCGTTATACCGGAAAGATTTTTTCCGTACTCTTTTTTCCGGTCAATCTCCTCTGCTTCTCGAAGTGCTTTTTCTTTCCGCGTGGAGAGAAATGCACCAATGGCTTTATCCTTCTCCTCGATCACCGAAAAGAACCGGGAGACTTCATCTCTTGCGGAAAACTTTCCGGAAGAATATGCAGCGAGTGTTGTTTGAATGAGAGACATAAGTATACTGCTTCAAAAGAGATATTCAAAAAACAGACTTGACCGTGATCTGGGATTTTTCAATCGCATTCGGGGAAGAGCTCAGGAGTTTCTCCGAGTAATCACAATTTTTCTCGGCATCTTCCCTCATGATATCTCTGAGACCCGTGACCTGGGCGGTGGGCTCGACATTATCGGTGTTCACTTCCTGGAGCTGATTGAAAAAATCAAGGATATCGGAAAGTTCTCTCGAGAATTTTTCCACTTCCTTCTCCGTTAGTTCCAGGTGGGCAAGGTTCGCGATTTTTCGGATTTCTTCTGCGGAAAGCATAGTGGGGGATGAGAGGAACGTTCGAAATTCTAGCAGAGAAAGAAGAGATGACACAACGGAGAGTACAAAGTACAAAAACGTGGAAAAAGAGAAAAGATAAAACAAAAAAGAGAACAGAAGAATTCTGTAATGGCTCGTCTTTTGTGTTTTCTCTTTTTCTCCGTTTTCATTTTTCTTCCCGATGCAGAAGTTCTTCATGAATGGGAATTGCGCGTTTTTTGATGACAAAACCGATTTTTTTTGGGAAAATTTCAGCAGATAATACAATCTCATCAACGAAATGAAATTTCTCCGCGAACTTCACGCCATGAGCGAACTCTTTTTTTATCTCTTTGGAGGATTGTTTCTCATGGCTTTTCTCCTCTGGAAAAATGATGTCTTCGCTTATCAGGCTGAATTGTTGCTGAGATACGGAGATCTCCCATTTGCATTCCTTGCTCTTCTCTTTGGAGGGACTTCCCTGAGACTCACATTTTCTGATCTTTTGAAAGAAGAGAGTGCTCTCATCGGAGCGGAAGACATCGATGCGGAACACCCGATCCTGGATGCGATCCTCATCGTCTCCGGGCTTACTCTCTTTCTTGGGCTCGTGTATATGGATTTCGCTCTTCCGAATGTTGTATAAGGCCGCTCCAATATCTATAAATTTCGCTTGAGCGGGCGCCAAAAAGCCATTACACTCTCTTTTGTCCTTCAGGTCCTGGTAGATTTCGGGGAGTAGCTCAGTTGGCTAGAGTGCACGCTTTGGGAGCGTGATGTCGCAGGTTCGAGTCCTGTCTCCCCGACCATCTTTTTCAAGAACAATCCTGCCTTACCATGCCTGCAGGAAGGAGTTCTTCATGGTTATTTGCGAGAATGAAATCTTTTCAAGCCATTCCCGTCGGCATCATCACGCTCGGATGTCCGAAGAACACCGCCGACATGGAAGGCGTGCTCTCTCTGCTCTCAAAAAAGTATGTTCTCTCGAGCATAGAGGAATCAGAAGTACTCCTTTTTAATACCTGCGCATTTCTGAAAAGAGCGAGGGATGAAGTGTATGAGCATCTGGAGAAGCTAAAGGAGAAGAAGGTCGTTCTCTTCGGTTGCCTTGCCGGAACACTCAGGGAAGATATCTTTACAACCCATCCACAAGTCCGCGCGGTCGTCAGCGGGATACACTATCCGAAGATGAATTCAATTCTTGATGCCGTAGTGATTGGAAAAAGAATGTTCGCCGTCTCGCGAGAGCCGAAAGAATTCCTGGAACTCAAGGGAAAACTCCTCCTCACTCCGCCGAGCTATGCCTATGTGAAGATCGCGGAGGGATGTGATAACGCCTGCAGCTACTGTCTTATCCCGAAGCTCAAAGGGAAATACCGGAGCCGGAAGCTAGAATCCATCGTGGAGGAAGTAAAAGATCTCGTTGCGCTCGGGATCAAGGAAATCGATCTCGTTGCGCAGGACTGCGGTTTTTATGGGCGCGACCTTTCTCCAAAAAAGACGATGCTTGACCTCCTCCGAGCGGTGGTCTCCATCCCCGGAGATTTCTGGGTCAGGATTCTCTACATATACCCGGAAAGGATCACGGATGACCTTTTGCAGTTCATTCAGGAAAACGAGAAGATCTGCCGGTATCTCGATATCCCTCTTCAACATGGCGATCCCGCGATCCTCAAGGCCATGAGCCGTCCGCATGATATTTTAAGGATCAAAAAAAGGATTACCCAGATACGTGAGATCGTTCCGGAGATCACACTCCGGACAAGTTTCATCGTTGGTTTCCCGGGGGAAGAAGAAAGGGGGTTCGCGAATCTCCTTCGGTTTATCGATGATATCCGCTTCGACCATGTCGGCATCTTTGAATACTCCCGTGAACCGGGCACAAAATCCTATGGATTACCGGATCAGATCGATGAAGAAACAAAGAAGGACCGCCGCATGAAAGCAATGCTCCTTCAGCAGAAAATATCGCTCAGGGCGAATGAATCCTGCCTCGGGAAAACGCTGAAAACACTGGTGGAATCATATGATGAAAAAAAGAAAATGTATGCGGGAAGGCCTATGCGATTCGCTCCGGAGATCGACGGGACGCTTTTTGTGCGCTCCTCCAAACCGTTGCCGCTGAACACCTTCGCTCCCGTCACGATCGAAAAGGCTGAGTCCTATGATCTTTTTGGGAGAGCGGCGGGGATATGAGAAAGTTCATGAAGTTTGTAAAGTTCATAGGGTTTATAAAGTTTTTGGAAGTCATTTATTTGAGGTGCAGAGCTACTTTTTTCTGTTTTGTGCCTTGTGTTTTGTATTTTGTGCTCATAAATATCTTTGAATATCTCTTGGAAAATGAGTACAATAATCGGGCAGAAATCCGAAGGTGGGTAGCTCAGTTGGTAGAGCATCGGTCTCCAAAACCGACGGCCGCAGGTTCGATCCCTGTCCCACCTGCCATTCCTGAACTCTCGCGCCTTTCAGGGGGTCTTTTTTATGCAGTCGGGAAGCCATCTTTTGAGTGCTAAAAAATCTATATTCAAAAACAGGGGGGAATGCTATTATCCATCCCTCGAAATTTTTACAGGATTATTTGTGAATGAGAGAGTTGCTGGTACCGAGAGAATTCCCGCTGGTCATCCCGAGAGAGGGATAGAGTCGCTGATGGAAACGGAGACTGAACAATCGCTCTTCCGCGGTTTTTTTTATGACTCTCCCGAAGCTTGTGTCCTTGCAGATCCCATATCGAGACGGATCCTCGATATCAATGCCGCGGCGGCAAGAATCCTTCATTATGCACTGCCTCTGCTCGAAAAAACTGCAATTGACGATATTTTTTCCGGGGAAGGGGAGAAAGACGATCCCCTTGGCTTTGCAAAGTTCGGTCAGGCGTATGAAGCGCTCGCACTCAGATCGGACGGGAAAGAGATACCCGTTGAGATCAAGACTCAGATCATGAGGATCAGGGAGAGCGATGTCCTTCGCGTGATCATTCGGGATATTACGGAGATGAAAAAGATGGAATCTATCCGCAGGTTTCAGAGGAGGATCATTGAGGCGGCGCTTGTTGCGGAGAACATGAAAGACCTTATCGCAACCATACGGGAATACCTGGGAGAGTTCATGGATGTGAGGAATTTCTATATCGCCCTCTTTGACGAAGAATCTGAGATGTACCAATTCCCGTTTTTTACGGACGATTCGGATAACATTGAACATTCTTATCCTCTGGAGGATCTCAGAGGAGGATGCACCGAGTATGTGAGAAGGACTGGGAAATCTGTCATCATTGATCGGGAAGAGGAAAAAAGATTACAGGATTCCGGGGACTTAAAAATCGAACCCATTGGTACTGATGCTCCGATTTGGATGGGCGTTCCGATTAGAAACGCAAAGAACATGATCATGGCGGTAATGGCAGTCCAGGATTATTCCGACGGATACGCTTATGACAAGAGAGATCTCGAGGTCATGGAAGCAGCAGCGGATTCTATTTCTCTCGCGCTCGAGAAACAGATGGTCGTCGACGAACTGAAAGCAAGCGAAGAGAGGTATCGCACGACGCTCGACAACATGAAAGAGGGATATTACCAGGTCGATATCGACGGAAACCTCACCTATTTTAATCGAGCACTTCAGGAGCTCCTCGGATACTCCAACGAGGAGCTTCGGGGGATGAATTATCGGAATCTCATCGACCTTTCACAGGCGAGGATCGTGTACGCAAAGTTCCATGAAGCCTTCCACTCCCGTGAAAAATCGCAGGCACTCGACTGGGTGCTGAGGAGAAAGGACGGGACGGAATGCGTCGTGAAGACATCGATCTCGGTGATCGAACAAACCGTCCGCGATCCAAGCACGGGGGAAGAGTCAGTCCGCGTTGCAGGATTCAAAGGGATGATTGAAGATGTGACGGAACTCAGAGCCGCAGAAAATGCGCTCCAGGAAAGTGAAACGAGGTTTCGGAGCGTCCTGGAAAATTCGAGAGATGTCCTCTATCGCATTGATCTCTCGACAGGTCTCTATGACTACATGAGTCCTTCCGTCATTTCATTACTCGGCATGTCTCCTGATGCGGATCAGGAAGAGATTTGGCAAGTTCTCCTCGATGGGATACACGAGAATGACCGAGAACGACGTGAGAATCACTGGGAGTCGCTCTTCGGTTCAGATCGGGTCAGCGGCACCGTTGAATTTCGTGTCCGGACTCAGAATGGAGATTGGAGGTGGCTGAGCGACAATCACACGATCGTGAGAAACGAAATGGGAGATGAGATTTATGTTATCGGAAACGTGCGTGATATCACGGAGAGAGTGAGGAATGAAGAAGATCTGAACCGCCTTAACGCCGAGCTCGCGAGGAAGAACGAGGAACTGACATCGCTCTCCATGACTGATGAACTCACGGGGCTGAACAACAGGAGAATGATGACCATTATGCTGGAGGCAGAAGTCAGGCGATCCGATAGGAGCCAAAAGCCATTTTCCGTCTTGATGCTCGACATCGATCATTTCAAGAGGGTCAATGATACCCATGGTCATGATGCAGGTGATCTCGTACTGCAAATAATCACAAAGATTCTAGGAAAATGCCTCCGGACGACAGACACCATCGCACGATGGGGAGGGGAAGAATTCATAGTATTGCTCCCGGAAACTGATATCGAGTCCGCATACGTGGTTGTTGCGGATAAAATTCTCAATGCGATTCGTCATGCGCAAGTGGAATATGAGGGCATTCCTATCCCACTCACAATCTCCATCGGTGTTGCCAGTTTTGAAAAAGGGATGACGATTGACGAGGTCGTTCGGCGATCGGACAGGGCGCTTTATAAAGCTAAAGAGAAACGGAATGATGCCGTTCCTTACGACGTAAAACTGGAGAAAAATGGACAGCGGCAAATGGCGGCAGAAGGATCTATTCTCCCGCAGACAACCACTGCCATTTCTTCGGAGGCCAGATGATGACTTTTACCGTCCCCTGAATATGAGAATAGGGGACATATGGATTCGGTTCGCCGTTATTGAACGATGATCCGGGATCAAACGCGCTCCGTGAATCAGAGCTGTGGGTGCGGTTATCACCGAGAACAAGCACAGCATCGTCGGGGACGATGAAGACCTCGCCGTCTCTGTCCCTTGGTGAATTGCAGGATGCACTGAAACAGGTTTTTCCCTGATTTTCTTCATTGAGATAGGATTCCGAGAGTTCTTTGAGAGGTCCGCTATCAGAGGAGAGGGAGACTTTTCCTTCTCTGATCTCAATGGTATCTCCGGGGAGGCCGATGATCCTTTTTACATAATGCTGTGCTTCAGTCCCGCAGAGATCACGGAGATCTGTATTCCTGGAGAAGAATGATTTTACCGCACACACCGGTCCGCGTTTCTCAATGAATTTCGGATACGGAGGCTGAAAAACGATGATATCTCCATGTTCATATCTTCCGGAGTATGTGGGGAATTTATTTATAAAGATCTTCTCCCCATTGGCAAGCGTCGATTCCATGGAATTTCCGTCTACCTGGAAAGGAGTAATGAAGTAGGTCCTGATAAAAAACACGATGAAGAGGATGACTACCAATTCGATAAGGAATTTTCCGGCTTCATAGAAAAAACCTCTTCGTTCCCGGGTCCCATCCGGGATGGCCTCTTCTGACTTTTTCGGTTCACGGAAGACATCCCGGTCGAGTTTCAGAGTTTTTCCTGATTTCGTTACTGTCTGAACACCAAGATCTTGGACATCCACAAAGATCTTCGGATCACTCTCATGCATGTGTCCAAGTTTACGTTTTTCATTTTTCCCGTCGCCGGACTGTCCTTTCATTTCATTATCAGATGGCATGATACAAAGCCTAGGAGTGAGCTGTGCGCATTCTATCAAAATCATTGAGAAAAGACGAATGATTTTCGCCTGACCTTGATTTTTTCCCGTGTTCTGAAACAATACCCCTGTATTCACCAGATGGTCATGCTGACTTTCCAGAAGTGGCTTTTCAAAGGACATCTCGACGAAGATGAAAATCTTTTTGCGGTCGCCCACCAGCATTGGATCGGGATTTTTATTCCGATCGTCCAGCTTGTTTTTTTCGGGATCGCCCTTCCCTGGGTGCTCTGGCTTTTTCTTGCATTCAGCCTGTGGATCGTCGCTGCGTGGATTTTTCTTTTCATTATCATCTTCTTACTCCAGAGCTTTGACTGGTATTTTGACGCTCTCCTCATCACGAATGTTGGGATTATTGATATCGAGTGGATCAATATTTTTCACAGAACGTCGTCGAGAGTCAATTATCAAGATCTCAAGGAGATTTCCTATGAGGTCAAAGGGGTGTGGGCGACGATCCTGAATTACGGATCGATCACGATGCATCTGAATTCCGGAGAAGATCTTGAACTCAGCCGCGTAAGGAATCCGCAGAATGTAGAATTCGAGATCAAAAATTATAAAGATAAATTCCTCAATGAGAGAAAAATGACCGATTCCACAGCGATCCAGGAGATCCTCGCTGAGATCGTGAAAAATCATATCGAAGAGCACGGACTCCCGGTCCGCAAGGAAGAAGCTCAACAGCCAAAGAGAAAAAGGAAAAGACATCTGGGACGGACATCTTTTTGATCGTTCCTTTTTTTGACATGCATCTCATGATCTTCGGGGTTTTCGGAAAAATCGCTTCCGGGAAAAGTACTTTTGCAGCCGAGAAATCAAGAGATGAGCCCTGGCGGACATGGAGGATCATGGAAGCGGATCTCATCGGACATGATCTTTTGCGCTCTCCCGGTGTACGGAGAGAGGTACTCCGTGTTTTCTCGGAATACGATATCTCCTCGGGGGAGGAGATAGACAGGGATAAGTTGAGGTCCCTTGTGTTCATGGATTACCGACTCCTCGATATCCTTGAGTCCATTCTCCATCCGTTCATCGAGGCTGAGTTCATAAAAGCAGCCTCTGAAGCAAGAACAAGGAAAGAGAATCTCTTGTTCGTCTGCCCCCTCCCGCGGAAAATCGGAATACTCTCGCTTTGCGACAGCTTTGTTGTTCTTCCCATCAGCAAAAAAAACGCATGGGAAAGGGTGAAATCAACGCGAGCGATTACAAAAGACATCTTTGTTCGGATATGGGCAAGGCAGGATAAAGAAATCCTCCCTTAGTCATCGATCATTGCATCCGAGAATGAACAGAGCTCCATTTTTCCAAAATCCCTCGGGAGCGAATAGGAGATCATGAGCCCCTCGTTCTTCTTGTCGTGCTTCATGAAGCGGGTGATCTCTTCTTTCTTCATCGATGATGGGATCTCAGTAGGGAGGCCGCATTTCGTAAGGATGCGGATGATATCTTCAACGCCGGGGAAACCGAGTCGCTTCTCTGCGATCCTCGCTTCGGCGACCATTCCGATGGAAACGGCGTATCCATGGGGGATCTCGTAATGAGAAGCTTTTTCCACTGCGTGTCCGACCGTGTGACCAAAATTGAGATGGGTGCGCACGCCCTTCTCTTTTTCATCGATCGAGACGATCCGCTCTTTTACTTGTACACTTTTTTTGATCAACTTGATGCAGGCGATGGTGTCGAGCTTCAGAATTTTTTCCGCGTTCTTTTCGAGAAGGTCAAAATGCTTTCTCCCTTCGATCACGGAATGTTTCACCATCTCCGAAAGCCCGTTCCGGATCTCTTTCTCCGGCAGATTCTTCAGAAAAGAAGGGGAGATGATGACTTTCTGCGGATGATAGAACGAGCCGATAAGATTTTTTCCGAATTTTGTATTCACGCCTGTCTTTCCTCCGATGCTGCTGTCCACCATCGAGAGAAGAGTGGTGGGAACTTGAATATAGGGGACACCGCGCATATAAACGCTGGCGATAAATCCGCCGACATCGCCCACAACCCCTCCGCCAAATGCGATGATAAATGTGTTTTTCCTTCCGAATCCTTTTTCCTGAAGGAGATTGCAGAGCACCTCCACCGTACCGAGATTCTTCTGTTCTTCTCCCGGTGAAAAGGACAGGATCTCCACATAATGATCTTTTGCCGCCTTCCTCATCTCCTTCCCGAAGAGCTTTTCAATCGTAGCGTCGGTGATGACAGCGATCTTTCTTCCTTTCGGGAGTGTTTCTCGGATCTCCGCAAACGGATCCTCAACAAACCGGATCGGATATTCTGTCTTTGTTACGAATGAGAGAGTAAGCATGGTGGAGAAGAATTAAGTATCAGGAATTAGGAATTGGGAATTAGGAATTAGGGTGAAGAATCAGGGTTTATAGGGAAAGAGGACAAGCGGCATATCGATAGCAGAAGATATCTTTTTTGCGCGTTTCACGAGATCTTTCACCATGGGAGGAGTGAGCGCCTGTGGTCCGTCGCAGAGAGCCTCCTCCGGATTGCAGTGGACTTCGACCATGATCCCATGAGATCCACTCGCGAGAGCAGCGAGCGCCATATCGATCACGAATTCTCGTCTCCCCATGGCATGACTCGGATCAACGATGATGGGGAGATGGGTGAGATCCTTGAGGATCGGGACGACTCCGAGATTAAGGCTGAATCTCACTTCCTGTTCAAATGCCCGGATGCCTCTCTCGCAGAGGATGACATTCGTATTTCCCTCGCTCAGGATGTATTCAGCAGAGAGGAGAAACTCCTCAAGCGTCGCACTGAGTCCTCTCTTGATCATCACCGGTTTCCCAGCCCTTCCGACTTCTGTGAGGAGTGCGTAGTTCTGCATATTCCGGGCTCCAATCTGCAGTATATCGGCATACTGACAGACCTCGACGACCTTTCGGATATCGGTGATCTCGGTAATGACCTTCATGTCGAGGTCATCAGCGACTTTGCGGAGAAGTCTCAGGCCGTCGAGCCCCATTCCCTGGAATGCGTACGGAGAAGTCCTCGGCTTATATGCTCCGCCGCGAAGGATCCGGATGCCCTGTTTCCGAACGACTTCCGCCGCATCCCGGAGCTGTTTCTCATTTTCGACGGCACAGGGGCCTGCGATGATGACCTGCTTTTTCCCTCCGATAGTGATCCCTTTTCCGATATCAATGACAGAATCAGCCCATTTCGTGTCCCGCGACGCCATTTTATATTTCTTGAGGATTGGGACCACTGATGCGACTCCTTCAAGACTCTTGAATCTCCCGGTCGTCACCTCTCTCTCATCACCCTTGAGAGCGATAATGACCCGCTCCTCTCCCGGCATCTCGAGAGGCTCGAGATCGAACACACGGGCTTCTTTTTTTACACGTTCGATGTGCTCCCGGGTTGCATCCCTTTTCATTATGACCATCATCATAGGAGGAGTGGTAAGAGGAATAAAAAAAACACTTTCTCGGGTCTAGAAAGTGCAGAAGCATATGGAGAGAGCACCCTCTAGACGGAGGATCAAATGAAGTAAAATGCCCAGAGGAGATTGAATTTTTTCATGCGAGGGGGATTGTAGGATTTTTTCAAAGTGAGGTCAAAAGAAAAAGCAAAAAGAAAAAAACAGAAAAGAAAAAAGAGAAAGGAGGGCGTGTCACTTCTTTTTTCTCTTGTGCTTTCTGATCTCTCTTTTTTCTTCCAGGATTTCTCTGATATGACGGACTTTCTTATCGATTTCTTTCCGCTCATTTTCTGTAATTGAATCATAGACGATCCCTGCACCAGCCTGGGCGAAAGCTACAGCGCGCGAAACAAAAAGAGAGCGGATTGCGAGGACGAACGTCGCATCACCGGAAAAACTCCAGAAACCAACAGTCCCCCCGTATGGACCTCTCGGAACCGGTTCTTTTTTCGAAAGGATTCTCATCGCTTCGATCCTCGGAGCCCCGGAGACAGTCCCCATGGGAAAATTCGACATGACACCGTCAAGAGGGGAGATATCATCTTGTAGAATCCCGGAAACATTGGAGACAATATGCTGGACATGGGAGAATTTCTTGATCGACATCAGCCGTTCGACCTCCACGGTCCCGTATCTGCAGATCCGTCCGAGATCATTCCGGGAC
The DNA here is from genome assembly GCA_041739085.1 of Candidatus Altimarinota bacterium. GTDB lineage: Bacteria > Patescibacteriota > Gracilibacteria > CAIRYL01 > CAIRYL01 > JBGSON01. The sequence goes on along the minus strand of JBGSON010000038.1, from coordinate 4,191 downwards.
ATATCGACGAGCATCATGTGTTCAGCGACTTCCTTCTTGTCGCTCAGGAGCTCCGCAGCCTTCTTTGCATCTTCTTCGGGTGTTTTCCCCCGCGACCGCGTTCCGGCGATGGGGAATGTCTCGATCCTTTTTCCGTTGATCCTCGCGACCAGCTCCGGTGAGGATCCGACAAGTTGATGATCCCCAAACGAGAGAAAGTACATATAGGGAGAAGGATTTACCGTCCGGAGTCGCGCATAAAAGGGGATGAGGGATCCCCGGATTTCATAGGAAAATCTTCTTGAGGGTACGATCTGAAAAAGATTTCCCGCTCTGATCTCTTCTTTCAGTTCGTTCACGAGTGATTCAAAGCCCCTGTCAGTGAATGAACTTCTGAGATACCGGGAGGAAAATGCGAGCTTCCGTGTGCGGGAATGCAGCATTTTCATGATCCTCTCCGACCGGTCTTCCCCCCAGGTGAAGTATTCGAGAGAGTTCCGCTTCCGATCAAAGATGAGTCCGTCGAGGTAGAGTCCGAATGCGAAATCAGGGAAGTCTCCTCTTTTCCTGCCGGTATCGATGGCGGGGTCATAATATCGGGCGCTCTCTGTCCCAAAGTATCCGATAAGACCGCCGCAGAAGTTCTTTTCAGACGTGATCCCGGAAAAAGGTTCAAATAATGATTTCAGATATTGGAACGGATTCGTATCACGGGGGAGGACGACCTTTTTTCCGTTCAAGAAGCAGTCATCCCCTTTCGCTTGAATCACCGCATGGGGATCGAAACCGAGGAATGAGTATTCACTCCACTCGTCTTCCCCGAGTGATTCGAGGAAAAAGAAATTCTTTTCTTTCTCCGCGATTTTTTCAAAGAGTGTTATGAGATCAAGATCCCCCATGTCCAGTTTTTTCTTCCGGAGATGGAGTCTGTCCGGGACGGAGAGGGGATTCCCGGATATGATGTCCATCTGGATTTTTCTCGAGTCTTTCACGATGAGACGGAATATTTCTTCCACAAGTTCAGGAGAAACCCCTTTCTTATGGGCCGACTCGCGCCTCTTCTTCAGAAGTTCGATCTCCCGGTCCGGTTGGAAGACATCGATATGCTTCCGTTTTTTCAGATGTGCGATCTTTTCAGATATATGCATCCGTTCTGCAATTTTTGCAATTAATTCCTTGTCGATTGTGTCAATCGCCGACCGATATTCTTTGAGATCCATAATGGAGAGGGGATAGGTTTTCATCAAGGGAAGAACCCATCAGAATATGCTGAAGAAAGAGTAAGCCTTCTCCCTTAGAAATTCAATTCCTCTTTTATTTTTATACGTCGGATGATATAATAAAAAGAAGCGAGCTTTATTTTCTTCTTATGTCTCAGACAAATCCCCCCCAGCAGGATCCCAATGCGGGTAAGGCCGGAGGGCCGACCCCCCCGCCGCCCCCTCCTCCTCCGCCTCCTCCACAGGGTGGTACCCCGGGGTATGATCCTTATCAGCAGGGTGGTCAATTTCCACAGCAGACTCCTCCTCCTGGATATGGCTATCCTCCTCCAGGATATGGTTATGCTCCTCAGTGGTACGGATATCCCCAGCAGCCGCAGCCGGGAGCTCAGGGAGGACAACAGCAGTATTATGCGCCCCCACCGCCCCCTCCCCCGGGATATGGATATCCTCCGCAGGGATACGCACCTCCTCCGCCTCCGGTCGTTGATGAAGGACCGGTGACGCCGATCGGATCGTTTGGGAGAGAAGAAAAAGGGTTCAAGACCACGATTACAGTTCCCAAACACGGACTTAAATTTGATGAACAGAGATTCCTCTGCCTTCTCTCCGGATCGATCTCCCTCACGAAAGACGAGAAGAAGAGGATCATTGAAGCCGTTCCGCGGCTCAGCCAGTATCAGATCGATGAACTCGTGAAGATCCTCGAGGAAGAGAAACGGAAGTTCTCCGAGCTTGATGTGAAACATAAGGAACAGCTCAGGGCTCTGGAAGACAAGCATCGTCAGGAGTGGGAAGACCTTGAAGTGGAAATGTCCCAGCCTGGTGCGCAGAAGCAGGAAGAAGTCCAGGCGGAAGAACTCCGGAAGAGCCTCGGTCTCGATGATAAATCGAAAGGGGGGAAGCCCCAGTCGAAGAAAGGAGAATAATCCTTTTCCCTTCACGACGTCCAAAAAGCCCTCTTGAAATCTATTCCTGAGGGTTTTTTTCTTTCAACGGCTCAAGGAAAAGAGCATTGACGATCAGTAAATTGACGGTTGTCGCCCATTCATTTATCTTCCGTTCCACTTCCTCAGGAGGGAAATCGGATCCATCGATCGATGGGGAGAGAGAGGCAACTAATTGAGGAAGAGATTCAACGACCATTAACTTCACAAATTTTCGGAAACTCGTAAGGATCCGGCCGAGGGATCTGGAGTCATCCCATCTCCTCATAGCCTCGAGTTCACTCATCTCCTGCCCTTCAGGGATAGCGATTTCCCCGTGATGGTCTTCACCCAAAAGAAATTTCAGCGTGTTTCGCGCTCGTTCAGTGACTGAAGAGATCCTCCCCGAATCTTCACCGAGATGGTCCATCCATCTTTTTAGAAAATTTGGATCATGGGTGAATTCATCTACGATCGTACCGAAATAGAGTTCTATCCCCGCACTCTCTTCTCCGACTTTAGAGTCTATTATTTTTTGCGGAATGGGAAGTCGTTTCATGCGGGGCATTTTCATCAGGGAAAAATGATTTCAGTATATGACCATATCATTGAAATCTCATTTTGTAAACTTTTTTTTATGAATGGTCTTGAGAAACTTCACATGTCATCCTGGTACAGATTTTTTCAGGAGAAAAATTTCATCTCTTATCTCAGCCGCTTTCTCGAACTCCAGGTTCTGCGTCGCGATATCCATCTGCATCTCCAGTTCCTCGATGAGACGGGGGACTTCTGATGACTTCACTTTCTTCGCATCATACTTCTTCGCCGCCGCATCAGCTGAAGAGATGGAGGTGATCCCTTTCGATATGCTCTGCGGAGTCATCCCGTGTTTTTCGTTGTAATCGATCTGGATTTTTCTCCTTCTCAGCGTTTCCTGGATGGCCGCTGTCATCGAGTCCGTCATCCTGTCGGCAAAAAGAAAGATCGTACCATTCACATTCCGCGCGGCCCGCCCCATCGTCTGGATAAGAGCGTCCCGCGACCTCAGGAATCCTTCTTTGTCGGCATCGATGATCCCGATGAGGGAGACTTCCGGAAGGTCCAGTCCTTCGCGGAGGAGGTTGATCCCGACGATGACATCGATCACTCCCTCGCGGAGCTCCCGGAGGATCTCGATCCGTTCCATTGTTTCGATATCGGAGTGAAGATATTTTGAATTGATCCCGGTTTCCTGAAAATATTTTGAAAGATCTTCCGCTGATTTTTTTGTCGCCGTGGTGATGAGGACCCTCTCATTTCTTGCCGTTCTCATTGCGATTTCGCTGGTGAGTTTGTCGATCTGGTTCGTGGCATCTGATCTCGATCCGGAATGGAATGATTCCTGGAAAAATTCCGGACGGGAAGGATAGATAAAGACTTCCGGGTCCAAAAGACCGGTCGGCCTGATGATCTGCTCCGCCATGTCGCTTTCGGCACAGTGCAGTTTTTCATATTTTCCGGGAGTCGCGGAGATGAACACCGCCTGCTTGATGAATCCTTCGAACTCATGAAATCGGAGAGGGCGGTTGTCGAGGGCGGAAGGAAGCCGGAATCCGTGGTTCACAAGACTCATCTTCCGTGACAGGTTCCCCTCATACATCGCTCCCACCTGGGGGAGGGAGATATGAGATTCGTCGATGAGGACGAGGAAGTCGTCGGGGAAATATTCGAGGAGTGTCGCCGGAGGCTCCCCCGGTTTTCGGCTCGAAAAATACCGCGTGTAATTTTCGATACCCGTACAATATCCCGTCTCAAGGAGCATCTCAAGATCATACTCTGTCCTCGTCTGAAGTCGCTGGGCCTCTACGATTTTTCCCTGTTTCTCGAGTTCGGCGACTCTTTCCTTGAGATCAGTCCTGATCCCTTCTGAAGCACGTTCGATCTTTTCGCGAGACGTAACCTCGTGCTTAGCGGGGAACACGGTGACCTCTGTGAGCGAATTGATGAGTTCTCCCGTGAATGAATCCACTTCCGAAACAGCTTCCACTTCGTCGCCGAAGAATTCTATGCGAAAAACGGTATCTGAA
>JBGSON010000011.1:0-33166 GCA_041739085.1 Candidatus Altimarinota bacterium | reverse complement strand
GGGAATATTTCATCCCGAAGTGTCCCATGGCGATCCCGTCGTCGACGGCGCCTCCGATGTTGCAATACCAGACATTCACTCCCTTTTTCTTTAATTTTGAAACAAGGATCTCCCCAAGGACATCGAGGTGGGCATGTCCGGGGATATGGGTGGTAAATGAATTCACGACCGTGACAAACGGTTTTTTCCGGTCCGACATTTTTTGGATGACACCAGCGGCCATCATGAGCGATGCGGCGGGGAGCATGTGAGCTCCCTCTCCGACGATCCGGCTTCCGTGCTTCTGAATGGCGGCGATCCCTTCATTCACAGGTTGTCTTTTCATACAGAGAGGAATAAGAGCGGATGTATTATTCCAGATTCTTTTCTGAAAAGGGAAGAGTCCTTAAAAAAAAGTTCATGATTGACAAAAAAACACAGATGAGATATTAAATCACCTCTTTCATCTCTTTTCCATGATGCGGCAATCCGAAATATTCCAAAGAGTAGATAATATCCTCGGTGAGACAGAAACAGAAAAATATAGTCCATTAAAAGACGCGCTCAGAAGAGTTTTTGAGGACATGAGGGTTTTTATGGAATATCAACTGGATACTCATTCGAGGGTAGATGGGTTGAAAAGAGACGCCACAACCTCGATTCATACCATCCTCAGATTGTACGGCATCTCCTCCAGCGTCAACGATGAACTCCTCTGTCTCCTCAATGAAATGGCGAATGAAGCGACACAGGAAGCGCCGGAAGCAAAAAGATTTTTTGATTCCCTCCCTGTCGGTGCGTACCGCACTGATCCTGATGGGAACATCATCGAGATGAACCATGCACTGCTCGATATGCTCGGATATTCTTCGCTTGAAGAAATGCAGAGGGTGAAGGCGGAAGATATTTATGCTGATCCCGCGAAACGGGATGCGATCACGAGAAAATTATTGGCAAAAGGAACGGTCAATAACGCGAGATGGACCGCAAAACACAAAGACGGACATGAAGTCACCGTCCGAGAAGATGCGTTTGTGGTGAAGGACGAAGACGGAAATCCGATGTTTTATGAGGGAACACTCATGGATGTATCCTGGCAAATCAACCTCGATAACGCTGTCGCAGGATATGTGGCGACCGTGAATCACGAGAATGAGCGGCTTGTTCAAGAAAATGTCGATCTACGGGAAGAAATCGAACGACTCAAATCGACAGCCCCGCATTCTTTCCCCGCTGAAGTCTGAATATTCCCGGCGGCGGCGCCATGCGGAACGGTCTTCCCCGATGAGAGTTCGGATATTCCGTACTGCTTATCGATTGTTTTCTTCGAACCTCATGATGAGGTCCAGTATGTTCAAGACCCGGTCTTTTTCCCTCTGTCCGTATTGGAGAGGAATGCTTTCAATAAAACTCTGTATTTCCTCATAGGAATACCCGCTAAGAGAAGGAGAGTTTTTCAGTTTTTCACCAAGCGCCACTACAGAAACAGCAAACTGAAAATTTGATGAGGTCCTTTCGATGTCACTCATGACCTCTGATCCCATGAGCGGTATTCTGAGAGATCCATATTCTTCAGAATCCGGTATCCGGTAGGAAATGAAGAGCGATCCGAGCGGAGAAGCAGACGGAGAAACAGAAAATTCTGACAAAAGGACAGAACGCTGATCCTCAATAAGCAAGGGGAGAGAGAGCTTTCCGGAATTAGGAGAGAGAGGAAGTGAAGACACAATGACAGAATCATCCCACTCCACCTCGACGTTCACTTCTTGAGCAGATCGTTCTTCAGTTCCCTGAAGGATGAGGAAAAAGAGATATTTTCCGGGATCCCAGGGGGCCACTCCCATTTCATAATACACCAGGAATGGTGCGTCGGGGACGCGGTTCGCAGCGGGAGAATAAGGAATATCGAGGAGCTCATCGAGATGGATCATCTCCGGAGAAGGCATCTTCCCCTCTGCCAGGGATTGTTCGATGACTCCCAGAGGGCCGGTTTCATTTGAGTCCTGGGAAAATGTGCTTCTCATCGCCATCGATGGATCAGCTCCTTCAAACTCAACATATTCGTCGGCATCTCCTGAAGCAGATCCCTCTTCTCTCATCACGCTTTTTTCAAACGGTCCGCTTTCGGGAAAAGACTCTTCAGTAGGTGCTATACCTTCCTCCCCAATCGGGGGCTCAGAAACTGATACACCTGGAGGTCCCGCAACGGAATTGTCCATTTCAGTATCTGATCCTTCCGGAGGTACGAGCATGATCTCAACACTTTCAGCATCCGCCTCCAAAAAAGAGGGATCCCCGTTCCCGGTTTCCGCGGGGAAAGGGATTATTTCATCCTGAGAGTTGTCCTCCTTTGTCCGTTCACCCTTTTCATCTTTCATTTTATCCACAGAAATCGCAGGAGAAACTGAAGAGGGGACTCCATTGAGAGCATCCGATGAATCGGAAGAATTCAAAGGCAACCCGCGGTCAGACTTCCTCTCTTCATTGGAATCCGAAGTTTTCATCGATTCCCTGGCGGGAGAGTCATAATCGTGAAAGGTCGGCGTAAAAAACACAAACAGTGAAATTGCGAATACACTCGCAAAAACAAGCGACAGTCCTTTTTTCGACACAAAGAGAAAGGAAAGTAATTCAGAGATCTGGGAAGTGAGCGATTTTTCTCCGATTATCTCCTTGTCCATTTCCCTGATCCTCGTTAGTAAAGAGTTCCGGAGTGTTTTTCTGAATTCCTTTCCCGCAGGGAGCTTTTCGATCTCCCCGTATGCTTTTTGCAGCGCATCTTTGATCTCGGCGGGAAGACGAGACTTATGCGCACGCCCTTTCATGAGACATTCCATGTACTCTTCGATTTCTCCGATGATGCGGTCAGGATTCCGGTTCATAGAGTGAGGACGAGCGCATGAAGATGAGAAGAATGAATAGATGGAGAAGAGAGATGGGAAAGGAGGAGGATGAGCAGGATGAGTTCCCCGAGTTCCCCTCGCAGGGTATTGAGCGTGCGGAAGTACTTTGTTTTCACGGTCGATTCATTTTTTCCGATGATGAGTGCGATCTCTGAAAACTTGAGTCCCGAGGTGAATTTGAGGAGGATGATCTCCCTTTCTTCGGGAGAAAACAGTGAGAGATGCTTTTCGACTTTTTCATAGAGGAGTTTTACGTGGGTTTTTTCCTGGGGATCATCGGAGCCCGCGATCTCAGCAACATCATCCATATCCACTCTTTCAAATTTCTTTTTCCGGGAGCGGTCGATGAGGAGATTCCTCGCGATCCGAAACAGCCAGACTCCAAAAGGTTTTCCATCAAATGTGTATTCCTGAAAATGCTCAAGAGCTTTTAGGAATGTCTGGGAGGTCATGTCCTCCGCATCCTCCTCGTTCCCGAGCCGGGTGATGAAAAATGCGAACATCCTCCGGAAGTAAAGATCATAGAGGAGTGAAAAGTCCTCGAGATTCTCTTTCGCCCGTGAGATGAACTCCTCTTCTTCCTTCAGGTTCGTTTCATCCATCATGGCGGGTAAAGAGAGAGATTCTCTCATTCTTTTTATTCCCGATGAGAAAAACGATCCGGAGCGCTGAAAGTTTCAAATTTGAATATTTCCGATCCATCAATTTTTATTCAGAAAAATCCAGAGAAAATGATGTTCTCAAAATGAGAAGGGATGCCTATTTGTGATTTGTGGACTTCCAGATGAGGTCAAAGACGATCCTCTGTGCCTCAGCGAGAGATGGATTATGGACTGCCGTCGCAGATATCTCCTTTTCTCCGTATGAGATCATGTAGATCGCGCTCTTCGTCATGATCATATCCGCGCTAAAAACCAATTCTTTCGGGAGGATCCGGATCTCATGTCTGAGCGAACTGAATTTTTTCTGATATTCTTTCGCATCGGGGCCGTCGACGAGGAGTTCTTTTGCTTTCCCGCCGCTTCCTTTCAGCTTCTGCGGGATCTTGAAATGGTATTCCGGCATGACCCTTTTTACGAGCTTCGGATTGAAGAACGCGCGGAATTCTTTTTCTCTGAGGACTTCTTCGTACATCTCCATGACCGCCTTTTTCCCCTCGAAGAATTTCACCGTCGGAGTGATGCTCAATTTGTTTTCCAGTGCTTCCAGTTCAGGGAGTTTGTCTTTGATGAGGGAGATCGTGTTTCGGAGTCCGAGTTCCCGTTCCTGAAGCACGGGGATGATGTTTTTCACAGGGATGCACTTCACATAGAGGACTCCCCTGCGGGCGACCTCTTCGACGAGATTCATGGATTTCAATTTCTCAATGATCACATACATGGTGGAGCGCGGAGTGCCGACATATTTCGCGATCACGCTGATCGGTTTTGCACCGAGCTCGAGGAGACGGAGGAAAGTCTCGATTTCTTTCTCGTTCATCCCGAGCTTTCGAAAAAGTTGTTTCATACGGATGGAAAAGAGATTACCTGCCTCCATTCTGAATGAAGGCGGAGAGAAAATCAAATCGTTCATGCATGGAAGAGAACGAGGGAATCGGGTTCTTGTAAGGAAAAACATGAAGAAGAATTCGGAAAATCCTCTTGATGGATGGGAGAAACTCGATTAGAATAGGCGGGATTTTTCGGCATGCATCATTTTTTCTCTATGAAGCTCCATGAACTCAGACCCGCAAAGGGATCCAAGAAGAAAAGAACCCGCCGCGGACGAGGCGATGCCTCAGGATACGGTAGTTTTTCCGGAAGGGGATGTAAAGGACAGAATGCCCGCACCGGGGGCGGTGTCCGCATCGGATTTGAAGGAGGGCAGACCCCGTTCATCCAAAAAATGCCAAAGAAGAGAGGATTCAATAACATCAACCGGAAGGAATACGCACCGGTGAATCTGGGGAAGATCGACATGTTCTTTTCTGATGGCGATGTGATTTCCTATGAATCTCTCGTTGAGAAAAAACTTGCCCGGAGGAACTCTCTCCCGATAAAGATCCTTGGAAACGGGAGTCTTACAAAGAAACTCACTTTTCAGGGCCTCTCCTGTTCCTCTTCCGTCAAAGAGAAGGTAGAAAAATGCGGAGGAAAAATAGAATGAGGAGATTCATGATATTCATCCTTTTGACGCCATTCGAATGAACTACTTCCAACAAATCTGGAATTCCCGGTCTCTCAGGAAAAAGATCATTTTTACGGTACTCCTCCTCGTTGCATACCGGATTCTGGCACATATCCCGGTACCTCTCGAGAATATCGACTTTAAAAGCCTGAAGGAGATGAGCACCGGTGCCCTCGGTGTATTTTCCGCACTCACCGGAGGGTCTCTGGAGAATTTTTCGATCGTTCTCATGGGGCTTTCCCCCTACATCAATGCTTCGATTATCGTCCAGCTCATGACGGTCGTCTTTCCGAAGCTCGAGGCGCTATCGAAAGAAGGGGAGCAGGGGAGGAAAAAGATCAACAGCTATACCCGATGGCTCTCCCTTCCGCTTGCGTTTCTCCAGAGCTATGGAGTCATCTTTCTCATCGCACGATCCGTTCCCGGGACGCAGATCATCGATCCGACGGATTTGAGTACGGTGTTTCCAGCCATGATCATTACGACGACCGGAACGCTCCTTCTCATGTGGATCGGCGAGCTTATATCTGAAAAGGGGATCGGAAACGGGATTTCCCTCATTATTGTGACCGGTATCGTCTCTTCGATTCCGAGCGTATTCGGCAATATCATCGCAGGGATCGATGCCGGCGACCAGGCGAAAGTCCCCTCCTTCGGACTTCTTCTCATCATGACGTTTATTATGCTCGTTGTGGTCGTCCTCGTTTCAGAGGGGCACCGGAACGTCCCGATCACGTATGCTTCCCGAAGCGCCCAGAAATCGATTTCCGCGCTCCCCATACGTATCCTTCAAGCGGGTATGATCCCCATCATCTTTGCGATTTCCATGGTTTCTTTTCCGGGGATACTCATCCAGTTTATCGGAGGTCAGGGACCGTTCGTCGATTTCATCAACCGGAATTTTAACTCGGGAAATCCGACACTTCTCTATCTCGTCTCATACGGACTCCTCATCCTCTTCTTTTCGTATTTTTACGTTTCTATCACCTTCAATCCGGAAAAAGTTGCAGAGGACATTCAGAAACGCGGAGGATTCATCCCAGGACACCGGCCCGGAAAGGAGACTTCAAAGTATATTGGAGAAGTCTCAGTCCGCCTGAATCTCTGGGGAGGGACATTCCTCGCTTTCGTTGCCATTCTCCCCATCATCTTCACGATGTTCTCCGATCTTTCGAGTAGCGACCTCATCATCTCCGGTTCCGGGCTCATCATCATCGTCGGTGTCGTGCTCGATCTCATCCGGAGGATAAACTCCGAACTCGTCATGCATGATTACAACAAACTCGTGTAATCCCGCAGTTTTTTTAAAACGTTTTTCCACGGCGGATGCCGGTGGATTCCGTTTCGTTTTCTCTCTCGATCATGAAAGACATTATTCTCTTCGGAATGCAGGGATCAGGGAAGGGGACTCAGGGGAAGATCATCGCCGAGAAATATTCCTATGCCATTTTTGAGACCGGAGCGGAGCTCCGGAAACTGACAAAGGAAGATTCTCCACTCGGGAGAAAGATCAAAGCGATTGTCGATAAGGGAGACCTCGTTCCCAATGAGATCGTTATGGAGATCATCGAGCAATTCCTGCGGGCGATCGCTCCGGGACGAGCAGTGCTTTTTGACGGACTTCCGAGGAGCATGCCTCAGAAGATGACACTTGATGCGCTCCTCCAGGAAATGCAGCGAAGATTTTTTGGCATTTTTCTTGAAATTCCAAAGAGCATTGCTGTGGAGAGGCTCCTCCTCAGGGGACGGAATGATGATAATGAAAAAGCGATCGCGAACCGGATCGAAAATTACCAGAGGGAGACACTCCCTGTGATCGAGGAATACGAGAGCAATGGTCTTCTCAGGAGGGTGAACGGACTTCAGGAAATCGACGAGGTGAACGAAGAGGTCATCTCTCTCATCGAAGAATTCGGAAAGTAGGGAGAATTTGAGAGTATTATTTTTGCCATTCCCACCGCTTCTCTTTTTTATCCGGAGTGTCGGTTTTTCCAAATCCGCCGATCGTGAGTTTCACCTGTCTCCTCGAGACTTCGCCTTCCGGGAGCTTCTTGATGACGATCATGGTGATGTCGTCATCCTGCTGGACATAATCGCCGATGAAGGTGCTGAACTCGCTCGTGATAGCGTCGAATATTTTTTCGGCGGAAGCCCGGAATCCGTGCTTCTTCAGGGTTTCTTCCAGTCTCTCGACCGTGTACATGGTCCCTCCCGGATTTTTCCCCTCCGTGATCCCGTCTGTATAGAGAAGGAGGACATCATTTTCGTTCAGGGACACATGCTTCTCCTCGATAAAATTTTCAATGTTCGGTGTCATCCTGAGAGCGATGCCGCCGGTCGGGATTTTTTCAACGGTATGTTCTTTCGCTCTATATACGAGGATGTATTCATGTCCGGCTCCGATGAAATACATTTTCTGGCGTTTCTCGTCCCACCGGAGCATGACCATGGTCATAAACTGCTGGGCGGATACCCGCTGGTGGAGGATGGAATTCACACGGGTGAGGATCTCATGGGGATAGAGGTCCTGCTTCGAGAAAGCATGAATGAGCGTGTTCACGATCATCATGACGAGTCCTGCGGGAACTCCATGACCCGTGACGTCTCCGATATAAATGAGAGTCTGATGCTCCTGTTGGAGAAAATCGAACGAGTCGCCTCCGATCTCTGCTGCGGGACGGGATCTCGCGACCACATCGAGTCCGAGGAGAGCGGGAGCCTTTTTCGGGAGGACATCTCTCTGGATGCTCTGGGCGACATCAAGCTCAGAGGTGAGACGCTGCTTCTCCGTGATGTCGGAGGAGATGCTTTCCAGGCTCTCTGTGATCTTATTGAAAAAATGAGTGACGATCCCGATCTCATCATACGAACGGGAGACAAGTCTCCGGTACTTTTTCCCGGTGAGAAGGAATTTTATCTGGCGGACGATCCGGAAGAGAGGACTCGAAACGACGGTAAGAAAAACAATAAGCATGACGACGCTGAGCGCCCCGATGCCGGTATGAACAATGACAAGAGGGACAAGTCCGGTATCCCGGTAGAAATAGAGCGCCCCCCCCGCGAGGAGTCCCGCGAAGAGGATGAGAAAAGCCAGGAATTTAAAGGTGACGCTTCGGGAAAACATTCAGGAGATGCAAAGGATGATGATCACTGGATGAGTGCTGCTTCTTGAGCAACAGGTCGGGAATACGGGCCGGTGGAAATATTGATGAGTTTCGTGATCCCGACGAGCTTAAAGATCTCCCAGACTTCATTTTTCGCATTCTCAACAACAATATCTCCATTCATCGCACTCAGCTGCTGTTTCCACATCGCGAGTTTTGCAATAAAAGTGGAATTGCAGAACTGCATATTTCCGAGATTGAGGATAAGAAGAAACGGAGAATGAACACCCTGAAGAAAGGCATCGACCGGCTTCGTTTTTTCTCCAAGGTTTGCGTTATCCACCTCTCCCACGATGGAGACAAGCTTCTCGGGGATCCCCTCAGGCACTTCCCTGGGACCCTGAGTAATCTCGCTCTCCACGCCGGTGACTTCTTCATTCTCTCCGGAGCTCTTCTCATCTTCTTCCTCCGGAACAAGCTTCTTTGAGAACATGATACAGAGACCTCCGCGCTTTCCGTTCCGCACCTGGAAATCATCTGCCCAGACATGAGTGATCTGTGCGAGTCCCCGCCCGGAAGTCTTTGCGGGGTCTTTGTTGGTTTTTTGGAAATTGATGATCTCGTTGAGGTCCTCTGCGGTCATTTTTTTCTCACCACCTTCGTCTTCCAGGCTGACCTTCAGAATCTTTTCTTCAAATTCAAACGTGATATAGATCGTTGAGTTTTCCAGAGATCCGTATTTCACGGCATTCATATAGAGTTCGTCAAACACGAGTTTAAGGCGTGAGACCTGACTTCCGCGAAAACCGATTTCTTCAAAAATACGCACCGCGATTTTTCGAATTGATGAGGCGAGGCTCAGATCAGCGGGGACATGGAGCGAATAGCGTTTCACAACCTCTGGGGATAGAGTTTTGACGTTCCTTGCAGTATATCAAATCTTCACGGAGAAATCAATTTCTTACGGAGAGAAAACATCTGAGAGTGATACTTGGAAATATCAGATTGGGAAATGCAAAAGACGGAGTTCAAAAACACTTCGCCGGAAGAGCATGAGGAAAAGGGATTCCCTTTCATTTTACCAGATTTTTTGAAAATATGAGAGCACTTATTTCTGACGATGAAGGTTCTCTGTGATCTGAGGGCGCTCCAGAGCGGCAATGCTTCCGGTGTGGAAACGTATACGGAAAACATTCTTCATGCGCTCATAAGCGCATCTCCGGACATGACCTTCATCCTCTGGACGAATTCGAGGAAGCCGCTTCCGGAGCATTTTCCAAAATTCGATTATCCGAATGCTTTTCATGTCCATACCAGGATCTGCAGCTCATTCCTCAACCTTTCCTCCTACTTCCTTCGCAGACCGCATATTGACAGGATCGTAGCCTCGAAGGCTGTGCGGCTCGGATTATTCAAAAAAGGAGAGCATTTCGATGTTTTCTTTGTCCCTGATCCCCGTCCCTCACCTTCTTCTCCATTATGCCGGAAAGTGTCTCTCTTCCACGACCTGAGTCCGATCCACTTCCAGGAGACATTTTCACAGAAGACCCGGTTCTGGCATCATCTCCTGAGAATGAAGAAGGAAGCGGAAGAAGCTTCCAGAATATGTACCCCCTCGAGGTTCACAAAGGAGGATATCCATCATGAATTTCGTATTCCGGAGGAAAAAATCACCGTCATCGGAGCCGGGGCGGCTGAACACCTGCGGCCTATTGAGGATCCGGTCGAACTCGATGCGGTGCGAAAAAAGTACGGGATACCGCCGAATTTCATCCTTACTCTTTCGACATTGGAACCAAGGAAAAATCTGGAGAACCTCATAGAAGCTTTTTTCCGATTTCAAAAGCGTTCCGGCGAAAAGAATCTCAAACTGGTGATCGCAGGAAAGAAAACACCGAATATTTTTTCTGATATTCATTTCCCGGAGTCTCAGGCGCTCATTTTTCCCGGATTCATCGAGGAGGCGGATAAGGCAGCCCTGTATTCAGCTGCAAAGATGTTTGTCTATCCTTCATACTTTGAGGGATTCGGATTGCCGGTGCTCGAAGCCATGAAATGCGGGACTCCCGTGCTCTCCTCAAGTTCATCCTCACTCCCGGAAGTCTATGGCGATGCCGCAAAGGAATTCGATCCCTACTCTGTCACAGAAATATCACAGGCGATTGAAACCGTATATATGAATGTCGGAGCGCAGGAAGAGCTCCGCCGGAAGGGACTGGAGAGGTCGAGTTCACCGAACTACTCCTGGAGCGTCGTCGGGGAAAAACTCATGACTGTTTTTCACGAGGTCCTCAAGAATGAGAATGGTCATCGCCACGGAGATATGCCCCAATGATCTCCGCTGCCTTTTTCGTGTTTTCAAAACTGAGATTCGGAAGAGATACCCTGACAAAAGATGAGTAATCACGGGTCTTGCGGTCATCCTCAGAAAAAAAGAGATTCGCGGGCATGAGGACAACACCGAGATCAGCGATCTCGGCAAACTTTCTCTCCGGAGGGAGTTTCATCTTTGACGGAGACGAGAGCTTTTCCATGTCGAAAATCCCGTAATAGAGGTTCCCGCGGTATTCGATCGCGAGAGCAGAATAGAAGATCTCCATTTTTTTCTTGAGATCGAGGAAATATTGGACTCTCTCCTCCTTTCCGAGAACGAGATGGCAGAGACCGAGGATCTGGGATGGACCGGGGATCCCGGTGATATGCTGAAATGCTCCCAGCGTCTTTCCTCCGGGAGATTTCGCCATATAGAGGAGCCAGTCGATGCTCTTATATTTTCCGAGAAGCCCGGGGCCGAGTATTTTTTCTGTGATGTATTTCTTCGCTTCCGGAAGAATGAGGAAAGACCCGAATCGTACTCCGGTCGCCCGCTCGGTCTTTGATATGGAAGAGATATGAATGGTCCTCTTTCGTGTAGATCCGACCGAAAGAATACTCTTTGCGGAATCAAAAAACTGAAGGTAGACTTCATCCGTGATGATGAGCGAGTCATGCTTCTCCGCGATCTCGGCGAGAGAAGTGAGGAGTTTTTCATCAAAAGGGAATCCCGTCGGATTATTCGGGTTGATGAGGATCATGGATTTGATTTTTTCCTTGAAGGACATCAGGTCCTCAAGGCTTTTTTCATCCACTTTCCCGGTTTCCGGGTCGATGGAGAGAGAGAAGACATTGATCCCTCTGTCCTCCATTATATTGTTGTACGGAGCGTAGACGGGAGAGGTCATGACAGCCCAGTCTCCGCTTTTTAAAAATCCGATCCCATCCTCTCCGAGCGCCTTAAAAACAGTCCCGATACCATGGGATGCGCCGCTGATGAGGATGAGGTCGTTGGTTTCGACAGGCAGGCCGAGGACATGCCGGTATTCGTTCGCCATTGCCGCCCGGACGATGGGTTCTGCTCCCCAGGGATTCGGATATCTCCCGCCGGAAGGTACGGCATATTTGAAGATATCATAGAGGATCTCGAAATCTCCGAACCCGAGATCCTGCTCTTTGCAGATCTTCCGCAGTCCGGAGAGAAAAATCTGAAAGTCCTCGAGAAGTTCAGTCGCTTTTTCCTTCGAATAATTCGCCTTTGCCGTTTTTTCAATTCTTGCGAGGATCTCCGGAAGATCATTCCGGGTGAGCTCTGCAAAATGACTTCCCGTCTTATTGTTGTTGAATTCGATATCCAGGAAGAGAAGAAAAGAATAAAACTGTCTCGAGCGGACATTCGGGGCAAATCCGTATCCCGGCTCACCCTGGGAAAGATCAAAGACGCGGGATTCCCCGACATGTACGATCGCCCGGTCCCTGAGCGCCCGGAAAGCGAGAAAAGGAGCAGTATTATGGACATCAAATCCCCATTCGAGATCAGGAGTGGAATTCATAGAGTGGAAAGAGATGAAAAAAGAGTGACATCACTGCGGACAAGATCCAAACGATCCATCCGGACCGCGGTATGCCGCACTCGATGTCGGAGTCTCCCAGATCTTCACTTCATAGAGGAGTCTGCCGATTTTTTTCTCGCGGAACAGCGTATCCCAAACGAAACGGCACATATTCTCAGCGGAAGGGACTTCCAGATGGTCATTGAGGAGTTCATGATCCCACCGGGAAACGATCTTTTCTTCCACGATTTTTTTCAGGACCGTAAAGTCAAATACTATTCCGTCTCTCATCTCTCCGCTTTTTACGGCAACCGCGAGACGGTACGTATGGCCGTGCATCTTTTCACACTTTCCCCTGTATGCCGGGAGAAAATGTGCGGAATCAAAGGTGAATTCCTTTGTGATGAGAAACATGACCATGGAAGAAAATCATTCAAAACTATTTCTTTTTCTCATCGACGAGTTTTCTGATCTTCAGGACAACGGCTTCATATTTCGTCGATTCCAGCATCTCCCCATCGAGGAACAGAGTAGGAGTGCCCTGGACACTGCGCTTGACCCCTTCCTCATAGTTTTTTTTCACGAGATCATCCTTTCCTCCGGAATTGAAGCACTGGGACATTTTCTCTGTATCAAGACCGAGTTCCTCGGTGATGCTCAGATAATAATCATCATTGAGAAGGCTCTGATTCTCAAACGCCTTATCCAGGAATTTCCAGAAGTATTCTTCACCCTCGTCCCGGAAACATTCTGACACGACTGCAGCATGAAAAGCGCCGGGATGAAGCTGAGTGAGGGGAAAATGGACGAACCGCACATAGATATCGTCCGGGAATTCCTCTTTCAGCTTTGACACGGTCTTATGCGCGACACTGCAGTACGGACAGAAGATATCGGAGTATTCCTCGATAAGGATCTTTCCGTCAGGGGCGGTAAAATATTGAGTCTGACCCCCGCAGCCGGAAAGAGGGAAGGCGATGAGAGACAGAAGCACGAGCAGTATTTTTTTCATGGTCGATGAAAGCAAAAGTGTACCTATTCTCCTGAAAATCTTTCCATTTCGCAAATAATTTGAGATGATGGGATGCGGATTGCACGATTCCGACTGAGGATGAAGAAGAAGAGTGGCGGAAAAACAAGCGGGATTTTCGATGCATTCCTCTTCTCCATTCCTCTTTTGCATATCATTTCTTTTTCCTGAAAAAGTGTCCTGGTATAGGAAGTACCGTCCGCAGATATTCGCCGACCTCGTCGGACAGGACCACATCCGGTCGATTCTCCTTTCCTCTCTCCGGAAAGAGAAACCGTCGCATGCCTATCTCTTTTCCGGTCCGCGGGGAACGGGGAAGACTTCAACGGCAAGGATCCTCGGAAAAGCCCTCAATTGCCTCCGCCTCCGGTCTGACGGAGAACCCTGTTCGGAGTGTTCGAACTGCCGGGAAATCCAGGAAGGCCTTTTCGTGGACATCATCGAAATCGATGCGGCATCGAACACAGGGGTCGACCACATCCGGGATCTCCGCGACAAAATCGGCTATTCACCGACTATCGGAAAAGCAAAAGTGTATATTATCGATGAGGTACACATGCTTTCCTCCGGTGCATTCAACGCGCTCCTGAAAACGCTAGAGGAACCTCCGGGATTTGTGTATTTTATCCTCGCGACGACAGAAATCCACAAAGTTCCGGAAACAATCCAGAGCCGCTGCCAGCAATTCTCATTCCGGAGGATCACCGCTGACGATATCATCATGAGGCTTCGCCAGATTGGTGAACGGGAACACATCGTGTCCGACGAAGAATCCTTTCATATTCTTGCCACCCAGTCCGGCGGAGGTCTCCGGGATGCGATTTCCCTTTTTGAACAGTATTCTTCCGGTGGAGAGCTCAATGCGGAACTCCTGAGGACACAGATGGGGATCGTTCCCGAGACGTTCAAGATCACCTTCTACGAAGCGCTCAATAACGGAGAGACGGTCGAAGCACTGGCCCTCCTTGACCGGTTGAGCGTCGAAGGATTTTCACTCTCGGAATTCATCCGTGGATTCATCCTCCATATCCGTGACAAAATGATCTCAGCAGTCGAAAGGGGTGACAGTACTGACAATCTTCTCCTCCTCATCGAGATCTTTGACGAGGCGCAGAGAAAAATTAAATTCGCCGTCATCCCGCAACTTCCCATCGAGGTCGCGGTGGTCAAAGCGACCGAAGTCATCGGGAAGGCGAATCCAAAATCAGTCGCATCAAAGGGGGGGATCTTCAGTATATTCTCCGGAGGCGAGAAAAAATCATCGGAGGAAACGCTGGCAGAGAAAAAGAAGAAGGAAGAAAAGAAGGGAAAGGAAAAGGCGGATGAAGAGATCACCTCACCCAAAAATGATGAGATGGTGGCAACGAAGAAAAACGCCGAGTTCCTTGCTCCGGAGCTTTCTGTAGGGAGCGTGCGGGAACGCTGGCCACAGATAGTGGAGACAATTTCCAATTCATCCCTGAGGATGTCTCTGAAAAATGCCGGCATCGTATCCCTCGAGAAAGACATCCTCACCATTGATGTCCCGGATGCTTTCTGGAAGGAAAAAATCGAAAAGACGAGCAATCTCAATGAGTTCATCTCTGCCTTTGAACAGATCTTCTCGCGGAAGATCCAGCTTGTTTGCCGCTTGAAGGAAGTCATCCTTGAGCCTGCGGTGGCCGAGTCTCACACGCCCGGCAAAAACCAGGAAGACAAGGGGACTCTCGTCGATGCCTTTCAAGAGATCATGGGCGCTCCTGTGCGGAAGAAAGACGATTTATAATTTTTTTCATGGTCCATGCGTACCTCTGCAAAATCCATTGTTTTGTTCACGGCATTTATTCTTTTCCTCTCCGGATGTCAGCTTCAGTCTATGCTCCAGGATGCCATCAAAGGTGAGGATAAGCCTGAAGAAGGAGCAGACGACCCTTCCGGAGGCAGTGAAGAAAATCCGGCAGATGTGAATACTGCATCAGGCGGAGGCACCGGAACAGATGGGGGATCATTTGAACGGCTTGATGACCGAGAGCTCGGCGACGGATTCACGCGCGTCGGAGAGAAGATCCTCTTCAACGGGGAATCGGTGCCCGTTGCCCATGTGAGGACGTTCGAGGTCATTTCCGACGAATACGCGAGAGATAAAGAGAAAGTCTACTACCGGACCAGGATCGTGAAAAAGGCGGATTCGCCGACGTTTAAAGTCCTTTCCGGGAAATACGCGAAGGATGCGATGGGTGTTTTTCTCCAGGGGAATTACATCGACGGAGCGGATCCCGCCACCTTCCAGGTCCTCAAGAACCGGTATGCGAAGGATCTCAAAATGGTCTATTGGTTCGGAAAACCGATCCCGGATGCGAATCCTGCCTCATTCACCCCCATCGATTATAATTATGCAAAGGATGCGGGAGCGGTCTTTTTCCAGGACAAAAGGTTGCTCGGAAGCTATCCGGATTCGTTCATCATCCTTGACCATAAACATGCGAAAGACCACACCTATGCGTATTATGAAGAAAAGATCGTCGAAGGAGCGGACGTCATGACCTATCAGGTGCTCCGCGATTTCTATTCGAAGGACAAGAACACCGTCTATTTCCAGGGTGAAAAAATCCAGGGAGCTGACTCTGCTACATTCCAGATGCTGAGCGAACCCTATATGGCGGAGGATGAATCTGCGACCTACAATCTCGGGGTGCGGTCTGAAAAGTAAGCCTCTCCCGAATATTGCTGTTTCTTTTCAAAGTGGAGCGATTCCTCGCGCGCTTCGAGGAAGAATGAGAGGATCCTGAGCAGGAGGAAAAGGATCATTCCATAAAATCCCATGGAGTGCATTTGGTACGCGAGCGGTGTCCCGCGATCCAGGAATTCGAGTTCCTCGACAAAGACGACTTCGCACGCGCAATTCCCAGAGTCGGTGCGGACGGTGCTTGTTTTCCTGCTCCATTCCGGAAGATCCTCCGGATGATAATTCACGAGCATTCCCCGGATATGGACTTCATCCCCCTTTCGGATGGAGCGTATCTTGTTCTGGATTTGTGGATCGGAAGCGAGGAGATGGTTGTTCGAAAGGGCATGACTATCAAAGGTGAGGAATCTTTCATGTTCCCAATTGCACGTCCAGGAGACATTCCAGAATTTCACTTTGTGGAAATCATTACTCGAGAGATTCGGGTTTCCCCAGATGAGGCAGATATCTTTGAGGTCCACGGAATCATCCGTGTGGTACACATCCCAGAAAGCGTGGATATTGTTGTGCGAGACGACGAACCCGGAAATGTCATACTCCGCTACGGGATGAATGACATAGTTTTTTCCCCGGTAGATGAGGGTGAAATCTTCTTTCTCGATCGTGGTCTGGAGAGGCTCTTTCATGAGAGATGGATCCATTTCCGTGTAGTCCGGGAATCTCCCCTGCACGAAAAATGTGACTCCCCAAATGAGCGCAGAAGCAACAAAGAGAAACATAAAAAACCTCGATCGGGATTTCCAGCGGTTGATATAAGATTCGTCCATGGGGAGGGATTGCATTTTTCTTTCGTATTATTGTAACTGAAATTCAGGGAATTGGGAAGCGTTCAAGCTGGCAAGTATTCAAGCGGGTAAGCTTGTTTCTGTCACCCCGGACTTGATCCGGGGTCTCCCTGTTCATGATGGGAGCAGGGGAAAGGTGAGTGGTGCCAATGATTTTCAGTGATGTTTTTCCGGCATCTGGAGATTCCGGCTGGGGGCCGGAATGACAAGGGACTCTCTGTCACCCCGGACTTGATCCGGGGTCTCCCTGTTCAAGGTTGGAGCAGGGAAAAGGTGAGTGGTGTCAATGATTTTCTGTGTTGTTTTTCTGGCAAATGGAGATTCCGGCTGGGGGCCGGAATGACAGGGGAAAGAGGTCGGAATGACAAGGACATGATTATTATTCTGTCACCCCGGACTTGATCCGGGGTCTCCCTCTTCATTATTTAAGAAGGGAAAGGTAAGCGGTGCCAATATGCTTTTTTGAGGTTTCTGGAGGCATTTGGAGATTCCGGCTCGGAGGCCGGAATGACAGGGGAAAAAATGGCATAGGGAAAGGGGGGTCGTTCTGGCGCACGACTCCCCTTGGTGTTCTCTCTGGTTAAGGACGCTTTCTTGCCCCGGGGTCCGCGACGACTCCGAGGGCGGGTGGAAGTTACAGAGAAAGCCTCCGACTCGGCATTCGCGGTGCCGGGAAGGAGGCGGTTGTCAGTTTGGGCAGCTACCCATCGGGATGACCACGGTGGTCATATACGTGTAGTCCGTCCCGCTCTGCTCATAGGTGTGGAGCATGACGGTCAGCGAGATCCCATTCTCGGTGGGCCAAATTACGGCCCACGAAGTGGGTTCCGACTCGTCGACGAGGAACTGTGTCGCGGCGAAAGTCGCGACAGTCGGGAACGTCAGGGTTTCCCCCGACGACCCGACCACGTAAACCGGGCCGACATCAGTAATCTCGGAGAGGTAACGACCGAAGTCCCATTCGAATTCGTGGGCCAACTCACTCCCCATGAACCGGAGGTACATCGGCCTGGTCGGCGTCCGCGAGACTTTTGGTTCGAAGGTCAACCACAAAATCGTGGTGGTCTCCCCGGGAACGCTCATGTTTTGGCCCATAAACGTCCCCCTCATTTGCTTGCGGACAGGGGGGATGGAGGTGACGCGCTTGTAGGTCACGTCGAACGGCGCACCGGAGGCAGAGAGGCTGAGTATTGCCTCGTGGACTTGGCTGCCCTCAGGGTCATTCATGACGACGAGCGAGCCACCGGGGGCCGGGAGCGAAACCTCGAAGTACCTGGAGAGCGACCCGCCGATGATCGTAGACAGTCGCTCGCCACCCCACTCGAGATTGTACCGACGAGGATCGGCCGGTGTTGGCGTCACCTCAAAGGTAAGGTTGCCCGAGAAGCAGAACTGGTGCCGAAGCGACCAGCCTGCGCGTGGATTTGCGGCGATGTGCCAAAAACTGGTGGACACGGTCTGCATCTCGGTCCTTGAGAGGTGGGGGTTTCGCGATACGGTTGCCGGGAGGTGCGAGATGAGCCAATTCGTGTTGAGTCTCGACCACTCGTGTGCCCCGACTCCGTAGTGAAGCTGTTTTATCGCCCAGTCGACTGAACAGTCGCCGGATTCGGAGCCAGTAGTCGTGCTTTCAGGTTCTTCGTCGCAACCGGCGACGGCGGTCGACCCCGCGACGAGCGCGAGGACGATGATGATGACAATGCTGCTGTTCTTCATGGTCTTTCTCCTTCTTGTTGGAAGTTTACTGCCCCTTGCGCCAGCAAGAGACAGTGGTTAAATTTCTTTGTCCTTGTACCAGAGAGTGTGTTTGTTCAGATGAAAAATAGACGCAAGCACATTCCCGGACCGGCGCTTTCAGAAGTATGAATGAAAGAACCACTTCGGGAAATGCTTACGCACAAGATCTGAACAAGCACCTCTCTTGTACCTGTTGGTGTAAAAGGACAGAGTAATGACTAGGGCTAAGGAGCGGAATATACATTATACATATAAAAATGTCAAGTAAATATGACAATATATTCATGAAGCAGTGTCCGCTTCTTTCCTCCTGTCCCGCTAAGTGGGATCAGGGTTCGCTATGGAACTCGCCGGAGTTGGGTTTGGAGTCGCCCATCCTTGGGCGACCCTTTCCTTTCTTCCTCACGCTTCTTTCCCTGTTTTTGCATTGGGTAGAAAAGTCAGGTTCAACTCCAGAGAGTTGAACCATTAGCGATAGGGAAAAGCAAGCGGTGCCAATATGCTTTTTTTGAAGTTCCTGGAAGCATCCGGAGATTCCGGCTCGGAGGCCGGAATGACAGGGAGCCTCTGTCACCCCGGACTTGATCCGGGGTCTCCCTTTTTATAATGGAGAAAGGGAAAAGCAAGCGGTGCCAATAACTCTTTGTGATGTTTTTCTGGAATTCGGAGATCCCGAACCAAGTTCGGGATGACAAGGAAAGAGACCAGGATGACAAGAAAAAAATGGCATAGGGAAAGGGAGGTCGTTCTGGCGCACGACTCCCCTTGGTTCTCTGGTACGGTTAAGGACGCGAGATGCCCCGGGGTCCGCGACGACCCCGGGAACGGGTTGAATGGAGATGTGAAGCTAATGAAGCAGCCTCCTTCTCGGCATTCGCGGTGCCGGGAGGGAGGCGTTGGTCAGTTTGGGCAGGAGCCCATCGGGACCACCACCACTTGCATGGTGGTATGGTCCGTCGAGCTCTGTTCGTCGGTGTAGACCTGCACCGACAAACGGATCGCGTCCTGCGTCGGCCAAACGACAGCCCACGAGGTCGAGCCGGTTTCAGAGACTGTGAAGTCGTATGCGGCGAAACTCGCCACAGACGGGAAAGTCAAGGTTTCCCCAGACGATCCCACGACATACACAGGCCCCAATTCCGTGATCTCGCTGAGTCGCCGCCCACCGTCACCCTGGGATTCGTCTGAAGACTCCTCTCCGGTGAATCGAAGATACATCGGCCGCGATGGCGTCCGCGACACTTGCGGTTCGAAGGTCAACCACAGTACTGTCGTGGTCAACCCGGGAACGCGCATGTCGTGAGACGACACAGATCCCCTCATGTCCTTTCGGACGGGGGGAATCGTCGTGGTCAACGTATAGGTTACGTCGACTGGCGACCCGAAGGTCGCCATTGTGAGCGTTGCCCTGTGGGTGTTGACACCCTCAGGGTCGTTCATGACAACGAGGTTGCCGCCGGTGCCCGGGAACGAGAACTCGAAGTCCCGGTACAGCGACCCGCCGATAATTGTCGACGCCCGCTTACTGCCCCATTCGAGGTTGTACCTTCTGGGGTCAGCCGCAGTCGGCGTTACCTCGAAGGTGATTACCCCGGAGAAGCAAAACTGGTGCCGAAGCGACCAGCCTGCGGGTGGAGTTGCGGCGATGTGCCAAAAGCTGGTGGACGACACGGTCCGCGTCTCGGTCCACGCCAGGTGGGGGTTGCGCGACACGGTCTCGGGAAGATGAGAGATGAGCCATGGGGTATTAACCCTTGGCCACTCGTGCTCCCCGACACCGAAGCGAAGTTGCTCCACTGCGTACTCGACCGAACAATCGCCGTTCGTCCCCGCGGAGGCCGTGTACGGCTCAGTCCGGGAAGAGGTCTCGGCCATGATTTCATCGCAGCCGGCGATGGCGGTCGCGCACAATGCGCACAGCATGATCACGTGGGACAGGTTCCGTTTCATTTCTTCCTCCTTGGAAGTTTACTGCCCCCTGCGCCAGCAAGAGACAGATGTTAAGTTACTTTTGTCCTTGTACCAGAGAGTGTGCTTGTTCAGATGAAAATAGACGCAAGCACACTCCCGGACCGGCGCTTTCAGACTCAAGAATGAAAGAACCGCTTCGGGAGATGCTTACGCACAAGATCTGAACAAGCACCTCTCTTGTACCTGATGGTTTTAAAGATCGGACTTAAAATATGGAAAGAGCCTCGGAGCGTACCTTATTTTAAAAGATTTGTCAAGAAACAAAATGGACGAGTTGTCAAATGGGAAAAGTGTTCAAGTTGGCAAGCAGGCAAGCGAGCAAGCGGACAAGTACCTTCGCTGGAAGCGATTTTAATCGCCGCCAGCGCAATTATGTAATTTTGCATTATAGCAAGGAATGGAGCGACTCTCCCTGAGTCGCTCCATCGAATGGCCTCCCAGAACTCCCTCTGTCATTCCGGCCTCCGAGCCGGAATCTCCAGATGCCAGAGAAACATCACAAAAGTTATTGGCACCGCTCACTTCTTCTCTCACTATCTATGAACAGGGAGACCCCGGGTCGAGCCCGGGGTGACAGAGAAAGACAGGTCCGGGGTGACAGGAAGGATCAGCTCTTTTTCAGCAGCACCTGGAGCTTCTTTCCTTCGATCTCCACATCTTTTTCATAATCGCACATCTCGAACATATTCTTCTGCATGTGCTTCCCGAATCCGATCTGCTTCGCGAGGACTTCGGTGGAAATGAGTTCCGAGGATGTCTTGAAAATTTCCAGGAGGTCATCATCTCCGGCGATGGAGACAAAAATCCGGTCGGCGACATCGAATCCGGCTTCTTTCCTCATCTCCTGGATCTGGCGGACGAGGTCGCGGACATATCCTTCTTTTTGGAGTTCTTCCGTGACTTCCGTGTCGAGTGCGATAACGATCCCTTTCTCCGAAGCGACATCAAATCCTTCGTGGCTCACGTATTCGATTGTATACGTTCCCGCTTCGAGGAAATTCCCTGCAATTTCAATACCACCTTCCTTCTCCAAGTATTTCCCTTCCCGCGCGTCACAGATAACTCCCTGCATCGCTTTCCCGAGTCGTGGACCAAGAATTGCGGCATTCGGTTTTACCATCTTCGATGCGATCTTCTCCGCGGATTCGATGAGATCAAGAGATTTCACATTCAGTTCTTTTTCGATGACATCACGGTTTGCTTCGATGACGGAAAAAGGGATTTCCTTCGGGAGATAGAGCTCGGCTTTTGAAAGAGGCTGGCGCACTTTTATCTTCTTCCCGGCACGGATAGAAAGGCCGAGAGAGATGATCGTGTCCATAACATCGAATTCCTGCCGGAGCGCCGGATCATCCGGGAAATCCTTGAAATCCGGAAAGTCCGTGAGATGGACGCTCTCTTCTTTCGTGAGATTCCGGTAGATATGTTCCGGAAGGAACGGCGAGAAGGGGGCGAGGACTTGGCAGAGTTTCGTGAGAACGATATGGAGCGTGGCGAATGCTTCCGCTTTGTCTTTCTCCATCCCCGATTTCCAGAACCTCCTCCTCGATCTCCGGATATAACCGTTTGTCAGTTTTTCGAGAAACAAGGGGATCTCTCTCGTCGCGGAAAGGATTTCATACACTTCCATACTTTCTGTTACTTTCCGGATGAGTTCCCGGAGTTCCGCGAGTATCCACCGGTCGAGTTTTTCGAAGGATTCTATGTCCTGAATAACTTTGGGCGGCTCCCATCCGTCGATATTCGCGTAGGTGACGAAAAAGGAATATGCGTTCCAGAGCGGGAGAAAAACGCTTTTTACATTTTCCAAAACCGCTTTCTCCGAAAAACGGAGATCATCCGCCCGGACGACCGGAGAATTCATGAGGGTAAAGCGGACGGCATCAACGCCGTATTTTTCAAATACTTCGTGGGGATCGGGGAAGTTTTTCTTCGATTTTGACATCTTCTGTCCGTCTTCCGCGAGGACGATGCCGTTCACGATGATGTTCTTGAACGCGGGTTTGTCGAAGAGAGCGGTTGAAAGGACATGGAGCGTGTAGAACCATCCCCTCGTCTGATCGAGACCTTCCGCGATGAAGTCCGCGGGGAAGTTTTTCTCAAAGTAGTCCTTGTTTTCAAACGGATAATGGAACTGGGCGTATGGCATGGATCCGCTCTCAAACCAGCAGTCGAGGACCTCAGGGACTCGCTTCATCTTTTCTCCGCATTTTTCGCACCTGAGTTCAATATCATCAATATACGGCCGATGAAGATCGATTGCTCCGCGCTCGTTTACCGGGCGGTTTTCAAAAGAATACACCGCGTATGAGCTTGTCGGAGTGATGAGCGGATCATCGGTGGAGAAGAGTTTTTCCACCGACTCGTTCGTGAAATACCTCCGGATATTTCGGGCGGGATCCCCGTGGGTGACGAGGAGGATATTTTTTCCCCTATATTTTTCATCTGTCCGGAGTTCCTCGAGGATCGAAGTGATGCGTTTGTAGACCTCTTCTCCTGTTTCACCGTTATGAGGATTTCCATAGTAGCGCTCATGGGGTGAATGAAAGAGCTGCTTGAATTCGGCATGGTTTTTCCCGTCAGCATCACCGAGTCCGAGTTCTCGGAGTCTCTCATCAAAAACGATATCTTCTCCCTGTAATCCGATCTCTCCTGCAACGATTTCGGCGGTCTCTTTTGTCCGGGGAAAAGGTGAAGCGATGATGAGATCGATACCGAGCGGTTTCAATCCTTTCGCGCTTTCTTTTGTTTCTTCCCTGCCTTTCTTCGTCAGCGGGATCTCTTTCGATGGATCAGAATTGATGATCCCATCGATGTTGTGTTCTCCTTCACCGTGGCGCATGACGGCAACAATCTTCTCCTTCCATCCTTTCTCCTGAAGATCCGCGACGGATCCGATGCATTCCGCATGGTCGCAGGATCCGCATTTCCACACCGGGAGCGCGGCACCCCAGTAGCGGTTTCTCGAGATCGCCCAGTCCTTCGCGTTTTCAAGCCAGTTCGCGAACCGCTTGTGGCCGACGGCATCCGGCACCCAGAGGATCTCTTCATTGAGCTGAACCATCCGTTCTTTGATCTTTTCGACATTCACGAACCAGGTCTTGATCCCCCGGTACATGAGGGCGCATTCCGTCCTCCAGCAGTGGGGATAGCTGTGGCGTATTTGTTCTCTTTTGATGAGGAGTTTTTTCTTTTTCAATTCCTCGAGGACCCAGATGTTCGCGTTGTCTTCTTTCGTCCCCGGGACTTCCGGATCATACCGAAAGTATTTTCCCTTGAGCGGAGGGATCATTTCGTTGAAATAACAGTTTTCATCGAATGGATACACGAGCTCGATGTCGTTCGCCTGGAGGATCCTCGCGTCATCTTCTCCCGTCGGAGCCATATGGACGACTCCGGTTCCTTCTTCCTCGCTCACGAAATCATCTCCGAAGATCTGGAAGGCGTTCTTCAAATCCTTAAAGAACTCAAAGAGAGGAACGTATTTTTTCCCGATGAGATCTTTTCCATTAAACACATCAACAACTTCAAACTCCTCTCTGGATTTATCAAAATATTTATCAATTAGACTTTTGGCAAGAATAAAATATTTAACTGTAGCCACAGGCACTTCTCCAATTTTATTTGAATCATAAATAGGTGGTCCATAACTGATGCTTCCATCTTTATGTTGAAAAGTTGTTACCTGTACTTTTGCATATTCCATCTTCGGATTTACGACAAGCGCGAGGTTCGAAGGGAGCGTCCAGGGAGTCGTTGTCCAGGAGAGGACGTAGGTATCCGGTTCATCGATGAGCCGAAACGCAACGGTGACGGCCGGATCGTCGATATCCTTGTAATTGAGACCCGCTTCAAAATTTGAGAGCGGTGATCCGAGTTTCGGCGAATACGCGACGACTTTCAGGCCTTCGTAGATGAGTCCTTTTTCCCAGAGGCTTTTAAAGACCCACCAGACGGATTCCATGTAATCGGGATCCATCGTCTTATAATCGTTCTGGAAATCCACCCACCGCCCCATCCTTCGTACTGTCTTTTCCCAGTCCTTCGAACAGCGCATGACGATATTCCGGCAGAGTTCGTTGTATTTTCCGACTCCCATTTTTTCGATCTCCGGCTTTCCGCCGATGTTATTTTCCTTCTCCACCTGGAACTCTACCGGTACTCCGTGACAGTCCCAGCCGAAAACTCTCGGAATACGTTTCCCGCGCATCGTGAAAAATCGAGGCATGACATCTTTCAGCGTTCCGGCGAGAATATGGCCATAATGGGGGAGACCGGTCGCGAACGGAGGGCCGTCGTAAAAAACATAGGAATCCGAGATATCGCGGGATTCGATACTCTTGCGAAATGTATCGTTCTTCTCCCAGAATTCGATGATCTCGCGTTCAAGATTTGGAAAAAGCTCCTTCGGGTTGACAGGATCAAAATACGGCATAGCTGGTTTTTCGTAACAGGCGAAAAAAATCTCTACATGACATCATGGATGAATCCAATGCAGGAGATTTCAACGAGACCTCCTTTCGGAAGTTCTTTTACCGCAACAAGTTCCCTTGCAGGGGGCTGGGCAAGAAAAAATTCGGAATAGAGATCATTGAATTCCGGGAAGTTACTCATATCCGTGAGGTACACCGTGACTTTGAGTACACGGTCGAGCCTCGATTCAGCCGCTTCAACGATCGCCTTCACATTGTAGAGGGCGTTCTTCACCTGAGATTTAAAATCCGGCGGAAGCTCGTTCGTGCCGAGGTCCATCCCGAGCTGTCCGGAAACATAGAGATGATTCCCGGAGATCGTTGCCTGGGAATACGGCCCGATCGCCTGAGGAGCGAGATCTGTTTTAATAATCTTTTTCAGTGACATAAAGGGGGAGTGAGAGGGGGTCACAAAGAGTTTAGCGTTTTTGTTTGTTCCATAAAAGGTTAAATCCGTTTACGAACGCCTGAAGCGACGCGACGATGACATCCGTGGAGGCGGCGGTGCCCATGACGAGGTTTTCACGGGCATCCTGCATGAGGATGTTCACCCGGACGGCTGCGTCCACACCTCCCGATGGAATGCTGACGGAATAATCCTTCAGCATGACTTCAAAATCAGTCTCACGGGCGATGGCTTCCTTGAGTCCTGTGAGCGCGGCATCGACCGGTCCGCCTCCTTCGCAGGAAGCAGAGATCTTCTCCCCGAGGAATTCAAAATAAATATTTGCCCGGGCTTTTTCGTGGAGAGAAGTCTCGATGTGAAAATTCTCCAGCACGAGCGCTTTTTCAATATTCCCGAAGTTTGCCACAAACTCATCCATGAAGAGTTGGAGCTCGGATTTTTTCATCTCGCCTCTTTTCTCAAAGAACCGCTTGAACTCAAACTGGAATTTTTTCAGAAGTTCCGGATCCGGTTCAAAATGGAACATTTCCTTGAGGACTTTTTTCAATTGCTTTTCTTCCGGATAGTCCGGGAAGACGATGTCCTCTTTCCCCCGCACACCGCCCGAGGTGATGCTCTGCATTCCGGACTTCATGAATTCATCAATGCTGTCGATATCCGGTTCGAGCGAGACCGGTTCTGCGTGCATAAGGACAGCGGATTTCGGGTCTTTGAGACCGCTTCCCGTAGCGACGCAAACGATGACGTCACTCTCAGAAACATCTCCCTGATCACGGAGCTTCTCCAGGACTGCAACCGGGAGTGCCCCGGAGGGTTCGGTGAAGATGGATGCGAATTCCGCCATCTCCTGCTGGGCTTCCAGCGCGGTGTCGTCATCGATCGTTTCTCCCTTTCCCCCGCTTTCCCGGAGAGCCTTGAGCGCCTTGATGTCATCGATCGGGACACCGATGCCGACAGCGGAACAGATCGTCTTCGGTTTTTCCACAAGATGGAAACGCGCTTTCTTTTTTCTGAACGGTTCCACGATCGTCGGACAACCATCCGGTTGGACACCGATCATCCGGGGAAGGGATTCCGTGATCCCGAGCTTATAGAACTCCTGAAATCCTTTCCAGATCGCTGAGATGTTCGTTCCGCATCCCATGGGGACGATCACGACATCAGGGACCTGCCAGTTGAGCTGTTCCACGATCTCGAACGCGATGGACTTTTGTCCCTCTCCGCGGAACGCGTAATCACCGGCGAGATAGTATCCGTATTTTTTTGCCATTTTTTCTGAAAGCTGAACACAGTCCGCATATGTTCCCCGGACCTGGATTATGGAACCACCATACGCAAGACTCTGCGAGAGTTTTCCGATGGGAGTCCCTTCCGGGATGAGGACATAACAGGGGATCTTTGCTTTCCCCGCATAGGCGGAAACGCTCGCTGCCATATTTCCGGTCGAAGCGACGACGATTGCTTTTGCGCCGAGTTCCAGAGCTTTTGTTATCTCCACAAGCGACCCGCGGTCTTTAAAGACTCCGGTTGGATTTCCCCCTTCGTTCTTGATGTAGAGCTTTTTTAGTCTCCGTTTTTCTCCCATCTCTTTCGCGTGATAGAGAGGCGTATTTCCTTCCTGGAGAGAGACGATCCTTTTCCTGTCCCGGATGGGATAGAAATCAAGATATTTCATCCCCGACATCGGAGTATGTCTTAAAGAAAACTCATTGAGCTTTGTCCCGATATACTCGTAATCAAAAATGACATCGAGGGAATTCCCGCATTTCAGGCATCTCGTTGATGTTTTTGTCTCGTCCCATTCCTTTCCGCAGGAAACGCACTTCAGTGTATAGAATGTCTGCATATAGAAAAAAGAAAAACCCTCAGAAAATATATTCTGCGAGGGTTCCAAAAAAGGAACGGTACCACCTCGCTTTTCCGCCAATGGCGACGGAAAGCTTCATTATGCATTTGATGACGGAGTCCCCGTGATGAGCGGGACTTCTCCGGAGGATTCTACTTTCCCGAAGAATCGGGATTTCTTTCCCCGGCGCACCTCTCTTTCGAAGAGAGAGGATTCACGGAAGGATCATCCGTGTGGAGCGCTTCTCGATACTGAAAAGGAACTGAAAGGGATTTTCCCAGAAGGGTGTGAGGATTGCAAGATAAATTGTGAAGACCAAACTATAAAATGAATTTTCTCCATACAGAGCAGGGGATCGGACTGGCAATAAAAAACTACTATTCTCCACGGGGAGAAGCTTGCAGAATGAAAAAGTGCGTTAAATTTGTATTCATGAAAAAAGCCGGAAATATGGACAAAAAGAGAATACTCTATTAGCCTATGATGTCTTTGAAATGCGCGTATGAGTGATACCCCAGACAGTGAAGACCCTCTCCCTACTGGTTTTGACGCGCGATTTAGCCGCCTTGTGAACGCCGTCCTCGATAAAAAAGCGATCCTGAAGGAGATCATCGTGAAACACGGAGGGAAGAACCTCTACGATTACGCAAAAGACTACATGGACGTGAACCTCCTTCCGCCCCTTGTGAGGAGACAGGATGAAGTCATCGGGCTCATTTCCAGAATGGTCGGAGAACAACTTGGCAGTGATGTTCAGCAGAGTGTCGCGAGGCAGCTCAAGAAGTATTACTATGTTTCGACGGCCGACCACCACGGACCCATCACCTCCCAGTTTTTTCTGAGTTCCAATCTCCTTGCCTCAGCACCGTATTTCGAACACGGAGACCCTGTTTTTGAGAACGTCATCGTGCTCGCCTGTGCGAACGTCTCGCTCAACAATTCCTCTTTTCCGAGAGGGCTGCTCTATACATCCTATGCAAACGACAAACTCAATGTGATGAAGGTCGCGTTCTCGCCCGCTGCAGACCGGCTCTGTCCCGTCTATAATTTTCGTCCGTACACGCAGAACGATATAGAGAGGGCGAAGAAAGATCTCCGTCAGCAGGAGAAGGAAAAACTCATATCACCGGAAGTGGGATCAAAGATGACAGGTATACTGGAAGAGATCTATGACAGGAAGGAAGTCTATGAGTCCAAGAGCTACTCGGAACAGATCACGAAGACGAATTTCCATCTCTGGAAAAAGTTCTTCAACAATGGGAAAGCCCTTCCGAACCTTATCTATTTCCCGATCGAAGATATCGTGAACCGGCTCCTCATCGAATTCCATCTCTCCATGGATACCACCGTCACCCATATGCTTTTTGACCCGGATTACGACGTGCTTTTCTCTCAGTATTTCGATGGCATCCAGGGAGCGTTCTCTCTTGCGGAGAAGAGGGGGACATATCTCTTCTGGGCGCTTCCTCCCGGCGCTAAATACCGCATCCAGCTCTGGAAACAGGGGAACGAACTCGTATCAGAGGATGGAACATACCGCGTGGAACTCACGCCGGATAAAATTCGTACCGCGATCGAATCCCATGAGCTCATCCCGGCGATGCTCATGTGTTATATCGTGCTCTCCTTCTACTACGGGCTGAAATGCCTCGGAGGCTTCAGCCAGGTGAACTATCTCACGTACATGAAGAACGCCTATCTCAAGATGCAGGTAGACCGGGGCAATTACAGGAGCACCGAAGTCTGTGCAAGGGCTCAAACAAAGGAACTCTGCGGGGACGTCACTATTATTTTTGCAGGAGGGCCTTCCGGCGAGATGATTCCCGCAACCGGTCTTGACCTCATCCTCTACGGGACGGAAAAAACCTGGCCGAATTTCCTCGAAGTCTCAAAAACGATCACCATCAAAGAAGCACTCTATGCGACGATGCCGGAATTCTATCGGATCGTGTATCCGGAATCGGAACGCCTTGCGGAGCTCAATGACATTTCCTCTGCGGATATCACGTGCGCGCTTGGTCTGGACAAGAAGATCAAACCGTGTGTGTATGTCCGCTGAAGAGGGAATACGGGGACTATTTCCAGGAGAAAGGATTAAAGTTTGTCTTGTCATCGTAATAGTCGAAATCCTCCTTTTTCTTGAGATAGCCGACGATCTTGTATGTCATGGGCGTAAAAAGGACTTCCACCGCAGTTTTGAAAATATAATTCGAGATGATAAGGGTCAAGATCAGGGAATTCGGAAAAATTCCGGCGAAGGCAATGATGATGAAGAGAATGCTGTCGAGGAATTCTCCCACCATGGTAGAACTAATGGTCCGGAGCCAGAGCCATCTTCCTTTGGTCGCGATCTTCATTTTTGCGAGGATGAGGGAATTCGAAAATTCTCCGCAGAAATAGGCAATGAGACTCGCGACAACGATTCGCGGAGTGAGACCGAGGATCGTGTCATACGCGTTCTGATTGTGCCAATCCGGCGCGGCAGGGAGCGCTCCGACGATCATAATGACGATCGACATGAGGAGCGCAGACGCAAAACCGAGCCAGATGACTCTCCTCGATGTCGCGTATCCGTACACTTCGGTCAAAATGTCGCTAAAAATATAACTCAAAGGAAAAAGTATCGTTCCCCCGTCAAAAGTAAACCAATGCAGATCAACGAATTTTGTTGAAACAATATTCGAGACGAGAAGAACGGTCACGAAAAATACGCTGATCGGGGTGAGGTAGCGGAAGGATTTTTCAGGAGGGATCGACATGGGAAACGAAGTTTATACAGTTTGTACGGTTCATTACGTTTATAAAGTTCATCCTTCAGGCTTACCCGCTTATCTGCTTGTTCGCTTTCCCGCCTTCCCCCTTTCCGAGCCACGAGACTCCTACATATACAAACGGCGTTTCAATCACCGACATAAAGCATTTCAGGAGCCAGTAGGGAAGAGAGATGCTGATGATGAAAGACATATTGGAAGCGAACGGTTGGCTGAAATTATAAAACGCGAGGATCATGAAGATCGCGGTATCGGCGAATTGTGCGATAATATTGGAAACGTTGTTCCTGAGCCAGAGTCCATGCTTCTTCATCCGTTCGCGGATCTTCCAGAAGATAGCAATGTCGAGGAGCATTGATCCCAAAAACGCGAGAAGACTGGCGGCGGACATCCGCATGGAAGAATGAAAAATGGAATCATATGCCGCTTCCTGGGGCGCAGACCGCGTCGAAGGAGGAAGCCATGTCGCAAATCCGGCAAAGACAAAAAGAAGGAGAACCCCGACAAGTCCCGCGTACATGATGCTCTTCATCCTCTCCTTCCCAAAGACTTCCGCGATGATATCGTTGATGGAGAAGATGATGGGGACAGTGAAAATGGCGACGCTCGCGTTCAAATGAAAATCACCGAAGTTCAGGAGCTGAAATGTCTTCGCACCCATGAGCTCGCTGATGGCGATGCAGATGATGTAGAGAGAAATGAGGAGATCAAGCTTTCCAATTTTCATGTAAGCGAGGAGAAAAGAAGAAGATAAGTTTTCCTAATTCCTACTACCTACTTCCTAATTCTTTTTTCTCTTCCTCCAGTAGTAGGCGATGACCTCCATCATGAGCGGCATCATGGAGAGGATGATGATCGCGATGATGATCACGCCGAAGTGTGTTCTCACCCAGGGGATATTCCCGAAAAGGAATCCTCCGAGAACGAAGAAGGAAGTCCAGATCGCACCGCCGGTAATATTATAAGTGATAAAAGTCCCGTACGGCATTGTTCCGATCCCTGCGACGAACGGCGCAAAAGTCCGCATGACAGGGATGAAACGGGCGAGAATAATGGTTTTTTTTCCGTATTTGTCATAGAACTCCTGGGCCTTCACGAGATATTTCTTATTAAAGAAGAGCGATGATTCCTTCTTGAATATCTTTGGCCCGACATATTTTCCGATGTGATAATTCAGCGTGTCTCCGGCAACCGCGGCGATGAAGATGAGAAGGAGAAGGACCTCGACCCGCATCGATCCGGTCGCAGCGAGAGCACCCGCGGCAAAGAGGAGACTGTCCCCCGGGAGAAACGGCGCCACCACGAGTCCCGTTTCACAAAAAATGATGAGGAAGATGATGAGATAGGTGAAAGCGGAATACTCATCAACAATGGCATTCAGGTATTTGTCGAGATGGAGGACGATTTCGATGAATCGGGAAATCATGTTCGTCATCGGTCAGAATCAATGCGGCGACATGATACATGGTTTCGCTCCCGCACGCTACATGAGTGAAGAGAGAGATATGAGGAGGTTCCGGAGTGAGAGCTGCATAAAAAAAGCAATTTCGCTTCGGGGAATGAGAAAGTTTTCCACAGGCTTTCAGTTATGCAGTCCGAGAAAAGCTATCCACTACCAGTCTGCTCATCGCATTCCGCCCCTCCCTCCCGGGATGAGCACCATCCCCCAATCTTTTCCCGGACGGGATATACTTTGCATCGGGCTGGTTCGGAATACTGGGGCTTGCTAAAGCTTGGTTAAAATCAATACATTGTGACGGGTAATGCTCTCGGATTTCATCATTAAAGAGAGCGATTTGTGCATTCACTGATCTGCAGCGTTCCGCTCTTTGTTGTGCTGTCAGCCCTTTTAGATTTTT
This sequence comes from Candidatus Altimarinota bacterium, assembly GCA_041739085.1. Taxonomy (GTDB): domain Bacteria; phylum Patescibacteriota; class Gracilibacteria; order CAIRYL01; family CAIRYL01; genus JBGSON01. Next base: position 1,546 of record JBGSON010000011.1, on the reverse strand, counting down.
ATCATTTATAAAATAATACTCTCCCATAAACGGAACTGTTCCGATGAATATCTGTACACCTCTTGGAACCCTGGCGACCATACTCTGAATTATTTTAAATACATCCGAGTATTTCGCTCTCCCATAGAAATCATTGGTGCCACCCAAGAGTACAATTTTTTTGGGCGGAGGAGTTCTCCCCAGGACCTGGTCGAAATCTTTTGCCATTTCGCTCACCCTCTTGCCCACTTTCGCAATATACTGCTGTTCTCTGTTATTATACGCATATCCAACAGTCAAAGAATCGCCGACATACACGATATCAGGCGAATGCGGCAACTCTACTCTGCCAGTTCGCTCAGCTCCTCTCCTCCCCTGATTTGGGGGAGTTCGCAGTGGATTTGCGGTACTTGGATTGAGCATACTTCGAGATGGAGTTTCCGTAGAATGCGGAAGCTCTCCTCTACCACTTTGTTGAGTCTCTAACCTCTTCGGAGGCGGAGGTGTTTGCCCCGGTCCTGCGATACCTGAATCGGACATACTTCGAGAAGAAGTTCTTGTATATTGGCTTTTGTCCGCTTCTGCCGGAATTTTTATCGTGTATCCGTCAAAAATGGGAATGTATTTCCCAGATGGATCATAATATCCGTCACCGCCACGCCCATCATTTCGGGGCTTTCGTTTTCCTCGGGTTTCTTTTCCACTCGGGTCACGGATAATGACAAATTCTTTATCAACCGGAATCAGGTTCCCTGCGCCGATTCCGCGATTTGCGATCTGAGATCCTCGGAAAACGACCTGAAATTCGTCTCCCGGATTTAAAGGATCGTCCCGTCTGACAACACCTCCGCTCTTTGTGCAGAAAAGCACCCGAAGCGCTCCGGGACTTTTGTTTTCAATAGCGAGCAGAATAGAAAGAGACACATAGGGAAGTGCCCCACGGACGGTGTCTAACTTTTCCGGGTCTGCGGTGTCGGCCCAATCTGTCAGACTTTTTATCTTCAATTGCCGACAGCTGGCATCACATTCCTCTCTGACATCTCGTTTTTCTGCCTCCTGATCCCGTGGTGGTGGATTCTCCAGAATCGTCATATCGTTTTTTTATTTCATATCATTATATTCCTTTTTGTGGCTTTTGATAAGCCATTATATGACGAGAAAGAAACGAGGAGATTATTGGTCCATCCGTACACAAGAATTGGATTTCGCTCGGTTAATTCACAGAAAGATCCGAAACATGAGGCTCAGAATCTTTCGGCTCACAGTTTCTGACAATGATCCTCGGATCATCGATTGCCAGGAGCGCATTGCGGATATCACCCCCACTATCGAGTGCCCTGGCGATTGCCTCTCCAATAACATCCCCGATACTTCTCAGATTCTCTTCATGACGATCAATCCTCCATTGCATTCCGTCAGAAATCTGGGGAACACCGTTCACGAAAGTGATCCCCTCAACCGTTTTCACTTCTGGTCCATCCGGGATAGTGCCTTGTAGGAGTGCTTCTCCTTTTCCTTTATCAGACATAGAAAATAAAAAAATGGATTCTATTGAATACTATATTGC
>JBGSON010000012.1:0-34372 GCA_041739085.1 Candidatus Altimarinota bacterium | reverse complement strand
GAACTCATCGGCATCGCGCAGTCGGTCATCGGGATAGCGGTTGTCCGTTTTTTCCCGTTCCTCGATCCTCTCCTGGCGTGGCTTACGGTTCTCGTTATCCTTCAGATCAATTACACGATTCTCTTCCGGAGGAAGATGTATTCCGCAGTCTATCCGAACCCTTCTTCCGTTTCCGATGCTCCGAAAGTGAGCATCATCATCCCGACGTTCAACGAGGAAGACTATATCCTGAGCCTTCTTGAGTCTCTAAACCGGCAGACATACACAAATTTTGAGGTTATCATCGTCGATGACAGGAGTACGGACCGGACAAAAAAAATCATCCATTCGTTCCATCCCTCGTACCCCCTCAGGTTTGTTGAGAAGAAGGGGAGAAGGGGGACCGGGATTTCGAGGAATGAGGGTGCGTATCTCGCCAACGGAGAACTCTACTTCTTCCTCGATGCGGATGTGGAGCTCCCAGAAGACTGTCTCCGAAAAACGATTCTCGAATTCCGGCTCAGGGAAATTGATTTCGCCTTCGTCGATTTTCTCACGAAAGCGACACATCTCTATGACCGGCTCACCGTCTGGGTTTATCGCTTCTGGATAAAAACAGTCCAGTACTCTAACCCCCGCGGCGTCGGATTCGCGCTCCTTGTGAAAAGGGATATCCATGAAAAAGGCGGATTCGACGAGACCGTACTCCTCCTGGAAGATTTTGAGTATGTGCTTCGCCATTCCCATCACGGAAAATTCCGCATCCTTACCTTCTCCCCGCTCTACGCTTCCTGGAGGCGTTTCGAAAACGAAAACCGGTATCTCCTCTCCCTGAAATACCTCTTCATGGAGTTTTTTCGGACGACGGTCGGCGACATCAGGAATCCGATCGTCCGGTATGAGTTTGGGAAGTATAAGCTTCGGGAGCAGAAAGTTAAGAGTTCATAGTGTTAAAAGTGTGTCTCCCCCCTGCTTGTCCGCTTGCAAGCGAGCAAGCCAGCAAGCGAACAAGCGGATGAGCCTGCGGGCGGTCTTCTTCTCCCGCGGTTTCTTTTTACCGAATTTTATGGAAGAATACATGCATTGTTTTTCTTGAACCCATGCTTTCATCGCATATCTTTCGGGCATATGACATCCGAGGCATCTATGGAAAGGATTTTGACGAAGAAGGAGCATATCTCATCGGAAAAGGATTTGCCGCGTTTCTTTTGCGGAAAAGTCCGAACAAGAAACTTACGGTCGTCACGGGAAGAGACGGAAGGCTGAGCGGAAAAACACTTCTTGAATCGTTTCAGAATGGGCTTCTCGAATCCGGAGTCGATGTCATGGATATCGGGATGATCCCTTCTCCCATGCTCTATTTCGCCATTTCGGAAGGAGGATATGACGGCGGGATCACCATTACCGCGAGCCATAATCCGAAAGAATATAACGGGATCAAGCTCCAGAGGGATCATGCCCATTCTGTCTGCGGAGAGGATATCCAGAAGGTGATGCGCATCATCGAAGAAAGAGAATTTGTATTTTCTGAAAAAAGGGGGGTTCTCCGGGAAGAAGATTTTCGGGAACGATATTTCAGTAAACTGAGGTCCCTCATCAGTTTTCAGAGAAAAAAACGTCCGACCATCGTCATCGACGCGGGAAACGGCATCGCAGGAACATTTTCCCCGGCTTTTTTCCGTTCCCTCGGTTGTGAGGTCATCGATCTTTTCTGCGAGGTCGACGGGAATTTCCCGAACCATGATGCTGATCCCGAGCGTGAGGAAAACCTGAGAGCGCTGAAAGAACAAGTGATCGCTCTCAAGGCTGATTTCGGGATCGCCTTCGACGGCGACGGAGACCGGGTGGGACTCGTCGATGAGAAAGGGCGTCACTATTCTGCCGACCTTCTCCTCCTTCTCCTCGCACGGGATATTCTCAAAAGGAATCCGGGAGCCCCGATCGTCTATGACCTGAAATCCACGGAAGTCCTCACCGAAGAGATCAAAAAGTGCGGGGGAGTGGCGCTTATGTGCAAAACGGGGCATTCGTTCGTCGAGGAGATGATGGAGAAACACGGAGCTCTCCTCGGAGGGGAAGTCTCCGGCCATCTCTTCATCGCAGAAAATTACTATGGATTCGACGATGCGCTCCTTGCCTCAGCGAGACTCATCGAGATCATCTGGGATTCAAAAAAACCGATTGCAGGGCATTTGAAAGATCTCCCGAAAACATTTGTCACTCCGGAGATCAAAGTAAAAATCGAGGAAGAGAAGAAATTCGAGATCATGGAGAGGATCAGGGAGCATTTTCTCATCGAGTATCCCGACGCTCTCACGATCGACGGCATCAGGATCGATTTTGGAGAAGGGGTATGGGGGATCGTCCGCGCTTCAAACACATCTCCCTACCTCACAACGCGTTTCGAAGCGAGATCTGAGGAGAAATTAAAAGAGATTCAGCGGATTGCGTTTCGTCATCTGGAAACCTATCCGGAGATCAGCGGGATTCCTTCGGTCGATTGAGTTATTTGAGAATAATGGATTTCAGCATGCATTAGATTTCCTCTCCTCCCCGCCTCTTGGAGACACTTGTTTCGGTTAAATTTAACTCATAAAAAATGAAGTTGAAGAAACAAAACGAGGAAAGGGTTTGCATATACTGTAATGAAACAGACAAAGTTTTATTTACAAGTCGAGAGCATGTCATTCCTCAATGCTTTGGGACTTTTGGATCAAAAACACCTACACTTCATTGTGTTTGCGATGACTGTAATGCTTACTTTAAAAAGGAACTAGATCAAGCACTCGCAAGAGATACACTCGAAGGTATTACTCGTTACACGAAAGGGATTTCATCGCGAGAGCGTAGATTACCAAAAAGCCTAAAATTTGAGTTGGATGAAAGTGAAGAGTATGGAGGTTATAGTGGAGCGCTAGCTGGTGGATACGACCCTTTAACAGGCGCGGGTATACCAATTATTCCTCAATTTTGGATACGAAATATCAGAACTGAAAGCTGGGAAAAATATAGAATTGACCAAATTAAAAATCTAGTAATTGATGAAGATCAATATGGCTCGAGAAAGGTGGATATTAGACAAATGAAGATTATTGCTCCTTCCAACACAGAATACAATCAAGTTATTGAAGAGTTAAAAAAATATAATATTCCATTTAAAACAAAAGAAATGTTAAAAAATCCACCCGAATTGGAAAATGCCGAATCTAAGAATAGACTTGAACTACGAGGATCAATTAGTGGAATTATCGATAAATCCCGAAAAAGAGCTTTCGTAAAAGTTTTGTTTAATTTCGCCACTTATTACCTAGGAACGGAAGAAACTTTAAAATCTGAATGGAATAAGTCTCGTAATTTTGTTCGTTACGATGGGGACACACTTCTGAGTCGTATTTCGCAAGAGCCATTTTGGACTGGTCAAGAAACAAAAAACATTCGTTTTGTTGATGACAGTTATAACTTACGCATTGAGAATAAAGGTGGAAAGGTCGTTGGGGTGATTCAATTTTTAACTTAATTACATATGAATTTATTCTCGTCGAAAATTATTCCATTCCCCCAGAAAAAGAGGTGGCTTGTCGCTTCACCCCAGGTCAAGAGCCATCTAAGGGGTATTTAATGTCAAAACCTGAGCCACTGCGTCATGATTAAAAACATAATTAAGATTCCTTGGCACCGAACTATTCTCAGATGAAGCCATTGTCGTCACAGATTTTGATTAATTTCCCCGCCTCCTCATAAAGAAGAATACCTGAGTAATACCGACAAAAATCATTCCCCACATAAGCGGCCCTATTGCTAATGCACCAATGAGTATTTCGGATCGCGTTCCTGATGCAAAAAACAATGATAACGGCAAATAATATGAAATGACTGAAAAAATGCATTCTTCATGGCAATCAAAACTCCAGGAGGAAACTTGGAACCGAGCTGCTATGAGAAAAACAATGAGATAGAATATTGCGCCTATTATGAATACGATGAGAATGGATTGTGATTTTTTCATCGGATTATTATATCAAAGGATTTGAAGGTGATTTTTTAAAGAACATTACGATTTAAGATGCATTATTATTCTGAGAACGATTATTCTCCTGCAATTTTTCCCGTATATAAACCCGAATAGATTTCCATGCTTCTAACGTTCGTATCCAACTGTGGATTGCTTTTTTCTCTTCGTAACTTTCCAGATTTTGTGTAAATCTTAAATTCGATACATTTTCGCCTTCTCTATTAGGTTGCTTCGGTGTCCAATTTGGATCCAAAGACTTGTCAGCAATTTCAGCCCCCGCCCACATCACGATATCATCTTCATGGTAAATGTTGAAAACATTTCCAACATTGTCCAATTCAAGATCATAGTCTTCTCTATTTGGAGTCGCTAAAAGAATGAGATTATCAACGTCTCTCAGCATTCTTCCGCTATTTATTGATTCAATTGCAACATTGCCTCCATGACTGTGTGCTACAATGTTCAATTCTTCTCCTTCTTCAAATTCATAGTTTCGAATGTAATCAGATAATTCGAGAGCAGCATTCGACCTCTCCTCAATGCTGTTTTCTCCTGACCAATTAAATCTATAAAATTTGTCATCTCCTAAGTCGGCAGTTACCAGGGACATATATCCATAACTGAATGCAGTGGATCCTGATGACCACGTACCATGTACAAAAATTGTTAGTAAGCCACTGGGATCAATCCCAATTATCGGATTATTCCTCACATACGAATATTTATTGAGACTCTGGGGATCAGTGAGGTCGCCGAACCATGGATCCTGGGAGATGAATCTTCCGATCTCTGGATTGTAGTATCTCGCTTCGTAATAGTAGAGGTCAGTGAATTCATCGAGTTCTTTCCCCGTGTATTTGTAGTCGTTTTCATAACCCTGTTCACCGTCTCCGGATTCAAGCGCTTTTGACTCGATTTCCGGGCCCATCATCTTTTGCTCAACAATGCTCTCATCACGGGGTTCTGGATCATTCCTTTCAATTCTCATCATTTCTTCTTCAGTTATCTCCACTTTTGATTTCAGGTCAGTCATGATCATTTCCCCATTCCATTCCGTTTCTTCAAATTTTTCCTGTTCGGGTGTGAGTTCATCGCCGCTTTCGTCTTTCTGAACAACCTCTGCTACAGGCTCAATGATTTGATATTCTGGTTCTGAATTTGGAACTGCCTCTTCATCAATGATTTCATCACCGGTATCCGGCTCCGTTTCTTCGGTTGTACTTGGCGCTTCTGCCGTGGGTGATTCTCCCTGCGCATCATCTGTAATTTCTTCCTCCAATTCTTCTCCCTCGATTATTTCTGCTTCGGGAGCAGGTTCTTCATCGGATGATATGGAAACATCTCCCGCATTTTCTTCATCCGGATCTGCAAATGCGATGAATGGAAGAAGCAGAGAAATGAAGGCGAAAATCGATCCAAAGAACATCTTTTTTGTTGTGTTGAAAATCATAGGAAGAGATGAAAGGGGAGTCATCAAAATCCTATTCCCTGGTAGCGGAGATACAGTTTTTCAAAACATTTGATTCGTGGAAAGGCGAGGCATGCTCTGTCATGCCAATCTCTCGATTATGTCGCTGATGAACGACGACAGGGAGGAGTCAAGAAGTAGGAAGTAGGAAGTAAGAATGAGGAAGTAGGGAGGACGCATTAAATCCCTAATTCCAAATTCTCAATTCCTACTTCCCACTTCCTAATTCTCAATTCCTAAGTCCCACTTCCTAATTCTTACTTCCCAATTCCTGCTTCCTAATTCTCCTCGTTCAATGAGAACTCGAGCGCCGCATTCGTATGGATGTCGACAGTGTCGAGGACGGGGACATCGGTGTCCGATTGTTTCAGGATGATGGGGAGTTCAGTCGAGCCGAGGATCACGCCGTCTTTCTCGTACTTGGAGATGATATCGAGGAGCTTCTCTTTACTCTCCGGATTGATGATCCCAAGAACAAGCTCGTCCCAGATGATCCGGTTCACTTCCTCCTGTTCTTCTTCCACGGGGAGGACGATCTCCATCCCGTATGACGAGAATATCCTCGGATAAAAAGCGGCCTTCATCGTCGTATGAATCCCGAGGAGGAGGAGCTTCTTCATGTTTTTTGAGCGGGCGACCTTCGCTGTTTCTTCGATGATGCTCATCATCGGCACCCCGACGTTCGCGGAGACCTCATCATAAACGGCATGGGCGGAATTCGCGGAAATGAGGATGCACTCTGCCCCCGCATTCTCAAGAGCCTGCGCCCCTTCGATAATATATTTCACATAATCCGCCCGGTTTTCTCCGCCTTCAAGGTCGGAAAATTTCTGGAGATCGAGACTGAAGATGACGATCTCAGGATAATAAAAATTTTTCTTCCGTTCGAAGTATTTTTTAAGAAGAAGGTCATAATACTTTTTTGTGGCTTCGGAGCTGATTCCGCCGATGATGCCGATTCGTTTCGCCATAGGATGGATGGAAAAATTATAAAAAGTTTTTTGACCAGTTCTCCGGATCTTTCCGGAATTCAAGGATTTTTGCACTCTCTTCGGATGAAATATATCCCTTTTCCGCGGCAAGAGGAATGAGCTCCTGAAATCCGGTAAGACTGACGTTTTCAAGTTTCGCATCGGTAAAGTTTTTTTGCGCGACGGGGAGCTCCCACGACATGATGGAGATGACTCCCGCCACGGTGCTCCTCCCTTCGTTTTCCACAGCTGCAGCGGATGCGATCGAACTTCCTCCGGTTGAAAAGAGATCCTCGGCGATGACGACGCGGGAATTTTCTTTCAGGTATCCCTCGATCTGTTTCTTCGCTCCGTGTTTTTTCGGTTCCGGGCGGACATAGATCATGGGGAGATCCATTTCCGCGGCGACGAAGGCGGCCCAGGGGATCGCGGCGGTGGCAGTCCCGGCGATGACTTCCGGATCCCAGCCTGTTTCCCGTATCTTCTCCACGAGAGCCTTCACGATCTGCTTCCGCGCATCAACATGACCGATAAGAAGTCGGTTGTCGCAATAGACCGGAGAAAGGATCCCGCTTGTCCATTGGAACGGGGGATTTATGGAAACATTCACCGCTTGTTTTTCGAGGAGGAGCTCTGCGATTTTCATATTTTTTGGGTTCAAGTGCATCTGTAGTGTAATTTTTTTCTCCACAAATGGGAAAGGATTTTTGAATCGTCTTGCATTTTTCAGCGCATAATTCAAAATACAGTCGGTCCGACGCAACACCAATTCTCTCTCGTGTTTCAGCGAAAAACTCTCCTCCTCTCGGCATTCTTTTTTCTCACTTCGATCTCCGGGTATGGAGTCGTGGATGCTGTCGGAGAGATCCCTGTTTCCTGGAGGCAGAATCTTACGCTGAAGCATGACTATTACCATTACCGGCTCAATCTTGACCGGTTTGCGGATCAGTTTTTTGAGTTACGACCAGCAGAAGATATCCCCGCAGAAGACGATTTCTGGAATGAAACGACTTTCTGCGCTGAAGACGAAGCGCCATCCGAAAGTCTTTCTGCGGAAACTGCAGAGAGTGGAGATGGAGCGGATGAATACATCTGGGATATAAACCATGCTGAGATCCGGCGGTTTCTCCGGGATGATCTTGCCCCCATGCTGAGGAAGGATCCGATGAACGTCGTCATTTCCCGTGACGACGGAGGAAACATTGTTTTTGAAGGATATCCTTCATACGGAGAAGAGCTCGATGTCGAAGTGTCCGCAATGCTCATAGAAAAGGCGGCGAAAAACGGGATCAACATGGTGACGCTCGCGGTAAAGAGAACAGATCCCGTCATCGAGGTCCGGGATGAAGAGCTGAAGAATATGGGAATCGAGACGGTACTTTCCATCGGGTGGAGCGACTTCTCAGGTTCACCGCACAACCGGATCCACAACATCACCGTGGGAGCAAACCGCTTTAGCGGCGTCCTTATACCGAAGGGGGAGGAATTCTCATTCCTCAAGAATCTCGGCCCAGTTGACGGATCAACGGGATATCTGAAGGAGCTGGTCATCATAGGACCAAAGGTCGTTCCTGAGTACGGAGGCGGACTCTGCCAGGTCTCGACGACCACATACCGGGGGGCGATGCTCGCGGGACTCCCCATCACCCAGAGGAGGAACCATTCCTTCAATGTCCACTATTACCATCCTGTCGGGAGCGATGCGACCGTGTATACCGGTTCGACGGATTTCCGCTTCCTGAACGACACGCCCGGAGCGATCCTTCTCCAGACTCGCGTAGAGGGGAATAATCTCTATTACTATTATTACGGAACCCGCGATGGGAGGAATGTCGCACTTCTCGGTCCTTACGAATCGAACTATCGGGGAGTCCCCGCACCGAAATACACGACCTCTGCCACCATTCCCGTGGGGACGAGCGAAAAACTCTCTAACGCGGTTCCGGGTCTTGACGCGGTATGGTTCCGGAGAGTCGTGATGCCTTCATCTGCAGAAGTGGCTTCCGATGGACCGCGGGTGGCGGGGATCAACGGGATGAGCGGTGTTTCCGAAAATGGCACTACTACTGATATTTTTGGAGACGCGCTCATGACGGGACTCTCGTTTACTGAGAATATTTCTGGAGAAGTCGTCACGATAAAAACCGAAGATAATATAATCTGGCAGACCTTTTTCTCCCGCTATCAGTCCCGTGGTCTCTGGATTGTTTCAGGGGGAGCGGGAGACTCCGGAGGCGCCTCAGGAGGAGAAGAGACAGTCCCTGCCGATGGGAGCTGGATCAACTGAAAGAAAAGACAGGAGGAAGGTGTGAAGACAAAGTGAGAGCGAACAAGCAGGCAAGCAAGATCTCTTGCATACTCGCTTGGTCGCATGTGCGCTTGCCTGCTTCTTTTCTGCACCACTTATCCTTTCGGATCCCAGAACATGCTTTCGAGGATTATCCCGATGAGGAGGAGAAGCGCTCCGACCCAGAGATTAAAGGTGCGCGCCTGCTGAAAAAAAAGAGCGATGAGAGACACGCATGAGAGGATCGCCCCCTGGCGGAGAGAGATATTGATGCATCGGAGAAGGTTTCTTGAAGGTGAAGAGAATTTTCTGAGAAGAGTCCCGACTACCGAAAATGTCGTCAGGAGGGACATGAAGGAGGTGATATAGAAGGCGGGAACAGCGATCCGGGGTGAAGCGAAAGGGGACATCTTATTAATCACGACACCCCATGCGGCCCAGCTGATGAAGGTCGCAATGAGAAGGACCCAGAACGGAATACTTCGGAACATAGGTTATGACGAGAGGGATTTTCTCAGTTCATCCACAAGGTCGAGATTTTCCCAGGGAACTCCTTCCCTTCCAAAGTGCCCATACGCCGCGACCTGCGCATAGATCGGTTTTCTTAACCCCAGTCGTGTGATGATGTCTCCCGGCTTCAAGGGAAAGAGTTTTCTGATGAGGATCTCCAAATCATCCGCCGGAAGTTTCCCGGTCCCGAATGTTTCCACGAGAATTGAGACCGGTTCCGCAATTCCGATGGCATAGGATATTTCAATCTGGCATTTCTCGGCAAGTCCCGAAGCAACGATGTTTTTCGCAATATACCGTGCGGCATACGCGCCGCTCCGGTCGACTTTTGAAGGATCTTTTCCGGAAAAACAGCCTCCCCCGTGCGGGGCATATCCGCCGTAGGTGTCGACGATGATCTTCCTCCCCGTAAGGCCGGAATCTCCCTTGGGGCCGCCGGTGATGAAGCTCCCGCTCGGATTACAATGAACAATCGTATGCTCGTCAAAGAGTCCGCTGCAGACCGGTGTCACGACTTTTTCCATGAGGCTTCTTTTGAGCTCGTCCTGGCTGATTTCCGGATCATGCTGGGCGGAAATAACGATCGTGTGGATCCTCTTCGGATTCCCGTTTTCGTACTCTACCGTCACCTGTGTTTTCCCGTCGGGGCGGAGATGGGGGATTTCATTTGATTTCCTCGCATCCGCGAGTTTTTTCGCGAGCTGATGCGCAAGGGTTATCGGAAGCGGCATGAATTCCGGCGTTTCACGGCATGCATATCCGAACATCATCCCCTGATCCCCGGCGCCGACTTCTTCTCTTCCATGGACTGCTGTGCTGATTTCTTTGCTCTGTTCGGAGATCGAAGAGAGGATGCCGCAGGAATCCGCGTCGAAGCCATATTCTGCCCGGGTATATCCGATCCCGCGGATCACATCCCGGGCAATCTTCTGGAAATCGACATACGCATCGGTCGTGAGTTCACCGAAAATGAATGTGATCCCCGTCTTCACCGCGCATTCCACCGCGACCCTTCCCATCGGGTCATTTCGCAAGACTTCGTCGAGGATCGCGTCGGAGATCTGATCGCAGATCTTATCGGGATGCCCCTCTGTCACCGATTCTGAAGTAAAGAGTGTCCTCGTCATGGGAAGAAAACCAGGAATAAAATCGTGAGAAAGTGTAATGGAAATGAGGAAAAGAAAAAAGAAAAAGCACAAATGAAACATTTGATAAATCTGACAGCGTTCAGAACGCCTGCGGATTCTTTTCTCTTTTGTGCTTTATCCTTTGACTTTCTTACGACTTATCGACCGCCCCGTCCGCGCCGAGTTCGACCATCCTCCTGTTGCATCCCGGGACGCTCGAAAAACCGATGATCTTTTCTGCCTGCATTTTTACCTCTGGGAGAATGGCATCACCCGTAATCCCGTCATGGTCGAGGTAATAGTCGAGGTACGCGATATCATATTTTCCTCCGTTCGATTGAAACTCGCGGAAACTCGAGAAATAATCGATCGAACATTCCTCGTTTGTATGGAGACTCCGGATGAGATCGAGCCCGTATGATTTGTCGTCGATGAGAGCGATGCGGAGCATAGCGAGAGTGAGATCTCTTCTTAAGGTCAATCATTATGCAATCAAAAATTTCATGCAAGAAGAGATTCCGCATATGCTTCATCCTTTTGTCGCGTAATATTCTCGGCTTTCTTATTCGCACGGCTTTTCATGCTCGTATAACGTGATGTCATGTTCGTATAAAAAGTCGGTCCATTTTGATAAGAGACTTTTCGTTGCTCAAATGATCTTTGTTCCAGATGAGAAGGCGCAATTTTTGTTCTTGTCATATCTCCCGTTGGAATTGGGATAAGCCCCTCTAAGATGCCTCGGGCAGGATCTTCCGGAGTTCCGCTTGCTCCTTTGCTTATTACCCATTTTCCGCCTTCATAGGCTTTGCTGTCGCTCGGCCCCTCCTGTTTCCCCGGTGTTTTTGATTTCGGAGATGGAGTTTCTCCGCCACCGGAATGAGGAGGTTTCGGAGGAACACCTCCTCCGGGATGCATTGCTTTGTGTCTTTTTTTGTGGAATCCCGTGAGAGCGGTCCAGGTGTCATGGTTCATGCTCCCCGACACTTCCACCTCATGGCCTTTTGACTGGAGAAACCTTTGAAGGTTCGTTATCCCGTCATGGATATTCCCGCCCGTGGAAAAACCAAGCGCATTGATGATACTCTGAATGGCATGCGCATTTTTTTGATAAACCTCCGGCTTGCCTCCCGCAATTCCTGTTTCATGAAGAACACCTGTTTGAGAGGGAGATCCTTCTGAAAGAGTATCCTGACTTCCTCCGAATCTATCATCTTGACGGGAGGAATCACCGGCGAAAAGAAAATCTCCATTTGTGATTAAAGGTTCTTTAATTTTCTGAATCTGGTCATCAATATAGGGGTGGAGGATGCTCCATCGCAGGGTCGGCTCATCAGCTTTTGCAACGAGGGGATTATCTTGTAATTGAGGATCAGATTTTATTCTCGCATTCCACGCTGCTACGGATGCGAATGCTGTTTCGTCGAATGCTTTTTTCTTCATCGCCAATATATCCGGAGAGGTCGGACCGGCAGATTGCTCCTGAGGAACCGATGCCCCAGAAGATGGTGCAGGTGTGCCTTCCGGAGTGAGAACAGTTTCCTGTTGTGGACTAGGTGGGATTGGCTGAGGCTCAAATTCAGTCTGAACAGGAGCTGAAACCGAGGGTTTTCCCCGGGATTTTTCTGGAGCAGCTTGAGTTTCTGGTATGAATATGAGATTTCCGCCTGGGCCAAGTTCAAATGAGCCCGAAGCATCATATTGTTCTTCAGGCTTAAGATCACCGAGGATTTTCTTAATTTCCTGAGCAAAAATATCTTCCCTTGGCAGTGTTTCCGGTGTCGGTGCTAAGCCATCGGGGGATCCTTCGCCATCGTATGCAACATCCTGTCGCCTCTCCCAGGAAGGTTTTTCAAATGCACTGAGCTGACCCTCAGGTTCTCCAGATTCACCGAACGGGCTGATGGGTGAATAGATGCTCATAATAATTGTTGTTTCTCATTATTGTACCATGATTCTGACCGGAAACACAGACTTTCTCAGGTGTCCGGCTCAGTTTTTCGCGGAAGATGATATCCGGATCATACGCCCGGAGTCATTCACTGGCTTTGATGTTTTCTTGTCCACCAGAGGATGATCCCTCCGCTGGTAAAGACTGCGAGCATGATGTAAAAATCCCTGAGGCTTCGCTCTTCACCGCTGTTCATACGCCGTATGGTTTCCATGCGGCTGTCATGATTCCGCACATAGATGCTGTCCGCGGCCGGATCGGTATAGAGGGAATAAGCGTTCAGGGATTGATAGTAGGGATCCGGTGCATGATAGGGAGATTCTCCATAATCATTGCTCCCGTAGTCCGCATTTGCGGGATCCGCAGGAAGAATGAGTAAAAATGACACGACGGAAAGCGAAAGAATCTGCCTCAGAAAAACTCTGATTTTTCCCATGGAGAAGAAAATGATCAGAGTATATTATAGCATAATAAAACAATATCAACAATCACGCGGGAATACTGGGATTATATGGTTTTCTCCATGTCTCATAAATTCTGATGTCCCTCTCTGACTTCATGAGATAATCAATGTCGGAGATGCCCTCAAGAAATCTCATCTTTGTAAAACTGTTGATACGGAACGGGAAAAATCTGCCATCTTTCATTATCACTTTTTCCTGCGAAAGATCGATGGTGATTTCATCGAGCTCATTCCCTGAGAAGAGGAGATCATGGACAATGGGTTCCTCAAGAGTGATGGGGAGGATCCCGTTTTTTTCCGTGTTTCCCCGGAAAATATCAGCGAATTCGGATGAAATGATCGCCCTGATCCCTGAGTCAGCAAGTGCCCAGGCGGCATGCTCACGCGATGATCCGCAGCCGAAGTTTTTTCCGGCGATGATGATCTTCGCACCCTGGAATTCAGACAAATTCATGGGAAAAAGGGGATCGCGCTCGCGGAGAGATTCGAAGAGGTGGATGCCGAGTCCCTCCTTTGAAGTCGTTGTGAGATATTTTGCTGAGATGATGAGATCCGTATCAATATCTTTGAGCGGTATCCGGAGCGCCCGCGAGGAAAATGGATCAAAATGCGTCATAGGGCAAAAAAATCAGAGTGTGTTCCCAGAGGGAGAAAAATACTTTTCCGGATTTGTTATCTTCCCGGTCACCGCGGCGAGAGAGGCCATGAGAGGACTCATGAGGTGAGTGATGGAATCCTTTCCCTGTCTCCCGATGAAATTCCGGTTTGAAGTCGAGGCACAGCGCTCTCCAGGAGGGACTTCATCACCGTTCATGGCGAGGCAGAGAGAGCATCCCGGTCTCCTGAAATCAGCACCTGCATCCCGGAAAATTTGGACCAGCCCCTCTTCCACTGCTTGTTTCTCGACCTGTTCTGATCCCGGAACGATGCGTACGGTGACTCCGGGGGCGATTTTTTTCCCCTGCAGGATTTTTGCAGCAATCCGGAGATCGGAGATCCTTCCGTTCGTGCAGGAACCTATGAATACATGTTGAATGGAAACTCCTTCCATCTTGTCACCGGTATGGAGCTTCGTGTAGGCAAGGGATTTCTCGGCGAGAAACCGCTCCGATTCCTCAAGAGTAGAGAGGAGGGGAATCGCCCCGTCGATTTCTTCCGACTGCGCCGGGGTCGTGCCCCACGTGACGATGGGTTTCATTCCATTCAGATCGAGGATGATCGTCTCATCATAGACGGCGTTCTCATCCGATGCGAAGCTCATCCAGTATTTTTTCATGTCATTAAAATCGAGCGGAGAATATGGTTTTCCTTTCAGCCATTCAAAAGTTATCTCATCAGGAGAGATGAGTCCTGCCCTGGCGCCGCACTCGATGCTCATATTGCAGATCGTCATCCGCTCCTCCATTGAGAGCTGTCTTATGTACTCACCCGTATATTCGATGACCCCCCTGGTCCCCCCCTGGACTCCTATTTTTCTGATGAGGGCGAGGATCGCGTCCTTTGCGGAAAAGTACGGGGATGGCGTTCCGGCGAATTCAACTTTTATCGTCTTCGGACGATCGATAAGAAGGGAAGATGTGGAGAGGACATGGGATACCTGAGTCGTCCCGATCCCGAACGCAAGAGCACCGAAAGCACCGTGCGTTGCGGTGTGCGAATCGCCGCAGGTGATGGTCATTCCCGGCTGGGTGATCCCGAGTTCCGGACCGGTGACATGGACGACGCCCTGGTGTCCGGAATCGAGATCGAAGATCCTGATGCCAAAATCACGGCAGTTTTTTCGAAGCATTTCGACCTGATTTTTTGTCTCAGCATCTTTGAAGTCTTTTCTGAATTCGTCGGTCGGGATTGAATGATCGATCGTCGCCAAATTCCGATCCGGAGAAAAAGCGGGGAAATTCTTCTCTCTCAGCATCTCAAATGCCTGAGGGCTTGTGACCTCGTGGAGGAGCTGGAAATCGATAAAGAGGATGGAAGGTCCGTCGGTCTCCTTTTTGACAACATGGGAATCCCAGATCTTTTCGATGATGTTTTTTGGCATGCGTGCTCCTCAAAAAATGTCCGCGGGAAGAAGATATCACAGAATCCTCACTTCAGCATTGAATTCTTCTGTAGAGAAATTCGGTTCTCGTACAGATGAGGGAGCACGATTCTCTCATTCGAAGAGCGAGTGATGCGCGTTGGTTATCTTCAGCGTGAGATGATCACGGAAACAAAGCTACAAAGCATATATCTGAATCATCACTGCGGCGCAAATATTTGAGTGGAACATATGTTTTGAAATGATTCCCAAAACACTCAAGTGATTTTTTATTAAATAGTGTGATTCTTATTGCAATCTCTGTTCACAAAATTTATTCTTGACTCAGAATTTTGATCAAATGCGGCATGCGGTTCTGGAAGCTTTTTCTCTTTTGTTACCTCATTTTCTTTTTTTCGATCGCGCTCGTTTTTGCTGACCTCTCAGTATCTCCGGAATCGCTTAATTTTGAACCTCAGGAAGGGCTCGTCGGACATCCGGTAAAGATCTATCTCTCTGTGGAAAACACATCCGCTGAGGATCTTCGCGGAGTCGTGAAGTTTTATGATGAAAAAGAACTCATCCATATCGGGACAGACCAGAGTATTGCTGTCGTCGCAGGGTCTAAGGACCTCACCTTCATCGAATTCACTCCGCAGATCTCCGGAGACCATCCTATAGCCGCAAAAGTGATCCCATGGGATGAATCGAAAGACAATCTCGAGAACAATAAAGTAATCGGGACGATTTTTATTGACGATGATTCCGATGGGGATGGCATCGGAAACAGAGAAGACAATGACGATGACGGGGACGGACATCCCGATGCCGAGGATGTGTTTCCTTTCAATGCCGTTGAATGGGCGGACACCGACGGAGACGGAACGGGGAACAATGCGGATGTTGATGATGACAATGACGGAATAGAGGATGTGAAGGATTCTTTCCCTCTTGCACCCGAGGAGTGGGAGGACCTCGACCAGGATGGGATCGGGAATAATGCCGATACCGATGATGATGGTGATTCTCTCTCTGATGATGCTGAAGTGACACTCGGCACCGATCCGAATAAATTTGATACCGACGGGGACGGAGTCGGGGATGGAGAAGATGATTATCCCATCGATGGTTCGAAGACGTATGATATTGATAAAGACGGTGTTCCGGACGAGGATGACTCGGACGATGACGGAGATGGAAAAATCGATACGGTTGATGCATTCCCGAGAGACGGGAACGAATGGGAAGATTTTGACAAAGACGGGATCGGAGATAATGCAGATCCTGATGATGACAACGACGGTCTCCCGGACGAAAGAGAGATCCTGAAGGGAACGGATCCGAAGGACCAGGATTCTGATGATGATGGTTTTTCCGACGGAGAGGATGAGATTCCTCTTGATTCTCTTGAGCATAAGGATTCGGACAGGGACGGACTCGGGGACAATGCCGACCCCAATGATTTCAACCAGGGGCCGGTACTCATCGTATCCGCAAGTTCGGATTCCATTGAAAAGGGAGAGACGGTGAATTTTGACGCAGGGTCTTCCTATGACCCTGATGGAGGTCCGCTCTTCTATGAGTGGAAGTTTCCTGATGGATCGATCCGGAATAAGGCAGCAGTCGATTTTACCTTCAACGCTTCGGGGAAAAAATATGTCGAACTGACGGTAAGCGATTCCTCCGGAGAACCAAGGACGGAACGCCTTGTCATCCTCATCTCGCGGGCGAAATGGGAAAAATGGCTTTGGATATTTATTGTCGGGGTTTTCTTCGCCGCATTTGTCGGAACTGCCCCAAGGAAGAAAGACGGTGGGGAATCATAACTCATGTCGGGATAAAAGGGATCGGAGAGGTAAAATCAAAACAAAACATTATTATGAAAAGGGGAACGGCGAATCCGTTCCCTTTTTTCAAATACAAAAAAGCCCTTCGATTTCCGGAGGGCTTTTTCATTTCTTGACTCGTGAGATTATCTATACTGCGGCCGGTGCCGGAGTCTCGGGATTTTTCTTCCGCATCTTATACCAATAGATCCCGAATCCAATGGCAAGCACAACAATCGCAACGACGGCGTAGATATTGTGGAAGAGCATGCTCACGAGGATCGTGAGAATGCTCAACACAAGCGCAACAACGAAAGTCACGGCCTGAATGAGAGCGCCGGTGACCTTTCCGAGAAAGGGGATGACTGCAAAAACAGTGCTGAATATCGCGAAGATCGCGCTCAAGCCTCCCCACATCATGAGAAATCCGACGAGCCGGAGGATCCAGGTCATGGTCGTATGCTCCTGATTGAGTGTCGCGACGGCATCTTCCAGTGTCCCGGTGAATGCGCGGTAAAGCGTTTTCTTGTCATCATTGAGGAACGGGGTGAGCTTGCCTTTTTCGAGCTTCCCCATGACGGTGAGATCCTGTCCTGACGGGACTGCGGAATAGCTGATCCTCATGTCTCCGATCTCGGGGGATGAAAGAGACCCCCAGCCGGTGCTCACATAGATATACTTGCTGCTTCCGAGTACTGCATTTCCTGCATTCTCGAGAGCTACAGTCGTTTCGCTGAGAGAAATGTCCTCGGATCCCGGGAGGGACAACCGGGCAAGATCTACGGAGAGAGAACCGACTTTTGCGTCTATAGCATTTACGGTCTCATCATCGATGGTCTTTTCTACATTATCGTGGCCTTCCGCCTGTTTAAAAGAACCAGAGCTTGCGGCATCGCTGACCCAGTCTTTCGCATACGTGTACGTGGTCGTGGTCTCTTCGGTCCCGCCAAGTTTTTCCTCGGTCTTTGATTCAGATTTTTCAACCCACGCGTAGACCTCCACCTTTCTGGAGACCGTAAGATATTCTCCCGGAAGGAGATAGAGATTATCACCGATCTTGTCGGATGCGGAAAGGACGCCGGTCGCCCCGACCAGTTTTCCTTCCTGAGCCATGTCCGGAGAATCCGCTTTTATGGGAACAGCCTGGGCGGCAGTTTCCGCCATGTTGCTTCTCCCTTCATTCCAATAGAGGACGCCGAATGAGGCGATGAACAGGATGAATCCTGTAAAAATGCCTTTGATCGATCCTGCGAGCCGGTCGAACCAGGATCTCCTCGTCACTTCAACATAGGGGCTGTTCATAGGAGTGGGATAAAATGGGGGAAAAGGAAAATCGGATGGAAGCCGATGAGATAATAGAATCGATGGGCGCTTTGTCAAGAAGACCTTTTCACGCCGCATGGGAAGTAATTTATGAATATGGTGCGGAATCGAGTAATATTCTGTACAATGGCAGGTGCGCAGAATCGGACGAAAACCATTGAAAAAATGCGTCAAATAAGGTATACTCATATGAAAATATATATTTCATCATTCTCGTGAGAGGAAAGAACTTCTATACAGGGTTTGTCGCGTTTATGACCACGGTCTTCTTGCTCTTTTCTTTGGGGAGCGGAATTCTCGTCTATGCGGCACAAAGCAGTGAAACTTCCTCCTCGGATATTAGCGCCGGAAGTGAAGATGAAGCAAAGCTTCTTAAAATTGAACGCGAATGGGAACAATATCAGAAAGACATCGATCAAAAGTATTCTGATAGGATTCAAAAAAATCAGGACCGGATCGAAGAACTTCGCACTGTTCTCGAAACCAACCTTCTGGAATTTGATTCCGTAAGAAAACAAACGGAGGCAAATGAAGATGCGGTGGAAATGCTTCAGGGCCGTATTACAACCCTCAATGGACAACTGGAGAATCTCTCGAGAAGTCTCATCAATACGAAAGCAAAGATCAGGATCATTGAAGAACAGATCGCCGTGAAGGAATCAGATCTCGCGAAGGTTATGGAGGAAAAGGAAAAGATCCTGTCGGAAGCCGATTATCAGAAAGAGATCGTCCTCTCCTATTTTTCCCTTCTCCAGACAGAAGCGGACAGCATCGGGAACACGAATGAGAACGGACTCCGGATCATTCTCACGAACGACTCATTTACAAAGAATCTTCGCGATGAAATGAATTTTTCTGCCATGGAGAAGACCGCGAGACAGCTTTTCCATGACCTTGAAGGCGCGAT
Source organism: Candidatus Altimarinota bacterium (assembly GCA_041739085.1). Taxonomy (GTDB): domain Bacteria; phylum Patescibacteriota; class Gracilibacteria; order CAIRYL01; family CAIRYL01; genus JBGSON01. The sequence continues at coordinate 15,531 of JBGSON010000012.1, read as the reverse complement.
GGCTCAGCTCGAGGAAGTGGATTATCTTCTCTCTCAGGAAAAGACAACGCTCAGTACCCTTCATGGAGATCTCGAAAACGAGAGGAAGATCCTTGCGATCCAGTATGAATCCGAGGATGCGATCCTCAAGGAGACGGCCGGAGAAGAGAATCGTTTCCAGAAACTCCTGAAAGAGTCTCAGGATCAGATGGCAAATAGCGCGCGAGAGATCGCGGATGTCAAAGATGATATGGCTTTCCTCAGAGAAAAGATCAATCTTCTCGAAGTCGGAAAGATGTCTGAAAAGAGCAAAGTCACGAAAGACCGCATAGAAGAAGCCCTGCAAAATGATGACAATTATGTGCTCGATGATCTCTTTATCGTGGATGAAGCAGATGACAAACCATTTTCATGGCCTGTCCCTCCGGAAAAGATCACCGCGACATTCAAAGACTCTGCTTATCAGGGGACGTTCGGGATCGTCCATAACGCCGTCGATATCCGGGCGAAGCAGGGAACAGCGATCGCCGCTCCGGCTGCTGGTTACGTCTACAAAGTCGTTGACAACGGCATGGGATATTCCTATCTCATCCTCATCCACCGGGACAATCTCATGACCGTGTACGGGCATATCCCGGAATTCAACGTCGTGGAAGGAGACATCGTTCAGCAGGGAGATATCGTTGCCTATACCGGCGGGACTCCCGGAACGAAAGGCGCGGGGCTCATGACGACCGGACCGCATCTCCATTTCGAGGTCTGGGAAGGAGGGGAAGCGAAGAATCCGCTTGATTATCTCCCGATCGATGAACTCAATCCGGAAGATGTTCCGCGGGAATATGTCGTCGAAGATTTTCTTGAATCTGATAAGACCGTGGAAGATACGGAGAATACAGAAACTCAACCGCTTTTTGAAACAACGCCGGAAGAGTTGAACTCTGAACTCATGGATGCTTTTCAGGAAGGAGTTTCGGAAGACACCGGAATAGAAACTGATGGAAGTGTGGAAGAGGGCGAAGGAGCAATCGATGGAAGCGGGATATCCGGGGCTGAAGAAATCACGCCGCAGGGAGAGGGGACTGAGGCATCTCAGCCGGATGAAGAGGGCACAGTCGATATGGAGGGAAATATGATCTACGACATGGAGAACATCGATTCGGACATGAATTTCGAAGAGAGTCTCGATGAAGCGTTCGATGAAAGTGTCGATGGAGAAGAAATGGTGGTTCCAGAAACAACTGGCGAATAAATCATCTTTTCTTTTGTTAAATGACTGAAGAACAAATAGTTGAAAACAAAGGGAACAAGATTATCACGTTCTTCATGATTGCTTTCGCAGTATTGGGGATTGCATTGATCGGATGGGCGAAACTGACGAAAGCAGGCACTATACCGAATTGGCTTGGGATAGAGAAATTGGAGAAGGCAGAAGAAAAGAAAGCACAATTTCCAGATTCTAATCAGGGAAGACTTCCTACGGCTTGGAAACCGGTCATTTATCTCTACCCAAAAAAAGAAGAATTGGTGAGAGTTGAACTTCAATATCCGGGAAAATTCACCGTGACATATCCTGATTATGATGACGGTTGGGAAGTCATCGCATATCCGGACGGAAAACTCATCAATTTCGAGGACAATAATGAATATAGCTATCTCTTCTGGGAAGGAGAGGGAGATTATGCCGATTATGATCTCAGCACCGGTTTTGTTGTGAAAGGAAAAGACACCGTAGAATTTCTGCAAGAAAAACTCGGAGAAATCGGGCTCACCCCAAAGGAATACAATGAGTTTATCGTCTACTGGATGCCGAAGATGAAAGACTATGCATTCAATCTCATTCACTTCGCGACGAAAGAAGAGTATGACAAGAGAATTCCACTCATTGTGGATCCGAAGCCGGATTCCATGCTCCGCGTCTTCATGGTCTATAAGAAAATCGATGCTCCTGTTGAAGTCATTCCACAGGAATTTTCTCATTTCGAGAGAGAAGGATTTTCGGTGGTAGAATGGGGAGGAACGGAAATCGAATAATAGCTGTTGAGTTTCCGGTAAAGATCACAAAAGGGAGCTTTCATCTTGTTCATCGTGCGCAAATTCTGGAATAATATCTGAGCAGAGACTTTCCACCATTCATGAAGAAGTGCATCCTCATCGTCCTCGACGGATTCGGAGAAGGAGTCAAAGATCCTTCGGTCAATGCGATTGAAAAAGCAAATATTCCGTACATCCGGAAGCTGAGGAAAGAGAATCCCCCGACTTTTCTCCGCGCGGACGGGAATTTCGTCGGAGTTCCGGAGGGATCGATGGGCGGGAGTGAAGTGGGACACTTGACCATCGGAGCGGGAAGGATCGTGTGGCAGTCGCTCGAAGAGATCAGCCGGTCGTTCACCGAAAACGAGTTCCAGAAAAATCCTGATTTCCGCGAATGGATACAGAGAGCAAAAACGGGAAAAGTCATCCATCTCCTTGGAATGATCTCCGATGCCGGTGTCCATTCCCATCTCTCCCATCTCTATTCACTCCTCGAGATTTTGAAATCTGAGGGGATCGAAAAGAATGTATACATCCACGCGATCAGCGACGGAAGAGATGTCGCACCGGAATCAGTGAAACACTATCTCTCGGAAATCATGGAAAAATGCGGGGAGATCGGTGTCGGGAAACTCGTGACGCTCTGCGGGAGATATTTCACCATGGATCGGGACAAAAACTGGGATCGGACAAAAGTAGCGTATGAACTTCTAGTGAATGGAAGGGGGAGAGATCTTTCCCTGAACGGCGATTTCGAAAAAACTCTCTACGAAGACGCCGATAATGATTATTATCTCCCGGCATACGTTCTCGATTCATTTCCCGCCGTTCAAAAGGACTCCCTTTTTCTCTTTTGGAATTTTCGCACGGATCGCGCAGAGCAGATCACGAGAATCTTCACCGATCCTGAATGCAAAGAGCTCCCGCAGGATTTTATTTTTGAAAAAGGAGATTTCCTCACGTTCGGAGATTACGCGCTCGGGAGGGCTCCGAATCTTTTTCCCGTACAGCCGGTCCAGAACAGCGTCGGAGAATGGATCTCCTCGCATGGGCTCAAACAGCTCCGGCTTGCGGAAACGGAAAAATACGCTCATGTGACCTTCTTCTTCAACGGGCAGGAGAAAAAAGCGTGGAAGGATGAAGAAAGGATACTTGTTCCCTCGCCGAAGTGCGCGAGTTATGCGGAGGAGCCCCTCATGTCTGCCGGACAGGTCACGGATATTCTCCTCCGGTACGTCGAAAGGAGGAATTTTGACTTCATCCTCTGCAATTTCGCGAATCCTGATCTCGTCGGACATTCCGGTGATTTTGATGCCGTCGTCACCGCCGTTGAATACCTGGATACATGTCTCGAAAAAATCGTGCCACTCGCGAGAGAAAAAGGGTATGAAGTGATCATTACCGCCGATCATGGGAACGCGGATGATATGAAATACCCCGACGGGACTCCGAAACCCTCTCACTCCATGAACAAAGTACCGTTTCTCGTTATTTCTTCACGGGAGGGAGTCACCTTGCGACAGGGAGAAGGATTGGGCCTTCGTGACATTGCGCCGACTGTGTTTGAACTCATGGAACTTCCGATCCCGAAGGAGATGACGGGAGTTTCTCTTATTGGATCTGAGCCTTCTCCGCGATGACCACCAATCAGATCATACAGTTTGCATGGGAAGATGAAAAATCGCAGCGGTTTGATATCTTTACCGACGGAAAGCCAGAGCAGAGAAGAGTGGTGATCGGCGAACCGTTTTCCATAGAACTTCTGGAGGGTCCTCATTGCGCCGGATATGAGCGCGGAGGCATTTTTTATCCGTGTCCTCATAAAGCGAAGGGGATCAGAAAGTGCGAGGACTGCAAACAGAAAGAAGGGCTTTCCATCGCCCAGTTCTGCGATGGATACAATCTTGATCTCTTTTCCCCGCAGGACATCGACCGCCTCAATGCCCCGCATTATCTCTATTTCGCGTTTTTTGATGCAAACACGTATAAAGTCGGAGTATCCCTTGTTTCGAGGGGGTATCTCCGCCAGGTGGAACAGGGGAGCCATTTTGCGGCTGTTCTCGCGGAAGGAATGGGGGGAGTGCTCGCGAGGCAGGTCGAGACATTCTTCAGGAGATGCGGGATCATCGACAAATTCACCTCCCATCAGAAAAAGGAGATCCTCTTTCCGGACTTTTCCGTGGATGATGTGAGAAAGAAGGTGGATGAACTCATGGAGAAATACCTGGAGTCTCTCCTTTTTGAGAAGCCGGAGATCAAACGGTATCTCAAGTCCCCGTTTGAGATCATAGATTTTTCATCCTTCTATAACCTCGAGGAAGGAAGATCCTGTCCAAAACAGCTCCATTCCCTGATACTGCAAAAAGGTGAAGCGGTGAGCGGGAAACTGCTTTCCGTCAAGGGTCAGAATATTCTCATCGAGACCGACCGGGAAAAGATCCTTCTCAATGCAAAAGATCTTGCCGGATGGAATGCGGATCTTACGGAGCGGTCTCCCGGAGTGACCACGAAAGATGCATTTCAGAGCGCGCTTTTTTAGAATCCAAACTTAAAGTAAATGTGAATTAAATCGCAGTTTGTTCTTGAACGGTTTGCCCGATAAAAAATTCAGAGTATACTCCAAAAACAGAGATATTCATCTTCTCTCGATCATGCTCACCGCTGAACTCGCCATCCAGACCGGCCAGGACAACGAAATCCTGAGAAAGGAGTCCCTTCCCGTAAAATTTTTGACGAAGGAACTGAAGAGGCTCATCGACCGGATGCACACCATCATGAAAAAGAAGAAGGGGATCGGTCTCGCCGCGCCTCAGGTCGGTTTCAATGTACGCATCATCATCGCCCGGATATCGGGTTCCAATGTCGCCATGATCAATCCGGAGATCCTGGAACTGTCGAAAGAATGCAAGCCGGGGGAAGAGGGGTGTCTTTCCCTCCCGAATATCTGGGGGGTAGTGACAAGACCTGTCGAAATCACGGTCCGGTTCATCGACGAAAAGTGGCAGAAGCAAGTCCTCATCCTGAAGAATCTTGATGCCCGGGTCGTTCAGCATGAGACAGACCATCTTGACGGGATACTTTTTATCGATCGATTGGAAGCGAATAGTCTGGATAATGCTGATTCCATTGAATTCTAGCTTCGATTATTCGGGAAGTTGAAAAAATACGGAATACATGAGATAATATGACGTAATTTCATAAAAAAAATGCTTCTCCTCAGTACAGATTCACTGCAGGGATACGGACTGAATCGGATATTTCAATTTGCGAAGGAAACAGGATTCGACGGGATCGAGCTTACGCTTGATCCGGATGATTTCGACACCCTCGATGCCGCATATATAGCTCAGGTAGCCCGTGATGCAGATTTCCCCGTGATCATTGTCCGGATCTCCACGAAAAAGTTCGCATCCGAAAAAAAGATCCGGCCGGGGATCGAACTCGCCGTTTCCATCGGAGCAAAGCGAATTGTCCTCACCGCTCCGAGGAAATCATCGAGAGGTGTTCTTTCATTCATCCGGAATGAAGCTGCTGAGCTCCGCGAAAAACTCGGGATGTCCATCTGCCTCAGGAATCCGAGAGGAGATCTCATCTTTGGATTCCTCCCCCAGGACTCCATGAACAATATGAAAGACCTCAAGGAATTCGGGGAGGTCTGCCTCGATACGTCTTATCTCATGAAGAAAAGGGTGAACCCGCTTCAGGCTGTAGAGGAACTGGGCGAGGCCCTCAAAGTCATCCATTTTTCAGATGCAAAGGGAGAAAGCATCCATCTCCTCCCCTCTAATGAAGGGGAAGTGCCTCTGGAAAGTCTTTTTCAAAAGCTGAAGAAAAAAGGATTCCCGGGAGATTTTGTGCTCACCGTTTCTCCTGAGTCTCTCGAGGTACAGGACAGGGAGAAGATGATTGCTCACCTCCGGAGCATGAAAGCGTTTTATGAAAATAATTTTCTTAAGAAATCCGAAGCTGCATCTCTTCCCCCGGACGGAACAAAACCTTGACGAAATAGACCAATTCCGAGAGAATGCCTGAGCATTTTCCATTTACTCAATATGCTTTCTAAAGGAAATAAGCGGAAGCACGCAAAGCGGCATGGATTTTTGAAGCGGATGGCAACACCCGGAGGAAGAAAAGTCATTCGGAACAGGAGATCGATAAAAAGATCAAAGATCACTACTGTTTCCTGATCTCATTCGTCTGTGGCTCTTCCGAAAAAACACCGGATCTCTGAATCCCGTTTGGTCTCCCTTGTGCAGAGGAAGGGGATGAAGCAAAATGAGAATTCTTTCCGTTGCGCATTCCTCCCTTCCCATTCCGGAGTGACAAAGATCTCCTGCATCGTTTCTTCCCATGAAGAACCGAAGTCGACCGGTAGGAACAGGATCCGGAGAAGGATCCAGGAAGCATTTCGGTCGGTCCTCGACAGTCCTCTGGCGTTTTCTGCTCCGCTTCTGGTCGTCATCTGGGGAAAAAGGAAAGCAGCCATAACACCCTTCCCGGAATTACAGGAAGAGTGCAGGGATGTTTTTTCACGGTATAGACCGAGGAATGGTGTTCCTCCTCTCCCTATCGCTCAGAAGGCGTGAGGTGAAAAAATTTCTTCAGCCCGTGTATTATGAAAAAAGTACTCGTCATCGATAACTTTGATTCCTTTGTGTTCAATCTCGTCCAGTATATCGGAGAGTCCGGTTTTGAACCGGTCGTTTACAGAAATAATGAGATCACCGTTCAGGAAGCGCTCCGGATCAATCCTTCCCATGTGCTTATCTCTCCGGGACCGGGGCATCCGGAGGACGAGCATTATTTCGGAATATCATCATCTCTCATCAGGGAGATGGGGAGAGAAACACCAGTTCTCGGAGTCTGTCTCGGCCATCAGGGGATCACCACGGTATTCGGAGGGAAAGTGATTCGAGCCCCCGAGGTCCTCCACGGGAAGACATCTCTCATCAGACATAACGGGAAGGGGATTTTTCATGGAATACCGAATCCGATGCAGGGGATGCGTTACCATTCTCTCATAGCGGAGCGAGAGAGTTTTCCGTCATGTCTCCTGATCACCGGAGAAACGGAAGATGGTATTATCATGGCTCTTGAGCATAAAAAGCATCCGATTTTCGGCGTCCAATTCCATCCGGAATCCATCGGGACGCCTGCAGGGAAGGGGATTATAAAAAACTTTCTCGGCATCTCCCTTTCGAGAAGTCATTAAAAAAGCCCTTCCCTGCGGGGAAGAGCTTTTCGCGTTTCTTTTTAATGGAAAAACTGCTGTATCATGCGGAGAAGATCTTTTTTCTCCTCACGATGAATGCGACACCGAGAGCGATGAAGACAGCGATCCATGTTTCAGGTCCTGATTTCGCAATGGCTTCTTTGTCTTCGGCCGCTCCATGCACGGCATCATCAGCTCCATAGACGACAGTCGTCGCGTCGGTAAGACCCGTGTGCATATTTAATGGGAATTCGTCGTTTGCTATTTCTTCACTTCCTCCATCTTCATCCGCTGCGGCGTGAAGATCTTCTTCGCCGGAGGTGTCATCTGCGACCACATCGACTTCCTCAACGGGGAGATCTTCCGTAGCGGCATCAACATCTTCGATGGGAACAACCTCATCGACCACGTCAACATCTTCAGCTTCAATCGCATCGTCCGTATCAGTGGGGATTGTTTCATCCACTGTCTCCACAAAATCAACGGATTCTGTCTCTTCTATGGGGAGCATGCTGTCGATATCGACACTGTCGAGTTCTTCCATGAGAGCGGGATCGACAAGAGTCGGGTCCACTTCATATACGGCATCGGCATCTGCGAGTACTTCATCGGTTTCTTCGGTAGAAAAGCTTATTCCTTCCTCGTCTTCTGAGAGGAGAGGGACGGAATCGACTTCTTCGGTGTCACTGTTGGTGTCACTCGTCGAAATCCCGTCATCGGTGACATCTGCACGGAGTTTGCTGGCCGGTGCGTTGCCGCTTTGCGTGAGGAATGGGTATATCCCGAGGATAATGAGAAATATACCGACTGCAGCCATGGCGATGGCGATATATTTGTTTTTTTTCGAAGAGTGCTGCAGCTGATTCTGGTCATCGAGAATATCAGTGATATTCTTTTTTGTTTCGTGATGTTGCTCTTCGACGAGCGTTGTCCATTTGTTTGACATATGAAGAAGGAAGAAATAGATATCAAATGAGTATACGCTTTTTTCTCAACTTTCTCAAGAATATAATCATGAAAAAAGAGAGAAAAGCCGCATGCGGAAAAACGAGTAGAGGATGAAGAACATTCCGAGCACGGCGAAGGAGACGGCGATGCTCTCTGCCGGGCCTGATTTGTCGAGCTGATCACCGGTCCCCGTTTTATAAGGAGGGATCGTCGCCTTATCATCAGGCTTTTTTTCGTTTTCTGCGAACTTATAGGGATGGCTTTCCGTTCCGGGGACTCCTACTTTTGCAAAAACCTCATCCGAATAATCACTCTCCCGTCCGTTCGCGTCATAGGCGGTGACAGAAAAATAGTAGACCTTGTTCAATGTGAGATCACGGAACTCAAAGTGATTTGTTTTACCCGCGTCTTTCCTGTGGATGTAGAAACCCGTGGTGGTGGAGTAATAGACATAATATCCTTTCACGGCATCTCCATCGCTCATTTTCCAGACAAGATTTACTCCTTCAGCATTTGCCTGTATCCGGAGATCTTCCGGTCTCGGGAGACCATTGAGTAATGCATCGTCATTCCCCCCGGCATTGTCCAGCGGAGGCGTGGAAGAGCCATCACCGTTCGGAGGGAGGTCATCCGTATTATCTGACTCAGAACCGGTCCCACCGTTCAGGGAGACAATAAGCTTCTTTGGTCCCTTTTCCAGAATGTTCTCCGGTTGATAGGTTGAAGTATTCAGGATAAATACTCCCGTGTCTCCCAGGACTTCTTTCTGAAAATTGATGAATGAAATCTCTGATAGAGAAGTGCCTGAAGCAACCACTTCAAATTTCACTTCCGCGACAACGAGGTTCTCCAGGTTTAATCCGCCGCCAGCGACCCCTCTCCCGATTTTCACCTGACCAAGTTCAGCATCGATCTCGTTTCCATCCGGGGATGCGAGAGGAAAATCAGATTGCTGATCCTCGATCTCGAGTGCTTTGAGTTCCTGCGCGTTATACTGAAGCCACGAGCGCACAGTGACGATATTCTTCTGTCCGCCATTGTGAACCACGATGAGGACTGAAAACTGTTCGCCCTTCACATAATTTTTCGGAAGTGCCACTCGGCTTTCGTCGGAACTCGTGAGATAGGGGCATTCGTGGACATCTTCCTTGTCGCATTTCTCTGCGAATACGAGATCAGTCTCAGGTTCTGCAGAGAATGCAGCACCATGACTGAGGAAGAACATGAAAAGACTGAAGAGAGAGAGTGTGAAGAACCGTTTCATTTTTGTTTGAATTGAAAGTGAATCATCGGACTATTTTACCTGAATATCTCATTTTTTTCAATGAAGTAGACTAGACGGAAGAGGAAAAGGATTGATATGAAAAAACTGACGACATTATGAGTAATGAAGTATGAATAAATTTGACTTCAATAAATAATATAGTTAAAATTTAATCAACTTAACAATATTGCGATATGGAGAAGCCAATGGATATGAAGTCCGTAATCCTCAAAATCCTTATTGCTTCCCTTGTCATCGGTGCGCTCCTTGCGATCTACGCAATCCTCTCAGGGGATTTCGGGGATTTTGAATCGAGGATCCTGGGAACGAATATTTCTATGGGGATCGCGAGTCTTCTCGCTCTCGCCTCATCCGTATCGTATGAGAAGGAAAAGTTCCGCTTTGTTGCGTATGGAGGAATTTGCTCCGCGATGATCGCATTCGTCCTTTCAGTCCTTCTCATCTGGGAATTCCTTATTCCTGAATCATCGCGTTTTTCAGAAACTCTCTATAAGATATTTGAAATCTCACTTGTCCTCTCCATTGTATTTGCCCATTCGTCCATCCTCCTCACCGGATCCGGAAAGGAAAAAACGGCAGACCGGATCATTTCCGGGACGATCTTTTTCTCGGTGATCGCTTCGGTTCAGATCATCACGCTCATCATCACCGAGATAAGGCCGGAGGAATTTTTCTTCCGTCTTCTTGGATCATTTGGAGTGCTCATCGTCCTCGGAACAATACTCACTCCGATCTTCCTCAAGATCTCATCCATGAAAAAATGAATCATCCTGAACTCATCCGCAAACTGGTGAAGGGAAGTCTCTCCGAGGAGCTTGTCCTGCTTCTCGTCCACATCGACGGATATCTGGAAAAGCTCGGAGACCAGAATATATTTTCTCCTCTCGGGATCACAAAGGCTCAGTTTGACGTCTTCAATATTCTGGAAGCGTTCGGAGGGAAAGCAGCCGTCTCCACGATGTCGAGCCATCTCCTCGGATCTCCTCCCAATCTTTCCGGGATACTCAAGCGGATGGTAAAAGAAGGATTCATCGAAAGAGTGATCGACCGAGATGACCGGAGGGCGGTCGTCGTACAGATTACAGGGAAAGGATCAGAGAAATACAAAAAAGTGAGAGGACTTTTTTCAGAACGGGTCTCAAAAAGGCTCGCAAAGATGTCCGGCGGAGAAGTACAATCGGTATTAGACGCTCTTTATCTCCTCTACGAGAGGATCCATTAATCTTTTTATCCCATTTCCCATGAAACGGTTCATCGCTCTTTTTTCCGCGGTTATCATTCTTTCCCTTCAGGCCCAGGTTTTTGCGGAGGATGGTCCTCCGAGTACAACTCTCTCTGAGCCGCCTGTTGTTGCTCAACCCATAGACATGAGAGATGTCATCAAGGAACTCGAGAATGATCCGGAAAACCCCATTCTCCTCATGGAAAAGAGGATGATGGAGCGGAAGCTTGGCGAGGAGGCGCTCACGGAAGGGACGGGAGGCTTTTCCTGGAGAAATTATCCTTCGAACCTCTCCCTTGAGCTTACCGGCGGATTGGAGCTCTCAAACGGAGCTGATTTTATGGGAGATCTCGATCTCCTCACGGGAGAACAGGCAATCGATGAAAGTCTTCAGCTTGGGTCTATCGGCAGAGACCGGGGCAATAATCCCAATCTCCAGTTGCTTGATGCGATGAAGTATAATCTCGAATCGTATTTGACCGAATACGGGTCCTACCCGGAAAGCCTCGAAGATTTCCGCGATGTTCAGGTCTCTTATATCCGTCAGGTCTGGTGGAACGGGGAGAGCCGAAATATCGATGAACTCTCAGATACGCTTCAGTATGATGCAGAAACAGAAACGGTAACCGAGGTCATCCCGGCAGTAAAAGAGGAGAGAGTCGTGATCACCACTTCTTTCGGGGACATCGAGGTCGTCCTTTTCTCGGACAGCGTTCCGAAGGCTTCGGAGAATTTTTTGACGCATGCGAAAGACGGGTATTACGACGGGACGATCTTTCACCGGGTGATCGACGGATTCATGGTACAGGGGGGCGATCCGACGGGAACGGGATCAGGCGGGGAGAGCATCTGGGGTGGGAATTTCGAAGATGAATTCAGCCCGGATCTCAGCAATATCCGCGGAACGCTCGCCATGGCGAATGCCGGTCCGGGGACGAACGGCTCTCAGTTCTTCATAAATCAGGCTGACAACACCTATCTCGACAACCGGCATACCGTTTTCGGCAAAGTCACCGAGGGGATGGATGTCGTCGATGCGATCGCAAAAACTGAAAAGGACTCCGTGGATAAGCCTCTTACAGATATACCGATGACCATGGTGGTACAAGAAATCGATGCTCCGGAAACAGTGGGAGAAGTCGTAAAGGTGAAGAGCTATACTCTCTCACTCAAGAAAGAATCAGGAGAAATTGATGTGAGCGAGATTGTTCCCGTGGAGATCAAATCACACCCTTGGGACGAGATGCTCACGGGGAAGGAGCTTGAAGTCCCGGAGATCGCATCGGTCATACCAAACGATATGCTCTTTATCCATTTCAGCGATCCTTCGAAGTCTCTTGAATTTGAAAAAGCGATGCTCAGCTTTACTGATTCTTTCGGCGATCTTTACGGGATCGGTGAATTCCAGAAAGTGAAGCCGGCGATGATGAGAAGGCTTGGGATCCCGGACGCTGATGTCCTCGTCCTCGGACTCGAAGAAATGGCTTTTGTGAGTGATGATCTCTCGTTCGTCCCCGGGACGGATTATGCCCTTATCATGAAGTTCAAGAATGATGCTGTACGGAAAGGATTTGATTTCCTGAAAAATGAGGATGTCATCTCAAAGGAGTTGGGAAATTATACCGTGATCGCCACGGATAAAAGTGTTCTTGGTCGTATTGAGAAAGCATTTTCCGGAACTGGCGCGATGAAAGACGAAAAGGACTATCACTATGCTCTTTCCACGCTCGATTCCCGGCGAGACGGGATGATCTATCTTTCGGAGACTTTCATCCGGAAGTTGACGGGGCCGGCATACCGCATCAACTCCCGGAGACGCAACTCTGTCCTCAATGCCCTCGAGACGCTCCAGTATGCGGTTTTTGCATACCGCGGTCTCACCGGCACCTGGCCGGTCTCCTTTGATACCATGGCACGGGAAGGATATATCGCCGAGAATGTCATCCATGAGGTCGGGAAATACTCTATTGACGGGGAAGGGAGGGTGCATCATTCCGAGTGGGGGAGTCTTTACGATGTGACTCCGGTGAACCGTGTACCGATCTCAAAGATCACTCTTGCGGAAAAAGCCCTCTATGAGCGATTTTCCGAAGAGTATCAGGAGTATTTCCGGGAGTTCTTCGATCCCATCGGCATCGCTTTTGTCGTCTCGGATCAGATCGCGTTCCATACCATCATCCTCCCGCTCATCGATGAGACGGAATATCGATATCTCAAGACCGCATTCGGAAATTCTCTCTCCTCGCTCCGGTTCTTTTTCGACGCTGACCGGCTCGGAGCGGTAAATTTCGCCGCTGGATTTTCCATCGATGACTTCCTCGCTGCTATAGGAGAAGAGGAGTACCAGAGAAATAAATCATGGATGGAGGACGAAAATATGTGGTACACGCCGACTGATGAGAAGAAGAAGGAGATGGAAGAGATCGAAAAATTGTCCGCAGAACAAAGGCGGGAGAGATTCATCCATGATATGGAAAACGAGGTCTCCGAAGAGCTTTTTGATAAACAGCTGGAGCCGGGGGAGAGGGTTTTTGATTTCATCGGGAGCGAAGTCTATTTGGGCATGGGAGACAAGAATTCGTTCATGGTGAACAACATCGCCGATATCGACGTCTGGTTCGGGCTTGAGATCACGAACAGGGAAAAGGCCGAGGAGTTCCTCAATTCCGTATATAAAATCCTCTACGAAGAGATGGGCGGTTCGGACGGGTACGGATTCTTCACGCTCTCGAGCACGGAGCCGGTGAAAAACACCTACAACAATGTCGAGTATTCGCTCATCCCCACAGGATTTGTGAATGTCTATTACGTGTTTTTCGATGATATTTTCTACCTCACCATTTCCCAGCTCTCCATGAACCGGCTCATCGACGCCCATAATTCGGGGAAAAAAGCGGAATTCTCGCCGGCTCTGAAGCGCGGGTTCGCTTTTGTCGGAACGGAACAGAATATCGGCGCCGCATTTGACCTTGAAAAAATCGCGGGATATGAGATCCAGGATGACATGGGATATCCGAGCGAATGGCAGATGCAGAATGATTTCGGTGCAAGAAAGGCATATCTTACGGAAGCGATGACTCTCGCGAAGATGCTTCCCGGATATGACGGGACGCTCAGTGCCGCTCAGTCCTATTACCGCCATATTCCTGAAGCATTCATGGAAGGGACATTTGTTTCAGAAGATGGCGGAATTTTCTTCCTCTCCGGAAGTGAGAAGACGGATATTTTCTCCATCGGGGACACCTATTCCAGTTATTCCTATTACGATTCCGTACCTGCGGAAGAAAAGATCTCCATCACGACGCTCATCGACAAGCCCGCTTCTTTTGAAACCGTGAGAAGTGAATTAAAGAAATGGAAGAGCGCGGTCATCGGACTGAAATTCACGGATGATGGCCTCGATATCCGACTCGCTTTCGGGAATCCTCTCTTCACCGGAGATGCAGGAAAGGGGAATGATCCCAGATTTGACTTTGTCTCGCCCTATTCTTCCGACGATCTCAATCTGGAAAACATGAGGAACATCATCCTCTTCGCGGCAGCAAGCGGTGCCATTGTGGTGATACTCTTCTATGTTTTTTCCCGAAAAAAGCCGGAGGTAAAAAAGAAGAAGAAATAGCGGGATGGAGAAAGTAGATTCACCGGGAATGCGTCAGAAGAAATTCTGAAGAAATGATGGTACTGGAAGCGATCTGCAATTGATTCCGAAATGATATGGCGGTGATTGTCAATCACCGCCATGGTTTGGTTGGATAGAGGAATTCGCGGAGGTTTCTGCATAAGAGTCATGAACATTGACATTTGGTTCATTTCTGGAGAATAATCGCATCTTCAAATCTTTTCCGTCTCTTATGTCCGAAAAAGTAACCATTGGTGAATTCTTGGATCGAGTGGGTGTTCCTGGCGAGAATAGTGAAGGAGAAGCGGAAAGCGGGGGAAAGATCGGATCCATTGTCCGTGTCATCCGGGAGCTCAACAATAAAGTTCTCACCGCTGGACGTTATATTCATTCCATCAATCAAACGTTTGCTCTCATTCAGGAGGAAGACAGGCATCATTTTGAGCCTGAATTCGGCAACGCATTGGCTTTTCCCGCACTCTCTGTCGAAGGTGCGGAAGAGAATTCTCCGTTGTCCCCTCCATTCAGCAGATTCAGTGCGGAGCGGCTCGCTCATGAGGTCGGGACACAATTGGATGCCCTCACTCATGCAGGAGGGAAATGCTTGACGAAGCCCCAGGGGCAAGAATTGTCAATTCTAGCGATAAAAGACGTCCTCCTGGATAGTCTCCTCAGGATCTATGATGTCCTGGAAGGTATAGAGAGAGACATCAAGATCTTTCAGGCCTTACACGGGGTTGAAGCGATACAGACAAATTTCGGAATGGACCTCATCCTTCCCGTTATTCCGGTCGTTCCCAAAACGGAATTCCCGCGCGGAGAAGGATCATGAAGCCACGAGCGGATCTTCATCTTTCTTTCCTGTCCTCGATGAGGGAGAATCAACCTGGATTGTGGAGATCTCAATACTTTCAGCGTTTTTTCCGCGAACGAGTCGTACTACTCCGCCTTCCCGTATTTTTCCTGTGAGGAAAGACTGACTGATGAGATCTTCGATTTCTTCCTGGATGACTTTCCGGATTTTTCGCGCTCCACTCTTCTGATCGAACGCCTTTTTCGCGATGAGATCGACGACGGAAGGGGAGTACTGGAGGGTCATCTCTTTCTCTTTCAGATGCATCTCGAGTTCTCCGAGATGGATCTTCACGATCTCCTTGATGTGTTTCTGAGAGAGAGGCTTGAAGACGATGATCTTATCAAGACGACCGAGAAATTCTGGACGAAAATGACGTTTC
>JBGSON010000008.1:0-17435 GCA_041739085.1 Candidatus Altimarinota bacterium | reverse complement strand
ATTCTCAGCGTTCACTCATGATCGCAAGGATCTTCATGTAGGCATCCATGATGTGCTGAGTCGTGTCGACCCTGATCCTCGGGTCGCCCTCCCGTACAGAGAATGCCCCGATGAGTTTGTCCCGGTCATATCCCTCTGGAATATTATCAGAGGTGAACTGAAGGCTCTTGAGATTCTGGAAGGAGAGCCTGATCGCGGTTTCATACCGCTGGATGTGTTCTTTGTCATCCTTCATTTTCGCGACCTCGAGGGCATAGGCAAGTCCTTCCGTGTACACGCCGTCGGAGGAGCTGTGGGGATTCCCGTACTGAGGGGTGTCCGGATTATAGAACCTTCCTATATGATCATCCTTATCCTGGAGTTCGAGAAGCTTGTCATTCAGGATAAAAATCGCGTCCGCGTATTTTTCATCACCCGTGAGTTTATAGAGGAGGTTCATGGAGAGTGTGTGCCAGGGGACATAGGCCGGGTAATAATTCTCTTCCAGTTCGTCGACATAAAGTCGCAGGTAATAATCCTGTGCTTTCACCGCGGCATTGAGATAGAGGTCATCACTTGTCTTTGTCCCGTATTCGACGAGAGAGAGGATCGCTTCTCCGGAGTAGAAGGTGAGGAGGTAGGCGGAGTCATAACTTCCCGATGGTTCCCTGAACCAGGGATGGAGTTCTCCGTCCTCTTCCATGAGGGAGAGGATCCCGTCGGCAAGCTTTTTGGCTTGTTCGCCATATTCTTCAAAGTACGGACTGGCGACGAGCATCCGGAGCGCCATGGCGTTCGCCCCGAGTTTTGATTTTTTACTGTACAGGATGTAGCCGTATTTTCCGTCCTCTGTTTCCTGGTACCAATGCTCAAAGATATACTCAAGATTTTTCCGGTGCATCGGGATGAGGCTCTCGTCTTCCTTGCTCAGTTCTCCGAGGAGTCTTGAAGACATGAACTGGCGGATCATGTTGTTGTCTTTTGAAATGGAATCGTTCCTCGGGTCATAGGCATAGAGGAAATATCCCTCTTCCTGGAAGTTCTTGAGAAGCCAGGTCTCGGCGAGATCATAGGAAGCCTGGACCTCCTTGAGGAAATCATCGCTCTCTGTCTCTGTCCCCCCTCCGCATGAGGAGACTGAAAAAAAGAGAAGGATGGAAAGGGAAGAGATGAAGAGTCTTCTCAAATTCATGATTCCAGCATAAAAACGCTTGAGCGATTGTATCTGAGGAGCGTGTGAAAATCCAGGAGAGGGAGCTCATCATGGATGCTTCTCGATCCTCGGAGGTGCTCGTCTTTCCTGGGGTTTGGGATTGATCCTGACGCTCGGGTGGCGGAATGAGCGGGGACTCTTATTCCCTCTCTCCCAAGAACCTGGCTTTTTCTCTGCTGCCTCAGCCGGAGACGCACTTCCGGTAAATGTTTTCTTCATCTCCTGAAAATCAAAGAACTTGTCCGCCACATTGATGAGCTCTGCGGAGGAATGTCCCTTTGTGGAAAACACAAATATCTGTTTCCCGTAGGTCCTGAGGAGGTCGACGAGCCGGACGAAATCGGAGTCGCCCGTAAAGAGGACGGCAAGGTCGTAATTGTCTTTTGTATTGAACATGTCGATGACCATTTCCACATCAAGGTTCGCTTTTTTTGCGACGACATCCCCTTTAAAGTCTCTGATCTCTTTCAGTTTCTTCAGCCGCATCGTGTATCCCTTGAGGGAATATCTCTGGTATTTTTTTCTGACTTCCTCATCATCCTGCGGTTCCGCAGCGTAGTAGAACGCATTATAAATGGTGAAATGCTGATCGAAATAATCATAGACCTTGATGAAGTCTATCTCCCAACCGAGTGTTTTTTCCGTGTAAAAAATGTTGGAGCCGTCGATGAAGAGTGCTACTCGCATATGGTATTATTGAATGGCGGGAAGATTTAAAAGGGGCATGACTCCGTCGGGAAGGATCCCCCACTGGATCGCGGGAGAGAGCTTGTTGATAAACTCGAGCTGGATGATCTCCGGAAATTCCTGAAGCGCTTTTCCTTTCTCCCGGAGAGCGTCCGCCTCTCCCCTTGCCTGGATGGCGATGGTGAGGGCCTGGATCTCCGCCTCCTGTTTCTCAAACTCAGCCTTCTGGATCCTCTGCTCCGCGATCTGTTTTTCCTCGATCGCGCTCAGATAAACATCGGAAAATCTGACATTCCGGAGAAGGAGGGACTCGAGAAGGATATTATTCTTTGCATATTTCGTACGGAGTTTCTCTTCCATGAGCAAAGATGCTTTTTGTCTCGTTTCGAGGGCAAAAAGCTGTTTCGATTCGAATCCGGTGATGACCTCGCGGATAACGCTTCGGACTTCCGGCCTGATGACCTTCTCCTCATAGTCCAATCCGACGGATTGGTAGATCTCGGCGGCCATTTTCGGATCGATCCTGAACTGAACGGTGACATCGATGTCTACTTTCTGTCCATCTGATGTCATCGCTTCGATGGAATCATCTCCCAGCATCTCTCCTTCGTCGGCAATATAGCTCATCGTATACGTCTGGAGCCTCGTGTCCATGACGGTGGCGACCTGCCAGAACGGGATCTTGAAATGGAGCCCTTCCGGAATCTCGCTCTCAAGGACTCCGCGTCCCCGGTCATAGAGCACCCCGACCTGTCCTGCGGGCACGCTCACGAATCCGTCGACGATGACGAAAAATCCAAGGAGGAAGATGATGCCGACGATGATGAACTTCGGCTTGAATTCAAAATTTTCCATAGAGGTGGAGAGAGATTGAAAAAAAGATGACGGACTCCTGGTCTTTGTTTTCTGAGTCTGGAATGCAGATATGTCGATCCCCTTATTTTTCATCCACTGAATTTTTTCAATGATCTTTTGAATGGGATTCCCCTTGAGTATGAAATAGAAAACAGCGTAAAGAATGAGAAGGATAAAAATCCCCTTTATCCCGATGATCGAGACGAGGACGAAAAAAAGGATGTAATAGAAGAGCCGGTTCGGGGAAGGATTTTGCTGTATCATTTCAAGGTCATGATACACATCTCAGGAAAAAAAGGAACCCATTCCCCTTCTCGGAAAGACACTTCGTACTCTACACTGTCATTGGATTTTTATTTTCAACATATGAAATCCCCATCAAGAAAAATCGACTCTCACAAGGGCGAGAATGGGAAAGTCCTCGTCGTCGGCGGGAATGAGATTTTTTTCGGAGCCCCGATATTTGCCGCGAGGGGAGTTGAGGAATCGGGCGCTGACCTCATCCTCCTCTACGTCCCCCCGGAGCACAAAGAGGCCGCAAAAAACGCGGGCAGGAATTTCATCCTCTATTCATTTTCTGACAGCCATCTCACTCTTGATGATTATGATCTCATCCATGAGCTCGAGAGTTCTGTGGATGTCCTCCTCATCGGCAACGGGATCGGAAAAGATCCGGAATCGTATGAGGCGCTCCTCCGGATACTCAACACTTCGGAGATCCCGGTGGTCATCGATGCCGACGGCCTCATCCCGGAGATCCTGAGTGCCCATCGGAGGTCCCCATGGATCATTACCCCCCATGAAGGGGAGTTTCAGAGGATCTTCAGTCTCCCCGGGACAAAAGAGAATGTTCATGCGATGGCGGGAAAATACGGCATGACTATCCTGAGGAAAGGACCGGTTGATATCATTTCCGACGGGAGCGCCGTCACAGAAAACACATCCGGTGTTCCTGAGATGACGGTCGGAGGAACGGGGGATGCTCTCGCTGGGATCACCGCCGGCTTCATGGCGCGCGGTCTGTCTCCGCTGGAGTCATGCGAGCTCTCCGCTTTTATCCTCGGCAAATGCGGAGAGGAGCTCTCCGAGTCACGGGCTTCGTTTACCACGGAAGACCTCCTCGCCATATTTCCGTTCGTCGCGAAACGCTTTATGAGCCGCCCATGATCCTCCGACCGCCAATCTATGATGCATATCGTGATCAAGTGTGTGCATTTTTTGCGGGAGACCCGTTTCAGTTTTCCGATCATTCCATGGAGGATTCTTCATTCGATGGTCTGGATCTTCCGTCTCTTCCTGCGTATTCGGACCAAGTCCATGGCACGAAGATCCTCGTTGTTGACCGTCCCGGATACTATCCCGGGTATGATGGCTTTATCACTCAAAAAAAAGGCCTCCCGCTTCTTATAAAAATGGCGGACTGTATCGGCGCTCTCTTTTTTCATCCCGGGTCACAGACAATTGCCGCGATCCACGCGGGATGGAGAGGGCTTGCTCAATCCATCCTCAGGGAGACGGTACGGATATTACAGGGAGATTTTCAAGTTCCTCCCGGAGAACTGATCTGCGCTTTATCTCCCAGCATCCATCTCCCCGTCTTTTCGGATCCTTTTCGCGAAACTCCGCCGTTATTTCATCCATTCATTACTCGCGAAAAAAAGATCGACCTCTGGGCAATCGCTGAAGACCAGCTTCTCAGGTCAGGAATACACATGGCGCATTATAACCCTCCGCCCTTCTGCACTTATTCAGACAAAAAGAAAAGATTCTGGAGCCATCGGAGAAAAGATCCGTTGAGAAACGGAGCCTTCATCTCTCTCGTCCCCTGACATACTGTTTAGATCTCATTAAGTTTCGAGAGGAGGTCTTCTGCGTCAGCGCTCTCCTGCGTCCGGTGCTCTTCTTCCTCTTTTTTTCTCTTGTCCTGGGCTTCCTTTCTCTTCTTCTCGACTTCTTCAATATTCACAACCGTTCCTTCTCCCGGAGGCTGGGCGTATTTTGCATCTATCGCGGCAAGCTTCTTTTTTTCGGTTTCGAGGATGTCCCGGAGCTCTTTCACCTGATCTTCGGTCATCACCGGCAGCACCTGAAGCCAATAATTCCGCTCCTCATTATTCATGGACTCGCTCTTCATGATGAGCTCCACAATATCGGGGAATTTTGCCTTCACTTCGTCCGGGACGTTTACCACCGGATTTCCCTGCCCGCCGGTTGCTGCCACGATATCTGCCATGGGGAAAGATAGAGCCTTTTCGAGAACGTATGCTATCACATTTCATGGAGCGGGGCTATGGGATTTCGCATCTCCCGGCTCATCTCTTCTTACAAAAACGCGGTCACACCGGCTTCCATATTTTCAGAGTTTTGATACTGAAGAATTTTTGCGAGAGCCAGAGAAACCCTCCGACGAGAACAGGGGCGATGAGCGGAGTGAGGTTTCTCCCAAAAAGCCCTGACATGACGAGAAGATTGAAAATGAGATGAAGAATGGTCGCGAGAAGAAATGCCTCGCGGACAAGATCTGCTTTTTCATGTTTTCTTTTTGAAGGGCGGTTTCTCAGGACATGGGTCCGTATAATATGAAATGAAATAGTGTTCACAAATCGTTTGACGCCGTGAAAAACGAGGAATATCCCCGACACGGATTCGGTGTGTTTTGCGCAGATCTTCCTGGAAAACATGGCGTATCCCCAGAAATATCCGAACACTCCTGAGAAAATCGTATGCGCGAGCATCGTTCCGAAACTTCTGAACATGTAGATCGTCCAGAAGTTTTCCTCGATGCCGTAGAGAAATATCGCGTCGACAAAATAGATCACGTTTTCCATGAACGCGAAGCCGAGCGCGGCTGAGACAGAGTAGACAATCCCGTCGACAATCTCGTCAAAATAGATGTCCAGTCTTTTCCCCAGCTTCAGCGCCGAGAAGTGTTTTACAAACTCCTCCAGTGCCGCAAGGACAAAGGCAAGTATGACAGTCGCAAGAAAGAACGATCGCTTTTCAATGATGTCCCAGAGTGAGAGGAGGGACGGAGAAAAGTGGAGCATGTGTTCAATCCCGAGAAATGGAATGATCCCGAGCATCCCGAGGAAGAAAGCGTAGAGGACCATCCGCTTTGGCTCCGGCTGCTGCTTATCTTTCCGGTACCAGAGGACAAGCCAGAAGATCGCGGGAGTGAGTCCGAAAAGAATAGCGAATATCCACGCAAGAGTTATGGTCATGAAGGCTTCGGGGGAGAAGGTCTGAGGTTTCAAGCATGGTCACTTCCATCATTATACCGCATGACGGATTGTGTTTCATCATCATTGAGCGATGTTTTTCACCATATACGTGTCTACTTCTTCATATCCGAATTTCCGGTAGTACTCCCGTGCTCCGATCCCCGCGATCACCGCGACGGATGTGATCCCATATTCCTCCTGAGAAATCCGTTCAGCTTCTTTTAGAAGCTTCTTCCCCCACCCCCGGTGCTGGGAATGCCCGTCCTTTTTCTCCACCGGGATCAGTTCTCCGTAGGTATGGAGTTCACGGACGATCGAGGATTTCTGCAGGACGGGAAAAATGGGGATCCCGGGATCTTCCGGAAAAAACCAGGAAGGGATCCTCAGTCTTAAGAGGGAGATGATTTTCCCGTTTTTTAATTCATAGCTCAGGAATATCTCCTTCCCGCCGTTCGCATCATATTCACGTCTCATCAAAATGACATCAGCAGAATGGAATGACGTGTCCCGTATTTCTCGGCAGCGGATGCATTCGCACTTCAGTCCCTTTTCGTTCATTTTTTTTTCGAGGATCTGCCTCAGGTTCGTTACTTTCGATCCGGCAATGATCGCCGTGCCCGGAATATCGCGGATAAGACGGGAAATCCTCACCCAGGGGGGGGTCATCGACTTAATGGTGAGGAGAAGAGGGATGAGCTCGTCTTCCGTAAGCGGGATGAACTTCCCTTCCTTATGCCACGCTTCCAGCTCTGAAAACGGGGTGACGACACAGGGATAGATCTTGAGATAATCCGGTTTAAAATCGGGATCCGCATAGAGTTCACGGAAGCTCTTCACGTCTTTCTCCGGCGTACT
This sequence comes from Candidatus Altimarinota bacterium, assembly GCA_041739085.1. Taxonomy (GTDB): domain Bacteria; phylum Patescibacteriota; class Gracilibacteria; order CAIRYL01; family CAIRYL01; genus JBGSON01. The sequence goes on along the minus strand of JBGSON010000008.1, from coordinate 10,625 downwards.
CCCCGGAAGCCCCGGCATCATGTGGTGGCATATCTCAAATCCGGCATCCCGGAGAATTTTCGTCGCCACTGCGCTCTCTTTCCTCCCATGCCCCCTCTTCGTGTACTTCGATACTTCATCATCAAGGGTCTGGACTCCCATCTCGACCCTTGTCCCTCCGAGCTTCCGCATCCGCCGGACCTCATCAGGGGAAATAAAATCCGGCCTTGTTTCAAACACGATCCCGATTGCACGATGCTTTGCGGTCTCATTTTCCCGGACCGCATCTGAAAATGATCTATTCGGGGAGTGGTCGCCATTGAAAGCCTGGAGACACCTCCTCATGAACCATGTCTGATACTTCCTCGGAAGGAATGAAAAGGTCCCCCCGATGACGATGAGTTCGCATTTTTCGGGGTTGTGACCGATCTCCTCAAGTGCCCGGATCCGGTTTTTCACCTGCTTCCAGGGATCATAGGCATTGAGAAGCGCTTTCATCGCCGCCGGCTCGGAAGAGAGATAGCTCTTTGGCATGACAAGAGCTCCGATTTTTTTATATTTTTTCGGGATTTTTTGTTTTCCGTGTTTTTTTTCCGAATCCAGCTCAAAGAGCGTTTTCCCGTGGTCAGGAACCCGCTCGGTCGGACAATACACACACTGTCCGGGACACGGGTAAGGCTTGGTAAAAACAGATATCGGAGAAATCCCGGAAAGAGTCCGTATCGTCCTCTTCCTGAGAAGCCTCTGGATCCAAGTGGAGTCTGGTATCCTCCCCTCTTGGACGAGATCGCGATACACCGCGATCAATTTCATGTTTGAAAGTGATGAAAGTGTTGATCCTTTGGAGTGTGCATTTTTTACGTCCTCCAAACCCCCTCCTGAGTCCTCCCCCTGCTCAAAGACCTCAAGAATGATCCTCTCGGCGATCTTGCCCTCTTCGTCATTTGTCATCAGCGGATCTGGATTCCGTTTCATGGGATTGTGGGGGATATTATTCGTTTGCTTCGATGATGATCTTCTTCATCTCCTCTTCGAGGATCAGGATCATTTTGTCGGTGACAACATCGCGGAGTTCCTCATCAGTCCTTTTTCTCAGTTCCTGGAGGAATGGGAGGCTCAGCGGACTTACTTCGACTTCCGCGAGGAGTTGTACCGCCTGATTTTTCTTTCCCTGGATCGTTTTATAGATGTCGATTTTTTCCTCAAAAAGATCAATGGGGTTTTCCTTTCTCGGATAATTGTCATTATTCCAGAGGAGGTGGTCTATGCTTTCCTTCCCCTCGGTCGTCATGAGGATCTCACGGATCACCCTGTCCTCGCTCTCCAGGATCTCGGAGTCCGCGAAGAGCTGAAAAAAAAGGTAATTGAGAAGCTTCACTTCCTGGATTTTCAGTCTGATGATCTCCCTTTTCTCTCCGGGATCGTCCGTGATCGGTGGGGGAAGTGATGCCTTGATCTCTCTGTATGCATCGAATCCGTCCTTGCTGATGAGCGTTTCACCAACAAAAACAGATCTTTGGATTCTCCAGAGGTACTCGAGCGCATTCCTGTGGGAATAAAACGGTGCGTCTGGAAATATCCTCTCCTCAAGAGTCTCTATGGATTTGAGCGCCTCTCTCGGGAGTGCTTCGACTGACGCACTCGAAAGTTCTCTCTGAAATCGGTCGAACATGCTTTCCACAAGCGGTACGAAATCCGGCGTATTTGTGTTGAATTCCCTGAGTCTGCTCTCAATGATATCCATTAGCTCTTTCCCCTCTTCTGGGTGCGAGGATGCAAAGAGGAGTATTATTTCTTTCATTCTTTTCTTTATCTGGAATATTTTTTCCTCGGGGCTGTCTCCAAACTGTACTACTTTCTCCAGGGCGATCTTTGCCGGATAGAAAAACGAATCAGGCGTGACTCCTGTTTCCCGTGCATACGCATCGACGAGTCTCAGGAATTCTTCCTCCCGAAATGCGGTGTCCTGTTCCATGCTTTCCTGGATCCAGGGACTGTTTTTGTCATTGTTCGTAATGGAATCGATCTCCCTTCCCTTGAGAAGAGAAAACTGTATCTTTGTCCCTGCAATGAACATCGCGCTCTGCTCCTTTCCCGGATTCGATATCCGCGCACTTTTTTCCCAGATAAATATTTTTGTTTCATTCCCCTTTTTTTCTACTGACAGGGCTCCGGTGAACGGGGTGATGACGGTTCCCCCGCTTCGCACGATGAAGTGGAGGTCGCTCGAGGGATCATAGAAGGTATGGACCCAGATGTTTCCCTCTTCCAGTGAGATCTGTATCTCCCCCGCTTCGGAGAGCGAAGGATGGGGAGTGAGCTTTTCGATAAATACCTTCGTATTCGGCGCAAGTCGGAGAAATGAATTTTCAAAAAACCGCATTTCAAGCGTTCCTTCACGCGATTCAAGAGTCATCCCTGGATCCAGAATGGTCCCGGCTTGGAGAGGGATGAGGTGGATGTCCTCGGCGGAATACACTTCCCCTGATGCAGAGATGATCTCCGAAGAAACAACACTCTCCTCATTTGTCCCGAGTAGGATATAAAAAGAAAAGAAAACCGCCCCGCATCCAAAGAGGATCCCCCCGATGAGCTTCCAAAACCATGCTTTTCTCATGAATCTCATGGATGCCCCCGCTGCAGTCCCGGGGAGAAACAAATGTGATTCCAGTTTTTCCCATACCCGGTCCCGCGCGTGGGAGATGTCTTCCGTCGCCTCAATTCCCCGCACCATCTGCTGAAACCACATCTCGTTTTTTTCAGACATCTGCGTGAAGAGGAATGCCTTGATCGACTCCCGGACATCTTCCGGGAGACTGAGTTTTTTCGCTTCATGCAAGCGCCTTTCGAGAGAAATAGGCATGGTGGGCTCCATGTATTGGAAAATACAATGCAAAATCATTCATCCGTCTCGGCTTCATCAATGATCTCCCGGAGCCTTTTCAGGCCTCGGGATTGAAGGATCCTCACTGCTCCCTCTGTTTTCTCAAGAATAAATCCTGTCTCTGCGGTCGAGAGATTACAGAAATATTTGAGGATAATAGCTTGGGACTGCGCAATGGGGAGCTCCATGATCGCACTCTGGAGATCTGCTCTTTCCCCTTCTCCTTCAGTTGGGACCTGTTCTCCGGACAAATGACTCACCACCTCTTCTTTTCTCCTCCTGGTCTCACGGGTTTTTTCCACCCTCTCGAGAACATTCATGACGACCCGGTGGGCGGACTGATAAAACCACATGGGAAAGGTGATCTTCGCGCCCGGTCGGTATTTCTTGATGTCCTTCCAGATCTTGAGGAAAATCTCTTCCGTGACTTTTTCCGCCAATTGAAAATCCCCGATGCAGAAATATGCATACCGGTAGATCGTGGTGACATAGTGTTCGAATATATCGCCGAACGCGTCCTGGTCTCCCTCCTGGGCTTTTTCAATAAGAGCGCCGTCGGGTGCGTGCAATTCCTGTTCCATCGGGGAGATGATGAGGTCTCATGCAGGAAAAGTCAATGAATGCCCATGGGGGCCATTCGTCAGAGGCCAAAAAAACAAACAGGAGAAAGGAGGGGAGATTCTCATCTTTTTTCTCTTGTGCTTTCTGCAATTTTTTTCTATACGAGGATCGCTTCGATCGGCTTCATCCGCGCTGCTTTTCTTGCCGGGATCAGGGAGGCGAGAAGTGCCGAGCAGGCTACTCCGAGAAAGACTTTTGAGAAGAAGTAGAAATCGAAGAGGAAGATCGATTTCAGTGAAATGGCAAACACCGGGATAAGGGAAAGAAAGAGCTGGTTGATGGAAGAGGCGAGAAGGAGCGCGAGGAAAAATCCGGAGAGGGAAGAGGTGATCGCGATGAGCATCCCCTGGAAGAGGAAAATATTCTGGACTGTCCCCTTCGATGCGCCGAGAGAGCGGAGGATCCCGATGTCGTGTCGGTGCTCGAGAACGCTGATGGAGAGGGTGGAGATGAGAAAGAGGAGCGCAACAAAAAGGACGAGTCCCGCTGAAACCAGAAGGAGTGTCTCCGTTCCGACAAAGAGGAGCCGTATGGAATCGAGGTTCTTTGAGAGGTCTTTCGCCCAGAGTCCCATGCCTTCAAACCGCTGTTTCAGCACATTCGCCAGTTCAGGAGCCCGGGCTTTGATGATGAGGGAACGGGGCTGGATGTCTTCCGGTCTGATCTCCTCGAACTTTACTCTCATCTCCCGTGCTGTCTTCTCCGGAATCCCGAGAGTGAACGGCGTGAGGAAGGGTGCGAATCCGACGACCTTGCCTTTCCTCACGACAGGATCGACTCCCTCTGGAAAACGGTTGAATGGCGGGAGATTGAGGTAGTTGATCTTCCCGAAAGTGAGTTCGATTTCCCGGTCGATGAAGTCTTCCAATGTTTTTCTCTGTGCGGTCGGAACGATTTCTACAATAGTCGAATTATAAATCTCTACGAGGATCGGGGAGAGAAGGATGGGGAGGACTTCCTCGTCCCCCTGAAAAGTCATCCCCTCCGGGAGATACTCACGGACGGCATTCTCTGAATACCCGCTTATGGTGGAATCTAAAAGAAACCCCACTCCCGTGACGATCTCTGCCGATGTCGCAACGGGAAAGGGGACTCGTATCTCCCCCTCGACCTCGGCGACTTCAGGCATCGCCAGGATCTCATCAATCGTCTTCTGGGGCATTCCGCTTTCAGACTGACCGCGGAAAAATTCATACGGGTTGAAGCTCCCGTTCGTCGTCTTCGGGCGTTCCATGACGATGATCACTTCTGATTTCAATTCTTTCTCCAGGGGAACGATGATGTTCTTTCGGATGCCTTCGGAAAAGGAGAAGTAGAGGGCGAGGAGAAAACTTCCGAGAAAGAGCCCGAAGAAGACGAGGAGATTTCTCCCCCAACGGGAAGTGATGAGGCGGAAAGAAAAAGATATGGTATTCGATACATTCATATGGGGGCGCCCAAATAATATTGCATTTTCCGGAGAGAGTCACTAGACTTTCGTTACTCGCGGCGGCCGTAGTTCAGCGGTTAGAGCGTCGGGTTGTGATCCCGAATGTCATGGGTTCGAATCCCATCGGCCGCCCCATTTCTCTTTTGAGAAAATAATTTTCTCGTACGGGTTTTCTGGATTACTCCCCTGTAGCCATGGGGAGATACGGAAGGATCATGGTCGAGATCAGGGCGAGGAGCGAAAGCACCGCGAGGGTGATGATCATGATTTTCTGGGTTCTCTGGTTCATAAAAGAAAAGTGTAAGAGTTTGTAAGAGTTCTGTATGTTTCTGATTTCCCGGTTACCGTATATTTTGTTATCCGGAGAGGGGAGTGCTTCCCCGCGGACGCGGAAATACAAGCGAAAGATTATTCGACCGTGATGTTTACTGATGTTTGAGAGTTTGTTCCGCCTTCGTCCGTAACAGAAAGCACGACGGAGTAGATGCCTTCTTTTTCGTAAGTGTGCTCGGGCGCCCTCTCCTCAGAAACATACCCGTCTCCGAAATCCCAATGCCATCCGGTGATCGTTCCGTCCGAACAATCGTTGAAACTGATGGTAACGGGGGCTTCTCCTGATGTCCGGCTTGGCCTGATGCAAGCCTTAAGAGGAGGGATGATCGCGGCGATGACTTTTGTCCCCTGCATGGTGTCTCCGTTTGAGGTAGTGACCTCAAGCGTCACCGTGAATGTCCCGATCGAATTAAATGTATGCGTCGTATGGGCGCCGGTGATCTGCGGCTCCGTTCCGTCGCCAAAATCCCAGCTGAACGCGATGATCCTGCAGTCGTTTCCGCAGCTCGAACGGGATCCGTCGAATGAGATCTCCAGAGGGATCGATCCTGTTTCCGCACTCGTTTCGATGATGGACTGGATGATATCAGCCCCGACGATGACGACCCGAGAAGCTGTTCCCGTGTTCCCCGCGGTATCTTTCACCGTGAGGACGATCGGATATTCGCCAGCGTTTTCAAAGATGTAGGTGAAGCTTTCTCCGAATTGATCAGGATTCTCGTCTCCATTGATATCCCATGCATACGATACGATATCATCATCCGGATCAAAGGTTCCGCTGGCGTCGAAGGTGACTTCAAGAGGACTTGTTCTTGACTCGATGATCCCATTGTCATCGGCTTTGGGAGTGGTCTTTATGGTCGCAACCGGACTTGATGTCTGTTCGGAAACATTGATCTCCACGGTGCTCGCGTGGGTAAGCCCGATATCGTTCTCGACGGTGAGTTCCACTCGGTATATCCCCGGATTATTAAAAGTGTACTGGACAATGTCTCCCTTGAGTTCTCCTTCTCCTGAGCCGAAATTCCAGAGATAGTTCATGATCTTCCCTTCTGTAGAGAATGACTTTCTTGCGGAAAACTGAACCCTGAGCGGGGCATCTCCGCTCAGGGGAGTCGCCTCGATGACCGCTTTTATCCTCTCGGACGTCGCTCCTTTCACTGTCACCGTTCTCTGGTATGTTTCGCTCTGCCCATCCTGGAATCGGAGACGGAGGGCGACATCATAGACGCCGATCTCAGAATACAAATGCTCTATCCGGGAACTCGTGCTGTTTTCATCGAATATTCCGTCTCCCTCGAAATCCCATTCAAATGTCGCCACAGAAAGTCCCTCTGTGATATCACCCGCATCAAACAAGACCTTGAGCGGGATTTCTCCGTTGTCGGGAGATGCCTGGAACTGGACTTTATCGATCGTAAACGTTATCGCCTTCACAACCGGATCTTCTCCCTCGATTTCAATCTGCACGGCAACCTGCTGGACTCCCTTTTTTGTAAACCAGAGATTGACCGCGGGGTCGAGCTTCCGGTCGATCTCAAAATTCCCGTCGTTCTCTTTGTCCCATGCATAGCGGACGATCTTTTTTTTCTGTTTCGTCAGTTCTTCGGCGATCCCTTCCACGGAGAACGTCATGGTGAGAGGCGCGATGATCTCCGTGCTATCTGACGTAAGCTCAGTACCATCGATAAATACCTGTATCCTGTTTTTTGCTCCGAGCGCTGAAGCATCGAGACTCATGACATAGGCATACATCCCGAGCCAGGCGAGGACAACAGCAAAGATGAGCCCCCCGGAGACAAATGAGAAGACGAGTGAATTCCTCCTCTTTTCTTTTTCCTCTTTTCGCGCGGACACTCCCCGAAAAATCCCAATGGAAAAAACGAGAAGAAGGAGGATGGTGAGCGTTATGAACACGCTGTTGACGAGCGATTTTAAGAACTCCTTTATCTGGCCGCTCTCGATCCCGAAGCTCTGGAGGATCGGATTTTTTGCCCCTCCGACCGTGATGATGAAGATGAGGAGCGTGATGATGAGGAGGAAAAGGAGGAAGAGCGTGGCGAAAAGCGCTGCTCCTGACATTCCCTTCTTTTGTTTTGCTACAGCGCCAGTTGTACTTTCGCCTGATGCGCTTTTTCCGTTGTTTTCCTTTTTTAGCGAGTCGAGAAAAACATTTTTTTCTTCTTCTGACGGCATGGGGAAGAGGGCAAAACTTATATCTATTCTCTCAAAAAACGGAGAAAAGTGCAAAGGGAGAGGGAGGAAGGTTTGTAAAGTCCATAAAGTTTATAAGGTTTATAAAGTTTTCAGGGGGTGAGAATAACGTTATGAACGTTACGAACTTTACAATCTCTATGAACTTTTTCCGCTCTCTCATTTTCTCGTCAAACATACAAAAATTGGGTATTGTTGTCGGTGCATGTTCCCTCTCTCCATGGACGAGCGAATCATCTATTGCGATCAGAATGCCGATCTCGCTGAATTTATTTCCGCTCTGAAGTCGACAAAAGCGGATACTGTCATTTTTGTCCTGCCGAGAAAATCCCTGTTCTTTGAGAGTATCGTGAATCTTCAGATCCTCCGGAGTGAAGCGGAAGGACTCGGGAAATCGATCGTCGTGATCTCGATCCTCGCAAAAGGGAGAAAGATGTGCGAGATCGCCGGGATCGAATCCCATCCCACCCTCGAACACTGGGAGAAAAAAATCCCGGGTGTGACGATCGCGGCGAAAAAAAACAAGGAGGAGGATTTTTCGAGGGCATCGACTATCCGAAGGGTTCCCATTATTGTGAAAGCAGACGGTGATGAATCACCGGAAGAGACTCCGCCGCATCCGCGGCATTGGCGTGACCTTCTCACAAAACCCTCATGGGAGGCGCTTCTCGGCCTTCTCATTTTTTCTGCCGGACTTTTCTTTTTCCTCTCCTTTCTCGCCTTCCCCGGAGCGACCATCGAGATCAAGCCGGAAAAAAAAGCCGTCGAGACGATCATGAACATCACCCTCTATAACGCGGAAAAGACGGAGAATGAGACAAGCGTTCACCGCCGGGATGGGATTTCCGGATATCCTATTGAATCGGTGTTTGAAAAAGAAATCGAATTCTCAACGATTTCCAAGGAATTCCGGGGAAATAATGCATCCGGAGAGATCGTGATCTTTAACCAGTTTCTTGAAGAGAGAAGGCTTCGCCCCACAACCCGTTTTCAGACCGCAGACGGGATTATTTACCGGATCGCCGACTGGGTCGTGGTCCCTCCGGCGACAACAGATGAAAGCGGGAACGTCGTTCCCGGAAAGCGCGCCGCTACGGTGACTGCGGATGAACAGGATGTCTTCGGAAGGTTTGTCGGAGAGATGGGAAATATCACTCCGACGACTTTCTTTCTCCCCGGTCTCCCGGAATCAGCCCGTTCTGAGATCTGGGCAGAGTCGGAAAAGCCGTTCACCGGGGGGTATACGGACTGGACTCCGAAAGTGCTCGACGCTGACATCGAAGCTTCAAAGAACAGGATCACGACGGAACTCTATGAGAGCGCCCAGGAAGATCTTGATAAGTTCATCACGGAAAAGAATGTCCGCGAGAAGACCGATCTCCGCCTCCTCACCGGTGATCAGTTTATGGAGCAGGAAGTCCTCGATATCGTCGTGGAAGAAAATATTGTAAACACTGAAAAAGAGAGCTTTCATGTCTCCGCGAAACTGAAGGTCAGGACCTGGGCGTATTCCGGAGAGGAGATGAACACGCTTCTCTGGGAGGAGCTCGCGGCAAAGGCGGATCCAAAGATGAGGCTCGTTGCGATCGATTATGAGAATATGCATACCCAGCTCCTCGAGCGGAATGAAGCGAGCGGATATCTCAAGCTTTCTGTTTCGATCCGCGGCGCAGAGGAGTACATCATCGATCCGCGGAACGAAACGGGGATCCTCTTTGTGAACGAGATCAAGACCGCGGTCCTCGGGATGAATAAAGACGAAGCGGAGGCATATCTCGCGAACCGCGGAGAAATCTCCGAAGTCCACATCTCTCTCTGGCCATTCTGGAGCAGAAAAGTCCCGAAGCTTTCAGAGAACATCTCCGTAAAGCTCGTGCAGGATTTTGAAGCGGAAGCGCAATAATCCCTTTTATTCACTGTACATTTTCTTGAATAGGTCCGAGTTGCCATATTCGCCTGGGAGTCGCCCGTCCCCGGGCGACCCTGTCCCCTTTTGAAATACGTTTCCGAAATATTTTGGCAGCGATTTGAAATCGCGGCCAGCTGAGGGTTCTTGTTAGGCGGTTTCCTTTCATTTTTATTCTGGTTTTTTTTCAAACTCTCCAAAAACAGACACAACTTCTCTCAGGAGTGGGATTTTTTCTTGTTCCGATCCCCAATGAACACGTCCTAACTCCTCCGGTGTAAAATTCGTTGATTGTTTTACTGCCTTAATTGGTAGTCCTATCCAGTCTTTGATGAACTGAAATTCATCCCAATTTATTTCTACTTCACTTTTATCATCCAAGTAGCGAATACAGTTACCGCTGCCAATAATCTGTGTCCAGCGACCATCGATTTTTGCAATATCTAATAAATTAGGGTGTGGTGTTTTTTCTCCAAATTCTTGAATTTTTATTCCATTGAATGGTAGTTCTTTTTCAGCCATAGATAATAGTTAAAAAAATGAAAGTAAACTCTAGCTAACGTTTCGGCATATCTGACATTCGTTAGAATGTGGCCAAGCCCTTGTAGATATCGCGTGTTAGGTGATGTAAATTATTTTGTAGGAAACCCTGATAGCTAAATTGTGGGGAAAAGGAGGGAAAATATAAGAAATATGGCAAAATAGAAGGGAATTTTCCCCTTCATATATTGATAAGTCAACATTTCCTAGAATTCGTAACGAATTGTTTCCATAATCCCAGGAGTATTTTGTGAACGTCACCTCAGGGGAGGTGCTCCCACTCATCTCTCAGGAGACAAACAGAGCCCGGTTGGTATTGAGGTCGGTAGTACACAGCAGCGCTACCGATCTCGACCTGAATTTTTGTTCTGAGTCGCCTCTCAAGAAAGGGGCTTTTTGTGGTGTGAGAAAATAGATAAATCATCCGCATTGTGATTTTGTCCACCTTCCTCGTCCCGATTTCACCAAATCAGTATTGGAATAAACCGACTTTTCCGGTATAATCTTCGAGAAGTAAATCTGCTATTTTCATTATTTTTGTCCTTTTTTCTTTCTTCCCATGAAAAAATTTGCGGTTCTTTTTTCGTCCCTCTTTTTTCTCGCCGCATGCAGTGTCTCGGTGGGAAATCCACAGGGCACAGCTCCTGCTACGACAGGTACGACGACTGAAACTGGTTCTGGTACCGGATCCGGGCTGACAAAAGCGGATGTTGAAACAA